>NZ_NWVL01000013.1 GCF_002382885.1 Streptomyces sp. WZ.A104
GCTGCTGTCCGAGGCGTCGCCCGCCCCGCAGCCGCCGACGGCGAGCAGCGCGCCGAGCACCCCGGCCAGGAGCGCCGCCCGGCCCCGGCCGTACGGCCGCCGGGCGCGCGGCGCGGCAGGCTGCCGGGCCACGGATCGATCGGTCTTCCTCGTCATAACTGGTCCCCCCAGGACGGTGGTTGATCGTGCCGGTTCGACGCGGCGCCCCCGGAGCCGGTTGCCGTTCGGCGGTTTCGAAGCGGTCACGGTCGGGACTCGGAACGGGTTTGAGAGAGTGGACCCATGCAGCGTTCTCAGCGTTCCGATCAGCGGGCGGACACCACCGCGGGCCACGTCGTCGTCATCGGCGGCGGCATCGCCGGCCTGGCCGCCGCCCACCGCCTGGTCACCACCGGTCTGCGCGTCACCCTCCTGGAGGCGACGGACCGGCTCGGCGGCAAGCTCATGACCGGCCGGATCGCGGGCGTCCAGGTCGACCTGGGGGCCGAGTCGATGCTCGCCCGCCGCCCCGAAGCGGTCGCCCTGGCCGAGGCGGTGGGCCTCGCCGACCGCCTCCAGCCGCCCGCCACCGCCACCGCGTCCCTCTGGACGCGCGACGCGCTGCGCCCGATGCCCAGGGGTCACGTCATGGGCGTCCCCGCCGACCCGGCCGCCCTCGGCGACGTGCTCTCGCCCGAAGGGCTCGCCCGGATCGCCGAGGAGCGCGACCTCACCCCGACCCCCGTCGGCGACGACGTCGCGGTCGGCGCGTACGTCGCCGACCGGCTCGGCCGCGAGGTCGTCGACCGGCTGGTGGAACCCCTCCTCGGCGGGGTCTACGCGGGTGACGCCTACCGGATCTCGATGCGCGCCGCCGTACCCCAGCTCTTCGAGGCGGTGCAGGAGGGCGGCCCGCTGCTGGAGGCCGTACGCCGTGTCCAGGAGCGGGCCGCCGCCCTCCAGCGGAGCGGAGCGGTCTTCCAGGGCATCGAGGGCGGCATCGGCACTCTGCCGGGCGCCGTCGGCGACGCCGTACGGGCCGGGGGCGGCGAGATCCTCACCCAGACCCCCGTCCTCGGCCTCACCCGCAGGGAAGGGGGCTGGTCCGTCCGCACCGACACCCGGGTGATCCCCGCCGACGGCATCGTCCTGGCCACCCCCGCCTGGTCCGCCGGGACCCTGCTGGCCGCCGAGTCCCCGGCTGCCGCCGCCGAGCTGTCCGGTGTCGAGTACGCCTCGATGGCCCTGGTCACCCTGGCCTTCCGGCGCGCCGACGTCGAGGCGTACGAGGCCCTGCGCGCCCGCTCCGGCTTTCTGGTGCCGCCGGTCGACGGCCGCACCATCAAGGCGTCCACCTTCTCCAGCAACAAGTGGCAGTGGGTCGCCGACGCCGCCCCGGACCTCTTCGTGCTCCGCACCTCCGTCGGCCGCTACGGCGAGGAGGACCACATCCACCGCGACGACGAAGAACTCGTCGCCCTCTCCCTGCGCGACCTCGCCGAGGCCACCGGGCTCACCGCCCGGCCCGTCGACACCGAGGTCACCCGCTGGATCGGCGGCCTGCCGCAGTATCCGGTCGGCCACCTCGCCCGGGTCGCCCGCATCCGCGACGAGGTCGCGGTCCTCCCCGCACTGCGCGTCTGCGGCGCCGTCTACGACGGGGTCGGCATCCCCGCCTGCATCGCGAGCGCCCAGCGCGCGGCCGACGAGATCACGAGAGAGATCATCGCCACGCCGACCCTGGTTCGGGGCACGGGGAGCGAGGCGGGACAATAGCCGTATGAGTGCCCCTGAGACTGTGACATCAAGCAAGAGTCCGAACGCCGGAAAGAAGGCCAAGGACCTCAACGAGGTCATCCGCTACACCCTGTGGTCGGTCTTCAAGCTGCGCGACGTGCTGCCGCTGGACCGCGCGGGGTACGCCGACGAGGTCCAGGAGCTGTTCGACCAGCTCGCGGCCAAGGACGTCACCGTCCGCGGCACCTACGACCTCTCCGGTCTCCGCGCCGACGCCGACCTCATGATCTGGTGGCACGCCGAGACCTCGGACCAGCTCCAGGACGCGTACAACTTCTTCAGGCGCACGAAGCTCGGCCGCGCGCTCGACCCGGTCTGGTCGAACATGGCGCTGCACCGCCCGGCCGAGTTCAACAAGTCGCACATCCCGGCGTTCCTCGCCGACGAGACGCCCCGCGACTACATCAGCGTCTACCCCTTCGTCCGGTCCTACGACTGGTATCTGCTCCCCGACGAGGACCGCCGCCGCATGCTGGCGGACCACGGCAAGATGGCCCGGGGCTACCCTGACGTCCGCGCCAACACCGTCGCCTCGTTCTCGCTCGGCGACTACGAGTGGATCCTCGCCTTCGAGGCGGACGAGCTCTACCGCATCGTCGACCTGATGCGCCACCTGCGCGCCTCCGAGGCACGGCTCCACGTGCGCGAGGAGGTCCCGTTCTACACGGGTCGCAGGAAGAGCGTCCACGACCTGGTGGCCGGGCTCGCATAACCAGCGAGTCCCGCACCACCCCAACCCGGAAGATCAGAAGACGGGCACCGGGCACCGACCGTGCCGCCCGCCGTTCCAGCGACACCGGGTTCGGCTCAGGGGGCCGTCGCACCGATCACGGTGCGACGGCCCCCGCTCCGTACCCGCCCGCCGGATCAGTCCAGCGACACCGGGTTCGGCTCCGCACGCGCGGCGCAGTCCGCACCCCGCCCCGGCACCTGGCCGGTGAGCAGATACGTGCGCAGATGGTCGTCGACACAGGGGTTACCGGCCCCGCCGACACCGTGCGTACCCGCGTTCCGCTCGGTCACCAGCGACGAACCGGGCAGCCGCTTTTGCAGCTCCAGCGCCCCCTGGTACGGGGTCGCCGCGTCCCGCTCCGCCGCCAGGATCAGCACCGGCGGCAGCTCGCCCCACCCCGTGCCGACCTCCAGCGGCCGCTGCCGGGGCGCGGGCCAGAAGGCGCACGGCAGGTTGGTGAAGGCGTTGTCCCACGTCTCGAAGGGCGCGATGCG
Source organism: Streptomyces sp. WZ.A104 (assembly GCF_002382885.1). Taxonomy (GTDB): domain Bacteria; phylum Actinomycetota; class Actinomycetes; order Streptomycetales; family Streptomycetaceae; genus Streptomyces. The sequence goes on from NZ_NWVL01000013.1 coordinate 3,004, forward strand.
CGCCAGGGCCGTGTGGTCGCGGTCCCACACCTCGAAGTCCTCGGGCCACGGCGCGTCGTTGCACTCGACGGCCGTGTACACCGCCTGCGCGTTCTCGTTGTCCTCGGCCGCCACCGCGCGCGGGGAGGCCTGCGCGATCAACGGCTCCGGGTTGCCCCGGACGTACTCCGACAGGGCCGTCGCCCGCATCGCCCAGTAGTCGTCGTAGTAACCGGCCCCCAGGAACGCCGAGTGCAGCTGCCCCGGCCCGACCTTGCCGCCCGCGGGCTCCACGGCGAGCTCGGCGCGCACCTCGTCGTAGTGCCGCTGCACCGACTCCGGTGTGGCCCCGAGGTGATACACGTCGTCGTGTTCGGCGACCCAGCGGCGGAAGTCCTCCCAGCGCGATTCGAAGGCCAGTGACTGGTTCATGTTGGAGCGGTACCAGATCTTCTCCGGGTCCGGATCCACCACAGAGTCGAAGACCATGCGCCGTACGTGGGAGGGGAAGAGCGTCGCGTACAGCGCGCCGAAGTACGTCCCGTAGGACGCCCCCATGAACGTCAGCCTCGGCTCGCCGAGTGCGGCCCGCAGGACGTCCAGGTCACGGGCGTTGTTCAGCGAGGTGTAGTGCCGCAGTGCCTCACCCGCGTGCTGTGCGCAGCCTCGCGCGTACGCCTTCGCACGGGCGATGCGCTGCTCCTTGTACTCCTGCGTGGGGTGGGTCGGCGCCTGAGTCGGGCCCTTCGTGTACGCGGCGGGGTCCTGGCAGGTCAGCGGGGCCGAGGAGCCGTTCACCCCGCGCGGCGCGTAACCGACCAGGTCGTAGGCCTCGGCGATCTCCTTCCAGTCGGGCAGCTCCCCGGCCAGCGGGAAGGTGATGCTGGACGCGCCGGGGCCGCCCGGGTTGTAGACGAGCGCGCCCTGCCGGTCCTTCGCCGGGCCGGTGGCCGGGGTGCGGCTGACGGTCAGTTCGAGCTGCCGCCCGTCCGGCTCCGCGTAGTCCAGGGGCACCTTCACCGTGCCGCACTTCAGGGAGTCCGGCAGCATCTCCTCCTCCGGGCAGGGGACGAAGTCGATCCCGGCGGCGGTGGCGCGGGAGGCGGCGATCGCGGTGCCCCGGGCCTCGGCGTCTACCGGGCCCTCCCAGGCGGCCGCCGGAGCGACGGTCAGGGCGGACAGGACCAGGGAGCCGATCGATGTGTACAGCGCAGCTGTTCTCACGCGCGGGACCTCTCTGCGGATGTGGAGAGGGATGGTCGGGCGTGTGGGCCGTGATGTCCAGCACAGCCCCGGCGTGTCCGGAGGAATGACCCTGACGGCCGGTCAGGAGCCATGCTCAGGCACCGGGTTCAGGAGCCGCCGCGGCCCGCCCCCGAGCCGCCGCCCGCGCGGACGGTCCGGCCGTGCCGCCGTGATCAGTCGGCGCTGGAGCACCGGGGAGGTGCGGCGGCCGGCTCGTCGAGGACCGGGTTGTCCTACTTCCCCACGAGGGCGGCACGTGCCGCCCGGACCAGGCGGGTGGTGCGGCGGGGCGGTCGGGCGGCGGACCGGTCCTGCCACCAGTACGTCAGCCTGCGCCGCTCGGCGGGATCGGCGGGGGCGCCCGCGGTCAGCAGGTGCTCCGCGAAGTCCAGGGCGTCGCGCCGGTAACTGCCGGACATCGGGCGGCGCCGGGCGTACGCGAGGAACGCGGCACGGTAGCCGTCGCCGAGGATCTCCGGCAGCTCGGGCGCCACCTTGGCGACGACATCGGCCCGCTTGGCGGCCAGTGCCCGGCTCTGCACCCGCAGCCGCCGGTGATCGAACCCCTCGGGCGCCGGGGTCCCCGCCACGAGCGCGGACAGCAACGCGGTCTGGGAGACGGCGAGACGGTCGCGCACGCGGGGACGGGGGGCGGCGGCCGTGTCACGGGTCGCCCCGAAGAGCGGCGCGGACCGCGCACCGGCAGCCGTCGTCGTGTTCAGCGTGGCCCGGATCGCGTCCAGTTCAGCCGCCAGCTCGGCCCCCGGCGGGAAGGCGTCGTCGCGCTCCAGCAGGACGCCCGGCGGGTCGACCCGGGAACGCAGCTCGGCCAGGACGTCCAGGACCGGGCCGGTCACCGGGTGGGCGTGCGTGTCGTGCCAGATGCCGTCCCTCTCGACGCCGCCCGCCACATGCACGTACGCGATGGCCTCCACCGGCAGTTCGTCCAGCGCCTTCGCCGGGTCCTGGCCGAGGTTGACGTGGTTGGTGTGCAGGTTGGCCACGTCGATCAGCAGCCGCACCCCGGTCCGCTCGACCAGCTCCGCCAGGAACTGCCCCTCGGTCAGCTCCTCGTCGGGCCAGGTGATCAGCGCCGCGATGTTCTCCAGGGCCAGCGGCACCGGCAGCGAGTCCTGCGCGATGCGCACGTTCTCGCACAGGACGTCCAGCGCGTCCCAGGTGCGCGGCACCGGCAGCAGGTGCCCCGCCTCCAGCCGCGGCGACGCGGTCAGCGGCCCCCCGGCCCGTACGAACGCGATGTGCTCGGTCACCAGCGGCGCCCCCAGCAGCTCGGCACGCGCCGCGAGACCTGCGAGGCGCGCCGGCTCCGGGCGGTCCGCACCGCCCAGGCCGAGACCCACCCCGTGCGGAACGATCCTCACCCCGCGCTGCCGGAGCCGTACGAGGGAGTCCGGGAGGTGGTCGGCGCAGAGGTTCTCCGCGACCGCCTCGACCCAGTCGATCCCCTCCAGCGCCTCCACCTCTGCGGCGATCTCCGGCCGCCAGCCGATCCCGATGCCCAGCTTCATGGTGTCCCCCCTGCTCACCTCGTTCTGTCCAGGGGTCATGGCCCCGTCGAGCGGCGATGAACCCGACCAGGGGGACGTTCAGAGCTGGATTTGAGGTTCCGGGACCGTTGCCCTCGTTATGGCATCGGCATCATCGTGGGCGGCACCGGGCGAGAGGTGAAGGACTGGTCGCCGGTCGGCGTCGCCGGTACGGGGGCCAGGGGGGCCTGTCCGTCCCGGGGCATCGACGGGCCCGAGGGGCTGGCGGTCGACCCGCTCACCGCCTCGCGCGCCAGGGCGTCGAAGTCGACGAAGCCGGTGCCCTCCAGCATGGTGATGTGGTCCAGCACCGTCTGGTTCGCATCGCTCGCGAGCTGCCGGATCAGGGTGTTGCGGGTCGTGTGCCGGACCTGGGCGATCAGCCCGAAGACCTTGCCGTGGGCGGCCCGCAGGATATTGGCGAACTTCCGCTCGTACTCGTCGCCGCTCGCCGCCGTCAGCTCCCGCAGCCACGCCTGCTGCTGCTCGGTCGCCTGGTTGGGCAGCTCCACCCCGAGCTTGGCCGCCACGTCCCGGGCCCGCCGGTCCAGGTCCGCGTGTCCGACGACCAGGTGGTCCCCGGCGGCCTTCGTCGCCTCACTGGGCGCCCGCTCGATCGCCTGCTGCCCCGCGGGCAGCTCCCACAGTCCGGCGAGCCGCACCTTCACCAGGAAGTCCCGGTCGGTGGCGGAGAGCGGTCCCCACTGGGTGGCGACGCTGGAGGCGTTGAGGTTCGCCTCGCCGGTGCCCGAACGGTCCGCGTAGGACCAGACGGGGAACGCGATCGCGACCAGTGTGGCGACCAGCGCAGCGATGATGAGGGCCGTTCCGTTGATGCGTCGCAACAAGGTGTCTCCCGGGCCGAAGCGTGACAGCGTCCATCAGGCGTCAATCAACCGTCAACCGACTCGCCGCGCAGGCTAATTGGCGGTAATGCCGGTGCGGCAGTACCGGGAGGTACGTAAGTGGTCGCAGAAATGCTCAGCCCCGGGCGGCCCGTCCGGGCCGGGGTCCCTCACCGTGTCCGGAAAGTCATGCTTGGTCCCCGCCTTCCGGGCGAACGGCGGGACTTCCGGGCAGCCCTCAGGCGGTGCGGCGCAGCGCCGGGTGGTCGGCCACCACCGTGCAGGAACCCGGGGCGATCTCGGTGAACCCGGCGTCGCGCACCACCGGCAGCCCGCTCACCGTCAGCTCCCGCCAGCGCTCCGGGCCGGGCGTCGCCACGGAGAGCGGGAAGCCTGCCTCGCGCCACGCCTTGCGCTCGGTCTCCGACAGCTCCCACCAGGCGAGCTGCGCCCCGTGCCCGGCCTGGGCCATCGTCTTGCCCGCCGACATGTCCAGGTCGGGGTTGAGCCACAGCACCGGGCCCGAGGGGTCGGGGGCGGCGGGCGGCCCGGGGTCGTCCAGCTCGGTGCCCGACACCTGGAGCTTGGCCAGCTCCTTGGGCCAGCCGTCCAGCGGGACCGGCGGGAACACCCGTACCTCCGCGCCTTCCTCGCCCGTGACCGTGATGCCCTCCAGCGCCGCGGCCTTGCGCCACTCCGCGCCGCGCGCCCGGCGCACGACCTTGCGGATGCGCGCGTCCTGCCAGTCCCGCATCGCCCCGGCCCACTCTCCGTCGCCGAGAGACCGCTCGTCGGAGAGGATCGTGAGCACCGCGCGGGCGGCGGTCCGCAGCGCGTCCGTGCGTGCTGGCGGGTCCGTCTTCTCCAGGTGGAGCACCAGCGGCAGCACGAACTGCCGAGCCTGGTCACGGTCGGCCGGACCGTCGTCGAACGGGCTCTCGGGCGCTGGGACGTCGTTGCTGATCACCGTCCCAGTCTGCCAGGCCCGGGATGTCACCTGCTTGGCGGAGCGGGCAGGTCCGGGTGAGGATGCTCCCCATGAAGAGCGATCTCTTTTCCAGCGAGCACATGGCCCAGCCGGCCACCGCCCCCGGCATGACTCTGCAGAACACCAAGTCGATCAAGTACGCCGTCAACGGGGAGATGCATGCCCGGCAGGGGGCGATGATCGCCTTCCGCGGCAACCTCCAGTTCGAGCGCAAGGGCCAGGGCCTCGGCGGTCTGCTCAAGCGCGCGGTCACCGGCGAGGGACTCGCGCTCATGGCGGTCCGGGGCCAGGGCGAGGCGTGGTTCGCGCACGAGGCCGCCAACTGTTTCATCGTGGAGATGGACCAGGGCGACTCGCTCACCATCAACGGCCGCAACGTCCTCTGCTTCGACGCCACACTCTCCTACGAGATCAAGACGGTGAAGGGCGCCGGAATGGTCGGCGGCGGCCTCTTCAACAGTGTCTTCACGGGCTACGGCAAGCTCGGCCTGATGTGTGAGGGCACCCCCATCGTGATCCCCGTGACGGCGGCCCAGCCGGTGTACGTGGACACGGACGCGGTCGTCGGCTGGAGCCAGCAGCTCACGACCAGCCTGCACCGTTCCCAGAGCGTCGGCTCGATGGTGCGCGGAGGCTCCGGCGAGGCCGTCCAGCTGATGCTCCAGGGCGAGGGCTTCGTCATCGTGCGCCCCAGCGAGGCCAGGCCCGAGAAGACCTCCAACTGACCCGTGAGGCTACGAGACGTGGGCCATCGGTACGGCGGCCGCTGGGTCCTGCGCGGGGTCGACCTCACCCTGCCCGCGCGGGCTCTCGTCCGGGTCGAGGGGGCCAACGGCACCGGGAAGTCGACCCTGTTGCGGCTCCTCGCCGGGATCGACACCCCCGCGGAGGGCCGGATCACCGGCCGCCGCGCCCGTACGGCGTACGTCCCCGAGCGCTTCCCCGCCACGCTGCCCCTGACCGCCGCCGGGTACCTCGTCCACCTCGGCCGTGTCCACGGGCTGCGCACCGCGGAGGCGAAGGAGCGCGCGGGGCAGTGGCTGACCCGGTTCGGGGCGGGTGACCACGCTCGTACCCCGCTCGCCGCGCTGTCCAAGGGCACCAGCCAGAAGGTCGCCGTCGCCCAGGCGCTGATGGCCGCACCGGACATGCTGGTCCTGGACGAGGCGTGGACCGGGCTCGACACCGCCGCCCGCGCCGAACTGGACCGTGCCGTCGCCGAACGTGCCGCGGCCGGGGCGACCGTCGTCTTCGTCGACCACGACCCGCGGCGCCTGGCCGGGGCGGCAGCCCTCACGCTGCGGACGGAGGGCGGCGGGGTGCGTCGGGTATGCGCCCCGGTGGCCCCGGCGACCCCGCCCGGCGGACCGCGTGTCCTGGTCGAGGCGGCGGGCCCGCCGGGCGCCCCGCTCCCCAGGGACCTCCCGGGCGACCCGGTCGAGGACCGGGCCCCCGGCACCGTACGGCTCACCGTTCCCGCCCCGTACTCCGACGCGCTCCTGGCGGCCCTGCTCGCGGCACGCCCGCCCTGGCACATCCGTCAGGTCACCGCCGAAGCCGGCGCAACCGAGCGACCACCGCATGCGGAGGCACGCGGTGAGGAACTCTCCGAGGCATACTCCGAGGCATACGAGGAACGATGACCGCACTCCTCCGCTACCACGCCGCCCTGCTCCTCCGCTCGCAACGCTGGCTCGCTCCGCTCCTGCTGTACGCGGCCGTCCTGGCCGTCGGCGTGCAGAGCGGGCAGCCCGTGCTCGACTCCCTCGGTTTCGCCTCGGCCGCCCTGCTGCCCGTCACCGCCTGGGCGGTGCAGCTCTGCGTCACCCAGGAGCCGCCCGCCGCCCGGGCCGTCGCCTCGGCCGCCGCGGGGCCCCGGCGGGTCCACCTTGCCGCGCTGCTCACGGCGACGGGGTGCGCGGCGGCGCTCGCGGCGGTGACCACGGGAGTCGTCCTGCTCGTCAGCAGCCCGCTCACCAACGACCGCACCGTCGCCGTCTCCCGGCCGTCCGCCGCGATCGCCGGACTGCTCACCGCTCTGTGCTGCGTCCTGCTCGGCGCGGCCGTGGGGGCGCTGAGCACCCGGCCGGTCCTGAGCCGCCGGGGCTGGTCCGTCGCGGCCGCCGTGCTCGGGTCGGTCCTGGCGCTCGTGACCGTCGGCTCCCCGGCGAGGTACGCGGTCGCCACCCTGGTCACCGGTTCGCGGACCGGGACGTTCCAGCCGCCTGCGCTGCCGTTGCTCGGGGCGGCGGTCCTCGCCGTGGCCGTCGCCGTCCTCGTCTGCCGGATCGCCGCCCGGCCTGCGTCGGACAGCGCTTGGAGGCTCCACCAGTAGGTAGGTACGGGAGTCAGTCGCCCACCCAGGGTCGTTCGATCACCTGACGCAGTCAGGCCGTGCGGGCGCGGAGGCGGCGCAGCATGCGTGGGTCCTCGAAACCGACTGAGCGGGCGGCGGCGTCCATCGTCGCGCCGTGGCTGATGAGGTGTTCGGCACGTTCGAGGCGGAGGGTCTGCTGGTAGCGCAGTGGGGTGAGCCCGGTGGCGCGGCTGAAGAGGCGGGTGAGGGTGCGTTCGCTCACGCCGACGGCCGAGGCCAGGGTGGGCAGCGGGAGCGGCTGATCGAACCGGGCGTCGATGAGGTCCTGGGCGCGGTGCACGGTGTCGTCGAGGTGGGACCGGTGCCGGAGCATCTCGCTGGACTGCGGTTCATGGCCGTTGCGGCGAGCGTAGACGACCATCTCCCGGGCCACCTGGGCGGCGACGGCCGGGCCGTGCCGGGTCGCGACCAGGTGCAGGGCCAGATCGATGCCGCTGGCGATGCCGGCCGAGGTGATCACCCGGTCGTCGGCGGTGAACAGGACGTCGCGGACGACCACCGCCCTGGGGTGGCGCAGGGCCAGCTCGTCCTGCACGTCGTGGTGGGTGGTGCAGTGGCGGCCGTCGAGCAGGCCGGCCCGGCCGAGCGCCTCGGCTCCGGCGCAGACGCTGGCCACCGTCCCGCCCCCGGCGTGGTGGTCCCGGAGGACCTGCAGGGAGGCGGCGCCGATGGCAGGGGCGTCGGCCGGGCCGGCTGTCCGCCAGCCGGGCACCACGATCAGGTCCTCGGGCCCTAGATCGGGCCAGTGCACCCCGGCCATCAGCGGCAGCCCTTGGGCGGTGGAGACCTGTGGCTGCTCGGCGACGTAGGCGAGCGTGTAGGGGTGCCCGAAGTCGGCGGCCGTGGAGAAAACCTGCGCGGGTCCGGCCAGGTCCAGCAAATGGACTCCGGGCACCAGGAAGAAGACGATGTGGCTCACGATTCGGTCATTGTGTCTGAAGTCCTGCCGCGGCCTCCAGCTGGTCGACCGTCGCGATGGTGGCAAAGCGTCCGGCGAGGGCGTACTCGGTGCGCCTGATGACCTCTTCGGCAGGCAACGTGCGGGGGTCGGCCAGCAGCTCGGCGACGCTCTGGTCGGCGGGAGCGTCTCGGTGCGGGATGGGATTGGTCGCGGTCGCGTCGACGGCGAAGGTGACCTGGTAGCCGAGGTCGCTTGCGACGCGAGTGGTGGTCTCCACGCACTGCTCGGTGCGGATGCCGCAGACGGTGAGTTCGCGGATGCCGCGCTCGGTGAGGAGTTGTTGCAGGTTGGTGGTGGTGAACGCGTTGTGTGAGGTCTTGTGGATCAGCGGTTCCCCATCCGCTCGCTCCAGCTCCTCCATCAGCCGGACATGGCCGAGTGCCGGGTCGAAGACATCGCCGGTGCCGGGCTCGGAGTGCAGTACCCACACCACCAGGTCCCCGGCCTGGCGGGAGAGCCGGACCAGTCGGTTCACCTGGTCGGCGACCTTCAGGTCGGAGGTGGTTTCCCACAGCGGACGGGCGCGGAAGGACTCCTGGACATCGATGACGATCAGTGCTCGGTTCATGTCCCCAAGCCTGGGCCGCGCGGGCGGGGCGGCGACAGGCTGCATCGGGTCCGACAGCGGACCGATCCGGTCAGCAGTAGGTCAGGCAGTTCGAGCGACCACAGCAGGGGCCGCGGGGAACTGCGCGAGATCGGTGGGCAGATGCCTGTGCCCCCCCGCCTCGCGCACGCGATTGATCAAACAAGGAGCCTGTCGTACCGCTCCACCCCCTCCAGCTATCCCTCCATCAACTCCGACACCTTCACGAAGCGGTAGCCGCGCTCCCGCAGCTCCGGCACGATCCGGCGTACCGCCGCCTCCGTGGCCGGGGCCGCGCTGCGGGTGCAGTGCATCACGACGAGCGAGCCCGGACGCACCCCGGCCAGCACCTGATCGGCCACCGCGTCCGCGTCCGTGGCGAACGCGTCGCCGCTGACCACGTCCCACTGCACGGCCGTCACCTTCGCCGGGGCCAGCGCGCGCAGGGTGGCGTCGTCGTAGCAGCCGCCGGGGAAGCGGAAGTAGGGCACGACGTTCCGGGCCCCCGCCTTCCGGAACGCCGCGAAGGCGCGCTCCACGTCACGGGTCATGGCGGCCTTCTCGACCACCGGCAGTCCGTAGCAGGGGGTGCTGAAGGCATAGTGGCTGTAGGAGTGGTTGGCGATCTCGAACAGCGGGTCCGTGCCGATGGCCTTCGCCTGGGCCGGGTACTCCTCGGCCCAGCGCCCGGTCATGAACACGGTCGACGGCACCTTCAGCCGCCGCAGCAGCGCGATCAGCTCGGGGTTGTCGAAGCGCTCGCCCGACGCCGCCCGGGAGCCCTGATCGGCCGTCATGTCGGCGTCGAACGTGAGCGCCACGACCCTCTCCGCCGAGCGGCCGGCCCCGTCGCCCGACGGCCGTCGCTCGAAGACCGGGGTACGGCCAGCCGGGCCCGGAGCCATGGTGGGCGGCTTCTTCGGGGCGGCCGGGGGTGAGGCGGTGACAGCCGTAGGGGAGTCGGTGGCTTCGGTACGCGAGTCGGCAGGGCTCGCGCACCCGGCCAGGACGGCGCCGCCGAGCACCGCCCCCGCAACCACCATGCCGGCCATTTTGCGTGACGATCTGATCATTAACGGAAAATATCGGACATCAGTGGATCGGTCTCGGCTATCAGTGCTTCGACGCGTGTCCTGATCACGTCGCGGATCGGGTGTATCGGGTGAATGGTGTGACACCTCTGCCCGCGGGGTCTTCGAGGGGCCGGCCGCGGCAGGTCCTGCCAGGGAAGGCCGGGCTCAGTCGGGTAGGGGCCCCGGGCGCGCGCCGGGGGCCCCTACCGGGGGACCATGGAAGGACAGCGGAGTTCCGACCGGACCGCGAAGGGCAACGCCATGGCAGCCGCACACCCCTCCACCCCGTCGAGCGAACCGGCCGGACCGGTCGGTCGGCCCGGACCGACCGGACCTGCCGTGACCATGGCGGTCTCCGCCGCCGACGGCCGGCACGCCCAACTGGTCCTGGCCGGGGAGATCGGGGCCGAATCCCTGCGCGGGCTGGAAGAACTCCTCGACGACCCCCGGCTCGGCCGCGCCGCCGTCTGGACCCTGGACATGAGCGGCGTCACGCACTTCGACCTCGCCTGCGCCTACGCCCTGCTGCGGGCCGTCACCCTGCGGGAGGAGCCCGCCGAGCTCACGATCCACGGGGCCCGGCGCGCCGTCCGGCGGGCGCTGCGGAGCTCCGGGCTCGACGCGGTGGCCGTGATCGAGGAGCGGTGAGGGCCCTCAGGCCGCGGGTGGCACTCTCAGCAGAGTGCCCATCGCCGCGAGTGCCGAGGGCTCGACCCGGTGGATCGCGGCAGGGGCCGTGCCCCGATCAGCACCACGGCCCCGTCACCGCGAACGTCGTCCCCGGCGTGTAGCAGTTCACGTACATCGTCGAGCCGTCCGGCGAGAAGGCGACCCCCGCGAACTCGCCCCAAGCCGGCTCCTCGGGCGTCCCGATGTTCTGCCGCCCGCGCGCCATCGGGTACACCTCGCCCCGCCGGGTCACTCCCAGCACGTGCTGGGCGCCGCCGCCGTCCTCGCAGACCATCAGCCCGCCGTCGGCGGCCAGGCAGATGTTGTCGGGGGACTCCCCGGGGAGCTGGATGTCGGTGTCCGGGCCGAAGATCACGACCAGCGTGAGCCGCCGCTTCCTCGGCTCGTAGCGCCAGACCTGGCCGTAGTGGTCGGCCGCCGACCCCTCGTCTCGGTGCGCGAAGCTGGACACGAAGTAGACGGAGGAGCCTCCCCAGTAGCAGCCCTCCAGCTTCTGCGCGTGGGTGATGCCCTTCGGCCCGAAGTCCTGGAAACGGATCGCGGTTTCGGCCGCCAGCGGATCCGGTACGGGCACCCACTCGATCCGGTCGAAGCTCGTCCCCGTCTCCTGGACGGCCGACAGGTCCGGCACGCCGGGCACCCGCATCGCCTCCAGCGCCCCGCCCGCCCGCAGCGAACCGGTGCCGCCGAGCGGCTTCTCGGGGAGGAAGCGGTAGAAGAGCCCGAACGGCTTGTCGAACGCGTCCTCCGTCTCGTACACGATCCCCGTCCTCGGGTCGACGGCGATCGCCTCGTGCTGGAAGCGGCCCATCGCGGTCAGGGGGATCGCCCCGGTGCGGCGCGGGCAGGCGCCGTCCACCTCGAAGATGAAGCCGTGGTCCTTGGTGTACCCGTTGGTCCCGGCCTTGTCCTCGGTCTCCTCGCAGGTCAGCCAGGTACGCCAAGGAGTGGGGCCGCCCGCGCAGTTGACCGCCGTACCGGCGATGGCGACGCGCTCGCCGAGTACCCTGTTCCGGCCGTCCAGCTCCAGGACCGTACAGCCGCCCTTGGCCGCGGGGTCATACGTCAGCCCCTCGACGGTCGGCACGCCGATCGCGGCGGTGGGCCGGTTCTCGTGGTTGCGGACGAGGTGGACCCGCCCGTTCCGGCCCGCGAGGGCGGCCATTCCGTCGTGATTGCTGGGCACCCGCCCCTCGCCGGAGCGCAGCGGCTCGCCCTCCCGGGACAGCACCCGGTAGCGGAACCCTTTCGGCAGATCGAGGAGGCCGTCCGGATCGGGGACCAGGGGGCCGTAGCCGCCGTGCCCGCGGGCGGCGGCGGTGCCCGCGAAGAGTTCGCCGAAGGCCCCGGTGAAGGCGACCGCGGCGGCCGCGCCGCCGCCTGCCAGGACCTGTCGTCGTGTTGCGAGGTGTCGAGGTGCGGATGTCATGAGGCAACTCCCTGTTGGCGGACAGGTGAAGTGACCCGCACGTGTGTAGCACGCACAAAGGCGCGGGGGAACCATGCGCGCCCCCGCGCCTCGTGTTGCTGCTGGGACGGCCCCGTTGGCCGCGGCCGCCTCGCGCGGATCAGGCCAGGGAGGCCGACAGCGTGATCATCGTGCCCGTCAGCGCCTGGCTGACCGGGCAGTTCGCCTTGGCGTCCTCGGCCGCCTTCAGGAAGTCCGTCTCGTCGAGCCCGGGGACCTCGCCCTGGACCGTGAGGTGGACGCCGGTGATGCCGGTGCCGGGCTGGAAGGTCACCTCGGCCTTCGTCTCCAGCTTGGTGGCCGGGGTGCCCGCCCCGGCGAGACTGTGGGACAGCGCCATCGAGAAGCAGCTGGAGTGAGCGGCCGCGATGAGCTCCTCGGGGCTCGTCTTGCCGTTCGCCTGCTCCGAGCGGGACGGCCAGGAGACGTCGTACTCACCGATGCCGGAGGAGTCGAAAGTGACGACACCCTTGCCCTCGATCAGGTTGCCTTCCCAGACCGTGTGCGCCTGACGCGTGGTAGCCATGCTGAATCCCTTCGAACGGTGTGCGCGGTTGTACGGGTACAACGCGGGGCGGACCTGTCGTGCGCCGTGCCCCGTTGAGTTACGCCCCCGAACCTACTGCGCCACCAGCCCCTTCGCGTCCCGCGCCAGCGCCGTCAGCCGGGAGATCGCGCGGAAGTACTTCTTCCGGTACCCGCCGTTCAGCATCTCGTCGCTGAAGAGCCGGTCGAAGGGCTGCCCGGAGGCGAGCACCGGGACCTCCCGGTCGTAGAGCCGGTCGGCCAGCACCACCAGGCGCAGCGCGGTCGACTGGTCGGGCACAGCCGTCACCCCGGTCAGACAGACCGCGCCGATGTCGTCGGTCAGCGCGCCGTACCGGCTCGGGTGCACCCGGGCCAGGTGATCCAGCAGTCCGGGGAAGTCGTCGAGGGACGCCCCCGGCGTGGCGTACGCGGCCCGGGTGACCTGGTCGTCGGTGTACGGCGGCGGGGCCTCGGGCAGTCCGCGGTGCCGGTAGTCCTCGCCGTCGATGCGCAGCGGACGGAAGTGCGCGGACAGGCCCTGGATCTCACGCAGGAAGTCGGCGGCGGCGAACCGGCCCTCGCCGAGCTTGCCGGGCAGGGTGTTGGAGGTCGCGGCGAGCGCCACCCCGTTCTCCACCAGCCGGCTGAGCAACGAGGACACCAGCACGGTGTCGCCGGGATCGTCGAGCTCGAACTCGTCGATGCACAGCAGCCGGTGCCCGCTGAGGGTCCGCACGGTCTGCTGGAAGCCCAGCGCGCCGACGAGGTTCGTCAGCTCGACGAACGTACCGAAGGCCTTCAGCGAGGGCTCGGCGGGCGTGGCGTGCCAGAGGGAAGCGAGGAGGTGGGTCTTGCCGACGCCGTAGCCGCCGTCCAGATACACCCCCCGCGGCCCGGTCGGCGCCGCGGGCTTCCTGCTCCCGAACCACTTCCGGCGCCCGGCACTGGTCGCGTGCGACCCGCCGAGCCCGGCGGCGAAGCCCGTGAGGACCGTGACCGCCTCGCTCTGGCTGGGCTGGTTCGGGTCGGGTACGTACGTGTCGAAGCGCACCGAGTCGAAGCGCGGCGGCGGCACCATCTCGGCGACCAGACGGTCTGCGGGGACGTGCGGCTCGCGGGCGCACAGGGACAGCGGGGCCGCTTCGGCAAGGGGGCTCTGCCCCGGAACGGCGGTGGATGACGACACAACCGTCCACCCTAAGGCCCGTGCCAGACTGCAACCCATGCGAAGCCTGTTCCCTGTGACGGACCTGACAACCAGCAGCTCCACGGGCGAGGGCCCGTGCGGACCGCTCGCCGACCGCGAGTGGAGCCTCGACGAGCTGGCGGACGCCTACGCCTACCCGGCGGACCTCCCCGCCAAGACTCCCTGGCTGCGCGCCAACATGGTCTCCACCCTCGACGGGGCCGCCCAGCACGACGGCCGCTCGCAGCCCATCTCCTGCGCCGCCGACATGCGGATCTTCGGCACGCTGCGGGCCCTGGCCGACGTGGTGATCGCCGGAGCCGAGACCGTACGCCTGGAGGGGTACCGTCCGGCCCGGGCCCGGGAGGCGTTCGCGGCGCGGCGGGCGGCGGCGGGACAGGGCCCCGCTCCGGCTGTGGCGGTGGTGACCGGCTCGATGGACCTGGACTTCTCGCTGCCGCTGTTCACCGAGCCACTGGTCCCGACGCTCGTGGTGACCGGTGCGGGGGCGTCGGCGGACCGTATCGCGGCGGCCCGGAAGGCGGGTGCCGAGGTCGTGATCGCGGGGGACGGCACCCGGGTGGACCCGGCGCGGGCGGTGCGCGAGCTGGCCGACCGGGGGCTGACCCGGCAGCTGACCGAGGGCGGGCCCGGGCTGCTGGGCCAGTTCGTGGCGGGCGGCGTGCTGGACGAGCTGTGCCTGACGGTCTCCCCGATGCTCACAGCCGGTGATGCTCAGCGGATCGCCGGAGGGCCCGGGGTCGCCGTGCCGGAACGTTTTTTCCTGGCATCGTTGCTGGAAGAGGCCGGGTTCCTCTTCACTCGGTACCGTCGGACTGACGGTTAGCGGAATTTCCCGTTCCGCTTAGCTCGGGCTGGGCACACTTACCCCTGTCCCCCGTGGAAGCACGGGGAAGGATGGTTTCAGCAAACGACCGTCGACGGCCGATGCCGCGGTCGACGAGACGAAGAAGCGGAAGGGCGCCTGTCGTGTTCACAAGCGTTTTGATGATCGAGAAGCCGCTGACTCCCGAGGACGTGGACTTTGTCACCACCCTTCACGGCGAGGAGCGGATCTCGTTCGTCGTTCTGTTGCAGCCGCGCGGTGACCAGGCCGATGTCCTGCTGCGCGCGATCGACGACGTGGCGATGGGGGAGCTCAGGGAAGCGGTCCGCGAGGGTGAGGAGCCGGAGGGCAAGGAGGCCCGGGAACCGGCCGAGATCGGGCTGGAGTACTCGCTACGGGCCCTGCGCGAGGCGGGTTCCGACGCGGTCGGACAGGTGGTCGAGGATCACCCCCTGGACAAGCTCAAGACCGTGGTCGAGAAGGCGGGCGCCGACGAGGTCATCGTCCTGACCGCCCCGCACTACGTGGAGGAGTTCTTCCACCGAGACTGGGCCTCCCGCGCCCGGCACAAGGTCGGCGTCCCGGTGCTCAAGCTCTTCGCGCACAGCGAATAGGCTGAAGGCCGCGCGGGCGCCGGAGGGCAACCCGGAACCGCGTGGAACTCTCACCAGTAGACCTCGGAGGACTCAACGATGGCACCCGGTATTCCCGCCGCCATGGAACGACCGCACTTCATCGGCATCGGCGGCGCCGGAATGTCGGGCATCGCGAAGATCCTCGCCCAGCGGGGTGCGAAGGTGGCGGGCAGTGACGCCAAGGAGTCCGCCACCGCCGAATCGCTGCGGGCGCTGGGGGCGACCGTGCACATCGGGCACGCGGCGGACCATCTGGCCGACGACGCGTCCTGCGTGGTCGTCTCCAGCGCCATCCGCGCGGACAACCCCGAGCTGCTGCGCGCCAACGAGCTGTCCGTCCCCGTGGTGCACCGCTCGGACGCGCTGGCCTCCCTGATGAACGGCCTGCGCGCCATCGCGGTGGCGGGCACCCACGGCAAGACCACGACGACGTCGATGCTGGCCGTCGCCCTCTCCTCGCTGAGCCTGGCCCCCTCGTACGCCATCGGCGGCGACCTGGAGGGCCCCGGCACCAACGCCACCCACGGCGAGGGGGACATCTTCGTCGCGGAGGCGGACGAGAGCGACCGCAGCTTCCAGAAGTACGACCCCGAGGTCGCGATCGTCCTCAACGTCGAGCTGGACCACCACGCGAACTACGCCTCGATGGACGAGATCTACGACTCCTTCGAGACGTTCGTCGGCAAGGTCGTCCCCGGCGGCACCCTGGTCGTCTCCGCCGACCAGCCCGGCGCGGTAGAGCTGACCCGCCGGGTCCGCGACCTCTCCGACGTCAAGGTCGTCACCTACGGCTCCGCCGAGGACGCCGACGTCCGTGTCCACAAGGTCACCCCGCGCGGTCTGACCAGCGAGGTCACGGTCCTGCTCAACGGGAAGTTCCTCACCTTCACCGTCTCCGTCCCCGGCAGCCACTACGCCCACAACGCGGTCGCCGCCCTCGCCGCAGGCGTCGCCCTCGGCATCCCGGCACACAACCTGGCCTCGGCCCTCGGCACCTACACCGGGGTCAAGCGCCGCCTCCAGCTCAAGGGCGAGGCGGCGGGCGTGCAGGTCATCGACTCCTACGCACACCACCCCACCGAGATGACCGCCGACCTGGAGGCCATGCGCGGCGCGGCCGCCGAGGCCCGCCTCTTGGTCGTCTTCCAGCCCCACCTGTTCTCCCGCACCCAGGAGCTGGGCGCCGAGATGGGCCAGGCCCTCGCCCTGGCCGACGCCTCCGTGGTCCTGGACATCTACCC
Organism: Streptomyces sp. WZ.A104; assembly: GCF_002382885.1. Classification (GTDB taxonomy): domain Bacteria; phylum Actinomycetota; class Actinomycetes; order Streptomycetales; family Streptomycetaceae; genus Streptomyces. Next base: position 19,200 of record NZ_NWVL01000013.1, read on the forward strand.
GGCCCGCGAGGACCCGATCCCCGGCATCACCAGTGCCCTGATCATCGACGCGGCGAAGGCGGCGGGCGCCGAGGTCACCGCCGTCCACGACCAGGCCGACGTCCCGGCCGCCGTCGCGGGAATGGCGAAGCCCGGCGATCTCGTTCTCACCATGGGAGCGGGCGACGTCACCGACCTCGGCCCGCGCATCCTGGACCACCTGTCCAGCGATCACCTGTCGAGCTGAGGAGCGGGACGTGTCGTACGACGTCGAGAAGCCGGACGAGCAGTGGCGGGCGGAGCTGACCCCCGCCGAATACGCGGTACTGCGCCAGGCCGGCACCGAACCCGCGTTCAAGGGCGAGTACACCGACACCAGGACGGCGGGCGTCTACTCCTGCCGGGCCTGCGGGGCGGAGCTGTTCCGCTCCGACACCAAGTTCGAGTCACACTGCGGCTGGCCGTCCTTCTACGACCCGAAGGACACGGACGCGGTCGAGCTGATCGACGACCGCAGCCACGGCATGGTCCGCACCGAGGTCCGCTGCGCCCGCTGCGGCTCGCACCTGGGCCACGTCTTCGAGGGCGAGGGCTACCCGACCCCCACGGACCAGCGGTACTGCATCAACTCGATCTCGCTGAGGCTGGCGCCGGACGAGAGCTGAGGCCCGAGGCCGCACGGAAGCGGCCAACCGACACTATCGCCTGAGCTGCACTGATGAACCCCACCAGATGTGATCGTTCCCGGCTCGGACAAGATCAGTTCCCAGATGAGATCGACGTCGCGGAGTTCCGCGAGGTCGCGCTGCCGATCTCCAGCGCCCCGGTGAACTTGCGGACCTTGTCCTTGAGTGCGGCCAAGTCGTCCAGGTGGCGGCCGCGACGGTTTCGCAGGCGCGGGGCCTTTCAAGGGTGCCTTCGGGGGAGCGGTGCCGCCCGCTTGTGCCCGCCCCGGAGAGAGGCATAGTCGACGACGGTTCACCTTGTCCGACTCGAGAGCGTCGACGCCGAGCCGGTTTGTGGCCTGTCGTCATGCAGGCGTCGGGCCAGAGGGCTGTCAGGGTCCGAGCTCGGGGCGTTGCGCGGATTTCGGTGCGGGCTGGATCTCTTCCTGGGCTCTGTGCAGGGCTGCGCCCTTTCGATGAGGATGATTTCGTATTTCAGGCCAGCCTCGGCTTCCGATGGCGCTTGCCGTGGCGCCGGTCACGGCGTCCAGACCCGCAACGCGCGTCCCGGCGTGGCGGGAGTCCCTCGACAACGCGCCGAGCTACCGAGGCCATAGGACACAGAAGGCAGGATGTGAGATAGCCACGCGGAGCCTGCTTGCTTGACGCTTACACCACAAGAGCCCGAGCCGGCCGATCCATGCCGCGGCCTGCCCGGCAGACACGTCAGACTCGACCCAGAGGCCGGAACGGCCCCCTGGGAAGCTCCGCTTCTATCGTGTCGCCCGGGCGTACCGCGCCGCCCTCTATCACGATGCTCATGATTCCTGCCTTGCGTACGACATTCCCGGTTTCGTCACGGCCGACGACACGCTTGAGCAGCCCCTCCTGGAAGGTGTCGATCTGCAGGCAGGGATTGCGCAGGCCGGTCACTTCCAGCACTGCATCGCCGCCGATTCGCAGCAGTGTGCCGACCGGCAGGCCGAGCAGTTCGATACCGCTGGTGGTGATGTTCTCGCCGAGGCCGCCGGGCATGACCTTGAATCCTGCCGCGCCGAGTTCGGCGAAGAGCTCTTCATGGATGAGGTGCACTTGGCGCAGGTTCGGCTGGGTGGGGTCCTGTGCGACTCGAGAGCGGTGCTTGACCGTGACTCCGGCATGGACGTCGCCCTCCACACCGAGCCCCGCGAGCAGCGTGATGCTGTCCCGGTTCGGCTTGGTGAATGTGTGCTCGCCGTTGCTGCTGACGGCCGTAACTATCCCGCTCACTCTCCGGGGCCCCTTCCTCCATGTCGGTGATCAGCCACGACCCTAGCCCTCGGACTTCACGACGCAGCAGCCCCGGTCCATCGCGGGTGAGGCTGCAGCCGTCAGCAGTTCCTTGGTCGGGCTGCCGATGCCGTGACTGCGGGCCGGCGCGGGGAGTTGTCGAGGCTCCGCTCGAGAGACCGACCGCAGGAGCCCTTGTGGGCGAGTTGGCGTCTCCACCATCCATACTCTATCTTCGGCATAGGACAATGTTTGGCATAGGACATATTAACGATCGTGGGCAGGGGTGATCGCGTGGGTATCAAGGGGACCACCGCGGCTGAGATCGCGGGGAGCGTGCGGGACCAGGTCGCTTCGGGTGAGCTGGTGCCGCAGATGAGTCTGCCCCCGGTGCGCGTGCTCGCAGCTGAGCTGGGGGTCAACCGGAACACGGTTGCCCTCGCCTACCGGCGGCTCGTCGAGGCGGGGGTGGCCGAGACGCGGGGCCGCGGTGGCACGGTGGTCGCGGCGGTACCGCAGCTCGCGCGCGAAGGCGTCGGCATGTCCGGCGACTGCATCGACCTGGCCAGCGGCAACCCCGACCCGAGCCTGTTGCCCGACATCCTGGCCGCCGCCCGGCGCGGAGACTACAGCCAGCCGCTGTACGGTGTGCCGGCCATCGACACCGGGCTGGACGCCTGGGCCCGTGCCGACTTCGCCGAGGACATAGATCATTCGTTCCGCACACTGGTGACCTCTGGAGCCGTGGATGCCACCGAGCGGCTCCTGAACGCTCACCTCACCCGTGGGGACCTGGTGGCGATCGAGGACCCCTGCTTCCTGGCAAGCATCGGCACCATGCGACTGAACGGCTACCGCTCGGCACCAGTGGGGGTGGACGGCGCCGGCATGCGCCCCGACGCTCTGCGGGCCGCCCTGAAGGCCGGTGCCCGCGCGGTCATCTGCACACCCCGCGCCCACAACCCGACCGGCGCGAGTCTCACCGAGGAACGGGCAGCCGACCTGCGGGCAATCCTGTCGGAGCACCCCCAGGTCCTCGTGATCGAGGACGACCACTTCTCAGCGGTCTCCGCCCGGCCGTACCACCGGATCACACCACCGGGCAGCTCACGCTGGGCACTGGTGCGGTCCGTGTCCAAGTTCCTCGGACCGGATCTGCGTCTCGCGCTCGTTGCCGCCGACGCCGAGACCACCGCGCGCCTGGAGGCGCGGTTGAGTGCCGGCACCACCTGGGTCAGCCGCCTGCTGCAACACGCCGCCCGTCAACTGCTGCTCGATCCGAGCGTCCACGAACTCCATGAACGGGCCCGTGAGGTCTACGCCCGGCGCAGCGGCCTGCTCGTCGAGCGGCTGCACGCCCATGGCATCGAGGTCCCGCACCGTCCGGACGGGCTGAACGTCTGGGTCGAACTCGACGTCGACGGCAGGGCCGCAGTCAAGGCTCTGGCACATCGAGGCTGGGCGGTTCGCCCGGGTCGCCTCTTCGCACCGGACCCGGCCGCCCACCGGGGCGCGATCCGGGTCACCACCGCAACCATCACCGAGTCGCAGGCCGGGGCGTTCGCCGCCGAACTCGCCGCGGTCGTCGCGGAACTGCGCGCGACGACCGACTGACCAACACCCTTCCCACCCGCCACGAGGAGTCATCGTGTTCCACGGCCTGAGCGCCTTCCCTCTCACCCCCACCAGCGAGCAGCGCATCGACACCGCGGCGTACACCGCGCTCGTCACCCGTCTCGCCGCCACGGGGGTGGACTCCATCGGCGCGCTCGGCTCCACCGGCAGCTACGCCTACCTCACCCGAGAGCAGCGCGCTCACGCAGCGCAGATCGCGGTCGAGGCCGCCGACGGGGTACCCGTCATCGTCGGCATCGGCGCGCTGCGCACCTCGCACGTGCTTCAGCTGGCCGAGGACGCGCAGAAGGCCGGCGCCTCCGCGGTGCTGCTCGCCCCGATGACGTATCAGCCGCTGACCGAGGAGGAGGTGTTCGGGCTCTACGAGGACGTCACGCGCGAGCTTTCCGTACCGTTGTGCGTGTACGACAACCCCGCCACCACGCACGTTCACTTCACGGACGAACTGCACGGCCGCATCGCGCAGTTGCCGAACGTCGCCTCGATCAAGATCCCCAGCGTGCCCGACGATCCGTCCGCGGCCGAGCTCCGCGTCGACACGCTGCGCGCGCTGATACCCGACACCGTGACCATCGGGATAAGCGGCGACTGGATGGCCGCCCGCGGCCTGACCGCCGGGTGCGACGTCTGGTACTCGGTCATCGGCGGCACCTTCCCGCAGACCGCCCTCGCCCTCACCCGCGCCGCACAGGCCGGACACGCAGGCACGGCTGCGGAGCTGTCCGAAGGCCTCGAACCGCTGTGGGCCCTGTTCCGGCATCACGGCAGCCTGCGCGTCATGTCCGCCGCCGCCTCCCACCTCGGCCTGACGGAGGCACCGAACCTGCCGCGCCCCCTGCGGGCACTGGAGGAGACCGCACGCCGCGAGGTCGCCGCCGCACTGGACGCCCTCCAGCTCACCTTCTGAACACGAACACCATGAGCCAACAGCACACAGCAGCCACGCCGAGAAAAGCGAAAGCCCCACCCCCGCCCGGACAGGGCAGGGGCGGCCTGGCGCGCTACGTCATCGCCGCGGCCCTCGCCCGTACCGCCGACGGCGGCGCCGTGGTCGCCGTCGTTCTGCTCGTCACCTCGTCCGGTGGCTCCGGAACGCTCGCCGGGGTACTCGGTGCGTGCATCACCGCCCCGCACCTGGTCGGTCCCTTCGTCGCCCGGTCGCTGGACCTCGCCCAAGACGGCCGGAAGGTCATCGCGGCGGCCTGCCTGCTGTACGCCACCGCGCTGACCGCGGGAGTACTGACCTACGGTCACGTCCCCGCCGTGCTGACCGGGCTCCTGCTCGCCACAGCGGGCACATGCGGTTCGTTGCTGACCGGCGGCATCAGCAGCCGACTGCCCGCCATCGTCGGACCGCGACTGCGCACACAGCGACGGGCCCAGGGCTGGGACGTGGCCACCTACGGCATCGGCGGCACCGTAGGCCCCTCCCTGGTAGCCGCCCTGTCAGGGTGGGCGACACCCACTGCGGCGGCTCTCACACTCGCGGCGGTGGCGGCCACGGCGGCAGGCGGCGTCCTGCTCCTGCCGTTCACCGCCCCGTCCCACACCGGCGACAGAACTACGATCCTCAAGCCGGGAGCAACTCTCGCGCTGATAGCCCGCACCGGCCATCTTCGGCGCACCGTGTACCTGACGATGATCGTCGCCCTGAGCGTCGCCGCACTGCCCGTCACCGCAGTCCACACAACGAAAACCCTCGGCGTCGAACCGGCCACCGCGGCCGTACTGACCGCGGCCTACGGCCTCGGTAATCTCACCGGGTCCATAGCCGTCATGATCTTCCCCCTCACCGGTCATCCGGACCGGCTGATGCGCCGCCTCGCCCTGGGCGTCGCCGCCGGCCTCCTCACCGCCGCCGCGAGCCCCACCTTCACGGCGACGATCGCGGCCTACGCGCTCACCGGAATCCTCAACTCCTGTTTCTTCGCCTCCACCCTCGCCGCCCGCACGGAGTACGCACCGCGCGGCGCGCGAAGCCAGGTCTTCATCTGGGTCGCGGCACTGAAGATCACGTCCGGATCCGCCGGAACGGCGTTGGCCGGCTCCCTGACTGGCGCGAACGTCAGACTGCCGCTCCTCGTCGGCCTCCTGGCCGTCTCTGCCGCAGTCGCCGTCGCAACAGTTGAGGCGCGCTTCACCAAGGCCGCTGAGAAGTACCCGTGTTTGTGACGAACGCACCGTCCCGGCATGGGCGATCGTGGCCCCCGGATCCGTTCCCAGCGGCTCCGGGGTGAGGCCCTTGGCCCTTGAGCACCCCTTCAATCTCACCGTATGACCAGCTCAAGCAACCGCACACCAGGCACCGCCCCCTTGGCGAAGGACATAGCGACCTTCCCGGCCAAGACCTGTTCCCCGCACAGCAATCTGCCGGTCGGCCGGGGCCCGTCCTCTGGTCTGGGGGACGAGCCGCTGGAATGTCCCCTGGTCGGCGGTGAACCCGGACGTCAGGCGGTGCGGCCGACGGGGCATTCGCATCGGCCGGCCACGGATCAGCCGGGACAGGCACCTGGCAGCGGTCCGAGGCTTCGCGTCCGGCCGTGGCCGTGGCCGGGGGCTGACATCCGCCGGCGGACGCCAGCGGTCCGCCGGCACCCCCGAGGCGGCGGCACCCGGCCCAGGGTCCGGCGGACCGTGTGGCGCCGACGCGGCCACAGCCGGGCCCAGGGAGTGGCAGCGCGGCTCGCTCGACAGATCCTGTGTGAGCCTGTGGAGCTGGTGTCGAACTGACGGTCAACTGCCGGTGATCGTCAGCTCCGAGACCCCGTACGTTGATGTGATGCCCTCAGCTGTCGCACACGCGCCCAGGTCCAGGGCCACACTCGTGATGGTCTCCACTGCGGTGGCTCCCTGGAACCAGCCACTGGTGATCTCGCCGGTCAGCGTCACCACCGTCTGGCCCTGAACGATGGACACCGTCCGGTTGTAGGAGAAGGTACTGGTGGCTCCTGTCGACCACGAGATCAGGTCGACTCCGGTGTTGGCCTCCGTCAGGCTGAGGCAGGACAGAGTGGTGGTGGAGGTGAACCCCGTCGAGCCCGTGAAGGTGAAAGGGCTCACCGTCGCAAGGCAGGGTGCGTGGATGTTCCGTCCCGACCGTGTCAGCGTCTGGGGTGTGTTGGTGAGCCCAGGGTCATACGTCGTGGTCTGACTGCCTCCGCACACCACCTGGTAGGGGATGACCTGCTCGGCCGCGCCGGCCGACTGCACGGGGAGCAGAACCGCTGCGGCGGTCAGCGCGCCAACGCCGAGAAGAGCACGAATACGTCTACTTACGGACATGGATTTCCCTCAGTCGTTTCCAGGAACTCTCCCCACGCACCGCCGGACACAGGAGTGTCATCGAAACGACGTCACGCCCTGACGGGAGGGTGAGCACCTGTGCAGCGTGACAGCGAGACACTCGTCACGCACAGCCCTATTTCAGGACAAGCGTGGTGAGCTGGGGAGCTGTTCCTGGGCCCCTGGCGCGAGCTTCGAGGAGCTCGGCCCTGCTTATTCAGGCGAACTGCGGACTTGCTGCCGAGTCCGTCCGGAGGCTCCCGTCCTCCTCGCGGGGCGGTGCGTAGCCGAGCCGCGGGGTGGAGACGTATCGGGCCCGGCGTGATGCCAAGGCCTCCCAGGACGCCTCTGAGGCCACCGACCGTCACCGTCGCCACTGTGCGCGTCGGGCCCGGGCTACTGGCTGGCGTGCCGTTGCCTTACACGTCTACTCACAACTGCGCCCTCCCCGACTATGGCACCAAGCGTCACCACCTGACCGAGATCGCTGCACACCGGCCCGCGCCGAAGCCCGTCTCGGTGTCCCTTCCGGGTCACCGAGACGGTGACCGGATTGCCGCTAGCTGCGATGACCTGCCCGTGGGACCGTCGAGTCCCTAGGAAGGGGGCTCCTCGATGAAGCGGAATTCTGCCATCGGCTTGTTCAGCGCGCTGGCGCTGGCCGCGGCCACGGTAGTAGCGGCAGGCTCACCGGCCCAAGCGGCAGTGGGCGACATCCTGTGCACGACGCCCAGCAACGACTCCTCCAGCTACTCACCGCCCCTGAGCCTGACACCTGCCAGCACCACCGTGACCATCACCCGGGATCTCAACACCTGCACCTCGCTGAGCGTGCCCGCCATCAACTCGGCACCCGTCACCGTGAGCCAGGTGACCATCCCGTCCTACTCATGTCTCACCCTCCTGAACACCGCCCCCACCACCATCAGCTTCACCTGGAACACCGGCGCCACCACCGTCGTCACAGGCACCAGGACCGTCAACCTCGCCGCCGCCGTACTCACCACCACGGTCACAGGCACCGTCACCTCCGGCCTCTTCACCGGAGACACCGTCGTCTACCAGCTCGTCGCCCCCTCCACTGACGTCCTCGCCTGCACCCTCGGCCTGGGAACGGTCTCCCGAATCGACAGCGTCGCCACCCTCACCATCAACTGAGCCCTGCAAGCCACCGCCGCACAGGCCGGGCATCAGCCGATGGTGCCGCAGTCACGGCCCATCGGCTGCGCTCGTCGCCGACACCTGGAGGTGAGCCCTCCCGGCTCGAGCGGAGGCTCGGTTCAGGGATGGGGTGTGCTGACGGGGTTCTGCTCAGGCAGCGGCGTCAAAAAGGTGCTCGGGCCGGTCCCTGCGCATCTTTGGCGTTCTTGTCACAGAAGCAGAGCCAACATTCGTTGTTTCAGAGGCCAGTTCGGGGTCCCCGCGTACGGACAGTTGTGTTGTCACTCCTGGTTACCCGGCCCGGGCTCGACGTCTGACCAGACCGGTCACATGCGGATGAACGCGACCGGTTGTCGGGCCACGTCATTGCCAGGCAAAGGCGTTCAGCGCGGGTGCCTCGTTGGTCTCCTCACTTGCCGCACTCGACCTGCCTCACGCTCTGGTCGAGTGGGTCACCATGCTCATCGTCGCCCACGAGGGTAACCGCCGGTAAGCTCCTGCCGCACCAACGCGCGCTCGTCGCTCTGGTGTACCTGCGCAAGCATGACACCCTGGTTGTGATCTCCGCCGGCTTCGGGGTCTCGGTCGGCAACACCCACGCCTACACGGCTGCGGTGATCGAGTTCCTGGCCGCCCCGGCGCCCGGCCTGCTCAAAGCCCTGTGCGAGCACGAGCCGCAGTACGTCCTGCTCGACGGAACGCTCGCCGAGTGCGACCGGGTCGGGGACTGCCAGGCCGACTACTCGCACAAGCACCGCCGCCACGGCGTACGCGTGCAGGTCGTGACCGACCCGGTGCCGACTGACCGCCGACAATAGGGTGCCCCAGGACAATGTACTCGCGAGCGGAATGGCCTGGCTCGGCCACGGCATCCAGGCGGTCCGGGCCGAGCCCGAGGAGGATCTCGAAGTCCCAGGACACAATGCGGGTGCCTCCACTACTGATCCGCGGCCTGGTCGGGCAGTTCGATTCCCCAGGCTGTTCGCACAAGAGCCTGACCTTTCCCGGTGACGTTCAGGCCCCGCCCGGAGCGGTGCCGCACAACCCACCCGGCCTCGAGAAACCGCTGGCCGACCGCGGCGCCCAGGGATCCGGCCAAGTGCGTCCGTCGTTCCGTCCAGTCCAGACACGCCAGGGTGGTGGTGCGGCGGGCCTGGATCGCGCCGTCCACGTCCACTCCGACCCCACGCAACCCGTCGGCGCCAGCGTCGGTGAGACGGAGCGACTCGCGGTCGGCGAACCATCCTCGACGCGTCCAGGCATCCGTCAGCGCAATGCCGAGCCGACCGGCGATGTGGTCGTAGCAGAACCGCGCCGCGGCCAAGTGCTGCATCTCACGACTCCTTCGGTACCCCGAGACGGGCGTCGAATCGGAAAGGACACCCAGCGCTTCCAAGGCGGCGGCGACCTGTGGGCCGGCGAGCGAGTAGTAGCGGTGCCGCCCGCGTACCTCACGCGTCACCAGACCAGCGTCGACGAGCAACGCCAGGTGCTCGGATGCGGTCGAGGCACTCACGCCGGCCCCTTGGGCCAGCTCACCGGCCGGCCTTCTGGCGCCGTCCATGAGCAGGTTCAGAAATACCGAGCGCGCGGGCGCGGAAAGAGCCTTTCCCACGCTTGTGAAATCCCTGTCTCTGCTCATGGAAGCGACCATACGACGACGACGCTTCGGCCGGCGCCGAAGTCTTTCAGACCTACGGTTCGATCATGAGCACACACTTCTATCAAACCCGTCTGCACTGGGCCGGGTCCACCGCCGCCGGGCTCCGCACCTACTCGCGTGACCACACCGCCATCGCCGCCCCGGCCACCGCGCAAGTGGACCTGAGCGCAGACCCGGCCTTCCGCGGAAGCCCTGACCGGCTCAACCCCGAACAACTCCTGGTCATGGCCGCCTCGTCCTGTCAGATGCTGTCCTTCCTGAGCGCCGCCGCCCGCGGCGGAGTGGATGTCCTCGCCTACGACGACGAGGCCACCAGCCACCTCGACCTGACCGCCAAGCCCGCCCGTCTGGCCACAATCCGTTTGCACGCGACTGTCAAAGTCGTCGCCGGGACCGACAGGGCCAAGGTCCAAGAGCTCGCCGTGGAGGCCCATCGCGAGTGCTACGTCGCCAACAGCCTGTCAGTCCCTGTCGAGGTCACAACCACTGTGGTGACCTCGTGAGCCCCCGCCGACAAGACCTCGAGGTCCACTTGCCGAGCCGGCCCGGCGCGCTGGCCGCGCTCGGCCAGGCGCTCGGCAGTTCCGGGGTGAGCTTGGAAGGCGGTGGCGTGTTCACCCACGACGGGCATGCTGTCGCGCACTACCTTGTCGACAACGGCCCCGCTGCCCTGGCCGCTGTCACCGCAGCAGGGCTCGGCCCCGCCACCGTGCGCGACGTCGCCACGACCAGGCTGGACCAGGAGGCTCCCGGGCAGCTCGGCGCACTTGCCGACAGGCTCGGCGACGCCGGTGTCAATGTCCTGGTCCAGTACAGCGACCATGCCGGCAACCTCATCCTGCTTGTGCCGGAGGAACACACCGCCCTGTGCCGCGACGTCATCGAACGGTGGGAACAGAACTGACACAGAGGTACGGGACACTCGCATTACTGATTTTTTCGTGAGTTCGGCGGGCGTGCGGAAGAGAGGCTGTGGCGATCTCCGTCTCGTCCCGCTCGACTCCCTGGTGCGCTGCAGGCTCCATCCCAGCCGGCCGGTTTCGCCCGAGCCTTCTCCTGCGAACCAAGTCCGTGCGGCTGGTATGTGAACGCGGTGCCCGCCATGCCGGCGCTGAGCGTCGTGCCGTCCGCCGGGTCGATGAGCAGGAAGGATCCGGTGCGCCGGGAGTCCGCGTAGGTGTCGAGGGCGAGCGGCTCGGCGGTCCGTACGATGACCCGGCCGATGTCGTTGGCGACCAGCTGCCCGGGGGCCGGGTGCTGGGAGAGGTCGTCCAGGGTGAGCCGGGAGGGGATGTCCTTGACGATCGCCTTGACCGTACGGGTGGTGTGCTTGAGCAGTACCCGCTGGCCCACCGAGAGTGGCTGGTCGGCCACGTGGCAGACGGTCGCCTCGACGTCCTGGGTGACCGGCGGCGTGTCGACGGCGGGGGCGATCAGGTCGCCGCGTGAGATGTCGATGTCGTCGGCCAGCCGGAGCGTCACCGACTGCGGCGCCCAGGCGATGTCCACGCTTTCGCCGAGCGCGTCGATGCCCGTGATCGTCGTGGTGCGCCCCGAGGGGAGTGCGACGACGGACTCGCCTGCGCGGAAGGCCCCGGCGGCGATCTGACCGGCGTAACCCCGGTAGTCGGGGTGCTCGGCGCTCTGCGGGCGGATCACGTACTGCACGGGGAAGCGCGCGTGGCAGGCGGTCAGGTCGTGGCTGACCGGGACCGTCTCCAGGTGCTCCAGGACGGTCGGCCCGCCGTACCAGTCCATGTGCGCGGACGGCTCCACCACGTTGTCCCCGGCCAGCGCCGAGATCGGGATCGCGGTGATCTCCGGGACGCCGAGGGATGCGGCGTACGCGGTGAACTCCTCGGCGATCGCGGCGAACACGGGCTCCGCGTAGTCGACCAGGTCCATCTTGTTGACCGTCGTCGACCGACCCGGCGGTGGCGAACCGCAGAAGGGTGGTGGCCGACAACTGCTCGGCCGACAGGATGGGTGTGGTCATCTTAGAAGTACCCCTCGCGCTTGCGGTCTTCCATCGCGGCCTCGGACATCTTGTCGTCGGCGCGGGTCGCGCCCCGCTCGGTGAGCCGGGAGGCGGCGATCTCGGTGATCACGGCGTCCAGCGTGGTGGCGTCGGAGTCGACGGCACCGGTGCAGGACATGTCGCCGACCGTGCGGTAGCGCACCAGACGGGTCTCGGTTACCTCGTGGTCCTTGGGCCCGCCCCAGCCACCGGCCGTCAGCCACATGCCGTTGCGGTTGAACACCTCGCGCTCGTGGGCGAAGTAGATCTCCGGGCATCTGGAGCAATTGTCAAGAGCTGTGGATCGGTGGGCGGAGCGAGGGCGAGGTGGTGCCCTCGTGCTGTCGTGATTCCAGCGATGGTTCGGTGAGTGCCGAACCGTCCGGCCGGTAGCGTGCCGAGTCCGGTGCGGGAGATGCCCGCGCTGGTAAACGCTGGAGGCGACCCGATGCCGGAGACAGACCTGAAGCAGCAGCTCGCCGAGCGATTCCGCGAAGTCAACGGCGACCATCTGATGACCGATACCGATGACGCATACGTCAGTGCGCAGTTCGTTGCCCTGGAGGAACTGTGCGCAGTTCATGGCCGCGATGCCGATGCGGTCCGCCGGCTGATGCTGGGGCAGCATCTGCCGCTTCCGGGATATCTGCGCTCCGACGGTGCTGAGATGGTGCCGGCCGACCTGTTCGCTCTCGCCGACGAAGCCGGCGGCATAGAGCTGCTCGAAGCGTGGTTCACCGCTCACTGGGCCGACCCGATCACCGGGAAGGCGGAGTGGAATGCGTATCTCAGCGGACAGTACGTGTGCCTGCACTCGGTGACCCCGGCCGCCATTCAGCGCAAGGATTACCTGACGACGGCGATCAGCGCCGCAGCGAACGAGCCGGATGCCGGTTCAGCACAGTGGTCTGAGCGGCTGCACGCACTGGTCGACGAACTCGACACGCTGGAACCGGCGTTCACGGCCTACGACCGTCTTCGGTTCGGCGGACCCACGTCCCGGGACACCTGTATCGACGCCCCGCGCGCCCGCTTCCCGCGCCCGTGACCCGGATCCATGGGTGGCGTTCTGCGGATCGGTTGCGATCGCTCATGCCGCGCGGGCTTCGGGACGTTCGACGAGGGGGCCGCGTTCGAAGCGGGCCCCGGCGCGGACGAGGGCGACGAGGTGGGGCGCGTTCACGGCCCGCCACCGGGCCTGGGCGGACTCGACGAGCTTGAGACCATCGTCAGGTTCGCGCCGGGCTGCGCGGACTTCGGCAGGGAGTCGAGGACGTTTGCGGTTTTGTGAACCCAGCACCTCTGCTTGCGGGTTTCGAGGAACTCCTCGGCCAGGGCCTTCCAGAAGCCCAGGGCGCCGTCGCCGACCGCGAGGACCGGGCGCGCATGCCCCGGCGGGCGCAGTCGCGCATCAGGTCCGCCCAGGACTCGCCGGATTCGCGGTAGCCGTCCTTGAGGGCGACCAGTTCCTTGGAGCCGTGGGCGCGCAAAGAAGATCAACAAGCATACCTGGCGCGCGCGGGTCGATGCCCGCGCCTCCTACCGCCTGCGCCCCAAAGCCGCCCCCGACCACCGAGGCGCCCGACGCATGCTCTGCCCCGCGGCAGGCACCCACCCCACCGTCGCCTGTCCCGTCAAGCGCCGCAGCCTCGGCCGCGACCCCCGTCTTCCCCTCATCGACGTCACCCCCGCCCCGGCGGGGCACCCCGAAGTCTGCCGCCGTGAGTCCCTCACCTTCACCCGGGACATCGGCATCCGTCACTGGCAGGAACTCGACCACGGCCTCGCCCCCTGGGTCCACCACTACTTCTGGCTGCGCAACCGTGTGGAGCACTTCAACGGCTACGCGAAAGACCACGAAGCCGTCGAACGCAGCCGCACCCGCCGCATCCGCGGAATCGCCGCCCGTCGCCGCCCCTCCAACCGCCATAAGCTCAAGAACCCCCGCGACTGGACCCCAGGCGGCTACCTCCCCGGCACCACACCCGAGAACTGATCCCCCCCACACCCCACCTGAACAGCACAAACGTATCTGGCCCTCTGCGAACCCGCAGAGGGCCAGATCGCGTCCACCACAACAACAAAGCCGGTCAAAGCGACAAAGTGTCGCTTTGACCGGCTCTATTTGGTCGGTTGACCGAAGCGCCCCGGCCCGGACGTGACACGCCACGTCCGGGCTCGTGTCACCCCTCGTCGCGCAGCAGCGGATGGATGACCCCGGGGAAGACGGTCGCCTGCACGACCTCCTCGGCCGACCCGCCCTGCACGACCGTCTCCGCGACCCCCCAGGGCCGTCCGGCCAGGTGGACGGTCAGGGTGTACGAGGACGAGCAGCCGGTGCACTCGTAGCGGTCGGCCCATGTCTCGACCTCGGTGGTGGAGCCCGGGTAGCGCTTCACATGACGGTGGCGGGCGTGGCAGCGGTCGCAGGTCTCGCCGGGCTCACACGTCCCACCACACGGACACGGCACGTCGAAGCTGTCGGCGGGTGTCCACCGCTGCACGAGGACGGCGTCGCGGGTCGCCGCCATGTCCTTCATGGCCTTGAGGTTGCGGGCGGCGACGTTGTACGACTCCCCGGTGGCGGCCATCCGGTCGCGGATGACGTCCTTGCGTCCACGGTTGGTCGTCATGTCGAGTCCTCCTGGGGTTCACGCAGCCCGCCAGGAGGCCCATGAGTCGTATCAGTACCCCTCTACGGTACCTGTCCGGCACGTACGGTGCCTCCGGGCGTACTCCTCGGAGGAACGGGGCGGCTCAGCCCTGGGCGGCGTAGGCGAGGAAACGCGTCCAGGCGGCCGGGGCGAGGGCGAGCTGCGGGCTCTCCTCGATCTTGGAGTCGCGGACGTGGACGGTGGAGGGGCAGGCGGCGACCTCGACGCAGGAGTCTCCGGAGCCGCTGCTGTAGCTCGACTTGTGCCACTCCAGGGCGACCTCGACGCAGGAGTCTCCGTCGCCGCTGCTGTAACTGCTCTTGAACCAGGCCAGGGGTGTGGTGCTCATCTCGCTCCTCGCATCCGCCGCCTCAGGCTCTTGGAGTCGTCCAACGAGAGAGCCTGTGAACGCATACTGGAACACCGCATCTGAAGTGCGCTGATCACTTTGGGGTCGGAGACGAACTGCCCGTGCTCCTGCCCTTCCAGGTAGCCGAACCACTGGTGATCCGGCGTCTCCAGTAGCTGCACGGGACCTCCCAGACCCGCGTGGTGATGCCGCACCAACGGCATGATCTGGATGTCCACATTGCGCAGCTCGGACAGGTCGAGGATGTGGTCGATCAGTTCCATCGTTACCTCCTCGCCGCCCAAGTCCCTCAGGAACAGGTGCTCTTCGAGGATGAAGCTGAACGCGGTGTTCGGCCGGTTGCGCAGGAGCTGCTGACGCTCCAGTCGAGCCGCGAGCTGCGCCTCGATCTGCTCGTCGGCGAG
The DNA here is from genome assembly GCF_002382885.1 of Streptomyces sp. WZ.A104. Classification (GTDB taxonomy): domain Bacteria; phylum Actinomycetota; class Actinomycetes; order Streptomycetales; family Streptomycetaceae; genus Streptomyces. Next base: position 34,299 of record NZ_NWVL01000013.1, read on the forward strand.
CGGCGGCAACTGGTCGGTGAACAGCGTCCGAGCGTACGCAGGTGTCTGCAACAGCCCCGGAATCAACCGGCACTCGTACGTGTACAGGCTCAGCGCCGTCAGTTCCAGGTTCGCCAACCCGCCCATGCTTACGGAACGTGACCCGTACCGTCCACCCTTCGCGCCCCTACGCTGACTCAGCGTACGAGTTGGTGACCTGGTGCGTAGCGGGTGCGGGCCGGGAATCTGGGGTCATGGAAGCTCCGATGAAGACCCAACCCGACGTAACCGTGCGTGTGTTCAGGCGTCGATTCAGCTCGAACCCACGCGCGCCCGGCTCGCCCGCCGGGTCGGTCTCTATCAGCCGCACACCTGGGGTATCCCGTACCTCAGTGACGCCTCGGAGTCGGCGGCCCTGATCATCGGGGAGCTGACGGCCAACGCCGTGACCCACGGGCGGGTCCCCGGCCGCGACTTCGAGCTGTGCCTGACGCACACGCCCGGCGACCGGGAGGCCCTCGGCGTCCTGCGGATCGAGGTGTCCGACACCCGGGGAGAGTGCCGCCCGCCGGGGCCCGGCGAGATCACCGCACCGGCTGACGGTGACGACAGCGGGCGCGGGATGCTGATCGTGGACGCGCTGGCGGACCGCTGGGCCGTCATCGACCGCGAACCGCCGGGCAAGACGGTCCGGGCGGAACTGGACCTGCTGTACTGACTGCCGGAGTATGTCCGTCGTCAGCCCCAGTGTCAGCCCCGGCTGAGTACGCAGAATTCGTTGCCCTCCGGGTCGGCCAGGACGACCCAGGGGACGTCACCCTGACCCACGTCGGCCCGTGTCGCGCCGAGGCCTTCGAGCCGGGCGACCTCCTTCGCCTGGTCCCCACCGGGGCCGGGCCTCACGTCGAGATGGATGCGGCTCCGCAGGGCTTCGTCATCCGGACTGCGGCGGAACTCCAGGTATGGTCCGACGCCCTTGGCGGAGCGCAGCAGGGCGCGGTCGTCGGTCAGCTCATGGACGGTCCAGTCGATCACCTCGCCCCAGAACCGGACCATGGCCCGCGGGTCGGCGCAGCCGACGGCCACGGCGGCTATGGGCCCGGTGTCCCGGTAGAGCTCCCGGGGCTCCAGGACGCTGAACACGTTGCCTTCCGGGTCGGCCAGCATCGTCCACGGCGTGTCGCCCCGGCCCGCGTCGGCGGCCGTCGCCCCGAGGTCCTTCAGGCGTGCGACCAGCTCCGCCTGATGGACGTCGGAGGTGGTGGCCAGCTCTATGTGCACGCGGTACTTCACCGTCTCCGGGTCCGGGACGCGGACGAGATCGACGCAGACGGCGGACGGGTCCGGCCAGTCGAAGCCCACGGGTTCCAGGTTGGTGACTCCGGGGCCCTCGCTGGAGACACCCCAGCCGAGGACCTCCGCCCAGAACCGGCCGAGCGCCGAGTCGTCCCGGGCCTTGAAGTTCACCTGAACAAGTTGCAGCGTCATTCCGCGTACCCTAACGGGCCGACCCGCGATCGATCTTGGGGCGTGCTGGTCACGGGGGTCGGCCGACCGGTGTTCCCTCGCGGCCCGGCCCGCTACTCGTACCGGTACTTCAGCGAGTCCGCCTCCGCCTGCTCGATGTCGGCGATCGTCAGATCCGGCATCCGCAGTTGGGCCAGCGTCACCTCGGCCGAGGTCGGCTGGGCGTCCGTCGGAAGCCACTGCTCCGGCTTCCACGCCCCGCTGCGCAGCAGCGACTTCGGGCAGTGCGGGTAGACCTCCTCGATTCCCAGCACCAGCGCACTGGCCGGCGGCTTTCCCACGGCGGTCAGCTGCGACAGCAGCTCCGGGCGGGTGGACACGACCGCCCGGCCGTTCACCCGCAGGGTGGTGGTCCGCCCGGGGATGACGAACAGCAGCCCGGCCCTTCCGGTGGCGATGACGTTCTGCAGGGTGTCCAGCCGCTTGTTGCCGGTCGCGTCCGGTATCGCCACCGTCCGTGAGTCCAGGACGGCGACGAACCCGGCGGGGCCGCCGCGCGGGGAGACGTCGCAGTTGCCATCGGCGTCCGCGCTGGCGATCAGGACCAGCGAGGAGCAGCCGATCAACCGCCGAGTCTGTTCGGTGAGTTCGGTCATCTGCTTGCGCACGGCCGCGTCGCTGGGGAGCGCGTAGGCCCGTCGCAGCGCCTCCTGGTCGCGCACGGCGTCGAGGCTGAGCGAGTCGAAAGCGCTGCTGGCAAGGGGTGTCGTCATGCTCCGACCCTATGGGACCGGCCTGCGGCCGGCCTTGGCCGCTGGGGGTTCGGGGGCATCAGCCCCGCCGTACCCGCCCCGCTATCCGGCGCCCCAGACGTCCCAGCGTGCTCGACCGGTTCCAGTCGCGGAAGGCGTTCGCCCGGCCGCTGCTGCCCGTCCGGCTCACTGTCTCCTCGACCTCCGCGACGGCCTCCGCCGTCATTCCGCGTACCGCTGGGCGCAGCACCTCGTCGAGGAGGGCGCTCGCCGTGGTGGTCCAGGCTCGGCCCGCGTGCGGGTGGGACGTCCAGACGGTGAAGCAGTCGGCCGCGTAGGCGGGTTGGGCGCGCAGGCGGGTGGCGACCGGGGGCGTGCGGGCCGCGTGGTCGTAGGCGGCGATCAGTTCGGCGTCGTCGCCGTGGATGAAGGCGTACAGCTCCGCGCCGGGGCGGTCCGGGGCCAGCAGGCGTTCGGCCAGGGCGGTGAACGCCCTTTCCCGCAGGGCCGGTTCGATTGGCTCCGCCCGGGTGCACAGGGTGCGGACGCGCTCCGCCCAGCCGGGCTCGGGCGCCCCCGTGCGCAGGTCGCGGCTGAGGTCCAGGAGGTGGAGTGCGGCCCGCTCGCGGCCGCCGATCTCCTGCGGGAAGGCGCGCAGCAGGTCGTGGGCGAGTGCGGCGGCCTCGTCCGTACCGGCGGCCGAGGCGCCGAGGGCCGCGTCGACCGGGCGGGACCAGGTCCCCGCCGCCCGGTGCGCGTCCGACGTGGCCGCCTCCAGCAGCAGCCGGGCCTCCTCGACCGTCGGGGCCCGGTCCTCCCATACCAGGCCGACCGCGGTGCGCAGCACCTGCGGCTCGGTGAAGGGGGACAGGCCCGCCGCCCGCAGCACCCGGTGCCACACCGCCGTCCGGTCGCCGCCCAGGGTCGCCATCGCCCCCGGCGCCTCGGCGCACATCCGCAGATGCGGCAGCGCCTGCGTGCCGGTGAACGGCAGCGGGACGGTCGTCAGGAACCGGGCCACCGCCCCGGGGGCGTCCGGTGTGATCCGGTCCAGCGCGCCGAGCAACGCCGTCCGGACGTCGAACTGCTCGTCCAGCAGCTCCAGGAGGGCCGGTGCGGAGGCCGGTGTCTCCGGCGATCCGTCGGCCTCGGCCAGCAGTTCCCGGGCCAGCCGGTCCACGGTGTCCGGCAGCAGTTCCGCTATTCCAACGCCCAACAGCCTTGTCACTCGCAGCAGTTGCAGGGTCCGTGCCACCGGGACGGGCTCGCTCGTACCGCTCTCCAGTTCGGTGAGGATCTCCGGGGCGAGCGCCTCGGTGAGCGCCTGCCCGTCCGGGCCCGTGAACGCCTCCCTGCGCGGCAGCTCCAGTGAACCGTTGCCGCCCCGCACCGCCTCCGTCACCAGCATCGCGGCGAGCGGTGCGGTGACCGACGCCGGGCACCGGCCGTCCAGAGCGCCGAACAGCCGCCCCGCCGCGTCGAATTCGGAGTCTGTACGGTCATCCACACCTGGCCCGGTCAGCGCCTCCACCAACTGCCCGATCCGCTTCGGGTCCAGTGCGTAGGGCCGCTCGGCCGTCCACGCGGCGGCCGCCGCACGTTCCTCCGGCCCGAGCGCGATCCCGGCGCACAGGGCCGTCACGGCCAACGGTCCGGCGGCGAAGGGCCCCCCGGGCAGCTCGCGGGCCTCCTGGAACAACTCCGACGCCCGGCTCCGCCACACCCGGGCCGCCGTCCGGGCCCAGGTGTCCCGGGTGCCGTCCACCGGGGGCCGGTCCGCGCACACACGGACCCGCAGTCCCGCCTCCCGTGCCGCCGCCGCGTCCTCGGGCAGCACCCCCACGACCCGCAACGCCGAACTCCCCGGCCGCCGCGTGAACGTGGTGAATGTCAGTCGCTCCACGCTCTCCCTCGGCAGCGCCACCGCCGCGAGCCCCAGCCAGCGCGCCACATCCGCACCGCGCTTCTCCACCAGCACCACCGGGCCGTCACCCGGCGGCTCCGGTTCGCTCGCCCGGCGCAGATCGGCGAGGACCGCCGCCAGCCACGGGCCGCGCGAGACGGCGAAGTCGTCGAGCCCCTCCCGTACGGAGGCGGGACCCGGCGGCAGCGCGGTGATCGGGTCGGGCGGCGTCACACCGGCCGGGGTCGTGGTGACCCAGTGCGGCGAGCGCCACGCCTCCACCGGCAGCCGGCCGCCGGGCAGCGGCACCCCCGCGGGTATGTGCACCGCGTGCGTGTGGAACCGTACGCGCCCCGGCCCCTCGCCGCGCGCCGGAGCCGTACGGCCGATCAGACGGCTGCCGTCGGAGAGCACGGCATAGGTGAACGCCTGTGGCAGCGCGTGCAGTTCGGTGGGGGAGTGTGCGGGCCCCTCGGGCAGTTCGTACCCGACCAGCGGCTCGATCTCCGTGCGCAGCGCGCCCGACACCCCGGGCCCAACAGCCGTGAAACGGCCCGCCGTTCCCTCGTCCCCCGGCGCGTCGGAGGTGTAGTGCACCTGTGCAAGGCTCATCTGTCGGCCCTCTTCGTCCTGCCGCGCCCGGTCCCCTTCCGCCCACCCGCGCGACCGGGTCGGGGGGAGAAGTCCACAGCCGCGGGGGCGACGTTATCAAGAACCGCGCGACCGGCCGGGGTCAGCAGCGTCTCCGCCGACGCCTTGCGGGGGTCCGGAAAGCCGCCCGCGTCGCACAGCGTCCGCTGGAGCCGCTCCACCAGAGCGTCCGCCTCCGGCGCGGGGCCTGGCCCGCACGTGCATACGCTCCCCCTGCCGCCCGAACAGGCTGAGCACCTCCACCGGACCTTCCCCCGTGGTGCCGAACCAGTGCGGCAGCCGGGTGTCGAACTCGGCGGCCTCGCCCGGCCCCAGCACGAGATCGTGATCGGCCAGCAACAGCCGCAGGCGGCCGGAGAGCACGTACAGCCACTCGTACCCCTCGTGGGTGCACAGGTCGGGGGAGTCCCGGCTCGCGGGCAACACCATCTTGAACGCCTGGAGCGGGCCGGGCTGGCGGGTCAGCGGCAGCACCGTGTTGCCGTTGACGCTCCGGGGCGCGGGCCTGATCCGGGGATCGCCGACCTCCGGCGCGCCGACCAGCTCGTCCAGCGGGACCTGGTGGGCCTGGGCGATCGGCAGCAGCAGCTCCAGGCTGGGGCGGCGCTGCCCGGACTCCAGTCGGGACAGGGTGCTCTTGGAGATGCCGGTCGCCTCGGCTATCGCGGTGAGCGACAGCCCCCGCTGCGTACGCAGTCGGCGCAGCCGGGGACCCACCTCGTCGATGACCTGGGAGAGCGCGGGCGAATGTTTCATGTCGCTCATTCCACCCGCCCGTTGCGGAATCGGCAACAAACGTTGTCCGGTGCCGGACGCGGATCGCACCCTGTGGGCGGTGCCGGTCGAGGGGCGGGCACGGGGCAGCACGAGTGGAACGAGAGGGACGGACATGACGGGTTCACGGAACGGTTCACGGAGCGGTTCACTGGCCGGGGTCGAGCGCGGCAGCGACGCCGATGTCGTCGTCATCGGGGCCGGGGCCGGGGGCCTCAACGCGGCGCTGGTCCTGGCAAGGGCCCGCCGCCGGGTCGTCGTCGTCGACGCGGGGGCCCCGCGCAACGCGCCCTCCGCGCACCTCCAGGGCTTCCTGTCCCGCGACGGAATGGCGCCGAGCGCGCTCCTGGAAACCGGCCGGGCCGAAGTGGTCGGATACGGCGCCGAGTTCATACAGGGGCAGGTCGACGATGTGGAGCGAGAGGACGGGGGCGGGGTGCCGCGCTTCGCCGTACGGCTGGCCGGCGGGGTCGTGCTCACCGCCCGCCGGGTCGTGGTGGCCACCGGCCTGCGCGACGAACTGCCCGACATCCCCGGGGTCCGGGAGCGATGGGGGAAGGACCTGCTGCACTGCCCGTACTGCCACGGCTACGAGGTGCGCGACCAGCCCCTCGGTGTGCTCGGCACGCACCCGGGCGCTGTCCGCCACGCGTTGCTGCTGCGCCAGTGGTCCGACGACGTCGTGCTGTTCCGGCACGGTCTCGACCTCGCCGACGACGAGCTAGCAGCCCTGGCCGCACGGGAGGTGCCCGTAGTCGAGGGGACCGTCAAGCGGCTCGTGGTGGAGGACGACCGGCTGCGCGGGGTCGAACTCGTCGAGGACAGCGGGGTGGCCCGCGCCACGGTCTTCGTCGTGCCGCGCATGGTGCCCCGCGACGGACTGCTGACGGCGCTCGGCTGCGAGCGGGGCGAGGACGGCTGGATCGCCACCGACCGCTCCGGCCGCACCAGTGTGCCCGGTGTGTGGGCGGTGGGCAATGTCGTCGACCCCCGGGCGCTCGTGGTCAGTTCGGCAGGCATGGGGTCCGCCGCCGCCTTCGCGCTGAACCACGGACTGGTCGATGAGGACGTCGAGCTGGCGCTCCGGGGCGCCGCCCGGGCCGGGGTCTGACCCGCGGGGCAGTCCGGCGGCGTGCTCCCCAGGGGTGCGCCGCCGGCTCAACCGACCCACTCACGCCCCCCCCGGGGGGCCGCAAGGAGAGACCGGCGATGGATCCCGCCCAGCCACTGACCGAACCCACCCCGCCCCCTCCACCCCCTTCCTCCCCTCTGCCCCCTTCCTCCACTCCGCCCTCTCCGGCCTCCCCCGCCTCTCCGGCCGGACCCGCGTTCGCGATGCTCGCCGTAGTCCAGGCCACGCTGATCTTCACGATCACGCTGATCGCCGTGCCGCTGCCCAGGATCGGCCAGGAGTTCGACCTGAGTGCGGCGGACCTGGTCCTGGTCAACGCCGCGTACGGGCTGCCCTACAGCGGGCTGCTGCTGTTCGGCGGTCGGCTCGCGGACCGGTACGGCGGCCGGCCGGTGTTCGTCCTCGGCCTGGTGCTGTTCGGCCTGGCGTCCGCGACGGCCGCGCTGGCCCCCACGTTCGAGGCGCTGGTCGCCGTACGGTTCAGCCAGGGCGTGGGTGCCGCGCTCACCGCCCCGGCGGCCCTGGCGGTGCTGCGCGCGGTCCTCAGCGACCCCGCGGTCTTCGGCCGGGCCATGGCGACCTGGGGCGGGGTGTCCGTGCTCGGCGCCGCGATCGGCACCCTGGCCTCGGGCGCCGTCACCACCTGGATCTCCTGGCGCTGGATGTTCGCGGTGCCCGTGCTGGTCGCCGTCCTGGCCCTCGCGGCCACCCGGCGGCTGCTGCCCGCCGGTCCGGCCGACCCGTCGGCGAGTCGGCCGGGACTCGACCCGGTGGGTGCCCTGCTCGCCACCCTGGGCATCTCGATCGGCAGCTACGGCCTCATCCTCAGCGGCGACCACCCCTGGGGGTCGGCCCGCGTACTCGGCCCGACCGCCGTAGGCGTCGCCCTGCTCGCCCTGTTCCTGCTGGCCGAGCGGCGCGTACGGGACCCGCTGCTGCCGCCGGGCTTCACGGTGGAGCCCCGCCGTCTGGTGGGCCTCGTGGGAATCCTGCTGGCGGCGGCGGGCACCGGCCTGGTGACCTTCCTGCTCTCGCTGTACCTCCAGCAGCAGCAGGACTGGTCGACCCTGGCCACGACCGGTGCCTTCGTTCCGTTCACCCTCGCCCTGATCGTGGTCAACCGGCTCGCCGGGCCGGCGGTGGGCCGGTACGGGGCGGGTGTGGTCACCATCGCCGGGCTCGTGGGCGGCGCCGTCGGACTGGCGCTCCTCGCGGGGATCGGCCCCGACACCTCGTACGTCACGGGGCTGCTGCCCGGCGCGGTCCTGCTGGCCGCCGGAACGTCCTTCGTCTTCTCCGGCTCGACCGTGCTGACCACCACCAACGTGGCCGCGCACCAGGCCGGGCTGGCGGGCGGCGTGATGAACACCGCGATGGAGCTGGGGCCCACGGTGGGTCTGGCCGCGCTGATGGCGGTGGCCGCGGCGCAGGGCGACCTCGTCGTCGGGTATGCCTGGGCGTTCGGCACGGGAGCCGTCGTCTACCTGGCCGCCGCACTCGCGGCCGCCACGGTGGTGCGCCGCCGCGGCAGCGCGTAGGGGCGCGGCCCCGGCGACGGGCGTGCCGTCCTCACGAGGGGGTGGCACCCCCGTCCCTCCGGCGGGCTTCCGGGCGGAGCCGTCGGGCCACGCCGGAGGAGTTCGTCCGTGCGTACCCGCCGGTGGAGTTCCTCGGTCAGCCGGTCCGGCGTTTCCGCGCCGAGCGGGTGCTGGCCATCGCCCCTCCCGAACTGGGCTGACGGGGACCCGCCCTTACGTACCGATGGCGCAACAGTCCCCGAACGGCACCCCCCGACCGGCCGGACGAACCTATGATCGATGCGGCGTCGAGGAGAAACGGGGAGAGCGCTGTGAACTGTCGGGTGCCGTTACGAAGAGTCCGGTCCGTTCTCCCCCTGTTGCTGCTGCCTCTCCTGCTCACCGGCTGCACGGCGGACACGGACACCCCCGGGGCCGAGCGCTCCAACGCCCCGGAGGAGTCGGGCCGGAGCACCGAGGCCGGGACCGGGCCGTCCGCCGAAGCCCCGTACGCGATCCAACCCGACCCCGCCCGGCTCCCGAAGACCCGGGCGGCCGCGCTCGACCTCATCGGCCGCGTCATCGCCGACCCCGGCAGCTTCGGACCCGGGGTGGTGAAGCGGAACCCCTACGAGAGCGGACCGGCGACCTGGGCCGTGCTCGGGACGGACTGCGTCTGGCAGCAGCGCAAGCCCGCCGCCCACGTCCTGGCCACGCTCACCCGGTCCTTCGAGGTGCCCGCCGAAGCGGGCAAGGGGCCGCTGCGCCTCGCCGCCGTCGTCACCGTCCACCGCACCCGCGAGGACGCGGCCTGGGAGATGGCGGAGTCGATCGAGGAGTCCATGCGCTGCCCCACCCAGCACCTGCGCGCGGGCGAACGGATCGCCTCCCTGATCGCGGGCGCGCTCCTCGGCGGCGAGGCGAACCAGAACAACTCCGAGGACTTCCTGAACGAGTCGGGGGAGTACCGGAGTGCCGAGCTGGGCGGTCCGCACCCCTACGCGTGGCAGCAGGCGCAGGTCCTCCAGTTCACCGTCGCCGTGACCGGCAAGGGGGCGAAGGGCCGCACCGCGCGGGAGGTCGACACCCTGGTCACCCAGGCGCAGGCCGCCATGCTGGTCCGGCTCGAATCCGCCGTCGAGAAGCAGAACTGAGGCCGGCCGATGGACGATCTGCGACCCACCGACCCCGCCCGGATCGGCGGACACCGGCTCCTGGGCCGCCTCGGAGCGGGCGGTATGGGCGTCGTCTACCTCGGACGCACCGACGCCGGGACGCTCGCCGCCATCAAGGTGATCCTTCCCGAGTACGCCGGGGACGAGGACTTCCGGACCCGCTTCCGCCGCGAGGCCGAGGCCGCACGGCGGGTGGACAGCCCCTGGGCCGTGCGCGTCACCGGAGCGGACACCGAGGCCGAACGGCCCTGGTTGGCGACGGAGTTCGCTCCCGGGCCGACCCTCTCGGACGTCGTCGTCCAGCGCGGGCCACTGCCCGCGCGCAGCGTGACCGTCCTCGGTGCACTGCTCGCCCGCGCACTGGGCGCGGTGCACGCGGCCGGACTCGTCCACCGCGACGTCAAGCCGGGCAACGTCCTGCTCACGGCCGACGGGCCCCGGCTGATCGACTTCGGGATCGCCCGCACCGCCGACGCCACCGCGCTGACCGCCACCGGACTCATCGTCGGCACCCCCGGCTTCCTCCCGCCCGAGCAGGCGTCCGGCGACGGCGCCGGGCCCGCCGGGGACGTCTTCTCGCTCGGCTGCCTCCTCGCCTACGCGGCCACCGGGCAGCCGCCCTTCGGCAGCGGCGCGGTCGACGCCCTCCTCTACCGCACCGTGCACGACGCCCCCGACCTGGACGGCGTCGACGACCCGGCACTGCGCCGCCTGCTGGAGCGGTGCCTCGACAAGGACCCGGCGGCGCGCCCGGCCGCCGCCGGCCTCGGCACGCTGGTACCGGGGGACGCAACGGGCGGGGCGAGCGCCGACTGGCTGCCCGAGGACATCGTCCGGATCATCGCGGACCGGTCCGCCGCCCTGCTGGCCCTGCCCGGCATCGACGCCACCGTCTTCGACGAACCCGCCCCGCCGCCGCCCGCCCCCGACCGGCGGAGGTTCCTGCTGTACGCGGCGGGCGGCGCGGCGGCCCTCGGCGCGGGAGCCTTCGCCGCCGTACGGCTGACCGGGAGCGGCGCCGGGGGCGGCGGGACGGGCGGCGCGTCCGGTGGACGCCGCGTGATCATCGGCGTGCACGCTGACCTGACGGGCCCTCAGGAAGCGGCCGGGCGGGCCCAGGAGCGCGGTGTGCGCCTCGCCGTCGACCGCTTCAACTCGCAGGACGGCCAGCCCTTCAGGCTCGCCGTGAAGGTCCTCGACGACCGGGGGGACCCGGGCCGCTCGGCCCGGGTCGCCGAGGAGTTCGCCCGTGACCCGGAAGTCCTCGCGGTCATCGGCCCCACCGGTGACGCCGCGACAGGGGCGGCACTCGCCGGGTACGACGAAGCGGCGCTGCCGGTCCTGACGGTGTCGGCCCTCCAGATCACCTTCCCGGCCAGGGTCAACGGCTCCTTCTTCCAGGCCGCCCCCTCCTACGCGGTCCTCTCGTTCCCCATCGTCCGCCGCCTCCTCCTGCGTCCCGACGTCGAGCGGCTGGGCGTGCTGATCGACCGGTCCGGCGGGCAGGCCGCGTACCAGGCCGGCTACGCCACGAACCTGATAACGCCAAGCCTCACCACCGGCACCACCCACCCGCGCGTGGTGCCCGCCGGGTCCACCGAACTCGCCCCGGTCATCGACGACTTCCTCGACCACCGCAGCGACGCCATCTTCTACGCCGGGGACGCTGCCGGGGCGGCCCGTACCGCCCGCGCCCTTGCCGCCACCCCCTTCAAGGGCCCGCGTCTGGCCCAGCACACCGCCATGGCACCGGAGTTCCTGGAGCGGGCGGGCAAGTCCGCCGACGGGTGGGAGTTCATCACGCCGTTCACCGACGCGACCGCACCCGCGGCGACCGCGTTCACCGCCGCCCACCGCAAGCGCTTCGGCTCGCCGCCCGCACCCTGGGCCGCGGAGGCGTACGACGTCACAGGCCTCGTCGCCCGGGAACTGGCCGCCCTGGCCGACAGCGCCACGAAGAGAGCGACCCCGAGCGGCGGGCCGAGCGCGTCCCCCTCCGGGGACGGCCGCCCCACCCGCCCGGAGCTCACGGCGGCGATCGCCGCCGCCCGGTACGAAGGCATCTCCCGCATCTACGCGTTCGACAAGGAAGACCAGCAACTGGTCGGCCAGGACGCCCACCTGTACCGGGTGGAGGACGGCCGCCACCGCTACCTCGGCCCGGCCCCGAAGCCGAAGAGCTGACGTGCGGCCCCTCACCTCCGAGGACCCCCGCACCATCGGCCCCTACCGGGCCCTGGCCCGGCTCGGCGCGGGCGGCATGGGCGTGGTCCACCTGGCGCGCTCGGCGGGCGGGGCGCTCGCCGCCGTCAAGGTGATCCGGGCCGAGCACGCCGCCGACCCCGCGTTCCGGGCCCGCTTCCGCCGCGAGGCCGAGGCCGCCGCCCGGGTCTCCGGCCCCTGGACCGTCCCGGTGCTCGGCGCGGACACGGAGGCCCGCGAACCGTGGCTGGCGACCGCGTACGTCCCGGGCCCCTCGCTGGGCGAGGTGGTCGGCGCCGGGGGTGCGCTGCCGCCCGACACCGTGGCGGCGCTGGGCCGCCGACTGGCGGAGGCGCTCGCCGCGGTGCACACGGCCGGGCTGATCCACCGCGATGTGAAACCCGGCAACGTGCTCCTCGCCCTCGACGGCCCCCGCCTCATCGACTTCGGGATCGCCCGCCACGAGGGGGCGACCGAGCTGACCGCCACCGACGCGGTGATCGGCACCCCCGGCTACCTCGCCCCCGAACAGGCGACGGCCGGACCGCTCGGACCGGCGTGCGACGTGTTCTCGCTCGGCTGCGTCCTCGTGTACGCGGCGACCGGCCGCCGCCCTTTCGGCGAGGGCGGCGCGGCGGGCGTCCTGTTCCGCACGATCCACGAGGACCCGGACCTGACGGGTGTGCCCCCCGCCCTGCTCCCCGTGGTCACCGCCTGCCTGGCCAAGGACCCGTCGGACCGCCCGCCCGCACGGCGAATCGCGGCGGACAAGGGGGCGGGGGCGTCTCCCGACCTCCGTGACCCCCGCGAGGCATGGGGGCAGCCAGGGACGAGACCGGACAGCTCGGCGCCCTGGGTCATCCCCGCCGGGCTCACCGCGCTGATCGCCGAGCGGTCCGCCGCCGCCCTCACGCTGCCCGACCCCGAGCCGCTGCCGACCACGCTCACCCCGGCCGGGGACGGCGGCGAGGACGGCACCGGGGACGTTGGCGAGGACGGCACAGAGTCCCGCCGCTCCCGCCGCTCGCGGCTCGCCCGGCGGAGGCTCCTGACCGCCGGGGCGGCCGGAGCCGTCCTCCTCACCGGCGGCTCCACCGCCGCGTGGCTCGCCGGGCGGCAGCGTCGAGCGGGGAGCGGCGGTCCCTCCGCGGGCTCCGGGGAGCCGCCCACGTACACGATCGGGCTCCACGCCGATCTCAGCGGACCCGGGCGGGCCACGGGCCTGGCCCACCGGCGCGGCGTCGAACTCGCGGTCGCCGACCACAACGCCCGCAAGGACCCGGCGCTCCGGCTCGCCCTGCGGACCGAGGACGACGCCGGGGACCCCCGGCAGGCGCTCCGGACGGCGGACCGGCTGGGGGCGGACCCCGAGGTCATCGCGGTCGTCGGGCCGACCGGTGACGTGCTGCGGGAGGAGACCGTCGAGCGGTACGCCAGGGCGCGGCTCGCCGCGGTCGTCGTCGCGGCGGGGGCCACCACCGTCGAGACCGGCTCCGGTGCCGACCTCCACCTCTGCCTCACCCGCACCCTCGACCGTGCGCTCGCCACCGGCCTCATCGGCTACCTCGTCCACGCCCGCCCCGCCAAGCGCATCCTCCTCGTCCAGGACGCGGCCGATCCGGTGCTCGGCGGCGAGATCGACGGCACGTTCCGCAACGCCACGCCGACCGGCTCCACCCTCGTCGAGCACCCGCTTCCCCGGGGCGCCGCGGGTTACGGCGGGGCGGCCCGCAAAGCCGTGACCGCCCGGGCGGACGCCGTCGTGCACGCGGGCGGCGACGCGTCCCGGGCCGCCCGGCTGGCCACCGCCCTGGCGGACGCGGGCTTCACAGGCACCCGGCTCGCCGCCGGACCCGCCCTCGGGTCCGCCTTCCTCACCGGAGCGGGCAGGGCCGCCGAGGGCTGGGTCTTCGCCGAGGCGTACTCCGACCCCGCGGCCCTCCCTGCGGCCCGGGCGTTCACCGCCGCCCACCGCAAGCGCTTCGGCGCACCCCCTGCCACCTGGGCCGCCGAGGCGTACGACGCGGTCCATCTGATCGCCCGCGCCGCCGGGGCCACCAGTGCCTCGGGCGAGCTCCGCAGCGGCATGGCTCGCCGGCTCGTCCGGACCGAGCACCGGGGGATCGTGCGGACCCTCGCCTTCCACGCCTCGACCCGCCAGGCGCGGCACGAGAACGGGATCTTCCTCTACCGGATCGAGAACGGCCGTCCGCGCTTCCTGGGCCCGTACGACGAGCTCTGAACCGGGCCGGTACCGGGCAGCCGGCGGCAGCGGTCGGTGAAGCCACGGCCAGGCATGAAGATCTCCTGCGGGCGTGCTTAAGAAATCCTCGATGGACCCTGGCCCCGTCGTACGGCAGATTGCTCCGTGACGGCCGAGGATGGCGCGTGGAGCCGTGCGACGTATGACGTGCTGTACGACGTGCTCCGTCCCGTCCCGCCGTGCCCCTTCCCAAGGGGTCACCCCGAAAAGACCACCCCGGGCCGCAGGGTTCCTCCGACATGCCCCCAGGCCCGGGGTGTCCACCACCCGCGCACCACGTCAGGGAGCCGCAGCCGTGAAGGCACTCGTCAAGCAGAAGGCCGAACCGGGACTGTGGCTGATGGACGTGCCGGAGCCGGAGTACGGCCCCACCGACGTCCTGATCAAGGTCCTGCGCACCGGAATCTGCGGCACCGACCTGCACATCCGGGCCTATGACGGCTGGGCGCAGCAGGCGGTCACCACCCCGCTCGTCCTCGGCCACGAGTTCGTCGGCGAGGTCGCCGCGACCGGTTCCGACGTCGTCGACATCGCGGTCGGCGACCTGGTCAGCGGCGAGGGCCACCTCGTGTGCGGCAAGTGCCGCAACTGTCTCGCGGGCCGCCGCCACCTCTGCCGCTCCACGATCGGCCTCGGCGTCGGCCGGGACGGCGCGTTCGCCGAGTACGTCGTGCTGCCCGCCTCCAACGTGTGGGTGCACCGGGTCCCCGTCGACCTCGATATCGCCGCGATCTTCGACCCGTTCGGCAACGCGGTGCACACCGCGCTGTCCTTCCCGCTGGTCGGCGAGGACGTCCTGATCACCGGCGCCGGACCGATCGGCATCATGGCCGCCGCCGTCGCCAAGCACGCCGGTGCCCGCAATGTGGTCATCACCGACGTCAGCGAGGCCCGCCTCGCGCTCGCCCGCAAGGTCGGCGTCAGCCTCGCCCTCAACGTCGCGGACCGGACCATCGCGGACGGACAGCGCGAGCTGGGCCTGCGCGAGGGCTTCGACATCGGCCTGGAGATGTCCGGCCGCCCCGAGGCGATGCGCGACATGGTCGCGAACATGACGCACGGCGGCCGGATCGCGATGCTCGGACTGCCCGCCGAGGAGTTCGCCGTGGACTGGTCCCGGATCGTCACCTCGATGATCACCGTCAAGGGGATCTACGGCCGCGAGATGTACGAGACCTGGTACGCCATGTCCGTCCTGCTGGAGGGCGGCCTCGACCTCGCCCCCGTGATCACCGGCCGGTACGGCTACCGCGACTTCGAGGCGGCCTTCGACGACGCCGCGAGCGGCCTCGGCGGCAAGGTCATCCTCGACTGGACCGTCTGACCCGTCTGACCCGTCTGACCTTCGAACTTCTCCTCGAACCCTTAAAGGAACCCGGCATGTTCGACTCCGTACGCGACGATCTGCGCACCACCCTCGACGAGATCCGCGCCGCCGGGCTGCACAAGCCCGAGCGCGTCATCGGCACCCCGCAGTCCGCGACCGTGGCCGTCACCTCCGGCGGCCGCCCCGGCGAGGTCCTCAACTTCTGTGCCAACAACTACCTGGGCCTGGCCGACCACCCCGAGGTCATCGCCGCCGCCCACGAGGCGCTGGACCGCTGGGGCTACGGGATGGCCTCCGTCCGCTTCATCTGCGGCACCCAGGAGGTCCACAAGGAGCTGGAGCAGCGGCTCTCGGCCTTCCTCGGCCAGGAGGACACGATCCTCTACTCCTCCTGCTTCGACGCCAACGGCGGTGTCTTCGAGACCCTGCTCGGCGCGGAGGACGCGGTGATCTCCGACGCCCTCAACCACGCCTCGATCATCGACGGCATCAGGCTCTCCAAGGCCCAGCGCCACCGCTACGTCAACCGGGACATGGCCGACCTGGAGAAGCAGCTCAAGGAGGCGTCCGGGGCCCGCCGCCGTCTGATCGTCACCGACGGCGTCTTCTCGATGGACGGTTACGTCGCCCCGCTCCAGGAGATCTGCGACCTGGCAGACCGCTACGACGCGATGGTCATGGTCGACGACTCGCACGCCGTCGGCTTCGTGGGTCCCGGCGGCCGCGGCACGCCCGAGCTCCACGGAGTCATGGACCGGGTCGACATCATCACCGGCACCCTCGGCAAGGCGCTCGGCGGGGCCTCCGGCGGCTACGTCGCGGCCCGCGCCGAGATCGTCGCCCTGCTGCGCCAGCGCTCGCGCCCGTACCTCTTCTCCAACACCCTCGCCCCGGTCATCGCCGCCGCGTCCCTCAAGGTCATCGACCTGCTGGAGTCGGCCGGGGACCTGCGCGAGCAGCTCAACGCCAACACCGAGCTGTTCCGTACCCGGATGACCGCGGAGGGCTTCGACGTCCTGCCCGGCGACCACGCCATCGCCCCCGTCATGATCGGGGATGCCGCGAAGGCGGGCCGGATGGCGGAACTGCTCCTGGAGCGCGGTGTGTACGTGATCGGGTTCTCGTACCCCGTCGTCCCGCAGGGCGCGGCCCGTATCCGGGTCCAGCTCTCGGCCGCGCACTCCACCGCCGACGTGAACCGCGCGGTGGACGCGTTCGTCGACGCGCGGGCGGCGCTGGACGCGGAGGCGTAACCGCTCACCGGGTGGGCGGGCCTCCGCCACCTGGGACAATGGGCACATGATCGATGCGCGGCGGTTGCGAATCCTCCGTGCGGTGGCCGACCACCGCACGGTGACCGCGGCCGCCGCCGCGTTGTATCTGACGCCCTCCGCGGTGTCCCAGCAGCTCGCAGCCCTGGAGCAGGAGACCGGTCACCGTCTCGTCGAACGCGGGGCGCGCGGGGCCCGGCTCACCTCCGCGGGCGAGATCCTCCTCAGCCACGCGAACGTTGTCCTGGCCCAGCTGGAGCGGGCCGAGGCGGAGCTCGCCGACTACAGCGCGGGCGTCGCCGGTACGGTCACGGTCGCCGCGTTCGCCACCGGCATCGGCCTCGTCCTCGCCCCAGCACTCAGGGAGCTCGCCCGCACCGCGCCCGGCATCCGGGTCAGGGTCCAGGACGCGGAGGGCGACGCGAGCGTGCCGATGGTGCTGGACCGGCAGGTCGACGTGGCGGTGGCCGTGGAGTACCGGGGCGCCCCCGCCGAGGACGACCGCCGTCTCACTCGCGTCCCCCTCTACTCGGAGCCCTTCGACGCGGTGCTCCCGGTGGACCACCGCCTCGCGGACCAGGCCCAGGTGGCGGTCGCGGACCTCGCGAAGGACCCGTGGATCGGCCCCTACCCGGGGAACCCCTGCCATGACGTGGTGGTCCTGGCCTGCGAATTCGCCGGGTTCGCCCCGCGCCTGGAGCACTCGTCGGACGACTTCCGGGCGGTGGTCGCGCTGGCCGGGGCGGACGCGGGGGTGGCGCTGGTGCCGCGCTCGGCCCTAAGCGGGATGGAGCTGACCGGGGTGGTCGTCCGCCCGGTCGAGGGCAGCGCCCCCACCCGCCGGGTCTTCGCGGCCGTACGCCAGGGGGCCGAGGGCCATCCGCTGATCCGGCCGGTGCTGGCGGCGATGGAGGCGGTGGCGGTACGGGAGGCGGGACTCGCGCGGGCGTGAGCACCGCCCCTCCCGGCCGGGTGAGGCGGACCGAGCGTCCGATCCCGCGGCCCTTGAACCGCGCCCCCCGTGATCCGGCCGCCCCGCGCGGCAGCGCCGCGATGCCCCCCCTTCGCCCAGCACGATGACCGACGCCCTTGGTACGGGCCAGCAGCAGCCCCGTACCGGCCGCCGCCTCGCGCGGCGCACCACCACCCAGCGGGCGCCGTCGCCCCGGTCGGTGTCCTCCACCGGTTCAAACCCGAGCGCGTCACGGTGGAAGGCGACGGCCTCGTCGTGGTCGTGTGGTCCACGTGAGCCGATCGCTGACAGCCTCCACTACTCGGTGATACCGTATAGTGGTACTCGGTGCTACGCAGTACCACTGGGGCCGAGGAGGACTCGCGATGGATGACCTGACGGAGATGTTGAAAGGCACGCTCGAAGGGTGCGTGCTCGAAATCATCGGCAGCGAGGAAACCTACGGCTACGCCATCACCCGTCAGCTGAACGAGCTCGGCTTCACCGACGTCATCGAGGGGACGGTGTACACCATCTTGCTGCGACTGGAGAGGAACAAGCTCGTCCAGGTGACGAAACGGCCGTCCGGGGTCGGTCCGCCGCGCAAGTTCTACGCGCTCAACGACGCCGGACGCGAGGAACTGGCGAAGTTCTGGACGAAGTGGCAGTACGTCTCATCACGCATCGACAGGCTCAAGGAGGGCGGGAGATGAACTTCTGGGAGACCATCACCGGCAGCGATCTCACCAGGGAATGGAAGGCGTTCGAAGCCCGGGCCGAGGCCCTGCCGGATGACTACCGGGGGGCGTGGGACCAGATCAAGGCCCACCTCCTTCCCCATGGGGACTTCACCGGCCGCAACCTGATGCCGATCCTCGACGCAGCCCTGGGGCTGCTCGAAGAAACGGCGGCGGACGGGCAGGGCGTCCACGAGGTGCTCGGCGACGACATCCAGGGCTTCTGCATGGCGCTGGCCGGTGGCGAAGGGGCGCGAACCTACCGGGACCGGTGGCGCGAGCAGCTGAACAGGAACGTCGCGAGGAAACTGAACCGGCTGGGAGGCTGACGTGGGCATCCAGGACATCATCGAGGGCAAGAAGCAGTGGCGGGCACACACGGCTCGGGTCAAGGCGCTCCCGCCGGACTACCGGATCGTCTACAAGGAGATGCAGAAGTACCTGTTCAAGATCGGACCGGTTGACCTGCCCGACGGACCCCTGCTCCCCGGGATCGTCGACTTCTTCGAAGAAGGCGTCGCAGCGGGCCGGGGGGTCCTGGAACTGATCGGCGCGGACGTCGCCGCGTTCTGCGACGACCTGGTCAAGGATTCACGCACGTATGCGGACGTCTACCAGGAGTCCATCAGCAGGGAATCCGGCGCGGCGGAGAAGTAGCTCCCGCCACCCCCTGGCCATGGGCATAGCCCGCACGCGCCGTTCGTTCGCCTCGGCGCAGCGCAACCCGGCGCGGACCGTCCGGCGCCGGAAGTCGCCGCAGATCCTGTCCACCGAGGCGGTCGAGCCCGCTGGTGAGATCTGCCCCAGTCCCGCCCATGTCCTCGGCGAGCGGGTGTCCGGCGGCGGGCCGCTGGACACCACTCCCCAATGGCGACGCGACTGACGTGTGGTCACGGGCAGTCACGCGATCCGGGTTTCGAAGCAGCTTCCACTCACCCCGCGCTCAGCCTTCGAAGGGAAGTCACCATGCCTCCATCTGTCATGCCCACATCCAGTAAAGGTGAGAGTCACCCGCCGCCGACCGCCGTCTCCGCCGTCGGGCTGCGCAAGTCGTACGGCGAAAAGATCGTCCTCGACGGTATCGATCTGCGTATCCCGGCCGGGTCCGTGTTCGCGCTGCTCGGCCCGAACGGCGCCGGGAAGACGACCGCCGTGAAGATCCTGTCCACGCTCGTCACCGCCGACGCCGGTGACCTGCACGTTGGCGGGCACGACCTGGCCGCCGCCCCACAGGCGGTCCGGGCCGTGATCGGTGTCACCGGGCAGTTCTCCGCCGTCGACGGGCTGATCACCGGCGAGGAGAACATGCTCCTCATGGCGGACCTGCACCACCTGCCCAAGCAGGAGGGGCGGCGGGTCGCCGCCGAACTCCTTGAGCGCTTCGACCTGGTGGAGGCCGCGAGGAAGCCGGCCTCGACCTACTCCGGCGGCATGAAGCGCCGCCTCGACCTCGCGATGACGCTGGTCGGCAACCCACGGATCATCTTCCTCGACGAGCCGACCACCGGCCTCGACCCGCGCTCCCGCCACACCATGTGGGGGATCATCCGCGGCCTCGTCTCCAGCGGTGTGACCGTCTTCCTCACCACCCAGTACTTGGAGGAGGCCGACGAACTCGCCGACCGCATCGCGGTGTTGCACGACGGCAGGATCGCCGCCGAGGGCACCGCCGAGGAGCTCAAGCGCCTTGTCCCGGGCGGGCGCATCCGGCTCCGCTTCACCGACCCGGTCGCGTACCGGTCCGCCGCTGAAGCCCTGCGGGAGGTCACCCGGGACGACGAGGCACTGTCGCTGACCATCCCCAGCGACGGCAGTCAGCGCGAACTGCGCTCCGTCCTCGACCGGCTCGACTCCGCCGGTATCGAAGCGGACGAACTGACCGTCCATACTCCCGACCTCGACGACGTGTTCTTCGCCCTGACCGGCCCGGCCAACGTTCCCCACCAGCCCGAGGAGACCGTCCGATGAGCTCCCTCTCCCTCGCCGTGCGCGACTCGAACACGATGCTGCGCCGCAACCTCCTGCACGCGCGGCGCTACCCGTCGGGGACCCTGAACCTGCTGCTCACGCCGATCATGATGCTGCTGCTCTTCGTCTACATCTTCGGCGACGTGATGAGCGCCGGGATCGGGGGCGGCGGTGCTGACCGGTCCGACTACATCGCCTACATCGTCCCGGGTCTGCTGCTGATGACCATCGGCAGCACCGTGATCGGGGCCGCGGTGTACGTCTCCATGGATATGACCGAGGGCCTCATCGCGCGCTTCCGCACGATGGCGGTCCACCGCCCTTCCGTACTCATCGGGCACGTCGTCGGAAGCGTGCTGCAATCCGTCATGAGCGTAGTCCTCGTCGGCGCGGTCGGCGTGGCCATCGGCTTCCGCTCCACGGACGCGACCATCCTGGAGTGGCTGGCGGCGCTCGGGCTCATCGTACTTTTCGCCCTGGCGCTGACCTGGATCGCGGTCGGCATGGGCCTGGCCAGCCCCAACCCCGAGGCGGCCAGCAACATGGCCATGCCGCTGATCCTCCTCCCCCTCATCTCCAGTGCCTTCATCCCGGCCGGCACCATGCCCGGCTGGTTCCAGCCGATCGCCGAGTACCAGCCCTTCACCCCCGCCATCGAAACCCTCCGCGGCCTTCTCCTCGGCACCGAGATCGGCAACAACGGCTGGATCGCGATCGCCTGGTGCATCGGCCTGATCGCGCTCGGCTACCGCTGGTCGACGGCGCAGTTCAACCGCGACCCGAAGTAGACGCGACGACCACGCCGGCCACTTCCCGCGACTCGGCCCCCGTCCCGGCCACGTGCAGATCTATCCCCTTCTGTTCCCTCTTGGCCGGCCGGAGGCGGGGCGCATCTCGTCAAGGGCGCTACATGGCTGTGGACCAGAGCCACCGAGCCCTGCTCGTCGAGAGAGGAGGGCCGGGAGGGCTCGTCATCGCGACGACCAGTGCCGCCCGCCGCCCGGCAGGGCCGGTCACGGTCGGTAGATCATTTCGATCAGGCCGGCGGCGATCAGAGCCCACGCCCCGCTGCCGATCAGCCACCACGAGTCACTGACAGCCCCGGCTGTGATGAGAACCACGGCGGCCAGAAACAGGGTGTACTCAGTGCGCTGCAGGCCGCGAGTGAAATCAGGGCCCTTTTCCCGGCCGCCCGGATGCCGGGTACGGGCCGGTGCGAAGGGGTGCGGACGAGTACCTCTTCGGGTGCGCATGGCTCAAGCCTAGACACGACAGAGGGCAGATGGCAGGGCCTCGTGTCGAAGTCGGCGTCAGGGTTGTCTATCGTCTTCCAGTGCGAACAATCGTAGTGTCCGTCCGCAATGCGGAGGACTTGGTGTGGTGAGGCAGCGTTGGCCGCGTCTCCGGCATCCGGCGCAGGCGGTCGTGGCCGGATTCGCCACGGCGATCGTGGCCGGGACCGGTCTGCTGATGCTGCCGGTGGCCAAGGCCGGACCGGGCGGCGCCGGTGTGCTGGAGGCGTTCTTCACCTCCACCTCCGCGGTGTGTGTGACCGGTCTGATCGTGGTGGACACACCCGAGTACTGGACCGGTTTCGGGCAGGCGGTGATCCTGGGGCTCATCCAGGTGGGCGGCTTCGGCATCATGACCTTCGCCTCCCTGCTGGTACTCCTGGTCTCCCACCGCATCGGCCTCAAAGCGCGGATGACGGCCGCCGCGGAGACCAAGACGCTTGGGCTCGGCGACGTCCGCTCGGTCGTGACCGGTGTGGTCAAGGTCAGCCTCCTGCTGGAGGTCGTCACCGCCCTGGCACTGGCCCTGCGATTCGCGATCGCCTATGACGAGCCCTGGCCACGGGCGGCCTGGCTGGGTCTCTTCCACGCCGTCTCGGCGTTCAACAACGCCGGCTTCGCCCTCTACTCCGACAGCCTGATGGGGTTCGTCACCGACCCGTGGATCTGCCTGCCCATCGCCATGGCCGTCATCGCCGGTGGACTAGGCTTCCCCGTCCTGTTCGAGCTGCGTCGCCGGTTCCGCAAGCCGCACGGCTGGTCTCTGCACACCAAGATCGTGCTGTGGGCCACCGGCGTCTTCCTGGTCGGCGGCAGCGCCTTCGTCACCGCCCTCGAATGG
Organism: Streptomyces sp. WZ.A104; assembly: GCF_002382885.1. Lineage (GTDB taxonomy): Bacteria > Actinomycetota > Actinomycetes > Streptomycetales > Streptomycetaceae > Streptomyces. The sequence goes on from NZ_NWVL01000013.1 coordinate 56,502, forward strand.
TCCAACCCGGCCACCCTCGGCCCCTTGCACGTGCCGGGGAAACTGCTGGCAGGGTTCTTCCAGGGAGTCATGCCGCGCACCGCCGGATTCAACAGCATCGACACCTCCCAGATGAACCCCGCGAGCTGGCTGGGTACGGACGTGCTGATGTTCATCGGCGGCGCGAGCGCGGGCACCGCCGGCGGGATCAAGGTCACCACCTTCGCCGTGCTGTTCTTCGTCATATACGCCGAGATCCGCGGCGAGGGCGCGGTCAACATCTTCCACCGCCGCCTGCACGGCGACCTCCAGCGCCAGGCCCTCACCGTCGTGCTGCTGTCCGTGGCCGCCGTGGCCATCACCACCGTGGCCTTCATGGTCTTCTCCGACCACACTCTCGACGAGTCGCTGTTCGAAGTCACCTCGGCGTTCGCCACCGTCGGCCTGTCCACCGGCATCACCGCCGACCTGGCCCCCGGCCTGCAGCTCCTGCTGATCGCGCTGATGTTCATCGGCCGGCTCGGCCCCATCACCGTCGCCTCCGCACTCGCCATGCGCACCCGCGTCCGCCTGTACGACCTTCCCGAGGAGAGACCCATCATTGGCTAGGAAACCCAACCCCAGGAAGCGCCGTACGGAGTCGCGCAGCTCCGTCGTCGTCATCGGTCTGGGCCGCTTCGGCCGCGCCCTGGCCCTGGAGCTCGTCGACGAGGACACCGAGGTCCTCGGCATCGACGAGAGCGCCGAAGTGGTCCAGGCCCTTTCAGGCTCCCTCACCCATGCCGTGCGGGCGGACTCCACCAAGGAGGACGCCCTGCGCCAGCTGGGTGTCCACGAGTTCGACCGTGCCGTCGTGGCCATCGGCACCGACCTCGAAGCCAGCATCCTCACCGCCTCGCTGCTGGTTTCCTTCGGCATCGAGAACGTCTGGGCCAAGGCCATCAGCGAAGCCCACGGCCGTATTCTCACCCAGCTCGGCGTCCACCACGTCGTCTATCCCGAACACGACATGGGCCAGCGCGTCGCCCACCTCGTACGGGGCCGCATGCTCGACTACATCGAGTTCGAGGACGACTTCGCCATGGTCAAAACGAACCCGCCCGCCGACATCATCGGGTTGCCCCTTTCCAACAGCGCAGTCCGCTCCCGCTACGGCATCACGGTCGTCGCCATCAAGCGCCCCGGGGAAGGCTTCACCTATGCCACCCCCGAAACGGTCGTCGAGGCGGACGACACCATCATCGTCGCCGGGCGCACCCGGGCGACCGAACGCTTCAGCGAACTCCAGTAGGGCCTGCCCCGGCAACGACCCAGTTTCCCGCGGTTCTCGCAATATCATCCCTACGCGCAAAAGCAAGAGAAGCATCATGTCGCCCAAATCCGTAAGGACAGTGCTGATTCGCGGTAGACCGGCCATGCTGCGCGCTGTCGGTGCCCGACCCGCGCTCCGGGGTCAGTCCGCGGGCTGCAACAGGTCCCACCGGTTGCCGTAGAGGTCCTCGAAGACCGCGACCGAGCCGTACGTCTCGTGGCGCGGCTCCTCCAGGAAGCGCACCCCGGCCGCGGTCATCCGGGCGTGGTCGGCCGCGAAGTCCTCGGTGTGCAGGAAGAAACCGACCCGCCCGCCGGTCTGCGCCCCGACCCGTGCGGCCTGGTCCTCGTCCTTGGCGCGGGCCAGCAGCAGCCCCGTACCGGCCGCCGCCCCGCGCGGGCGCACCACCACCCAGCGGGTGCCGTCGCCCCGGTCGGTGTCCTCCACCGGTTCAAACCCGAGCGCGTCACGGTAGAAGGCGACGGCCTCGTCGTAGTCGCGGACGACGAGGGTGACCAGGGCGATGTGGGGCACGGGGGGTCCTTCCACAGGCTTGAGGCAGGCGCAAGGCGTGAGGCCGAAGTGGTTATACGTAACACTAACGCTTTCGGTCCCCGCCCCCGCACAATGCCCCGCATGGACTTCCTGGACGGCACGACCACCGGCGGCCGGGCCGCGCTGACGGACCGGGCCCGCGCGCTCGCGGAGGGCGGGCAGCGGCGGGTCCTCGGTATCGCGGGCCCGCCCGGGGCCGGGAAGTCCACGCTCGCCGAGCGCCTGGTGGCCACCCTGGACGGACGCGCCGTCCTCGTCCCCATGGACGGCTTCCACCTCGCCGCCGCCGAGCTGGACCGCCTCGGCCGCGCCGACCGCAAGGGCGCCCCCGACACCTTCGACGCGGCCGGGTACGCGGCGCTCCTGCGGCGGCTGCGCGACCCGGACCCGGTCCACCCGGTGTACGCACCCGCCTTCGACCGGGCTTTGGAGGAGCCGGTCGCCGGGGCCCTGGCCGTGGGGCCGGACGTGCCGCTCGTCATCACCGAGGGCAACTACCTGCTGCTGGAGGACGGGCCGTGGGCGCCGGTGCGCGGGCTGCTGGACGAGGTGTGGTTCCTGGACCTCGACCCGGAGATCCGGGTGCACCGGCTCGTCGAGCGCCATGTGCGGTACGGCAAGCCCCGGCCGTACGCACGCGAGTGGGTCGCACGGTCCGACGAGGCCAACGCCCGGCTGGTGCTCAGCGGCCGCGACCGGGCCGACCTGATCGTGCGGCAGCCGGCGCGCGAGCGATAGGCCGTGTCCGGCCCGAGCCGGTCGCGGTCGCCCCGCCGAACGGGCAGGATGCTGTGTGCCGAGCCGAGCAGTGTCGCCAGGAGGTCAGTCAGGATGCCCAGCACCAGCCCGTCCGCCCAGCGGTCCGCCCCGCCCGTGCCCTTCACCGCCGACGACTACCGGGCCCGGATGGCTCGGGCCGCCGAGTCCGCCGCCGGGGCCGGGCTCGCCGGGGTGATCGTCGCGCCGGGGCCCGACCTCGTCCACCTCACCGGCTACCGGCCCGTGAGCACCGAACGCCTCACGCTCCTCGTGCTGCGGGCCGGGCAGGACCCGGTCCTCGTGGTCCCGACCCTGGAGGCGCCCGACGCGGCCGCCGCCACCGGGGCACCCGCGCTCACCCTGCGGGACTGGACCGACGGCATGGACCCGTACGCGGTGACCGCCCCGCTGCTGGACGCCGAGGGCCGCTTCGGCGTCAGCGACAACGCCTGGGCGATGCATCTCCTCGGTCTTCAGCGGGAGTTGCCCGGCACCTCCTACACCGCGCTCACCGAGGCGCTCCCTATGCTCCGCGCGGTGAAGGACGTTGCCGAGCTGGAGCGTCTCACGGCCGCCGGCGCCGCCGCCGATGCCGCGTACGAGGAGATTCTGAAGGTCAGGTTCTCCGGCCGCCGGGAGGTCGACGTGGCGACCGATCTCGCCGCCCTGCTGCGGGAGTTCGGACACTCCCAGGTCGACTTCACCGTCGTCGGCTCCGGCCCCAACGGGGCCAACCCGCACCACGAGGCGGGGACACGCACCATCGAGCGGGGCGACATGGTCGTCCTCGACTTCGGCGGCCTGAAGCACGGTTACGGCTCCGACACCTCCCGTACGGTCCATGTCGGCGAGCCCACCGCCGAGGAGCAGCGGGTCCACGACATCGTCCGCGAGGCCCAGGAGGCAGGCTGCGCCGCCGTCCGGCCCGGAGCCGCATGCCAGGAGATCGACCGGGCCGCCCGCGCGGTGATCACCGAGTTCGGCTACGGCGACCGGTTCATCCACCGCACCGGCCACGGCATCGGCGTCACCACCCACGAGCCGCCCTACATGATCGAGGGCGAGGAGCAGCCGCTCGTTCCCGGCATGTGCTTCTCCGTGGAGCCGGGGATCTATCTCCCGGGCCGGTTCGGCGTCCGGATCGAGGACATCGTGGCCGTCACCGAGGACGGCGGACGGCGGTTGAACACCACCGCCCGTGAACTGGCCGTCGTGGAGTAGCGCGCTCCGGCCCCGGGTCCGGCGCGGCTCAGGCGTCGGCCCCGGCCCCCGGGTCCGGGGCGCGGCTCAGTCGTCCGCCAGCACCACGCACGACTCGGGCGGCAGCTGCAGCACCCCGTCCGCCCCCGGCGCCTCCACCGGCTCCCAGGCCGCCAGCACCCGCCCCCCGGCCCGCCGGTGGCGGCCCCAGCCCAGCGGGATCGCGGCGGACTCGTCCGCCAGGTTCACCGCGATCCGCAGATCGCCCCTGCGGTACGCCAGCCAGCGGGCGTCCTCGTCGAACGCGGTCTTCACCGAGGCCAGGTCGGGATCGTGCAGATCGGGCAACGTCCGCCGCAGCGCGATCAGTTCGCGGTACCAGGCGAGCAGCCGCGCGTGCGGTTCGCGCTCCGGCTCGGCCCAGTCCAGGCAGGAGCGGTCCCGGGTGGCCGGGTCCTGCGGGTCGGGGATCTCCTCCTCCGCCCAGCCGTGCGCGCCGAACTCCCGCCGCCTGCCGTTGCGTACGGCCTCCGCCAGCTGCGGGTCCGTGTGGTCGGTGAAGAACTGCCAGGGTGTGCGCGCACCCCACTCCTCACCCATGAACAGCATCGGCGTGAAGGGCCCGGTCAGCACGAGCGCCGCCGCGCATGCCTGGAGGCCGGGGGAGAGCGAGGCGGCCAGCCGGTCGCCGAGCGCCCGGTTGCCGATCTGGTCATGGGTCTGCGCGTACCCGACGAAGCGGTGCGCCGGGGAGCGGCTCACGTCGACCGGGCGGCCGTGGGTGCGGCCCCGGAAGCTGGAGTAGGTCCCGTTGTGGAAGAACGCCGAGGTCACCGTCTTGGCCAGGGCGGCGAGCGGGGCACGGGCGAAGTCCGCGTAGTAGCCCTGGGACTCGCCGGTGAGCGCGGTGTGCAGCGCGTGGTGGAAGTCGTCGTTCCACTGGGCGTGCAGTCCGAGGCCGCCCGCCGTGCGGGGGGTGGTGGTGCGCGGGTCGCAGAGGTCGGACTCGGCGATGAGGCCGAGCGGCCTGCCCAGCTCCAGGGCGAGCGCGTCGACGGCCGTGGACAGCTCCTCCAGGAAGGTGAGCGCCCGGGTGTCGGCGAGTGCGTGCACCGCGTCGAGCCGCAGCCCGTCGAGCCGGTAGTCGCGCAGCCAGGCCAGCGCGCTGCCCAGCAGGAACGCCCGCACCTCGTCCGAGCCCGGCGCGTCCAGATTGACCGCCGCGCCCCACGGGGTGTGGTGGGTGTCGGTGAAGTACGGGCCGAAGGCGGGCAGATGGTTGCCGGACGGGCCCAGGTGGTTGTGGACGACGTCCAGGACCACACCGAGCCCCAGCCCGTGCGCCGTGTCGACAAAGCGCTTGAGGCCCTCCGGCCCGCCGTACGGTTCGTGGACCGCCCACAGCGAGACACCCTCGTACCCCCAGCCGTTGGTGCCGGGGAACGGGCAGACCGGCATCAGCGACACATGGGTGACGCCCAGCTCCGCCAGATGGCCCAGCCGGGCCGCCGCCGCGTCGAACGTGCCCTCCCGGGTGTACGTCCCCACATGGAGTTCGTACAGGACCGCGCGGTTCAGCCGACGCCCCGCCCACCCGTTGCGCCAGGCGTACGCCTCCTGGTCGACGACCGCGCTCGGCCCGTCGGGCCCGTCCGGCTGGCGCCGCGAGCGCGGATCGGGCAGCAGCGGCCCGTCGTCCACCCGGAACCCGTAGCGGTCCCCGTCCGCCGCCTCCGCCTCGACGCCCCACCACCCCTCCCGCAGCGGATCGCGCTCCATCGGGGAGCGGACGTCCGCCGCCTCCAGCACGACCGCGTCCGCCTCGGGGGCCCACACCTCGAACTGCATCCACCACTCCTCGTCCCTGGACAGGCCCTGCACGGCTCCGGCCCTCTGGAACGAGCCCGTCACCGGCCGTTAAGGTCTGGTCCTGATCATTGCCCGCCGAGGTTCCCGCTCATACAGGTTCTGCTCATACGTACGGGCTCTGCTCGTACGTACGGCTGCTGGAGGCCGCTATGACCGTACCGCTGTTCCCGCCGGGCTTCCTCTGGGGAGCCTCCGCCTCCGCCTTCCAGACCGAAGGGGCGGTCGACGCGGACGGCAAGGGTCCCTCCGGCTGGGACGCCTTCGCCGCGCTGCCGGGCCGGATCAAGGACGGCACCGACACCACCCGGGCCACGGGCTTCCACGCCCGCTACCGCGAGGACGTCGCCCTCCTCGCGGGCCTCGGGGCCGACGCCTTCCGGTTCTCCGTCAGCTGGCCCCGCGTGGTGCCCGGCGGCAGCGGAGCCGTCAACGCCGACGGGCTCGACTTCTACGACCGGCTCGTCGACGAGCTCTGCGCCCACGGCATCACCCCCGCCCCGACCCTCTACCACTGGGACACCCCGCTCCAGCTGGAGGAGGCGGGCGGCTGGCTCGACCGGGACACCGCCCACCGCTTCGCCGAGTACGCGGGGATCGTCGCCGAACGCCTCGCCGACCGCGTGCCGATGTGGATCACCATCAACGAGCCCGCCGAGGTCACGCTGCTCGGCTACGCGCTCGGCGAGCACGCCCCCGGCCGCACCCTGCTCTTCGACGCCCTGCCCGCCGCCCACCACCAGCTCCTCGCCCACGGCCTCGCCGTCCGGGCCCTGCGCGCGGCGGGCGCGGACAACATCGGCGCCGCCCTCTCGCACGCCCCGGTCTGGACGGCAGGGGACACCGACGAGGACCGCTTCGGCGCGGAGCTGTACGACACGCTCACCAACTGGCTGTTCGCCGAGCCGATCCTCACCGGCCGCTACCCCGACGAGAGCCTCGCCGCGCTGATGCCGGGACCGGTCGCCGACGACCTGAAGGTCATCTCCACGCCGCTCGACTGGTACGGCGTCAACTACTACAACCCCACCCTGGTCGGCGCTCCCCGCCCGGAGGCGCTGGAGACCTTCTCCGGCTTCACGATCCCCGCCGAACTCCCCTTCGGCATAAGGGAGATCGAGGGGTACGAGAAGACCGGATTCGGCTGGCCCGTCGTCCCCGAGGGGCTGACCGAGATCCTCACCCGGCTGCACACCCGCTACGGTGACCGGCTCCCGCCGCTCCTCATCACCGAGAACGGCTGCGCCCTGGACGAACCGCACGCCGACGACCGCCGTATCGCCTATCTGGAGAGCCACCTCACCGCCCTGCGAGCGGCGATGGACGCAGGGGTGGACGTACGCGGCTACTTCACCTGGTCGCTCACCGACAACGTCGAGTGGACGGAGGGGGCCTCCCAGCGGTTCGGCCTGGTCCACATCGACTACGAGACGCTGGCCCGTACGCCGAAGGCCTCGTACGCCTGGTACCGCGACCTGATCCGCACACAGAAGCGGAAACAGAGGCAGGGCCAGGAGCAGCAGCCGAACCGGAACCCGGCGGTCGAGGGGGCTTACGCCATGCCCCCCGAGTGATCAATACTCCCGCCATGGTCGCTTCATGGTGGTCCCGGGCCCGGCTGGGGATCTTCGTTCACTGGACACCCGCCTCCGTCCCCGGCTGGGCCCCACCCTACGTCCCCGCCGCCGAACTCCCGGCGGCGGGCCGGCGTGCGCCGCTCGGCTGGACCTCGTACGCGGAGTGGTACGAGAACGCGCTCCGCTTCCCCGGCTCCCCGGTCGCCGCCCACCACCGCGCCACCTACGGCACCCGCCCCTACACGGACTTCGGCCGCGACTTCGAGGACGGGCTCGCCACCTGGGACCCGGCCGCCTGGGCCCGTTCCTTCCGGAAGGCGGGCGCGGGGTACGCGGTCCTGGTCGCCAAGCACCACGACGGGTACTGCCTCTGGCCCTCGAAGACGGAGAACCCCCACCGCACCGGCTGGCACACCGCCCGGGACGTGGTCGGCGAGTTCGCCGAAGCCGTACGGGCCGAGGGCCTTCGCTTCGGCGTCTACTACTCCGGAGGGCTCGACTGGACCTTCGACGACCGGCCCATCGGCACCGCCGCCGACATGTTCTCCGCCGTCCCGCGCGGAAGGTACCCCGCCTACGCGGACGCGCAGCTGCGGGAGCTGATCCGCCGCTACCGCCCCGACATCCTCTGGAACGACATCGCCTGGCCCGCCTCCGCCACCGAGATCCGCTCTCTGGTCGACTTCTACCGCTTCACCGTCCCGCACGGCGTCGTGAACGACCGCCTGCTGCCGTACGCACCGCACTGGCGGGGCCTGCGCCTCCCGGGCGCGAAGGCGCTGTACAACTGGTGGGACCGCCGGACGGTGGCACAGGGCGAGGGGTTCGTCCCGCGCACACCGCCCGTCTTCGACTTCCGCACCCCGGAGTACGCCCGCTACACCGGCTCAGGCCCGTACGAGATCACCCGGGGCGTCGACCACAGCTTCGGCTACAACCGCGACTCAGCCCCGGACGCCTTCATCGACCGTCCCACGCTGTCCTCCCTGCTCCGCGACACGGCGGCCGACGGCGGAAACGTGCTGCTCAACGTGGGGCCGCGCGGCGAGGACGCGACGATCCCCGCCGAGCAGCAACTCCGCCTGGAGTGGCTGGCCCAGGAGGCCGGGTCCCTCACACCAGATGGACCCATTCCTGGGTGATCGGGTACCCGGCGCGGGCGAACGCGGCGGCCATCGGCACGTTGCCCCGGTCCGTCGCGCCCGCGACGAACTCGGCGCCCTGCTCGACGAGGAAGCGCGTGCACTCCACCAGCAGGTCGTAGCCGTAGCCGTGCCCGCGCGCCTCGGGCACGACCCCGATGAAGCCGACGCAGGGCCCCGACGGGTTGTGCGCGGGCACCTGGATGCCCGCCACCTCGCCGTCCGGCGTGTACGCGAGCCGCCACCACTCCCGGGGCGAGGGGCACCAGTGGAAGAAGTCCAACTCCTCCTGGGCCGCCGCCTCCAGACCGCCGGGGCCCTCGATGGCCTTGCGGGCGTGGGCGTCCAGGGTCGCCGAGTGCACGCGGCGCAGCACATCGAGGATGACCGCGTCGTTCGGCTCGGGGCGGAAGGTGAGCCGCCCGGTCCGCTCCGGCAGCGGGCAGTCGGGGGTCCACCGATAGCGGTAGCGCTCGACCAGCGGCTTCATGCCGGCCGCCGTCGCGGCGGCGACCCGTGCCTCGACGGCGGCCCGCACCGTCGGATCGTCCCGCCACTTGGCTGGCGCGATCAGCTCGTACTCCTTGTCGAACGGGGCGCGGCGCAGGAGTTCGGCGCCCGCCTCCGCCTCCCCGTCCGCGAAGTCGAACCAGTTGAGCACGACGGGCTCGGTGTCGTCGGGCCCGCCCCACCAGGCTGCCCTGGCGACCACGGTGTTCTCGCGCAGGGCGACCCAGGACCAGTCGGGGCGGTACTCGCCGCCGTCCGCCACGGTGGCGTAACGATGGCCGAACGCTCCGCGGCCGACGAGAGCGGCGTCCTGAAGCGAGTGGAAGAGATCGGCGTCGCTCGGGGTGAGCGCGCGAATGACCAGATCGGTCATGAAGGAGTCCTCCGGGGACGAAATGCCGCGCTCCCGGTCAGACGGAGTCCGACACCGCCCGGTGGACGGGGCGGGAACGCGGAGGTGAGAAGCTGCGGATACCGGTGATGCCGGTGGTGTGCTCTCGCACGGTCCCACCTCCTTTCACGACCTGGGCCGGATTCCGGTGCCGACCGTAGCCGCCGCCCGCGCCCGCTGTCCACCGGATTCAACGGGGCAGGTCCCCGGCCCCTGTTGAACACCGGGCGAGCGGCCCCGCGTAGGAGCCACGCAGGTCAGCGCGGGAGGAAACAGGGCCTCGCCTGGACACCCCGGGCCCTGCGGCCCGACAATCGACAGCGTGACATCCTCCTTCGAGTTCCACGCGTCTCCCGCTCGGCTGTCGGACGCCCAGCGCGACCGTGTCCTCGGCGTGCTCAGAGAGGGTGCCGCACAGGGCAAGCTGTCGCACGACACGTTCATGCGCCGCATGGAGCTCGCCCTCGTCGCCCGTCGCCCCGAGGAACTGGCGGCCCTCACCTCCGACCTGGAGACCGGCGGCAGCCGCTGGTCGCAGGGGCTCGTCCGAGCGGTCGGCGGGATCTCCGCCTTCCCCGGCAGGCTGCGCCGGGCCTGGCAGACCGAGCGGCTCCCCAAGCTGCTGCTCCCCGCCCCGAGCCCCTACCCGCTGCTCGTCGGCCGCGACCCGGCGAACGGGTTGCGCCTCAACCACGAGACGGTGTCCCGGCTGCACGCCGAACTGACCGTGCGGAACGGCCGCTGGGTGCTGCGCGACCTCGGCTCGACCAACGGCACCTGGGTCAACGGACAGCGGCTCGTCGGCTCGATCCCGGTGCGCGACGGGGACCAGGTCAGCTTCGGCCGGATGAGCTTCCGCCTCACCGACCCGGCCCACAGCCCGCCGACCTGACGTCGGGGTGTTCCTGCCCCGGGGCAGTGACCCAGAACCCGGCCCGCCCGCTCGGCCACCACCTTCACCCGCCCGCCCCGGCCGCGCGCCATGCCCTTGGCGACGGCGGTCAGCGGCGCGGTGTTGACCACCACGTCGTGTCCCGCCTCCGTCTCAGCAGCCGGGCGCACCGGTCTCCACCTGGACGCCCCGATTCCTCAGCCCCGGGCCAGATGCCGCGACACGTCCGCGTCCTCCAGCGGCACCAGCCGGTCGGCGGCCTCCAACGACCGGTGGAGCGAGGCGTACTCGACACCGATCGCCCCACCGCGCCCGGCCGCCCCGACACCCCCTCACCCGAACGGCCGTACGCCGACTGCGGTGCGCCGTCGCCGGTGGTCCGCTGAGAGGACGCGCGCCGGCCGTCGGCGCACCGATTCCAGGGGGCGCGGGATGCCGGCCGAACGCCCCGAAGCCCTGCCCGCCGCCCGCCGCCGGCACCGGCTCGCGGGCGGCCATCCGGGCCTGCTGGCACCGGGGGCCGCTACGGACCCGTACCGGCTGCGCCTCTACCGGGTGCTGCGCACCGACTACCCGCTGGGCTACGACCCGGGCCTCGGCGCCTGGCTGCTGAGCCGGTACGCGGATGTGGCCCTGGCCCTCACCGACCGCCGGTTCACGGGCTACCCGCACGACGGGTCCCCGCGCGGCCGGGCCCCCATGCCGCTCGGGCTCTGCCGGGGCAGCGTGGTCTGCACCCCGCTGCCCGGCGGCGGGGTACCGGGCCCGGGCACCGTCTCCTTCGTCGAGCGCACCGCCTACGTCCTGGCCCGCCGCATAGCCGGGCGCGGCGGGGCGGACCTGGTCGGCGAGTTCTGCCGGTGGCTCCCCGCCGGGGCGGCCGGGCTCTCCTACCCGGATGTGAACGCACCGCCCCGCCGCGGGGCGGGTGGCTGCGCCGGACCCACCGCGCTCCGCGAGAAGGCCCTCGCCTCGTTCCTCGCGAACATGCTGGACGCCCCCGACCTGCTGGCCGCCGCACGGAGCGGTCCGGGGGCCGGGGCGCTCCTGGGGCGCGCCTGGGCCGAGACCCTGCGCCGTGACCCGCCCGTCCAGATAGTGCTGCGCCGCACCCGCGCCGAGGTGGCGGTGAGCGGCGGCACGCTGCCCGCCGGGGCACCCGTCGCCTGCCTCGTGGGCGCGGCGGGGCGCGACCCGGCCCGGTTCGGCGCGCCCGACCGGTTCGATCCGCTGCGCGCCGACGCGGACGCGCTGATCGCCGGCCCTGCGGGCTGCCCCGCCGCCCTGCTCGGCCGACTGGAGGCCGAACAAGGACTGCGGGCCCTGCTCACGGCGATGCCCGGCATCCGCTGGGCCGACGGCTTCCGACCGGTGGCAGGCGGCTTCCTCACCCGAGGCCCGCGCACCCTGCTGGTACGGGCGTCCTGACCGCCGCAGCCCGCGCGGAGCGGGGGAGGGCCCGCCCGTACGTGCCCCGCCCCGCGCCGCGCCGGGGTGGGCGTTCGCGTGCCCCGCCCGCCCCCGGAGTCGTGAGTCCCCGCACGCCCCGCCCCACCCACCGCAGGCGCGAGCCCCTACGCATCCCGCCCCACCCGCCGCAGCAGCGCCACCGGCCGCTCCGCGAACAGCTCGCGCGCCGCCACCGTGCCGCCCGCGAACTCCCGGCCCGGCGAGGCCGACAGCACATCCCGCCAGGGCCCCGGGCACGGCAGGTCCACCACCGTGTCGCGCCAGCCGCCCTCCTCCGCCAGCCGCAGCGACAGCCGGGTCACCGCCGTGACCACCTCGCCCGACCGGCAGAACGCCACCGCGTGGGGCGCCGCCGGGCCCCGGGTCTCCAGCGGCGCGTACGTCCCCGACTCCCCGAACGCCTCGGGCAGCTCCCGCCGCAGCCCCAGCGCGGCCGCCGTCAGCGCCTGCTTCTCGTCCGGGGCCTCGGGCCGCCGGAACGGGCGCCGGTTGTCGGGGTCGACGAGGGCCAGGTACTCGCTCTCCGTGCCCTGGTAGAGGTCCGGCACCCCCGGCATCGTCAGCTGCACCAGCGCCGCCCCCAGGACCTGGGCGCGGACATGCGGGGCGAGGGCGTCCGCGAACTCCGTGACCAGCTGCCGGGCCGGCCCCGACGCGCTGCCCGGCCCGGCGGCGACGAAGTCCGACACCGCCCGCTCGTACGCCGGGTCCGGCTCCGTCCAACTGGTGAACAGGCCCGCCTCGCGTACCGCCTTCAGCAGGGCCGGTTCCAGCCGTCCGGCCAGCTCGTCGGCGGGCAGCTCCGCGCAGCCGTACGCCGACTGCCAGGCCGCCCAGGCCAGCTGCGGGTCCGGGGCCCCGACAGGCGTGGCCGCCGTCAGTTCGGTCATCAGCGCCGCCCACCGCTGCGGGCACTGGGACAGCACCGCGATCCTGGCCCGCACGTCCGCGCTGCGCTTGGTGTCGTGGGTGGTCAGGACCGTGCCGGTGGCGGGCCAGTCTCGGGCGATCCGCGCGGCGAAGGCGTGGAACTCCTCCGGTGACACGGCGGGCCGGCCCGGGTCCCCGCCCACCTCGGTGGCCGAGATCAGCGGGACGTACCGGTAGAACGCGGTGTCCTCCACCGACTTGGCGTGCAGCGCGGACGCCGTCTGCGCGAACCGGGCGCAGAACGCCGTCTGCCCCTCCCCGTCCCCGAGCCGCCCGAGCGCCAGATCCCGTACGACGTCGACGGCCGCTGCCTCCTCCGGCACGGAGAACACCGACTTCGCTTCCCGAACCGCCTCGTCGGTCAGGGTCGCCTCCGCGATCCGGGTCGGCGGCTCGCCCGCCGTGACATACGGGCGGTAGACCGGAATCCGTACCAGCAGTTCCCGCACCGCCGTCCGCAGCGCCCAGGGCGCGTGATCGCGCAGCGCGGGGTCGCGGCCGCAGATCCCGGCCGCCAGCCGGGTCAGCCAGGCCGTCTCGGCGGCCAGTTCGTGGGTCGCCACCCGGTACGCGGCCCGTCGCACCGTCGCCTTCCAGTAGCCGCCCCGGTCGCCGGGCGGGCCCGCGAACTCCCGGTAGTGGCCGAGCAGCTCCGCCGCGCCGGACGGATCGGTGAACAGCCCGTCGATCCGGTGCAGCGCGTCGTAACCGGTCGTGCCCGCCACCGCCCACTCCACGGGCAGGCTCTCATCGCCGGTCAGGATCTTCTCCACCACCGTCCAGCGGCCGCCGGTCGCCTCGTTCAGACGCTCCAGATAGGCGGCGGGGGCGGCGAGGCCGTCCGGGTGATCGATCCGCAGTCCGTCCAGCACCCCGTCGCTCAGCAGTTCGAGGATCTTGCCGTGGGTGGCGTCGAAGACCTCGGGGTGCTCGACGCGGACCCCGATCAGCTCGGAGACGGTGAAGAAGCGGCGGTAGTTCAGCTCGGTGCGCGCCAGCCGCCACCATCCGAGCCGGTAGTGCTGGGCGTCCAGCAGCCTCGGCAGCGGAAGCTCGGCCGTGCCCGCCCGCAGCGGGAACTCCAGGTCCTTGTAGCGCAGCACATCGCCGTCCACCGCCAGGGCGTCCAGCTCCTGGCCGAGCGGGCCCGCGAGCACCGGCAGCAGCACCTTGCCGCCGCCCGCCGCCCAGTCGATGTCGAACCAGCGGGCGTACGGGGACGACGGGCCCTCGCGCAGCACCTCCCACAGCTGACGGTTGTGCCGGGGCGCGGCCGCCATGTGGTTGGGCACGATGTCCAGGACCAGGCCGAGCCCGTGCTCCCGGGCCGCCGAGGCGAGCGACCGCAGTCCGTCCTCACCGCCCAGCTCCGCCCGGACCCGGCTGTGGTCGACCACGTCGTAACCGTGCCGGGAGCCGGGGACCGCCTCCAGGACGGGTGACAGGTGCAGATGCGAGACGCCGAGCGCGGCGAGGTACGGCACGGCCTTCTCGGCTGCGGCGAACGGGAAGTCGGGCTGGAGCTGAAGCCGGTACGTGGCGGAGGGCGTCATGGACTCCTACGTACCCCGCCCGGGGCGGTCTGTGTCACCCCGGGCGGGACGCTCACCCCCGCCGTTCCTCCTCGCCGCCGCTCAGGCCGGGCGTTTGAGCACCGTCAGGCTGCGTCCGATCAGCGTGACCCGCTCGCCCTCGGCCACCTTCGGCCCCGTCCCCGGAGGCACCCCCTCCGGCCGCGCGGTGTCGACGACGACCTGCCACTGCTCCCCGTGGTCGACCGGGACGGCGAACTCCAGAGTCTCGGCGCTCGCGTTGAACATCAGCAGGAACGAGTCGTCGGAGATCCGCTCACCGCGCGGCCCCGGCTCGGAGATCGCATGGCCGTTCAGGAACACGGTCATCGCCTTGGCGTGGGCCGCCTGCCAGTCCTGCTGCGTCATCTCCTCGCCCTCGGGAGTGAACCAGGCGATGTCGGACAGCTCGTCGTGGGTGCCCTCCACCGGCCGCCCGTGGAAGAAGCGGCGACGCCGGAACACCGGGTGGTCGCGGCGCAGCCACACCATGGTCCGGGTGAACTCCAGGAGGGCGCGGCGGGGGTCGTCCTCGGGGTCCGTCGGGTCGGGCCAGTCGATCCAGGACAGCTCGTTGTCCTGGCAGTAGGCGTTGTTGTTGCCCTGCTGCGTACGGGCGAACTCGTCGCCGTGGCTCAGCATCGGCACGCCCTGCGACAGCATCAGCGTGGCGATGAAGTTCCGCATCTGCCGCCCCCGCAGCGCCAGGATCTCCGGATCGTCCGTCTCACCCTCGGCGCCGCAGTTCCAGGACCGGTTGTGGCTCTCGCCGTCCCGGTTGTCCTCCCCGTTGGCGTCGTTGCGCTTCTCGTTGTACGAGACGAGGTCGTTGAGGGTGAAACCGTCGTGGCAGGTGGTGAAGTTGATCGAGGCCAGCGGGCGGCGCCCGTCGTCCTGGTAGAGGTCGGACGATCCTGTCAGCCGTCCGGCGAACTCCGCCAGGGTGCGCGGCTCACCCCGCCACAGATCGCGGACCGTGTCGCGGTACTTGCCGTTCCACTCGGTCCACAGCGGCGGGAAGTTGCCCACCTGGTAGCCGCCCTCGCCCACGTCCCAAGGCTCGGCGATCAGCTTGACCTGGCTGACCACCGGGTCCTGCTGGACCAGGTCGAAGAACGAGGAGAGCCGGTCGACCTCGTGGAACTGGCGGGCGAGCGTGGCCGCCAGGTCGAAGCGGAAGCCGTCCACATGCATCTCGGTCACCCAGTACCGCAGCGAGTCCATGATCATCTGAAGGACGTGCGGGGACCGCATGAGCAGGGAGTTCCCGGTGCCCGTGGTGTCCATGTAGTACCGCTGATCGTCGGTCAGACGGTAGTAGGAGGCGTTGTCGAGGCCCCGGAAGGAGAGCGTCGGCCCGAGGTGATTGCCCTCGGCCGTGTGGTTGTAGACGACGTCGAGGATGACCTCGATGCCCGCCTGGTGCAGGGCCTTCACCGCCTGCTTGAACTCCAGCACCTGTTCGCCGCGCTCGCCCCAGGAGGCGTAGGTGTTGTGCGGGGCGAAGAAGCCGATGGTGTTGTAGCCCCAGTAGTTGGCGAGCCCCATGTCCGCCAGCCGGTGGTCCTGGACGAACTGGTGAACGGGCATCAGTTCGATCGCGGTGACGCCCAGTTCGGTGAGGTGGGCGATCACCTCGGGGTGGGCCAGGCCCGCGTATGTACCACGCAGCTCGGGCGGCAGCCCCGGATGGAGCATGGTCAGGCCCTTCACGTGGGCCTCGTAGATGACGGTGCGGTGGTAGTCCGTCCGGGGGCGGCGGTCGTCGCCCCAGTCGAAGTACGGGTTGACCACCACGGAGCTCATGGTGTGCGGCGCCGAGTCGAGGTCGTTGCGGGCGTCGGGCCTGCCGAACGGATAGCCGTACACCTCCTCGCCCCACTCGATCTTTCCGGCCACCGCGCGGGCGTACGGATCGAGCAGCAGCTTCGCGGAGTTGCACCGCTGCCCGCGCTGGGGCTCGTAGGGTCCGTGCACCCTGAAGCCGTACCGCTGACCCGGCATCATCCCGGGCAGATAGGCGTGGCGCACGAAGGCGTCCGTCTCGCGGAGCTCCACCGCCGTCTCCGAACCGTCGTCGTGCAACAGGCACAACTCGATCCGGTGGGCGGCCTCCGAGAAGACCGCAAAGTTGGTACCGGCGCCGTCGTACGTGGCGCCGAGGGGATACGCGTGTCCCGGCCAGACCTGCATGATGAAGACTCTTCCACTTCTGATCCGGGTGTGGTGGCTTTCCTCGGCCCGATACTCACCGAATGCTCCCCGAATACTCCCCGAAAACGGTGCGCTCACCTAGGACGTCGCCCGGTGCGGCCGAGTCCCGTCGCCCGGCCCCGCCGCACCGGTCAACTTCGGACACTCCGGTGCCGCCCCGGACGCGCTTACGGACACAGTGGCGCGCCCGGCGTCCGGTTCCCGGCCCGGAACAGGGTGCCCAATCACTATGAATCCGCTCACTCCACCCGATCTCGCCGCAAGGAATTGGCCGCGCCCGCAGGGGAGTTGAGAAAGTCGCCTGCGCATCGGGCTGCATCGGATCACGCTCCCGGAGTACCCTTCCTTGATCGTTGGGTGGGGGAGTGGAAGGCGGTACGCGGGTGAGCTCGGGAGGGTTCGAGCTGCCCCCAGGTGACGCAGGTCACGAGGGGGAATCGACCGATGCCCCGCCCGGGGCGGTGTCCCTTGCGCAGCCCCTGGAGATAGGCGCCGAGCTGGACTGGGGAGCGGAGGCCTGGGGCGAGGTGCGCACGCGCGCCCAGCGGGCGGGGCGCGCCTACATCTGGCTGAATCTGGTCGAACAGCGTCTGCGGGCGGTGGTCGCCGCCGTGCTCCGGCCGATCTACGAGCCGGTGCACGGCGAGGAGTGGGTGGTGGCCGCGGCCGGACCCGCCGGACAGGAGTGGGTGCAGCGCGCCGTCGCCGTACGCGAGGTCTCGCGCCGCAAGGGCTATCTGCTGGACCCGGCCGACGACAACGTCCTCAGCTTCCTGACGCTGCCCCAGCTGCGCGAGCTGATGGTCCAGCACTGGCCGTGCTTCGAGCCGTACTTCGATGACCGGCGCGATGTCGAGCTGGCCCTCGACGAGCTGGAGGTCGCGCGCAACGTCGTCTCCCGCAACCGCGCCCTGAACGAGGCGGTCCTCGCCCAGGCCGAACGCGCCTCCGCCCGCCTCCTGGACATCCTCGGCAGCGGGGCCGGAGTCCCCTCCGCCGACCGGCTGCCGGTGGACGCCGTGGAGGAGCTGGTCGGCGACCGGTACGCGGACGTGGTCTCCGTCCATCCGGACCGGGTCAGGCTCCAGCGCCAGCTGCCCGCCGAGGACCTGTTCGGCGGAGCGCGCCGACTCGACGCCATCGGGATAGGCCTCAACCTGCTCGTGCAGAACTTCTCCGGCCGCCGCCTGGTCCGGCTCGCCGAGTCGGGCTGCCGGGTCCGGCTGCTGTTCATCAACCCGGCCAGCAGCGCGGTCCGCCGCCGGGAGCGGGAACTGGGCCTCAAGAAGGGCGAGCTGAGCCGCTCGGTGGAGATGAACATCCTCCATATGCGCCGCGTCCGCTCCAAGCTCCGCGACCCCGGCGCCTTCGAGATCCAGGTCTTCGACGAGACCCCGCGCTTCACCGCGTACCTGGTGGACGGCGACGGCCCGGACGCCGTGGGCGTCGTCCAGCCCTATCTGCGCCGCGCCCGGGGCATGGAGGCCCCCGTCCTGGTGCTGCGCGGCGGCGGGCGGCGCACGGTGGTGCGAGCCGGGCAGGACAGCGAGCACGGCCTCTTCGAGATCTACCGCGAGGAGTTCGAGTCGGTCTGGACGGATTCGCGCCCGGTCTCCTGACGGGCCGTGGTCCGAGGGGGTGCCGCAGGGCGCTGTCAGTGGCCCGTGGCAGGGTGGTCATCAGTCGGGGGAGCGCACCACGAAGGAGGTATCCGGATGAGCTGGCACCGGGGAACACTGGTCGGCTTCGACCTGGAGACGACGGGGACCGACGTCGAGACCGACCGGATCGTCACCGCCGCACTCGTCCGGCTGGAGCCGGACGGCGCGGTCGCCGAGCAGCGGACCTGGCTGCTCGATCCGGGGGTGGCGATACCGGAGCAGGCCTCCGCGATCCACGGGATCGGCACGGACCACGCCCGCAGGCACGGCGCCCGGGCGGCCTCGGCTGTCGAGGAGATCGCCCGGGCGGTATCCGAGGTGCTGCGTTCGGACGTCCCGCTGGTGGTGATGAACGCCCGCTACGACCTCTCGCTCCTGGACCGCGAATGCCGCAGGTACGGACTGCCGTCGGTCGAGGACCGGGTGGGCGGGGCGCCATCGCCCGTCATCGATCCGCTGGTCATCGACAAGCACGTCGACAAGTACCGCAAGGGCAAGCGCGCCCTCCAGGCGCTCTGCGACCACTACGGGGTGACGCTCGACGGGGCCCACGACGCGACGGCGGACGCGGTGGCCGCCGTGCGCGTGGTGCGCCGGATGGGCGAGCGGCACCGCCCCGTCGGCACCCTGCCCCCCGGCGAGCTGCACGCCCTCCAGATCCGGGCGGCCGCCGAGCAGTCGGCCTCCCTCCAGGCCTATCTGCGCCGCACCGCCGACCCGGCGGCCGTGGTCGAGCCGTCCTGGCCGGTGATCCCGCGCGGGCGGTGAGCCGGCGCCCGTCGTGTCGTACGGGCTCCATTCGGGGGATGGCAGGACATGAACTGGCCGGAAGCGCACTGAGGGGCCCACGCTCCTCGTACGCCCCAGCCGTCGCGGACCCTCCGGGGTGAGCCGGCGTGCACGGGCCTAGAAGGGATACCACCGCACTTCCGGATCGCCGTCCCGCAGCGAGGCCACGCGGCGGCGGAATTCCGCCAGTGCCTTCGGGTTGGCCGGGGCGTGCTGGGCGACCCAGGCGCAACTGGCCGTCTCGCGGGCGCCCCGCAGGACCGCGCAGCCGTCCCACTCCCGTACGTCCCAGCCGTACGCGGAGGTGAAGGCGTCGTAGGCCGCGGGGTCGAGGGCGTAGCGGTCGCGGGACAGGGCCAGGACCACCAGATCGTGTTCTCGCAGGTCGGCGGAGAACGTCTCCAGGTCGACCAGGACCGGGCCGTCGGGGCCGACGTGGACGTTGCGCGGGAGCGCGTCGCCGTGGATCGGGCCCGGCGGCAGATGGGGGACCAGGGCGGCGGCCGCGGCCGCGAAGCCGTCGCGGCGCTCGCGGAGGTAGTCGGCGTCGGCCGGGTCGATCGCGTCGCCCGCCAGGGTCAGCCACCGCTCCACACCTCCCAGCAGCTCGCGGCGCGGCAGGGTGAAGTCCGCCGGGGCGGGCAGCGCGTGCACCAGGGCCAGCAGCGGTGCGAGGTCGCGTGGCTCGGTGGGGCGTACGGGGTCGGGGAGCCGGTGCCACAGCGTCACCGGGTGGCCGTCGGCCGTCCGGGGCCGGTGCTCGGCCGCGCGGACGGCCGGGACGCCGGACGCGGCCAGCCAGTCGGCGAGGGCCACCTCCCGCTCGGCCCGCTCGCGCAGCTCGGGGTGGCCGGTGGCGTCCCGCCCGACCTTGATCACCAGGTCCCCGTCGGCGAACACCGCGTTCTCGCCCAGCGAGAGCAGCTCCGCCGTGCCGGGGAGCCCGGCAGCCGTCAGCACCTCACGCGCACGCTTCTCGTCCATGGGTGCGATTTTCGCATCCCGGGGGCCACCCTTGACGAACCTACGGGCCGTCAGCACGATGACGAAGGCTCACGGTCGGCCGGAAGGGAACGACGTCCGCCTCGGGTGCATCAGGTGCATCAGTGGCATAAGAGACAGAGAGGTCTCCTTCGTGACATCGGTGACCGCGGCGAAGCGGCCCGGGCGGCCGGGAACCCCGGGCCGGAGGGTGTTCGGCGACCGCGCCGCCTGGTTCCTGGTGCTGCCCGCTCTCCTCCCCATCCTGATCCTCAGCGTGGGGCCGCTCCTCTACGGCATCGGGCTCGCCTTCACCGACGCCCAGTCCGGTCGCACCCGCTCCACCCAGTGGATCGGAACCCTGAACTTCCAGGACCTGCTGCACGACACCCTGTTCTGGGACTCGTTCCGGATCGGCCTGCTCTGGGCGGTCGGCGTCACCGTCCCGCAGTTCCTCCTGGCGCTCGGCCTCGCCCTGCTGCTCAACCAGAACCTGCGGATGCGCTGGCTGGCCAGGGCGCTGGCGATCATCCCCTGGGCGATGCCCGAGGTCGTCGTCGGCATCATGTGGAGGCTCGTCTACAACCCGGACGCGGGCATCCTCAACGAGACCATCCGCGACCTCGGCCTCGGCGACGGCCGGGACTGGCTGACCGGCCTCGCCACCGCCCTGCCCGCCGTGATCCTCGTCGGCATCTGGGCGGGCATGCCGCAGACCACCGTGGCCCTGCTCGCCGGGCTCCAGAACACCCCGCACGAACTCCACGAGGCGGCGGCCCTGGACGGAGCGGGCGCCTGGCGCCGGTTCCGTACGGTCACCTGGCCCGCGATCAAGCCCATCGCCCTCGCCATCTCCGCCCTCAATCTGATCTGGAACTTCAACTCCTTCGCCCTGGTCTATGTGCTGACCAGCGGCGGGCCCGGCGGCCGGACCCGGCTGCCGATGCTTTTCGCGTACGAAGAGGCTTTCCGCTACGGACAGTTCGGCTACGCCGCCGCTATGGGCTGTGTGATGGTCGCGGTGGTCTCCGTGCTCCTGGCCTTCTTCCTCGTCGGCCGGATCAACGGAGGAGACGAGAAACGATGAGACGAGAAACGATGAGACGAGGAGTGGTGAGGCGAGGGTCCGCAGGGCGGGAGCCGGCCGGGCTGCGCACCAGCAGCGCTGCGCGCGCCGGCCAGTACCTCGCGCTCCTGGCCTATCTGGCCTTCCTCGCCCTCCCGTTCCTCTGGCTGCTCTCCACCGCCTTCAAACCCGCCCGCGAACTGGGCTCGCTGCATCCGACCTGGATTCCCGAGCAGCCCACCCTGGACAACTTCCGCCAGGCCTTCGACGAGCAGCCGCTGCTCCAGGCGGCGGCCAATTCGCTGATCGCGGCCGTCTCCGCCGCTCTGATCACCGTCGTCATCGCCACCCCGATGGCCTATGTGATGGCCCGCCACCGGGGTCGGCTCGCCACCGCCGCGACCGGCTGGGTCGTGGTCAGCCAGGCGTTCCCGTTCGTCCTGGTGATCATTCCGCTCTTCCTGGTGCTGAAGGACCTGCATCTGATCAACACCCTGTGGGGGCTGATCCTGGTCTATGTCGTCTGGTCGCTGCCCTTCGCCCTGTGGATGCTCGCCGGGTATGTGCGCGCAGTGCCCGCCGAGCTGGAGGAGGCCGCCGCCGTCGACGGCGCGGGCCGGGTGCGCACCCTCGTCTCGGTCGTCACCCCGCTGCTCGCGCCGGGGATCGTCGCCACCGCCCTGTTCGCGTTCATCACCGCATGGAACGAGTTCTTCTTCGCGCTCGTCCTGCTCAAGACCCCGGAGAAGCAGACCTTGCCGGTCGTCCTCACCCACTTCCTCGGCGCGGAGGGCGTGGCCGACCTCGGGCCGCTCGCGGCCGCCGCGTTCCTCGCCACACTGCCCTCCCTGGTCCTCTTCGCCTTCATCCAGCGCCGGATCACCGGCGGCATGACGGCCGGGGCGGTGAGGGGCTGATGCGCGCTGCCCTGACCCGGCGGGCCGCCGCGGCCACCGCCGTACTGGCCCTCCTGCTCACCGGCTGCTCCGGCGGACGGGACGACGGACGGGACGCGGACGGCACCATCCGGCTGCGGTTCCAGTCGCTGGCCTGGCAGAAGGAGTCCGTCGACGCCAACAAGCAGCTGGTGAAGGAGTGGAACGCCGCCCACCCCGGCGTCCAGGTCGACTACGTCCAGGGCAGCTGGGACAGCGTCCACGACCAGCTGCTCACCTCCTTCGAGGGCGGCGAGGCGCCCGACATCATCCACGACGCATCCGACGACCTGGCCGACTTCGCGTACGGCGGCTATCTCACCGATCTGGGCCCCCTCCTCCCGGCCCGTCTCAGGGCCGAGATCCCCGAACAGTCCTGGCGCACCACGACCTTCGGCGAGGGCGTCTACGGCGTGCCGTTCCTCCAGGAGCCCAGGGTCCTGATCGCCAACACGAAGCTGCTGAAGGCCTCCGGCGTCCGCATCCCGACCCCTGAGGACCCCTGGAGCTGGGAGGAGTTCCGGCGGGTCACCAAGGAGCTGACGGGCAAGGGGCGGTACGGGATCGCCTGGCCGCTCAAGGAGCCGGTCTCCGTCACCCTCAACCTGGGCCTGTCCGGCGGCGGGCAGCTCTTCCACCGCGACGACGACGGCAAGGCGGTCCTGCGCTTCGAGGAGGGCGACCGGGTGGTGCCCGGCACCATCCACGACCAGGTCAACACCGACGGCAGCGCCGCCCGCAGCGCCTTGGGCATGGGCGGGTCGGACTCCCTGCCCGGCTTCTTCGGCGGCAAGTACGCGATGGTGCCGCTCGGGTTCTCCTACCGCCAGCAGATCATCCAGCAGGCGCCCGAGGGCTTCGACTGGACGGTTCTGCCGGCACCGGCGGGTGCGGCCGGGCCGACCCAGGGGGTGAGCCCGCAGACGCTGTCGGTCGCCGAGGACAGCCCGCACAAGAAGGAGGCCGTGGCCTTCATCGACTTCCTCCTGCGGCCGCCGAACATGGTGCGACTGGCCCGGGGCGACTGGATGCTGCCGACCGGTACCGAGGCGCTGGCCGACCCCTCGCTGCACACCGCCGAGCACGGCTGGAACGTAGGGACCGCGCTGGCGCGGGGGCTGCGTCCGGCGCCCGCCCAGAGTGTGCGTGGCTATCCCGAATGGAAGGACAAGGTGGCCACCCCCGCCCTCCAGGAGTTCTACAGCGGCGCGATCGGCATCGGTGAACTGCGCAAACGGCTGGTCGACGACGGGAACAGGGTGCTGGCGCGCTACCAGCGCTGAGGAGGGGAGGGAAGCGGGGGCGGAAACAGATTGCACGAGACGTCTCGTCTCGTTTACGGTGCCGGCATGACGGAATCCCCGCGTGCCCACATCGCCATGTTCTCCATCGCCGCCCACGGACATGTGAACCCGAGCCTCGACGTCATCCGCGAACTGGTCGACCGTGGACACCGTGTCAGCTACGCCATCCCGGCCTCCTTCGCCGAGAAGGTCGCCGCCACCGGCGCCGAGCCCGTGATCTACACCTCGACCCTGCCGACCGACGAGGACCCCGAGGCCTGGGGCACCGAGCTGATCGACAACATCGAACCCTTCCTCAACGACGCGATCCAGGCCCTCCCACAGCTGGCCGAGGCATTCGCGGGCGACGAGCCCGATCTCGTCCTGCATGACATCACCTCCTATCCCGCCCGCGTCCTCGCCCACCGCTGGGGCGTCCCCGCCGTCTCCCTCTGGCCCAACCTCGTGCCCTGGGAGGGGTACGAGAAGGAGGTCGGTGAGCCGATGACCGCCGAGCTGAAGCAGACCGAGCGCGGCAAGGCGTACTACGCGCGCTTCGACGGCTGGCTCGCCGAGAACGGCCTGGGCCATGTCTCCTCCGACGACTTCGTGGCCCGCCCGCGCCGCGGCCTCGTCCTGATCCCCGAGGCGCTCCAGCCGAACGCCGACCGGGTCAACCGCGAGATGTACACCTTCGTCGGCGCCTGCCAGGGCGACCGTGCCGACCAGGGGGAGTGGCGGCGGCCCGCCGGTGCGGAGAAGGTGCTGCTGGTCTCGCTGGGCTCCTCGTTCACCAAGCAGCCCGCCTTCTACCGGGAGTGCGTCACGGCCTTCGGCGACCGGCCCGGCTGGCATGTGGTGCTCCAGATCGGCGCACACGTCGACCCGGCGGAACTCGGCGACGTGCCCGGCAATGTCGAGGTGCGTCAGTGGGTGCCGCAGCTGTCCGTGCTGCGGCAGGCGGACGCCTTCATCACCCACGCCGGGGCGGGCGGCAGTCAGGAAGGGCTCGCCACCGGTACCCCGATGGTCGCGGTCCCGCAGGCCGTCGACCAGTTCGGCAACGCCGACATGCTCCAGTCGCTCGGCGTGGCCCGGCACCTCCCGATGGAGGACGCCGACGCCACGAGCCTCGCCGAGGCGGTGCTCGCCCTGGTGGACGACCCCGAGGTGGCCGCCCGGTGCGCGCGGCTGCGCGAGCAGATGGTGAGGGAGGGCGGCACACCGCGCGCCGCCGACCTCATCGAGGCCGAGATCGATGCCGAAGCCGAAGCCGAAGCCGAGGCCAAGGCCGAGGTCAACACGAAGAGCTGGGCCGAACTGTCCTGCTGAGCGGAGTCGTTGGACTGTTGCAACGAGTCCGGCGACGCGAGCCGGAGCTCGCCCGCCCGGGCCCCCGAAGCGATCGCCGTCGCCTCGTACACGGACGGCGACCAGCGGCCCTCGTCCTCCAGCCACCGCGGCCGCCGCGCTCTCCCCCCACGGGGCGCGGCGGCCGCGGTGTGCGCGGGGATCGTTCTAGGGTGGGTGGCCATGACGACGACGTACGCGGCACTGCTGCGCGGGATCAACGTGAGCGGCAGCAGAAGGGTCCCGATGCCCGAACTGCGCGACGTGCTCACCGGGCTCGGCCACACCGGCATCGCCACCTATCTGCAAAGCGGCAACGCCGTCTTCCGCAGTGACCGCGAGGACGAGAACGCCCTCGCCGCCGACCTGCGAAAGGCCCTGCACCAGCGGTTCGGGTTCGCTGTCGACTGCCTCGTCCGCGACAGCGGCTATCTCGCGGCCGTCGCCGACGCCTGCCCCTTCCCCGCCGCCGAACTGGCGGGCAAGCAGCTCCACGTCACCTACTTCGACCGGCCCGTGGACGCCGACCGCTTCGCGGACCTCGACGCCCCCGCCTTCCTGCCGGAGGAGTTCCGGCTCGGCGACCGCTGTCTGTATCTGTACGCCCCCGACGGGCTCGGCCGCTCCAAGCTGGCCGACGCCCTGGGGCGCCCCCGCCACACCAAGGGCCTCACCGCCACCACCCGTAACTGGAACACCGTGGCCAAACTCGTGGAGATGACCCGTGTCTGAGCCGTCGCCCGCCGTGGCCGCAGCCATCGAAGGCGAGCTCCGCCTGCTGGACCCGGCGGTGCGGGCCTGCGCCGGTCTCCTCGCCGAGCTGCTGCACCCCGAGTTCCAGGAGATCGGCAGCAGCGGCAGGCTCTGGAACCGGGAGACGATCATCGCGTCGCTGACCGCGGAGGACGCCCCGCTCCCCGGCCCGCTGACCGCGTCCCGGATGCGGGGGGCGCAGCTCTGCCCCGACCTGGTGCACCTGACCTTCGACACGGAGTCCAAGGGGCTCCGCTCGCACCGCAGTTCCCTGTGGAGGCTGGCACCGGAGGGCTGGCGGCTCTACTTCCACCAGGCGACGCCGTTCAGCGACGACTCGCTGACCCGCGATCCGCTGTCCGACGGCCCGTTCGCCGGGGCCTGACCGCCGCCGAGCAGCGCTCAGGCACTACGCGCCGCCGCTCCGTACCGTCCGGCGAAGCGGCAGCCGTCTCGTGGTCACGGGCCGCGACGTCGTCTGCGCGGACGCCCGCAAGGGCCGCCGGCTCCGCGTGGGGCCGGAGCGCCGGATCGGGGATTCCGACCCGCGGAGGCCAGGGTTCCCGGCTGCATCGAATTCAGGTTAGCCTTACCTTCGTTTGTCTGGAGGTGGGTGGCCGAAAGGCGCCCCTCCGCTGTTCGCGACACGCTGAGGAGCAGGTGAGTGGGGGCTGATACGGCCGGGCGCGGTGTCATCCGCCGCGCCGTCGCACGGCAGCGTCGCGATGTCGTCGTCGGATCGGTGCTCGGCGCGGGTCACCAGATCGGCGAGGCCCTCGTCCCCGTCCTCATCGGGATGATCGTCGACCGTGCCGTCGTCCGCCCCGACGGGGGAGCGCTGGCCCTCTGGCTGGTGGTCCTCGCCGTCGTCTACGCCATGCTCTCCTACGGCTTCCGCTTCGGCGCCCGGGCCGGTGAGCGCGCCGCCGAACAGGCCGCGCACCACCTGCGCCTGGATGTCGTACGCAGGGTCCTCGCTCCGCACGGCGGAGCGGAGGCCGGACGGCCGCCCGGCGCCCTGGTGAACGTGGCCACCGAGGACGCCCGCCGGGTGGGGGCCGTCAACATGGCCCTGACCCTCGGCATCGCCGCCGTCGTCGGCGTCGTAGCGGGCGCGGTGCTCCTGCTCCGCGCCTCCCTGCCCCTCGGGCTCCTCGTCCTGATCGGCGCCCCGGCCCTCATGGCGCTCGGCCACTTCCTGGCCCGCCCCCTGGAGCACCGCAGCGAAGCCGAACAGGAACGCGCCGCCCACGCCTCCGGGGTCGCCGCCGACCTGGTCGCCGGGGTCCGTGTGCTCAAGGGACTGCGGGCGGAGCACGCCGCCGTCGACCGCTACCGCGCCACCAGCCAGGCCTCCCGTGAGGCCAATGTGCGGGCCGCCCGCGCCGCCGCCCTCCAGACCGGCCTGATGCTCACGCTGACCGGCTCGTTCATCGCACTCGTCGCCCTCGTCGGCGGCCGCCTGGTGCTCAGCGACTCCATCGGCCTCGGCGCCCTTGTCTCCGCCGTCGGCCTCGCCCTCTTCCTCCCCGGCCCGATTGGCGTGCTGGCCTGGGTCGGCGCCGAGCTGGCCAAGGCCCGCGCCTCCGCCGCCCGGATCGCCGACGTGCTGGCCGCCCCCGGCGAGACCACCGGCGGCACCGCCGAACCGGCGGCTCCCGGCCCCGGCGAACTGCGCCTGCGCGGCCTCGGCCACGCCGGGCTCGACCGCCTCGACCTGACCGTCCGCCCCGGTGAGCACCTCGGCGTCGTCGTCACCGACCCGGCCGACGCCGCGACCCTGCTGCGCTGCCTGGCCCGTCGCTGCGACCCGGACCGGGGACGCGTCGAACTCGACGGCGTACCCCTCACCGAACTGGCCCCGGCCGCCCTGCGCTCCGCGCTGCTCGTCGCCGAGCACGACGCCCAGCTCTTCGACGGCACCCTCCTGGAGAACGTCACCGCCGCCGCGCCCGCCGGGTCCGACCCGCGCCCCGCGATGGACGCCGCCGCCGTCGAAGAGGTCGCCTCCGCCCTGTCCGGCGGCGCCGACGGCCGGATCGGGGAACGCGGCAGCTCACTCTCCGGCGGCCAGCGCCAGCGCGTCGCCCTGGCCCGCGCGCTCGCCGCCGACCGCGGCGTCCTGGTCGTCCACGACCCGACGACCGCCGTCGACGCCGCCACCGAGGCCCGGATCGCCGCGGGCATCCGCCGCGCCCGTACCGGCCGCACCACCGTCCTGGTCACCAGCAGCCCCGCGCTGCTGGCCGCCACCGACCGCGTCGTCCTCATCGACGGCGGCGCGATCGCCGCCGAGGCCCCGCACGAGGACCTCGTACGCGACCATCCCGTCTACCGCACGGCGGTGCTCACATGACCACGAAAGCGGAGAATTCGGGCATAGGCGAGGGTGGCGACGGCAGGGAACTGCTCCCCGTCGCCACGGCCGCCCGCACCCGGGCCGCCCTGCGCGCGCTGATCCGGCCCGACCGGGGCCTCGCCCTGACCGGCATCGGCGTCCTGGTCGCGGCCACCGCGGTCGGCCTCCTCGTCCAGCCGCTGCTGGGCCGGATCGTCGACGTCGTCGCCGACGGCCGCCCCGCCGCCGACCTGACCCTCCCCGTGGTCCTCCTCGTCGTGGTCGCCGCGGTCCAGGGCCTCACCACGACGGTCGGGCTGACCCGGATCGCGCGCCTCGGCGAGACCGTACTGGCCCGGCTGCGCGAGCAGTTCGTCCAATGCGCCCTGAACCTCCCCGCCGACCGGCTGGAGCGCGCCGGGGCCGGAGACCTCACCGCCCGCGTCACCGGAGATGTCGCCCGGGTGGCCGAGGCCGTGCGCTCCGCGCTGCCCGAGATGGCCCGTTCCGTCCTCGCGATCGTCCTCACTCTCGGCGCGATGGCCCTGCTGGACGTACGGTTCCTGCTCGCCGCGCTCCTCGCGGTCCCCGTCCAGCTGCTCACCGCGCGCTGGTACGTGCGCCGGGCCGTCACCCTCTACGCGGACCAGCGGGTCGCCAACGGGGCCCAGCAGCAACAGCTCCTGGAGACCATCGGCGGGGCCGTGACCGTACGCGGCCACCTGCTGGCGGAACAGCACACCGAACGCACCGCCCAACGCTCCCGCGAGGCCGTCGGACTGACCATGCGCAGCGTCAACCTGGTGCTGGGCTTCTACGGGCGCCTCCACATCGCCGAGTACACGGGGCTGGCCGCCGTCCTCGTCACCGGGTTCCTGCTGGTGGGCGACGGGGCGGTGTCGATCGGTACGGCGACGGCCGCCGCCCTCTACTTCCACAGCCTCTTCGGGCCCGTCAACGCGGCCCTGGTGCTGCTCGACGACGCCCAGTCGGCGGCGGCCGGACTCGCCCGGCTGGTCGGGGTCACCGACCTCACCCGGCAGGCGGAGCCCGTCGCCGTACCGCGGCAGCGCACCGGACCCGAGGCGGCCGCCGTCACCGTGAACGGGGTCGGCCACGCCTACGGGCCCGGCCGCCCCGTCCTGCACGAGGTCTCCCTCACGCTGAAGCCCGGAGAGCACGTGGCGCTCGTCGGAACCAGCGGAGCCGGGAAATCGACGCTCGCCCGGATCGTCGCGGGCGTCCAGCAGCCCACCACCGGTACGGTCACCGCCCCCGCGGCCACCGGACAACGCCCGGTCGTCCTGGTCACCCAGGAAGTCCACGTGTTCACCGGCACCCTCGCCGACGACCTCCGGCTCGCCCGCCCCGACGCCACCGACGCCGACCTGCGTACCGCCCTGGCCGCCGTGCACGCCCTGGACTGGGCCGAGGCCCTGCCCGACGGACTGGCCACCGTCGTCGGCGAGGGCGGCCACCGCCTCGACCCGGCCCGCGCCCAGCAACTGGCCCTCGCCCGGCTCGTCCTGGCCGACCCCGCCCTCGCGGTCCTCGACGAGGCGACCGCCGAGGCGGGCAGCGCGGGCGCGCGCGTCCTGGAACGTTCCGCCGAGGCCGCCCTGTCCGGCCGCACCGCCCTGGTCGTCGCCCACCGCCTCACCCAGGCCGTCGCCGCCGACCGGATCGTCGTGCTGGAGGCGGGCCGGGTCGTCGAGAGCGGTCCCCACGACGAACTGCGCGACGCGGACGGACCCTACGCGGCCCTGTGGCGCGCCTGGTCCGGCAGCCGCACCGCACCGCACCCCTGACTCCACGCACCCCCGCCCCCCGTGGCACGTCCACCGTCCCCGAAGGAATCGCTCATGTTCCGCTTGTTCCAGCGCACCCGGCTGACCGCCGTGGCCGCGTCCGCCCTGCTGCTCTTCGGAGCCGCGGCCTGCGGGTCCGACGAGGGCGGCGACGCGGCCGCCCCGTCCGCCGACGACAGCCCGCGCAAGGGCGCCTACCCGGTCACCCTCGACCACAAGTACGGTGCCACCACCCTCAAGGCCGAGCCGCAGCGCATCGTCACCGTCGGCCTCTCCGACCAGGACGCCGTGCTCGCCCTCGGCAAGGTCCCCGTCGGTACCACCGAGTGGTTCGGCGAGTTCAAGGGAGCCATCGGCCCCTGGGCCGAGAAGGCCCTCGGCGACAAGCCCCGGCCCACCGTCCTGCACGACGACGGCACCGGACCCCAGGTCGAGAAGATCGCCTCCCTGCGCCCCGACCTGATCCTCGCCCTGTACTCGGGCCTCACCAAGGACCAGTACCGCACCCTCTCCAAGATCGCCCCCGTCGTGGCCCAGCCCAAGGACGGCCCGGACTGGGGCATCTCCTGGCAGGACCAGACCGCGCAGGTCGGCAAGGCCCTCGGCAAGAGCGAGGAGGCCGCGGAGCTGGTCGCGAAGACCGAGAAGCACATCAACGACGCCGCCGCCGCGCACCCCGAGTTCAAGGGGAGGACGGCCGTCATGGCCACCCCGTACGAGGGCATGTACGTCTACGGCTCGCAGGACAACCGCTCCCGGGTGCTGAACGGCCTCGGCTTCCAGCTGCCCGCCGGCCTGGACAAGGTCGTCGGCGACGCGTTCGGCGCCAACATCAGCAAGGAGCGCACCGACCTCCTCGACACGGACGCCGCCGTCTGGATCGTCGCCGACCCGGACAAGGACGCCAAGAAGCTCCACGCCAACCCGCTCTACGGAAAGCTCGACGTGGTCGAGGAGGGCCGCGAGGTGATGGTGAAGGAGAGCAGCCACTTCGGCAGCGCCATCTCCTTCGTCACCCCGCTCAGCATCCCGTACACCGTCGACCGCCTGGTGCCGATGCTGTCCGCCGCAGTCGACGGCAAGACGGACACGAAGGTCGTCCACCCCGCGTCCTGACCCGTCCTGGCCCGTTCTGACGAGCCCTGACCCGTCCCCGCCGAACCACCCCTGAGGAACCGGACCGTGGAGCCAGCCCCGTGACCCGCCCCGCCCGATGGCGACCCGCCCTGCTCGTGGCCGCGCTCGGCACCGTGCTGGTTGTGCTGTGCCTGCTCTCGATCGGGCTCGGCGCGCTCCAGATCCCGCCCGGCGACGTGCTCAAGGCGCTTTTCGGCCGGCCGACCGGGCCCCGCGTCGAGGACGTGATCTGGTCCGTGCGCATCCCGCGTACGGCGCTGGGCCTGGCGGCGGGCGCGGCGCTCGGCCTCTCCGGCTGCGTGATGCAGGCGCTGACCCGCAACCCGCTGGCCGACCCGGGCATCCTCGGGGTGAGCGCCGGGGCCGCGTTCGCCATCGTGCTGGCCGCCGGGGTCGCCGGGATCGGCTCGCTGCTCGGCTACATCTGGTTCGCGTTCGCCGGGGCGATGGCCGCCAGCGTCGTCGTCTATCTGCTGGGAAGGATGGGGCGTTCGGGGTCGACTCCGGTGAAGCTGGCCCTGGCCGGAGTCGCGGTCACCGCCGTCCTGACTTCGCTGACCAGCGCCATCGTCCTCACCGACCCGCACGCGCTGGACCGCTACCGCTTCTGGTCGGCCGGTTCGCTCGCCGAACAGGACGCCTCCACCGTGCTGCGCGTCCTGCCCTTCCTGGCCTTCGGCGCCCTCCTCGCCCTGGCGAGCGCCCCCGCCCTCAACAGCCTCGCCCTCGGCGACGACGTGGCCGCCTCGCTCGGCCGCAAGCTCGGCCTCGTCCGCCTCCAGGGCGTCATCGCCATCACCCTCCTCACCGGCGGGGCGGTGGCGGTGATCGGCCCCGTCGTCTTCATCGGCCTGGTCGTCCCGCACGTCGCCCGGGTCCTCGCCCAGTACGCCGGACTCGGCCCGGACCACCGCTGGCTGCTGCCGCTCTCGGCCGCCCTCGCCGCGAGTCTGCTGCTCAGTGCGGACATCCTCGGCCGAGTGATCGCCCGGCCCGTCGAGGTGCAGGCCGGGATCATCGTCGCCTTCATCGGCGGACCGTTCTTCATCGCCCTGGTCCGCCGACGCCGCCTCGCGGAGGTATGACCGTGACCACCGACACCCTGCCCACGAAGTCGCGCCCGGCCGCGAAGTCGGCCGCCCGCCCCTTCCGGCTCGCGTTCCCGCCGGTCTCCGGCACCCTGCGCCCCCGGCAGCTCGCGGTCTGCGCCGCGCTGGCCTTCGCCGTGTTCCTGGCCCTGTGCTGGAACGTCTCCATAGGGGAGTACGGCATCCCCCTCACCGACGTCGCCCGTGCGCTGACCGGCTCCGGCGACCCGGGCACCCTCCTCGTCGTCCAGGAACTGCGGCTGCCCCGCGCCATGACCGGGTTGCTCGCGGGCATCGCGTTCGGCATGTCCGGGGCGCTGTTCCAGACGATGACCCGCAACCCGCTGGCCAGCCCCGACATGATCGGCCTGACCCAGGGCGCCGGGACCGCCGTCGTCGCGGGCATCGTGCTGGGCTGGGACTTCGGCCTCGGCACCCAGGCTCTCGGCCTCCTCGGGGCCCTCACCAGCGCCCTGCTGGTCTACGGGCTCGCCTGGCGGCGCGGCACCACCGGCTACCGCATCATCCTCGTCGGCATCGGCGTCTCCTGGGTCTGCCTCAGCATCACCGACTTCCTGCTCGCCCGGGGCGGCCGCTTCCAGGCGCAGGCCGCGCTCGGCTGGCTCGTCGGCAACCTCAACGGCCGCGACTGGCAGCAGGCCGCACCGCTCGCCGTCTCCCTCCTCGTCCTGGTGCCCGCCGCCCTCCTGATCGGCCGCCTGATGCGTACGCTGCAACTCGGCGACGACGTCGCCAAGGGGCTCGGCACGCGGGTCCAGACCGTCCGCCTCACCGTCCTGATCACCGGCGTCGGCCTGGTCGCCTTCGCCACGGCGGCCGCCGGACCGGTCGCGTTCGTGGCGCTCACCGCCCCGCAGATCGCCCAGCGCCTCTGCCGCACCGCCTGGCCGCCCCCGCTCGCCGGCGGACTGACCGGCGCCCTCGTCGTCCTCGCGTCCGACGTCCTCGCACGCGAACTGATCCCCGGCACCGAACTGCCCGTCGGGATCGTCACCGGAGTGCTCGGCGCCCCGGTGCTGCTCTGGCTGCTCATCCGCGTCAACCGCGCGGGCTCAGGAGGCTGACCGATGACCACCGCCGAACCCGACCTGCGGGCCGAGGGACTGCACCTGGGCTACGACGACCGGGCCGTCGTCTCCGGCCTCGACCTGGCCGTCCCGCCCGGCCGCATCACCGCCATCATCGGCGCCAACGCCTGCGGGAAGTCGACCCTGTTGCGCGCCCTGGCCCGGCTGCTGGCCCCCCGCGAAGGAGCGGTGAGCCTGGACGGCCGCGCCCTGCACACCATCCCCACCCGGGAGCTTGCCCAGCGGCTCGGCATCCTCCCGCAGTCCCCGGTCGCCCCGGAGGGCCTCACCGTCATCGACCTGGTCAACCGGGGCCGCTCCCCGCACCAGACGTGGTGGCGGCAGTGGACCAAGGCCGACGAGCAGGCGGTGCACGACGCGCTCGCCGCCACCGGCACCACCGACCTCGCCGACCGCGCGGTGGACGAACTCTCCGGCGGCCAGCGCCAGCGCGCCTGGATCGCCATGGCCGTCGCCCAGGGAACCCCGGTTCTCCTCCTCGACGAGCCGACCACGTATCTCGACCTCGCCCACCAGATCGACGTCCTGGACCTGGTCGTCGACCTCAACCGCCGCGAGGGGCGCACGGTCGTGATGGTCCTGCACGACCTCAACCAGGCCTGCCGGTACGCCGATCACGTCATCGCGATGAAGAAGGGCGGCGTCGTCGCCGAAGGCGCACCCGCCGACGTCATCACCGCCGAAACCGTCGAGGACGTCTTCGGCCTCCGCTGCCAGGTGGCCACGGACCCGGTGAGCCGGACCCCGCTGGTGATCCCGGTGGGCCGCCACCACACCCCTGACCCCGACCAGCCGCAAAAGACGCCCGCCTGACGGGCGGCCGCACGTACCGGCCGTACGGCAGCCCGTCCGTCCGGACTCAGATGCCCGCGGACGCCATCTCGATGATGGAGCGGTAGTAGGCGGCGGTCGAGACCACGCACGCACGGTAGGTGCGGTTGTCCTTCACCACCAGGAAGTAGTCCCGCAGGTTCTTCCAGTACTGGACGAGATACCCGAGGCCCGGTACGAAGCCCGGCGGCCGGGGGACGAGGGCGAACGCCTCCGAGCACTGGAGGATGCGTTCGGTCGCCTGCGAGAGCACCCCGGCGACCTCGGCGTTCATGTTCCATCCGGCGGCCAGCTGCGGCGTCCAGATCGCGCCCGCGATCTCCCTCAGACGCTCCTGCTCCTCGGGCGTCGGATCGGCCTGGAGCCGGAACGCCTCGGCGGTCGTCGGCGCACCTGAGTGCCCGCTGCCGACGGCCAGGGCGGGCGCGGCCGCCCCGGCGGTGAGCAGCGCTCCGGACAGCACCAGCGCCAACGCCGGAATCGTCGTGGACCTGCGTCTTCTCATGATGGTTCCCCTCCCGGACGCCCGCCGTGCCGACGGGACCGCGCACGGTCGTTCCGCGCGAACCGACGCTGACATGAGGCCCGTTGCTCGTCAACGGCGCCTGTTCGGCCGTTCCCGCACCCGGCAGGCGTACTGAAGTGGCCCACCGCACCAGGTACTCATTGGCCCGGGAGCCCACACCAATCACTGCCTAGGCTGAGGCGCATGAGCACGCACCGCCCCACCTCCGCCCCCGCCCGCACCTCCGTCGACTTCTACTTCGACCCGGCCTGCCCGTTCGCCTGGATCACCTCCCGCTGGATGCTGGAGGTGGAGCGGCAACGGGACATCGAGCTCCGCTTCCGCCCCATGAGCCTGTATCTGCACAACCAGGGAAATGAACTGCCCGACTGGTATCGCGAACTGGTCGACAGATCGATCGGCCCCGTCCGCGTCGCCGTCGCCGCGGCCGCGGCCCACGGCGACGGCATCCTGCGGGACCTCTACACCGCCCTCGGCACCCGCATCCACCGGCACAAGGAGGAGGACTTCGACGCGGTGATCGCCGCCGCCCTCGCCGAACTGGGCCTGCCCGCCGCCCTGGCGGAGGCCGCGCATTCCACGGCGTACGACGAAGAGGTCGCCCGCTGCCATGACGCGGGCAAGGACCCGGAGCAGGAGGCGTACGTGGGCACGCCGACGATCCACGTCGACGGCACGGTGTGGTTCGGCCCGGTCCTCAACGCGATCCCGCGCGGCGAGGAGGCGGCGGAGCTCTTCGACAGCTTCCGGGTGCTGGCCAACCACCACGGGTTCTTCGAGCTCAAGCGGGCGCGCTCGGGTGGGCTGTCCTACGACTGAGCCGCTGGGAGGCGTCCCGTGCGCGAACGCGGTCGCCCGGCCCCGGCGTGCTGGAGCGGCGCTTCACCTGGTCGGTCGCGGCGGAAACCCTGGCGGGCGCGGCAGTTGGCTGTGCGGTCAGCGGGCTGGTCGTGTGTAGCGCTACGCCGACAACGACGCCCCCACCGCCACCCGCGCCTCGTCGTACCGGTCCAGCAGCAGCCGCGCCAGCTCCGGCGCGGGGCCCAGCACGCCGGCCAGCACATCCGCCCCGGCCGCCTCGGCGCCCGCCGCGATGCGGTCGGGGAGGCGTCCTGGAGCGATGACGTAAGGGGCCACCGCCACCCGGCGGACCCCCTCGGCGCGCAGGTCCCGTACCGCGTCCTCGGTACGGGAGAAGCCGCCGGCATGAACAGCGGAGGCGAACGCAGGCCGCACGGCGCACCAACCGGTGTGCCGCAGCTCCCGCGCGATTTCAGCGATCACTGCGATCGCCTCCGGGTCTGTGGATCCCGCCGAGGCCAGGACGAGCCCGGTCCGGGGGAGGTCGCCGGGACGGACCCCGGCCTCCCGCAGCCGCCGGGTCAGGGTGGCGTTGAGCAGCGGGGAGGGGCCGAGTACGTCCGCCTGGCGGATGTGCAGCCGCGGCAGCCGGGCCCGGGCCTCGCGCAGGACCGAGGGGATGTCGGTCTTGGCGTGGAACGCCCGGGTCAGGAGCAGGGGCAGGGCGGTCACCTCGTTGGCCCCCTCCGCGGCCAGGCGCTCCAGCACCCGGGGCACGGAAGGAGCGTTGAACTCCAGGAATCCCGTCTCCACACGCAGCCCCGGCCGTTCGGCCCGCACCCGTTCGGTGAGCGCGTGCACGGTCGCGGCGTGCCGCGGGTCGCGGCTGCCGTGGGCGATGAGGAGAAGAACGGGGTGGGACATGGCGTGACTCAGTTCTTGACGAGGAGACCGCGGCTGCGCAGCACCCACCGCTCCAGCGGACTGAAGATCAGCAGGTCGATCGCGATGCCGACGAACAGGATGAGCAGGATGGAGAGGAAGATCCCGGGCATGTCGAAGTTGCTGCGACCGTTCTCCAGCAACTGGCCGAGTCCCAGGCCTAGGTCGGGCGAGGAGACGATGATCTCGGCGGCCATCAGCGAGCGCCAGGAGAAGGCCCAGCCCTGCTTGAGGCCCGCCAGATAGCCGGGCAGCGCGGCCGGGAGCACGATGTGCCAGGTCCCGCGGACGCCGGTCGCGCCCAGGGTGCGGCCCGCCCGCAGGAACAGCGGCGGCACCTGGTCCACGCCCGATACCAGCCCGTTGGCGATCGAGGGCACCGCGCCCAGCAGGATCACCGCGAACATCATCTGGTCGTTCAGCCCGAGCCAGATCACCGCCGGGGCCACCCACGCCACCGACGGCAGCGACTGGAGCCCGGCCAGGATCGGCCCGATCGCCGCCCGGACCAGCTTCACCCGGGCGACCAGCAGCCCCAGCGGCGTACCGATGGCCACCGCGAGGAGGAAGCCGAGCAGACCACGAGAGACGCTGGTCCAGACGACCTCCAGGAGCGTCCCCTTGAGCCACATGTCCCTCGCGCTGTCCCACACCGCGGACGGCGGCGGCAGCTTGTGGACCTCGGTGAACTCGGCGCGGACCAGCAGCTCCCAGACGACGAGGACCAGGGCCACCGCCACGACCGGCGGCAGCACCTTGTTCCGCAGTACCTCGCCGACGGGGGTGCGGCGGATCTGCACCGCGTCCAGGGCGTCGAGGCCCGCCTCCAGGCCCGCCAGGTCGTCGGGCCTCGCGTCGGCCAGGCCGTCCGGCCCGTCCGGCCGCTTCCGGCCGGACGTGATGTCAGTGCTGGCCATGTCGGCGGATCTCCCCACGCAGTTGTTCGGTGATCTCGACGGACAGCTCCGCCACCGCCTTGTCCTCGATGCGGCGCGGCTGCTCGATGTCGACCGTCCACTCCCGGGCGACCCGGCCCGGCCTCGACGACAGCAGCACGACGCGCTGCGCGAGCCGTACCGCCTCACGCACGTTGTGCGTGACGAAGAGGACCGAGGCGTTCGTCTCCCGCCAGATCCGAGTCAGCTCGTCGTGCAGCACATCGCGGGTGATCGCGTCCAGCGCCGCGAACGGCTCGTCCATCAGCAGCAGTTGGCTGTCCTGGGCGAGCGCGCGGGCCATCGCCACCCGCTGCCGCATACCGCCCGAGAGCTCGTGCACCCGCTTGCCGTACGCGCCGCCGAGGCGGACGAGTCCGAGCAGCCGCTCGGCCTCGCCGCGGCGCTCCGACTTGGGTACCCCGCGCAGCCGCAGGGCCAGTTCGATGTTCTTGCCCGCGGTCAGCCACGGGAAGAGGGCGTGCTCCTGGAACATCAGGGCAGGTCGCCCGCCGGGGGTCTCGATGGACCCCGCGGACGGGCGGTCGAGTCCGGCCACCAGATTGAGCAGCGTCGACTTTCCGCACCCGGATGCCCCCAGGAGGGTGACGAACTCACCCGGAGCGACATCGAGGTTGATGTCGTCCAGGACGAGCTGCTGCCCAGTGGGCCCGGCGAAGGACTTCGAGACGTGTGTGAGACGGGCGGCGTGCTCGACCGCCGTACGGTCCTCGGCCTTGGTGAGGGTGCTGGTCGCCATGGTCGTCACCTCCTGGGATTCCTGGGTCCTGTACGGGTTGGCTACTTGACGCCGAGACCGGCGTCGGCGACCTCGGGCCGGCCCTCGGCCTTGAGGAGCTTGTTCAGCGGGCCCAGGTCGTAGATGCCCGACAGCTTCGGGTCCTCCAGCAGACCTGCCCGCACCGAGTGCCCCGCCTGCGTCCTGAGCGTGGTGGCCAGCGGGTCGCTGGTGAACTCGATGGACTCCCACGCCGGATCGAGGATCCCGGTGGGCAGCGGTTTGCCGCTCAGCCTCTCCAGCGCCTTGTTCGCGGACGCCTTGGCCTCTTCGGGGTTGTCGTCGATCCACTTGTTGGTGGACATCGACCCCTTGATCACGGCCTCGACGACGTCGGGGTGCCTGTCGAGGAACTTCTGCGACACGACGATGTGCGTGATCACGAACCTCTTGTCCGGCCACAGGTCCCTCTCGTCGAGAAGCACCTTCGCGCCCTCGGAGACCAGCTTCGACGCGGTCGGCTCGGGGACCCAAGCGCCGTCCAGAGAACCGGCCCTGTAGGCGTCGGGCGTCACCTTGTTGTCCGAGCGGACCACGGAGAGATCGCCCCCGCCGCTCTGCGGGTCGACCTTCCAGCCCTTCTCGGCGATCCAGTTGAGGAAGGCCACGTCCTGGGTGTTGCCGATCTGCGGGGTCGCGATCCGCTTGCCCCTCAGGTCGTCCACGGTCTTGATCTTCTCCGGGTCGACCACCAGCTTCACCCCGCCGGAGGCCGAACCGGCCACGATCCGCAGCCCCTTGCCCTGGGTCTTGACGTAGGCGTTGATGGCGGGGGAGGGGCCGATGAAGCCGATGTCGATGGACCCGGCGTTGAGCGCCTCGATCTCGGAGGGGCCGGCGTTGAAGGCCGTCGACTCGACCTCGGTGCCGCCCAGCTCCTTCTGGATGGTGCCTTCCTGGATACCGACCAGGGCGGTGGCGTGCGTGATGTTCGGAAGGTAGCCGACCCTCACGGTGTCCGCGGAGAGCTTCCTGCCACCGGAGGAGACGTTCGCCCTCGCGTCGTCGGCCTGGGCCTGGGAGCCGTAGCCGCAGGCGGTGGCGGCCAGGGCGAGCAGGGGCAGGGCGGCGACGGCGACCAGGCCGCGGCGAACGCTGGAACGTGGGGCAGACACGGAAGGTGTTCCTCTCCTTGGCCCGGTGCTCACGTCCCGCTGGTGCTCAGGGGGGCGCGGCCGGGAGATCGGCAGGTCTTCGGCGGTAGGGACGCTGCGGGTGCGGGTGGTACGGGTGGGCGCGCAAGCGGTGCGCGTACGTCATCACGCACATCGCCCGACCCCGCCCTGGCCACTGCCGAGGGCGCCGCTGCCCACGCGGCCGCCCTCCTTCGCGAAGGTGGAGAAGAAGTCGCCGGCCATCAGAAGTCCCACTCGGCGTCGTCGGCCGCGCTGCCGCCTGCTTCGGCCACCGCGGCGAAGGACGCCCCGGCCATGCCGGCGCTGAGCGTCGTGCCGTCCGCCGGGTCGATGAGCAGGAAGGAGCCGGTGCGCCGGGAGTCCGCGTAGGCGTCGAGGGCGAGCGGCTCGGCGGTCCGTACGATGACCCGGCCGATGTCGTTGGCGACCAGCTGCCCGGGGGCCGGGTGCTGGGAGAGGTCGTCCAGGGTGAGCCGGGAGGGGATGTCCTTGACGATCGCCTTGACCGTACGGGTGGTGTGCTTGAGCAGTACCCGCTGGCCCACCGAGAGTGGCTGGTCGGCCACGTGGCAGACGGTCGCCTCGACGTCCTGGGTGACCGGCGGCGCGTCGACGGCGGGGGCGATCAGGTCGCCGCGCGAGATGTCGATGTCGTCGGCCAGCCGGAGCGTCACCGACTGCGGCGCCCAGGCGATGTCCACGCTTTCGCCGAGCGCGTCGATGCCCGTGATCGTCGTGGTGCGCCCCGAGGGGAGTACGGAGACGGACTCGCCTACGCGGAAGGCCCCGGCGGCGATCTGACCGGCGTATCCCCGGTAGTCGGGGTGTTCGGCGTTCTGCGGGCGGATCACGTACTGCACGGGGAAGCGCGCGTGGCAGGCGGTCAGGTCGTGGCTGACCGGGACCGTCTCCAGGTGCTCCAGGACGGTCGGCCCGCCGTACCAGTCCATGTGCGCGGACGGCTCCACCACGTTGTCCCCGGCCAGCGCCGAGATCGGGATCGCGGTGATCTCCGGGACGCCGAGGGATGCGGCGTACGCGGTGAACTCCTCGGCGATCGCGGCGAACACGGGCTCCGCGTAGTCGACCAGGTCCATCTTGTTGACGGCGAGCACCACGTGCGGGACGCGCAGCAGGGCTGCGACGGCGGCGTGGCGGCGGGTCTGCTCGACGACCCCGTTGCGGGCGTCGACCAGGACCACGGCCAGCTCGGCGGTGGAGGCGCCCGTCACCATGTTGCGGGTGTACTGCACATGGCCCGGGGTGTCGGCGAGGATGAACCGGCGGCGGGCGGTGGCGAAGTAGCGATAGGCGACATCGATGGTGATGCCCTGCTCGCGCTCGGCCCGCAGCCCGTCGGTCAGCAGCGCCAGGTCCGGCGCATCCTGGCCGCGGCTCAGCGAGGCCTGCTCGACGGCCTCCAGCTGGTCGGTGAGGACCGACTTGGAGTCGTGCAGGAGGCGTCCCACGAGGGTGGACTTGCCGTCGTCGACCGACCCGGCGGTGGCGAACCGCAGAAGGGTGGTGGCCGACAACTGCTCGGCCGACAGGATGGGTGTGGTCATCTTAGAAGTACCCCTCGCGCTTGCGGTCTTCCATCGCAGCTTCGGACATCTTGTCGTCGGCGCGGGTCGCGCCCCGCTCGGTGAGCCGGGAGGCGGCGATCTCGGTGATCACGGCGTCCAGCGTGGTGGCGTCGGAGTCGACGGCACCGGTGCAGGACATGTCGCCGACCGTGCGGTAGCGCACCAGACGGGTCTCGGTGACCTCGTGGTCCTTGGGCCCGCCCCAGCCACCGGCCGTCAGCCACATGCCGTTGCGGTTGAACACCTCGCGCTCGTGGGCGAAGTAGATCTCCGGCAGCTCGATGCCCTCGCGCTCGATGTACTGCCAGACGTCCAGCTCGGTCCAGTTGGAGATCGGGAAGACCCGGACGTGCTCACCGGGGGCGTGCCGCCCGTTGTACAGCTGCCACAGCTCGGGGCGCTGGCGGCGCGGGTCCCACTGCGAGAACTCGTCCCGCAGCGAGAACACCCGCTCCTTGGCGCGAGCCTTCTCCTCGTCGCGCCGCCCGCCGCCGAACACCGCGTCGAAGCGGTGCTGTTGGATCGCCTCCGTGAGCGGAACGGTCTGGAGCGGGTTGCGGGTGCCGTCGGGGCGCTCGCGGAGCTTCCCGGCGTCGATGTACTCCTGCACGGAGGCGACGTGCAGCCGCAGCCCGTGCTTCTTCACCGTACGGTCGCGGTAGTCCAGGACCTCGGGGAAGTTGTGCCCGGTGTCCACGTGCAGCAGCGTGAACGGCACCGGCGCGGGCGCGAACGCCTTCAGCGCCAGGTGCAGCATCACGATGGAGTCCTTGCCGCCGGAGAACAGGATCACCGGCCGCTCGAACTCTCCCGCCACCTCACGGAAGATGTGGACCGCCTCGGACTCCAGCGAGTCCAGGTGGCTGAGCGCGTACGGATGGACGGTGCCCTCCGGCACGGTGGTGACGGCACTCACGCCAGGCCCCTCTCGGTGAGCAGCGCGTGGAGCGCCGCCGCTGACTCCTGCACGGTCTGCTGGTGCGACTCGATCCGCAGGTCGGGCGATTCCGGGGCCTCGTAGGGGTCGTCGACCCCGGTGAGCCCGCTGATCTCGCCCGCGGCCTGCTTGGCGTACAGCCCCTTCACATCGCGTACGGAGCACACCTCGACGGGTGTCGCGACGTGTACCTCCAGGTAGGTGGTGGACTCGGCGGCGTGCCGCTTGCGGACCGCCTCGCGGCTGTCGGCGAACGGGGCGATGACGGGGACCAGCACCTTCACGCCGTTGGCGGCGAGCAGCTCGGCGACGAAGCCGATCCGGGCCACGTTGGTGTGCCGGTCCTCGCGGGAGAAGCCGAGGCCCGCGGAGAGGAACTCCCGGATCTCGTCGCCGTCGAGCACCTCCACCTTGTGGCCCTCGGTCCGCAGCCGGCCCGCCAGCTCGTACGCGATGGTGGTCTTGCCCGCGCTCGGCAGACCGGTGAGCCAGATCGTGGCTCCCGTCTCCGTCACGCTCATCGAACTCTCCTGATCAGTCGTCATCAGCCGTGCAGCCCGCATTCGGTCTTGCCCCGGCCGGCCCAGCGGCCGGCCCGTGCGTCCTCGCCCTCCAGCACCCGGCGGGTGCAGGGCGCGCAGCCGACGGAGGCGTAACCGTCCATCAGCAGCGGGTTGGTGAGCACCCCGTGCTCGGCGACGTAGGCGTCCACGTCGTCCTGGGTCCAGCGGGCGATGGGGGAGACCTTCACCTTGCGGCGCTTGGCGTCCCAGCCCACGACCGGGGTGTTCGCCCGGGTCGGGGACTCGTCGCGCCGCAGCCCCGTCGCCCACGCCGCGTACGCGGTGAGGCCGTCCTCCAACGGCTTGACCTTGCGCAGCGCGCAGCACAGGTCCGGGTCGCGGTCGTGCAGCTTCTCGCCGTGCTCCGCGTCCTGCTCGGCGACCGTCTGCCGCGGGGTGATCGTGATGACGTTGACGTCCATCACCGCGTCCACCGCGTCCCGGGTCCCGATGGTCTCCGGGAAGTGGTAGCCGGTGTCCAGGAAGACCACGTCCACGCCCGGCAGCACCCGGGAGGCCAGGTGCGCGACCACGGCGTCCTCCATCGAGGAGGTGACGCAGAAGCGCGGCCCGAAGGCGTCGGTCGCCCACTTCAGGATCTCGGTCGCGGAGGCGTCCTCCAGCTCCCGTCCGGCCTGCTCGGCCAGCTCCTGGAGCTCCCGGTCGGTGAGCTCTCCACTCAGCAGAGTGTCCGTCATATCCGGTCCTCTCCAACGTCGTTGCGCTGAACACCCCGGGTCAGCAGGCCCAGGAACTTCAGCTGGAACGCACGGTTGCAGGAGGCACATTCCCAGGCGCCGTGACCGGTCTCGTTGGGACGGAGGTCCTCGTCGCCGCAGTACGGGCAGTAGAACGGAGCGGCTCGCTCGCTCATGACAGCGACTCCGCACTGGCGCGCGCCGCCCAGGCCGCGAAGCGCTCACCGTCCTCGCGCTCCTCCTGGAAGCGGCCGAGCACCCGCTCGACGTAGTCCGGCAGTTCGGCCGAAGTGACCTTCAGACCACGGACCTTGCGGCCGAACCCGGCCTCCAGCCCGAGCGCGCCACCGAGGTGCACCTGATAGCCCTCGACCTGGTTGCCCTCGTCGTCCAGCATCAGCTGGCCCTTGAGACCGATGTCCGCGACCTGGATACGGGCGCAGGCGTTCGGGCAGCCGTTGATGTTGATGGTGATCGGGTGGTCGAACTCCGGGATGCGGCGCTCCAGTTCGTCGATGAGGGACGCGCCGCGCGCCTTCGTCTCGACGATCGCCAGCTTGCAGAACTCGATGCCGGTGCAGGCCATCGTGCCGCGCCGGAACGGGGAGGGCGTGACCCGCAGGTCCAGCGCCTCCAGACCGGCGACCAGGGACTCGACCTGCTCCTCGGCCACATCCAGGACGATCATCTTCTGCTCGGCGGTGGTCCGCACCCGGCCGGAGCCGTGCTGGTCCGCCAGGTCGGCGATCTTGGTGAGCGTGGTCCCGTCGACCCGGCCCACCCGCGCGGCGAAGCCGACGTAGAAGCGGCCGTCCTTCTGCCGGTGCACCCCGAGGTGGTCGCGCCAGGTCTGGGCGGGCTGCTCGGGCGCGGGCCCGTCGACCAGCTTGCGCTTGAGGTACTCGTCCTCCAGGACCTGGCGGAACTTCTCCGCGCCCCAGTCCGCGACCAGGAACTTCAGGCGGGCGCGGGTGCGCAGCCGCCGGTAGCCGTAGTCGCGGAAGATCCCGATGACCCCGCCGTACACGTCGGCCACCTCGTCCAGCGGCACCCAGGCGCCGAGCCGGACCCCGAGCTTGGGGTTGGTGGACAGGCCGCCGCCGACCCAGAGGTCGAAGCCGGGGCCGTGCTCCGGGTGGTTCACGCCGACGAAGGCGATGTCGTTGATCTCGTGCGCCACGTCCAGCTGCGGGGAGCCGGAGACCGCGGACTTGAACTTGCGGGGCAGGTTGGAGAAGTCGGGGTTGCCGATGAACCGGCGCTGGATCTCGTCGATCGCGGGCGTGCCGTCGATGATCTCGTTCTCGGCGATGCCCGCGACGGGGGAGCCGAGGATCACGCGGGGCGTGTCACCGCAGGCCTCGGTGGTGGACAGGCCCACCTCTTCGAGGCGCCGCCAGATCTCGGGCACGTCCTCGATCCGGATCCAGTGGTACTGCACGTTCTGCCGGTCGGTGAGGTCGGCGGTGCCGCGCGCGAACTCCTGGGAGACCTCACCGATCACCCGCAGCTGCTGCGTGGTCAGCCGGCCCCCGTCGATGCGGACGCGCAGCATGAAGTACTCGTCGTCCAGCTCCTCCGGCTCAAGGACGGCCGTCTTGCCGCCGTCGATGCCGGGCTTGCGCTGGGTGTACAGCCCCCACCAGCGCATACGTCCGCGCAGGTCGTTCGGGTCGATGGAGTCGAAGCCGCGCTTGGAGTAGATCGTCTCAATACGTGTCCGCACGTTGAGACCGTCGTCGTCCTTCTTGAACTGCTCGTTCCCGTTCAGGGGGGTGTGGTG
The DNA here is from genome assembly GCF_002382885.1 of Streptomyces sp. WZ.A104. GTDB lineage: Bacteria > Actinomycetota > Actinomycetes > Streptomycetales > Streptomycetaceae > Streptomyces. Next base: position 100,705 of record NZ_NWVL01000013.1, read on the forward strand.
GCCCACGGCCCACTGACCCTCACCACGGTGGCGTCCGGCCTTGCGGCGGGGTGTGGTGGTCGCAGGCTGTTCCGGGGTAGCGGCCATGACAGTACGTCCTTCGGGACTGCAGGAGGGCGGCTCTGAGCGGCGCACTCGCGCTGAGGCGCGGCGGTGCGCAGGGGCGGTTCAGAGGTAAGAGGGTGCGGCGGGTGCTGAGGCTCTCAGCTCGCCGGACAGATGGCGCTGGACATGCGGCCGAGGTCGACGTGGCGTCGACTCACCAAGGCAATTCCAGTTCCAGACATGACGGAAGCGTGTCACGCGCATCTCGGGACAGTCCACCACTATCCATTATGTGGACGACCTGGTCCCGAAGGGTGAGATGATGTGGTGCCGGTCACAGGGGCCACCCTTGGCATTGCCGACAAAACGCCCCGAGAGGGAGGCCGGGGCCCGGAAGCAAGGGGGGTGGCTCCACCGACCTGGATCTCGGTCAGGAGCCGTACGCCCCGGGCCACGGTCCGGGCGTCGCCACCTCGGGCTCCACCTCGGTCCTCGTGTCGAAGAGCCGGAAGCCGCGCCGCAGATAGTTGTCCATCGCGTGCGGACCGTCGTTCGAGCAGGTGTGCAGCCACACCCGCTTCGTCGCGGGCCGCCCCGGCCAGCGCTCCGCCAGGTCCCAGGCGCGCGCCGCCGCGTACGACAGGAGGTGGCCGCCGATCCGCCGTCCCCGGAACGCCGGGATCAACCCGAAGTACATGATCTCGACCACGCCGTCGTCCTGCGGGTCCAGCTCCGCATACCCGGCCGGAGTCCCGTTCGCGTACGCCACCCAGGTCTCCGCCCCGGGCCGCTCCAGTGCCGCCTGCCACTGGGCGTACGTCATCCCCAGCCGGTCCGTCCACCGGATGTCGCCGCCCACGGCCGTATAGAGGAAGCGGCTGAACTCCGGCAGCGGCACCTCGGACCGGACGATGCGTACGTCCCCCTCCGGCACGGCCGACGGAAGCAGATCGGCGGGCGAGGTCTGCTCCAGCGACCAGACGGTCACCTCGGTGGTCGGCGCTGCGGGCTGCGGGAAGTCGCTCATGACCGCCAGAAAACCATGCCGCCGGACCCCCGCGCACGGCGGCCCCGCCTCAGCCGGTCCCCGCTCGCCCGCGGGCGAGCGTCACCACCGGCGCCTTCGAGTGCGGCAGCAGATCGCCCGGGTGCTCCGGGTGGACCACTTCCACCTCCACCCCGTCCCCGAAGCGGTACGGGCGGTGCGCCAGCACCGGGGCCAGATGGCGCCGCAGTCGGGAGATCTCGGCCCGGACCGTCACCGTCCGGGTCGCGTCCCCGAAGATGTCCCGCGCGAGCTCGGACGCCGTCCGCCCCTCCCGGTGCACGGACAGCGCGAACAGCAGCTCCGCGTGGCGCGGTGAGAGCCGCTGGGTGCTGGTGCCCAGCGGACCGGTCAGATGCACCGCGAGCCCCCGGGGCCGGCTCAGATCCAGGACCACCCGGCGGGGCGGCCCCTCCGCCCCGCCGTCGCTCACCTGCACCAGCCAGCCGCCCGGCAACGGCTCCACCCGGCACATGCCGAGCGAGGGCAGCCACACCCGGCCCGGCCGCAGAGACTTCGGCAGCGGCAGCCGGTCCACCGGAGGCATCCCCGTCACCGCCGCCAGCCGCCCGTGTGTGTCCACTGCCAGCGCCCGCCCGCCGATCCGGCACAGGATCGGCGCGGCCACCGCGCGCAGCCGCTCGATCTCCGCCAGGTGCCGGTTGCGGATCTCGCCCTCGGCGAGCCGGGCCACCGAGTCGACCAGCGCCAGCGTCGCCGGATGGAACGTGGACGCCGGGCCGCTGATGTCCACGACCCCGATCAGCCGCCCGTCGCGCGGATCGCGCACCGGGGCCGCCGCACAGGTCCAGCCGTGCAGCGCCCGGATGAAGTGCTCGGCCGAGTGCACCTGGATGGGGGCCCGGGCCGCCAGCGCCGTACCGATCGCGTTCGTCCCCGTCGCCGCCTCCGCCCAGGCCGCCCCCTCCTCCAGGCAGATGTCGTGGGCCCGGCGCAGCACTCCGGTGTTGCCCTGCCGCCACAGCACCCGGCCCTCGGTGTCGGTGACCACCATGATCTGCTGCGCGGCGTCCGCGATCGAGGCGAGCCCCGACCGCAGCAGCGGCATCAGCTCACCGAGCGCCGTGCTGCGCCGCCGGTGCTCGATCTCGTCCGCCTCCAGCAGCTCGCTCTCCGGCGACTGCTCCGGGTCTATGCCGCTGCGCACCACTCGGTTCCAGGAGGCGTCGATCTCGGCCCGGGGCGCGACCCTGGTCCGCTCACCCGTCAGCCGGGCCTCCCGGGCCCGGTGGAGCAGCCGCGTCGCCCCGCGGTCCGCCCCTTCACCGGTCACCCGCACCACCCCGGCAGAACCCTTCTCCGTCATGGCCGCCATCCCCCGTTCCCCCGAGTCCCCCGTTCCCCCCGAACGCTTCCGCCCAGTGCACACAATGGTTGCAACCCTTTGCAACTCTGGCGACGCGACGCGCGACTGTACGAGAGTGGCGGAACACCGTGGGCCGGGCCTGTTCTGGCTCTTCGGTGGTGCAGAAGCATGGAGGGTGGTGCCGTGTCGGCGCAGCACCACCCTCTGTCGCTCGCCCGCCCCCGGCCCGTCCTCGGGGGCTCACGGCTTACGAGGCGTCCGGCCGGGCCCGTGCCACCACCGACGCCAGATCCAGCGTGTGCGGCAGCGTCCCGAACGCCGCGCCCCAGTCCCCGCCGAGCCGCGAGGCGCAGAAGGCGTCGGAGACCTCCGGCGGCGCCCAGCGCACCAGCAGCGAACCCTGGAGCACCAGCGCGATGCGCTCCACCAGCCGCCGGGCCCGCGCCTCGATGCCCTCCAGGTCAGCCAGTTCGGTCAGCAGATCCTTGATCGCCGCGTCCAGCCGGTGATCCGCCCCGCGCGCCTTCCCGACCTCACGCAGGAACGCGTCCAGCGCCTGCGGCTCCCGTTGCAGCGCGCGCAGCACATCCAGCGCCTGGACGTTGCCGGAGCCCTCCCAGATCGAGTTCAGCGGCGCCTCCCGCAACAGCCGGGGCATCCCCGACTCCTCCACGTACCCGTTGCCGCCCAGGCACTCCAGCGCCTCGCCCACCACGGCCGTGCACCGTTTGGTGACCCAGTACTTCGCGGCGGGCACCGCGAGCCGCAGGAAGGCCCGCTCCTCCTCGGTGTCCGTGTCGTACGCCGAGGCCAGCCGCATCGCCAGGACCGTCGCCGCCTCCGACTCCAGCGCCAGGTCGGCCAGCACGTTGCGCATCAGCGGCTTCTCGATCAGCAGCCCCCCGAACGCGCTGCGGTACGCGCTGTGATGGATCGCCTGCGCCACCGCCTGCCGCATCAGCGCCGCCGAACCGACCACGCAGTCGAGCCGGGTGGCCGCCACCATCTCGATGATGGTGCGCACCCCGCGCCCCTCCTCGCCGACCCGGCGGGCCCACGTCCCGTCGAACTCGACCTCGCTGGACGCGTTCGACTTGTTGCCCAGCTTGTCCTTCAGCCGCTGGATCGCGAACACGTTGCGCGTACCGTCCGGGAGCACGCGCGGCACCAGGAAGCAGCTCAGCCCGCCCGGCGCCTGCGCGAGCACCAGGAAACCGTCCGACATCGGCGCCGAACAGAACCACTTGTGCCCGGTGAGCAGATACTCGCCCTCGCCGGACAGCGGCTCCGCCCGCGTGGTGTTGGACCGTACGTCGGTGCCGCCCTGCTTCTCCGTCATGCCCATCCCGAAGAGCACCCCGCTCTTCCGCCCGGCGGGCCGCAGCCCCTCCTCGTACGTGTGCGAGGTCAGCAGCGGCTCCCACTCGGCGGCCAGCGCCGGATCGGTCCGCAGCGCGGGCACCGCGGCATGCGTCATCGACAGCGGGCAGCCGTGCCCCGCCTCGGCCTGCGTCCAGACCAGGAACCCGGCCGCGCGCCGCACGTGACCGGCCGGACGTCCCCAGGCGTCCGTCAGACCGGCCGACACGGCATGGCTCAGCAGCCGGTGCCAGGACGGATGGAACTCCACTTCGTCGATCCGATTCCCATAACGGTCATGGGTGCGCAGAACGGGTGGGTACGTATTCGCCTGCGCCCCCCATTCCTGGGCCTGGGCGGAGCCCGCGGACCGGCCGAGCTCCCCGAGCTCCGCCAGCGCCCCGGGCAGAACTCCGGTCGCGATGTGCCGTTCGACGGCCTCGGTCAGGGCCCGGTCGGCGGCAAAGACGTCATAGCCGACCAGCGGCGGAACCTGATTGGTCACTGTGTGGGTGGTGGCTGCCATGCGGATACGGTAAGGAGGTGCAGGCAGCAAATGAAACACCCGAGCGGCCATCGGGCCGGCTCCACCGGGCGCGAGTGCTCTACCGCAATGTCTCCAAGCGGCAGATGGCATGGCACTTGCTCAAGGACACCGTCAACTCGTGCATCGAGTACCGCATCCTGGGACTCGCGGCCGAGGCGGCGTTCTTCACGCTTCTCTCGCTGCCCCCGCTGCTGCTCGGCCTGATCGGACTGCTCGGCTACGTCGACGAGTGGACGACCACCACCACGGTCGCCTCCATCGAGCGCAACATCCTCTCCGCCGCCCAGACCGTGCTCTCCGAGCGCGGGGTCAACGACTTCGCCAAACCGCTGCTCGCCGACGTCACGACCGGGGCCCGCCCCGACATCATCTCCATCGGCTTCGCCATCGCCCTGTGGTCCGGCTCCCGCGCGGTGAACGTCTTCATCGACACCATCACCGTGATGTACGGACTCGACGGCCACCGCGGGATCGTCAAGACCCGGCTGCTCGCCTTCCTGCTCTACGTCGTCGCCCTGCTGCTGGGCGCGGTGGTGCTGCCGCTGCTGGTCGTCGGGCCGGACCGGGTGGTCGAGTTCGTCCCCTGGGGCACCGAGGTCATAGCCGTCCTGTACTGGCCGCTGGTCATGGTGCTGACCATCGCGTTCCTCACCACGCTCTACCACGTGTCCGTCCCCGTGCGTTCGCCCTGGATCGAGGACGTCCCCGGAGCGCTCGTGGCGCTCGGCATGTGGGTGTTCGGCAGTTTCCTGCTGCGCATCTACCTCACCAACACGGTCGAAGGCCCCACGATCTACGGTTCGTTGGCAGCGCCCATCGCCGTCCTGCTCTGGATCGGCATCTCCGCCTTCGCGGTCCTGGTCGGCGCGGCGGTCAACGCGGCCATCGACCGGGTGTGGCCCTCGCTCGCCACCGCCGAGGCCCGCGAGGCATCCGAACGCGTCCGGGCCGCGCAGGCCGCCGAGTTCGTCGCCCGGACCCGCGCGACCGCCTACGAGAGCACGGACACGGAAGACGACGAGGACGACGGCCCCGCGTACATGCCCTCCGAGTTCCCCGAGCGCTGGTCCCGCTTCCTGCCGCCCGACGACGTGAAGTCCCGGCTGCACGCGACCTGGGAGAAGGACTCCAAGGAGTCCAGGACCTCCAGGGAACCGCCGTCGTCCTGACGCCGCGCTAGCGTGGAAGCATGCCCCGCCAGAGGTACGAGGAGAGGCCGTCCCGGCTGGACGGCGCCGTCGTCTGGACCCTGGACGCCCCGCCCGGCTCCCAGCAGCCCGCCCGGTCCGTGCTCCCCGACGGCTGCATGGACCTGATCTGGACCGGCGGCCGCCTGATCGTCGCCGGACCCGACAGCCACGCCTTCGAGGTGGACCCGCGGAACCGGGGCTCCTGCGCCGCGATCCGCTTCGCCCCCGGCACCGCGCCGACGCTCCTGGGCGTACCGGCACACGAGCTGCGCGACCACCGGGTGGAGCTGGACGCCCTCTGGCCCCGGTCCGCCGCCCGCAGGCTCGTCGAGCGGATCGACCGGGCCCCCGACCCCGCCGCCGCCCTGGAGGACGCCGCCCTGGACCTGGCCGCCGGCACCGGACCGCCGGACCCGCTCACCGTGGCGGTCGCGGACCGGCTGCGACGCGGCCGGTCCGTCGCCGCGACGGCCGCCGAGGTCGGCCTCGGAGCCCGCCAACTGCACCGCCGCTCCCTCGCGGCCTTCGGCTACGGCCCCAAGCTCCTGGCCCGAATCCTCCGCCTCCAGCGCGCCCTGACCCTCATCCGCACCGGCCTCCCGTACGCCGAGGCCGCATGCCGGGCGGGCTGCACCGACCAGGCCCACCTGGCCCGAGAGATGCGCGACCTCGCCGGAACGACGCTCGGGGCCTACTTCGCAGCAGGGGACGCGGAGGCGAACAGCGAGACCCCGCAGCCGTCCGGGTCCAGCACCACCGCATAGCGCTGCCCCCACTCCGCGTCCCAGGGCTTCGCATGGCCCCGGTGACCGGCCTCGACGAGGTCCGCGTACAGGGCGTCCACCTCCGCCGGATCCTCGCAGGCGAACGCCAGCCCGAGCCGCTCGCCGCCCGCCGGGCGCTTCCAGGCGGGGTCGAACGAGGCGATGACCTCCTCGGTGTCCCACAGCAGCCGCTGCCCGCCCGGCAGGGTCACCTCGACATGGGGCGCGGACTCCGCCCCCTCGGGGATGTCGAGGCCGAGCCGCCGGTAGAAGGCGAGCGAGGCCGCCAGGTCCGCCGTGATGATGCCGATCGCGTCGAGTCGTGGAGTCATGCCCCGACCGTAGGAGCACGCCGTCCCGGCCGTCTTGTACGAATCGGACGTCCGACCCCGCCCCTCATTCCAGGCAGTCCGCGGGCGAGGTCCCCGGGTCGGTCAGGGCCAGGCCCAGGGCGGCCCGTTCGGTGATCCACCGCGTCGGCCGGTGTCGCGGGTCGCCCGTCGTCGCGTGCAGTGCCCGCTGGAGCTCCAGCATTCCCGCGGCCCCGATCCGCTCGCCCCATGCCAGCGGCCCGGCCGGATAGCCGAGGCCCGCGGTCACCGCGAGATCGATATCGGCCGGCGCGGCCAGCGAGCGCTCCGCGATCGAACAGCCGACCGCGACGACGGAGGACAGCAGCCGCTGCGCGACCGACCCCGCCGTGTCCCGCACCACCGACACCCCGTACGGCTCCCCGCCCTCGGCGGACCGCGCCAGCACCCCACGCGCGTCGCGGGCGGCCCCCCGGTCGGAGGCGGGCGTCACCGCGAGCACCCGCCGCCGCCCGGCCGAGGGCAGCACCTCGACCCCGAACGTACGCTCCCGGGGGAGTCCGCCCTCCGCGATCGCCGCCGCCACCGACGTCCCCCACACCGGCACCAGCACCACGGCCTGGGCCGACGGCCCGCCGCCCCGCTCGACGCGGACCCCCGCCGCCTCCAGCGAGCCGGTCAGACCCTCCTCGTACGCCGCGACCTCCCGCCGCCCGGACGTGGCCAGGAACACCGGGCGCTCCGCGTTCCCGCCGACCGGGCTCTCCGGCGCGGGGCCGGACGCCCCGTCCCCGTACGCGTACCAGCCCCGGCCCGTCTTGCGGCCGTGCAGCCCCGCCACCACCCGGTTCGGGGTGAGGAAGGAGGGGCGCAGCCGGTCCTCGTACCGGAAGCCCTCCCAGATCGAGTCGATCACCGCGGCCGTCACATCGAGACCGGTCAGGTCCATCAGCTCGAAGGGGCCCATCCGCAGCCCCAGGACGTCCCGGGCGATCCGGTCGATCTCCGCCGGGTCCGCCACCGACTCCTCCAGCAGCGCCAGCGCCTCGGTCACCAGCCCCCGCCCGGCGTGGTTGACCAGGAATCCGGGGGTGTCGGCGACGGTGACCGCCCGGTGGCCGCACCCCTCGACCAGCTCGGTCAGCCGGGCCGGGATGTCCGGACGGGTCGCCGCGCCCGGCACCACCTCCACGATCCTCATCAGCGGCACGGGGTTGAAGAAGTGCAGCCCGGCCAGGCGCGAGGGGTCCTGGAGCGTCGCCGCGATCCGGGTCACCGACAGGGACGAGGTGTTCGTCGCGAAGACGGCGGACGAGGGCAGCGCCCGCTCCAGCTTCCCGAACACCTCGGCCTTGGTGGCCAGGTCCTCCCGTACCGCCTCGATGACCAGCTCCACCTCCGGACCGGCCGCCCAAGGATCACCGAGCGGCACCAGCCGGGCCACCGCCCCGCCCCGGTCCGCGGCGGTCATCCGGCCCTTGGCCACCGCCCGGTCCAGCATCGAGGCGACGAAGTCCAGGGCCTCCGTCACCGCCTCGGGCCGTACGTCGGCGAGTTCCACGGTGTGCCCGGCGCTCGCCGCCCACTGGGCGATGCCACGGCCCATGGCCCCGGCTCCGACGATCCTGATACGCATGGCAGTGGGGCCCTTTCAGCAGAGGCAGGCACGGTCTTCAGCGGAGGTAGACACGGTTCGGGTCGACATCGTCGCGCAGGAGCCGGAGCTCCGCGGGTGTGGGCGGGGCCGTCGTCGCGACCCGGTCGGCGGCCTCCAGCTCCCAGCCGGTCGCCGCCCGGACCTGCTCGACGGTGACCCCGGGGTGCACGGCGACCAGCCGAAGTTCGTCCCCGACGCCCTCGCGGGCGAGGACGCCCAGCTCGGTGACGACCCGGGTGACGCCGGCGCCGAGCGGACGGATTCCGTCCGCGAGCGCCCGGTCCGGGCCCGGCGTGGTGCAGAAGTCCAGCGCGGCGGCGAAGGAACGCGGGGTGTGGCGGCGCATCACCACGAACACCTCACGGGCGTTCGCCATCACCTCGACCGCGCCCCCGGAGCCCGGCAGCCGCACCGACGGACGGCACGGGTCCCCGATGACCGAGGTGTTGAGGTTGCCCCAGCGGTCGATCTGCGCGGCCCCCAGGAACCCCACGTCGATATGCCCGCCCTGGAGCACCGAACCGAACAGGGCGGGCATCGACACGACCGCCTCGGCGCCCGTGATCAGGACCGCGTCCGCGATGGTCTCCGGGAGGTGGGAGGGGTGCGCCCCGCACACCCCGGACTCGTACACCACATCGATGCCCGGCGCGACGGTCAGCCGCGCCAGCTCGGCCGCGAGCGTCGGCAGTCCGATCCCCGCGAACACGGTGCGCCGCCCGGCCAGTTCACGGGAGGCGACGACGGACAGCAGCTCGGAGGAGGTGACGGGCACGGCGGAACCGCCCCCGTCCACCGGGCCGGCCCGACCGTGACCGCGCACAGCCCCGCCCCCCTCCTCCGCCGGGCCCGGCCCGCTCACAGCCGCCGCCCGTAGTTCACCGGGGCGCTCAGCGCCTCGCCCACCGCGAGCCCCGCCCAGTACTCCTCGCCGAGCTTCGCCACGTACTCCGCGTGGTCGGCGGTGCCGTACACCCACTCCGCCAGCCACTCCCGCAGCCGGACCGGATCCCGGCTGATCGCGGACCAGGACCGGTAGAAGGCGTTGTCCCGGTCGTAGTAGCCCTGCGCGAAGGAGGGGTGCGCCCCGCGCGGGCAGACCACCACCGCGTCGACCGCGTGCGCCGGGATCAGCGTCCGGTTCGGGTCCGAGCGGACCACCTCGTCCCCGACCAGCTCCTCCACGACCACGACCGCCCGGTCCGCCGCGTACACCGCCTCGGCCTGGACCCCGGTCAGTCCCCAGATCTGGGTGTTGCCCCGGCGGTCGGCGCGCTGGGCGTGGACGATCGTCACATCCGGATTGACCGGCGGTACGACGTAGATCTGTTCGGGAGGCTGCCCGTCCGGCCCGGGATAGGGCGACGTCACCTTGCGGATACCGGGGTTGACGGACGGCAGATCGCTCCCGCCGTACGAGCGGAGCGGATGGAACGGCAGTCGCTGCGCACCGGCGAGATAGCGGCAGACCATCCCGTAGTGGCTGTACTCCTCGAACGCCAGCGGCTCGGGGTCCGCCCGCTCGATCCGCCGCCGCAGCTCACCGAGCGAACCGGCACAGGAGTTGCCGACGAAGGAGGAGACCAGCCGGGTGACACAGTCCGCCGCCACCATCTGGTCCACCACGATGTCCGCCGTCATCCGCACGACCGTCAGTCCGCGACGGCCCTGCCGGATGATCTCGTGCCCGGCTGCGGTCGGGATGAGATGGGTGAACCCTTCGAGGCTCACGGTGTCCCCGTCGTGGACGAAGGCGGCGACGGCCTCCCTCATCGACATGACCTTGTCGGCCGTCCGGTCCACAGTGCTCCCCATCGTCCGCATGCGCCGGTACCACGGTGTCAGCCCCCATTGATGGCTGTCCAATACCGAATTAGGGTCGGACCGAGACGCGAGGAGTATCAAAGACACGAGGAGCGCCCCATGGAACTGCGCCATCTGAAGGCCTTCCTCGCCGTGGCCGAAGAACTGCACTTCGGCCGCGCCGCCAAGCGCCTCCAGATGGCGCAGCCGCCGCTGAGCCAGCAGATCCGGCAGCTGGAGAAGGAGCTCGGCGTGCAGCTCTTCCGCCGCAACACGCGCTCCGTCCGGCTCACCGGCGCGGGGGAGGCCTTCCTCGAACCCGTGACGAAGGTCCTCGACGACCTCGACACGGCCGTACGGGCCGCCCGCTCGGCCGGCCGGGGCGAGTACGGCCGGGTCACCATCGGCTTCGCCGGAGCCTCCAGCCACGAGACGCTGCCCCGGCTCACCCGCGCCGTACGCGCCGCCCACCCCGGCCTCGAACTGGTCATGACCGGCCAGACGTACGCCAACGTCGCGCTGTCCCGGGTGGCCGACGGCTCGCTCGACCTCGGCTTCGTGCGCCTGCCGGTCACCCGGGCGGGAGTGTCCTACCGGGTGATCGACGAGGAGGAACTGCTCTGCGCCCTGCCCTTCGACCACCCGCTCGCCCGGTGCGAGGCGGTGCCGCTCGGCGAACTGGCCGACGAACCGTTCGTCTCCTTCCCCGCCAACACCGGCTCCACGGTCCGCGACGCGATGACCGAGGCCTGCGAGAGCGCCGGGTTCACCCCGCGCGTCGTCCAGGAGGCCCCCGACTCGTACACGATCATGGCGCTCGTCGCGGCCGGGGTCGGCGTCACCCTCACGGTCACCTCCGTACGCCACATCCAGCAGAGCGGACTCGTCTACCGGCCCCTCACCGGACCGCCCATCCGCCGCCAGGCGGCCCTCGCCTGGCGCGCGGACAACCCCTCGGCCGCCCTGCACGCCGTGCTCGCCGTCGCCCGGGACGCCCTTCCGACACCCGTACGCGGACCGGACGGCGAACCGACTGAGACGCCGGGCCTCTCGATCCGGAGCCGATCCGGTATTGGACCGGCTCAGTCACCGGATGCGAAGGTCACCCCACCACCCGCGCCCCGCCCGTCGCCCTGAAGGAAGGCCCGCCCGTGCCGCTCGACGTCGTCATCTGCGAACCCCTGCGCACCCCGATCGGCCGGTTCGGCGGGGCGTTCGCCCAGCAGACACCGGCCGCGCTGGCCGCACGCGTCATCGCGGAGATCGTCACCCGCACCGGCATCGACCCCGACCGGGTCGACGAGGTGATCCTCGGCCACGCCTACCCGACTAGCGAGGCCCCCGCCATCGGCCGCGTCGCCGCCCTGGACGCCGGACTGCCCACCACGGTCACCGGCTCCCAGATCGACCGCCGCTGCGGCTCGGGGCTCCAGGCGGTCCTGGACGCGGCGATGCAGATCCGCGCCGGGTTCAGCGACGTCGTGATCGCGGGCGGCGTCGACGTCATGAGCGGTGCCCCCTACTACACCCACGACGGACGCTGGGGAATCAAGGGCCCCGGCCTCCAGCTCCACGACGCCCTCGCCCGGGGCCGGGTCACCGCGGGCGGCCTCAACCACCCGGTCCCCGGCGGCATGATCGAGACGGCGGAGAACCTGCGCCGGGAGTACGGCATCAGCCGCGCCGACCAGGACGCCCTGGCCCTGCGCTCGCAGCAGCGGGCCGCCCGCGCCGCCGCCGAGGGGCGCTACGACGCGGAGACCGTCCCCGTCACCGTACGCACCCGCAAGGGCGAGACCGTCGTCACCGCCGACGAACACCCCCGCCCCGACACCACCGCCGAACAACTCGCCGCCCTCCGCCCGGTGATGGCCAAGTCCGATCCGGAGGCCACCGTCACGGCGGGCAACGCCAGCGGCCAGAACGACGCGGCGGCCGCCTGCCTGGTCACCAGCGCCGGAACCGCCGAACGCCTCGGCCTCACCCCGCTCGTCCGCCTGGTCTCCTTCGCCCGGGCCGGGGTCCCCGCCGCGACGATGGGCATCGCACCCGTAGCCGCCACCCGCACCGCCCTCGACCGGGCAGGTCTCTCGCTCGCCGACCTCGACCTGATCGAGCTGAACGAGGCCTTCGCCGCCCAGGTCCTGTCCTGCACACGGGAGTTGGGCCTCGGTGACAAGGACCACGAGGAGCGGATCAACGTCAACGGCTCGGGCATCTCGCTCGGCCACCCGGTCGGTGCCACCGGAGCCCGTATCCTCGCCACCCTCACCCGCGAACTCCACCGCCGCGAGGCCCGCTACGGCCTGGAGACGATGTGCATCGGCGGCGGCCAGGGCCTCGCGGCGGTCTTCGAACGGATCGCGGTCTGAGGGAGCCGGGCCATCACGGCCTCACCGGCCGACCGGCGCACTCGCACATCCGGCGCGGCCGGGCCCGGCGACGGCACGGCCCCGCGGCTCCCGGCCATCCTCCACCGATCGGCCCGCACCCCGGGACAAACCGGTCACCGCACACGACGAAAGGCCCGGCCGGACAGTCCCCGCTGTCCGGCCGGACCTCGTTTCTCACGCAGGCGCGGTGGTGATTCAGTCCCGCGCGTCACGGGTACGGCGCATAAGCACCGCCCCGCCGAGCAGCAGCGCGGCGCTCGCACCGGCGGCCAGCCCCAGATCGGCGGCACCGGTGTCGGCCAGGTGCGCACCCGGGGTGTTGGAGCCGGGCGTACCGGAACCGGGGGTTTCGGCACCCGGAGTGTCCGTGCCGGGGGTGTCGGTCGGAGGCATGTCCACGGGCGGCTCGTCGACCGGGGGCTCGTCCACGGGCGGCTCGTCCACCGGGGGCTCGTCGACCGGGGGCTCGTCCACGGGGGGCTCGTCGACCGGCGGCTCGTCGACCGGGGGCTCGTCCACGGGGGGCTCGTCGACCGGCGGCTCGTCGACCGGGGGCTCGTCCACGGGCGGCTCGTCGACCGGGGGCTCATCTACGGGCGGCTTGTCCACAGGCGGGTGGTCGTGCTTCGGGCCGTCGGCGTTCACGCACTTGTTGCCGAAGGCCGGGTTCAGCAGGGCGATCACATTGACCGTGTTGCCGCACACATTGACGGGGATGTTCACCGGAGCCTGCAGGGTGTTGCCCGAACCGACGCCCGGCGAGCCGACGGCAGCACCTTCGGCCGACGCGTCGGCGTGTGCGGTGCCGCCGACCGCGGCCAGGAGACCTGAGGCGGCCGCCACGACGATGAAGCTCTTGTTCAAGACTTGTCGCATTACTTGTTACTTGCCCTTCCCTCACACATGCGCGCTGGACGACTGCCATAACGACCGAGGGCTGTGGGGGAAACTTGGAGTGGCGTGAAAATTTTGCCATCACCCGGATGGCTGGCGTGTACGGATCCCGCACTTCCCGGTCCACGGGTAAAGAAAAACGATTCCGCCAGTGCGAACGGGTGGACGTACGAACGGAGGCGGGGCGATGTGTGCGAATCCGTGCGGCGGTCGCGCTCCGGTGCCGCACGCCCCCGTGCCCGGCATTCGGGTGAATGGGCGGAACCAAACGCCGGGCGCCGAGTTGGTCAGGGTGCTCCGCCGCGGGGCAACCAGTGCGAGAAGGGTTAATCGTGATCAAGAAGGTTCTGGCTACGGGCGCTGTCGCCGCCTCCGTCCTCGGCCTCGGCGCCACGCAGGCCATGGCGATCGCCAACGACGGGGGCACCACCTCGATCAACGGCAACGGCGCTTCGCAGTCCTTCGGCAACGCCGAGACCCACGGTGACTGGAGCCCGCAGTTCGGCCTGGTCCAGGGGTCGCTGAACAAGCCCTGTGTCGGTCTTCCGCTGAAGGGCAACGTCGGCTCGCTCGTCGGCGTGGTGCCGGTCACCGTCCAGGACATCAACGTCCTGTCCTCCCCGCAGAACCAGCAGTGCACCGAGAACTCCACCCAGGCCAAGGGCGACGAGGCTCTGTCGCACATCCTGGACGACATCCCGATCCTCTCGGGCAACGGTGCCGGCAACGGCTGATACGGCTGAATACCCGGGTCCGGGCCCTCGGAGTTCCTCCACCGAGCGGTCCGGGCCCGCCGCTTTTCCCGGGAATGTGCGGTGGCTTTCTGGGCGCCTCCATTTCCGTAACCCCACGCCGAATCGACGTTGCGTCATTCGGGCGGTTCTCCGGGATTTCGCTTCCCGGGCAGTTTCGATTCCGGCCGTTCATCGTTACGAATGACAGCGCCGGAGTCACGAGCGATCAATATCGGGCTCGGGCGGCACGAAAGTCGTGACCGCGCCGGACTCCGCCGAGGAAAGGGACACAAAGTGAAGTACACCAAGGTTGCCGCCGTCGCCGCCGGAACGCTCATGGCGATGGGCACCGCCGCGCCGGCCATGGCCGACTCGGGTGCCGAGGCCGTTGCCGCGCACTCCCCGGGCGTGCTGTCCGGCAACATCCTCCAGGCCCCGATCCACGTTCCGGTCAACGTCTGCGGCAACACCGTCAACCTGGTCGGTGCGCTGAACCCGGCCTTCGGCAACACCTGCATCAACCAGTGAACAACTGACCGGCCGGGCGGACAGCCCGGGACCGGTCGGCCCCGGACGGCAACCGCCGTCCGGGGCCTTTTCGTTGAACGGCCGCCGTCGACGGCAGAGAAAGATGACGCTGCACAGTTTCCCGAATGCGGCCTGATCGTTGTCCAAGGAGAAAGCGGCAGAAGTCACAGGTAAAGAAGGCTTGTGCGGCACGGGAACGTGACCGAAACAGATGCCGCGCAGAAGGGAACACCGAAGTGAAGTACGCGAAGACCGCCGCGATCGTTGCCGGTTCCGTGGCCGCCCTCGGAACGGCTGCCCCCGCCTTCGCCGTTACTGACGCCATGGCCCCCAACTTCAGCCTCGACCGGGGCCTCAACCAGGTCGTGGCCAGCGCCCCGCAGGTAGTGGACCCGCTGGTCGACACCGTCGGCGACACCACCGAGACGGTCTCGAAGGACGGCACGGTCGGCAAGCTGGCCGGTGAGGCCACCGGCGCGGCCGGAGGCGCCGCCCCGCTGCTCGGCGGAGTGCCCATCGGCGGCTGACCGCCGCGGAACGGCAGCCCTCTCAGCGCTTTCGCCGCCCCCCATTCCTCCGGTTCCGACTTCCTCCCGTGTCGGCCTCGCATTCTCCGTGAACGCACGGCGGGAATATCACCGTTCGAGTGAATGGGCATAACCAGACCCGCCGAGCCGAGTTGAGCAGAACGCTCCGGACAGGCGGGCACACGTTTCATCCCAGAAGGGTTTTTCATGATCAAGAAGATTATGGCCTCGGCGGCCGTCGCTGCCTCGGTCGTCGGTGCCTCCGCTGCGGCCGCCCCGTCCGCCATGGCGATCGCCAACGACGGCGGCACCACGTCGATCAACGGCAACGGCGCCTCTCAGGCCTATGGCAATTCCGCGACCCACGGCGACTGGAGCCCGCAGTTCGCGCTCATCCAGGGCTCGCTGAACAAGCCCTGCATCGCCCTGCCCGCCAAGGCGAACCTCGGCTCCCTCGTCGGCCTCGTGCCCGTCACGGTCCAGGACATCAACATCCTGTCCTCCCCGCAGAACCAGCAGTGCACCGAGAACTCCACCCAGGCCAAGGGTGACGAGGCTCTGTCGCACATCCTGAACGACATCCCGATCCTCTCGGGCAACGGCGCCGCCAACAACTGACGCCGCACAGACCGACCCACGCGGGGCCAGTCCCCCCGTCCGGCGAACGCTCTTCGCCGGACGGGACGGGCTGGCCCTTCGTCGTGCGAGGGTGCGTCCGGCGCCGTGTCCGACGGGCGCGGGCGGTGCGGGGGTTGGGCCGGATGCCGTAGCACCGGCTGACGGTCCGGCCCCGTCCGGGTAGAGCCTCTCCATGGACCCGTACGGCAGCCAGCCCCCGCAGCGCAGAGAGCAGCCCCCACCGAGCGGCACACCGATCTTCGACCGGCTCGTCGCCGAGTGGCGGGCGGCCGGACGCGACCCCGTTCCGCAAGCACCTCAGCAGCCGACCGCACACCGCGGCGGCTTCGTCCCGGCGGCCCGCACCTCGGACGAGGTGGCCGAGAACTGAGCAGCGGCGTCGACCCTGCGCCGGATCGAACCCATTTGAGTGGTACTGCGCAACCGATCGCGGTCCGCGTCGGTTGATCAGTACGTTCCACACCGGGACGCTCCGAAAGGTGAAGCTTGATGAAGAAGATGATGGCCGGCGCTGCAGTGGCCGTGTCCATGCTCGGTCTGTCCGCGGTCGCGGCTCCCACGGCCATGGCGATCGGTAACGACGGTGGCACCACCACGGTCAACGGCAACGGCGCCGAGTCGAAGTTCGGCAACGCTGTGACCAAGGGTGACTGGAGCCCGCAGACCCAGGTTGTTCAGGGCACCCTGAACAAGCTCTGCATCGGCCTGCCTGCCAAGGTCAACGTCGGCTCGCTCGTCGGCGTCGTGCCGGTCACGGTCCAGGACATCAACGTTCTGTCCAACCCGCAGAACCAGCAGTGCGCCGACAACTCCACCCAGGCCAAGGGCGACGAGCCGCTGTCGCACATCCTGGACGACATCCCGGTGCTCTCGGGCAACGGCGTCGGCAACAACTGACGTAACGAGCACGGGCGGTCCTGAGGTCACCCTCCGGGCCGCCCGTCCTCGTTTCCGCGCTTCCGCGGCACGCCGCACGACCGGCACCGCCTCACGACGAGGCCCACCACTCCACGGGGGGTGGTGGGCCTCGTCGTGTGCTGGTGCGGGGCGGTCAGCCCAGGGAGCGGACCGGGAGCAGGCAGTGTGCGGAGGTGCGGACGACCTCCTCGTCGGCCGCGAAGGCCCTCAGCTGGTCCTCGCTGACCGGCTGCCCCGGCACGGCCTCCGGCCACGGGGCGGTGGCGAACATGCCGTACACCTGGCCCTGTGCCTGGGCAGCCGCCAGCCACTCGGCGGGGGCGGGGTACTGCGCCTTGAGGTGAGGCAGCGTCAGGACGGCCTGGCCCGCCTGGACGAGGAGCTTCGCCTGGATGCCGGGGGACGTGGCCGCGTCCTGGATCGAGCCGCCGACCTGGAGGCCCGCACGCTCCAGCGCGCTGCGCAGGGCCTCGCGGCCGACCTCCGGACCGTCCTGCCCGTCGCCCAGCGAATAGGAGAGGAGGAAGGCGGTGTCCTGGTCGGCGTCGGGCTGCCGGCCGCTCCAGCCGATCAGGATCTGGGTGCCCAACTGGGCCGGTGTGAACGTGCCGGTGGAGGTCTGGGGTGTGGTCATGCTCGGCACCCTAACGGCCATGGACCAGCAGCTATGCATGCGTATCACCCGATCGAGGGAGATCTGGGGTAACTCCGGCGAAAAAAACTGTTGGCGCCCCTCCCGGGGGCCGGTCTAGGGTGAACACCGTTCCGCATGCCGCAGTGACGCGTGCGGCAGGCAAGAGGAATCAGGAGGTGAGGACATTGATGACTGTCGTTGTGATGGGCACTGCCCACAACCGGAAGAGCATCGTCCGCATCCCCGTGGCCACCGGCTGACCACTCTCGTAACTTCGCGCCGAGCGCGCGTGCCGGGGCCACCCTGTGAAGGGTTTCCCTTGTCTTTCTCGTTTTCTCCGGCAGCTTCGTCCTGCTCTCCTTCTTCGCACCCGCTGGCCCCGTACGGCTGGGACGAGGACTGGGCGGCCGCCTCCTCCCCGTACGCCGAGCAGGGGCTCGTCCCGGGGCGGGTGGTGCGGGTGGACCGCGGTCAGTGTGACGTGATCACCGCTGACGGCCCGGTCCGAGCCGACACCGCGTTCGTGGTGCCGCGTGATCCGATGCGGATCGTCTGCACCGGTGACTGGGTGGCGCTCGACGCGGACGGCGACCCGCGCTTCGTCCGTACGTTGCTGCCGCGCCGTACCGCCTTCGTCCGCTCGACCTCCTCGCAGCGGTCCGAGGGGCAGGTGCTCGCCACCAACATCGACCACATCGCCATCTGCGTCTCGCTCGCCGTCGAACTGGACCTCGGACGCCTGGAGCGCTTCCTCGCGCTCGCCCTGTCCAGCTCCAGCGGCGCCGCCCTGCTCGGTGACGGACGGGAGACCGAGCACCAGCCCGAAGTGATCGTGCTCCTCACCAAGGCGGACCTGGTGCCCGACGCGGCCACCGTCTCCCACCTGGTCCGGGACGTCGAGGCGATCGCCCCCGGCGTCCAGGTGCTGCCCGTCAGCTCCACCACGGGCGAGGGGCTCGACGTCTTCGGCGCCCTCGTCTCCGGCGGTACGAGCGTGCTGCTCGGCATCTCCGGCGCGGGCAAGTCGACCCTGGCCAACACCCTGCTCGGCATGGACGTGATGGAGGTGCGGGCCGCCCGGGAGGTCGACGGCAAGGGCCGGCACACCACAACGACCCGCAACCTGCTCGTCCTGCCGCACGGGGGCGTCCTCATCGACACCCCCGGCCTGCGCGGCGTCGGCCTCTTCGACGCCGGGGCAGGGGTCGGCGAGGTGTTCTCCGAGATCGAGGAGCTGGCCGCGCGGTGCCGGTTCCACGACTGCTCCCACACGGTCGAACCGGGATGCGCCGTGCTCGGCGCGCTGGAGGACGGCACCCTGCCCGAGCGCCGCCTCGACAGCTACCGCAAGCTGCTCCGCGAGAACCAGCGGATCGTCGCCAAGACCGACGCGCGCGTGCGCAGCGAGATCCTGCGGGACTGGAAGCGCAAGGGCTCCGAGGGGCGGGCGGCGATGCAGGCCAAGCGGGGCCGGGTGCGGTAGCCGCAGGCGTACGGCTCGATGTCCGAAAACCGCGAGTGCGGCAGCGGTGGCTGCCGCACACTGGACGGTGTGATGGACGAACGGACCAGGTACGAGGCGGTGAGCAGCCGCGACGCACGGTTCGACGGAGTGTTCTTCTTCGCCGTGGTGACCACCGGCATCTACTGTCGGCCGAGCTGTCCCGCCGTCACTCCCCAACGCGCCAATGTGCGCTTCTACGCCACCGCCGCTGCCGCCCAGACGGGCGGCTTCCGGGCCTGCCGCCGCTGCCGCCCGGACGCCGTGCCCGGCTCCGCCGAGTGGAACGTCCGCGCGGACGTCGTCGGCCGGGCCATGCGCCTGATCGGCGACGGCGTGGTGGACCGCGAAGGGGTGCCCGGGCTCGCCGGGCGGCTCGGCTACAGCGCCCGCCATGTCCAGCGCCAGCTGAACACCGAGCTGGGCGCGGGACCCGCCGCGCTCGCCCGTGCCCAGCGCTCCCACACCGCCCGGGTGCTCCTCCAGACCACCCGGCTGCCGGTCACCGAGATCGCCTTCGCCGCCGGGTTCGCCAGCGTCCGGCAGTTCAACGACACCATCCGGCAGATCTACGCCCGCACCCCCAGCGCCCTGCGCGCCGAGGCCGGGACGGGGCTCGGCGGCGGACGTCGCGAGGGAGCGCGGGCCGGGGTGCCGCTGCGGCTCGCCCACCGGCGCCCGTACGCCACCGCCGCCATGTTCGACCTGCTGGCCGCGGAGGCGGTCGCCCGGGTGGAGGAGGTCGTGGGGGAACCGGGGCGCCGTACCTACCGGCGCACCCTGCGGCTGCCGTACGGCTCCGGGCTCGTCGCGGTCGACGAGGCGTCTCCCGGCCCATGGCTGGAGGCCCGCATCCAGCTCGCCGACCTGCGTGACCTGACCACCGCCGTCCAGCGGCTGCGCCGGCTCCTCGACCTGGACGCCGACCCGTACGCCGTGGACGAGGCCCTCGCGGCCGACCCCCAGCTCGCCCCGCTGGTCGCCGCCCGCCCCGGACTGCGCTCGCCGGGCGCGGCGGACCCGGAGGAGGCCGCCGTACGGGCCCTGGTGGGGCGGGAGCGGGCCCGGGAGCTGGTGGAGCGGTACGGAAAGGCGCTGGACGTGCCGTGCGGCGGGCTCACCCATGTGTTCCCCGAGCCGGGCGCGCTCGCCGGTTCCGCCGAGGATCCGGCGCTCGACGCCCTGGCCGCCGCGCTCGCCGACGGGCGGCTGCGGCTGGACGCCGGCGCCGACCGGGGCGAGGCGGAACGGACGCTGCTGACGCTCCCCGGGATCGGCCGCCGCACCGCCGCGCTGATCCGGATGCGGGCGCTGGGCGACCCCGACGTGGACCCGTACGGGATGCCCGGGGGCGAGGACTGGCGGCCCTGGCGTTCCTATGCCGTACGCCACCGGGAAGCGGCCGCGTCTCCCCGCTGACCGCCCCCGCCGCACCCCGGGCGGTCAGCCCCAGAGCACCGCGCCCAGCCAGGCGCCCGCCACCAGCAGGCAGGCGAACAGCTCCACCAGCACCGCGTAGCCGGTGGCCCGCATCACCGAGCGCACCGATGTCCAGGCCGCGCCCCGGCTGCCCAGCCGCAGCCGCTCCGCGCCGAAGATCGCCCCCACATACCCGAGGAGCGCGCCCACCACGGGCACCACGAAGAACCCCCCGATCGCCGCGACCCCGCCGAGCATCAACGTCCGGCGGGGGGCGCCCGACTCACCCGGGTGGCGCGGCGGGAGCAGGGGCTTGAGGGCCTGGTTCAGCAGCATCAGGGCCGTCGCGCCGATCAGGACGGCCCAGGCCGCCGTCGTCATGTCCGTCAGTGCCCACCACAGCACCGCCGCCCAGACGATCGCCTGCCCGGGGACGCCCGGCAGCAACACCCCGACCAGGCCCAGCAGCATGACCAGGCCGACGGCGACGAGCTGCCACACACTCATCTGACCAGCGTGCCGGAGAGTGCACCGCCGCGCCCGTCAGCGCATTCGGGGCACCCGCCACCACCTGCGCCGATCCACCCCCTCAGGAGGCGGTGGTACGGGACACCCAGCCGCGTTCGTACGCGTGCCAGCCCAGCTGGAGGCGGGTGGATACCCCGGTCAGCTCCATCAGGCCCTTGACCCGGCGCTGCACGGTCCGCAGCCCCAGGTCCAGCTGCTTGGCCACACTGGCGTCCGTCAGCCCCGCCAGCAGCAGCGACAGGACCTCCAGGTCCGTCGGGTCGGGCCCGGCTCCGTCCTCGCGCACCCCGCCGCCCTCGCCCAGCCGTAGCGGCATCGCCTCCCGCCACACCGCCTCGAAGAGGCCCATCAGCGACTCCAGCAGACCGCTGGCATGAACGACCAGGGCGGCGGGCTCCTCGCCCCGCCCGGTCAGCGGGACCATCGCGAGGCTGCCGTCGGCGACGACCAGCTTCGTCGGCACCCGGTCCACCACCCTGCACTGCTCGTCCCGGCTCAGCGCCGTCGACAGCTCCAGAATCCCGTACGGCATCGACAGCACCTCGCGCTCGACCACCACCCGGTAGCTCACGCCGCGCGAGGTGGCGCGCTCCTCGGACTCGTTCTCCATGCCGGTCACCGCGACCGTCTTCCCGGTGACCAGGGCGCACACCTCGGACACCGCGCCCAGCTGCAACTGGTGGAAGCGCTGGGTGACGGCGCTCGCCCCCGTCACCACCTCCACCAGGTCGTGTACCGCGGGCTCGCTCGCCTCCGCCCGGTACTCCTCGGCGAGCAGCGCGGACGCCAGCTCCGCCTGCTCCAGCTCGTGACGCTGCTGGATCAGCAGCGCGCCCAGGGCCACCCCGGGCGGAGCGGCCACCCAGCGGCCCGGCCGGGCCGAGGACTGGGCGGCCAGGCCCTGCCGCTCCAGCCGGCGCAGCACCCGCTCGGTGTCCGCCTCGGGAAGGGCCAGCCGGTGCGCGAGATCGGTGAGCTCGGCCGCTCCCGCCGCGACGAGTGCGCGGTACGTGGCTTCCTGTCTCTCGTCGAGACCTATGGCCCCCAGCATGCTCCGGCCCTCCTGTGTGGTGATCGCGCATCGCGGCGCCCCTGCCCGCGGGTCCCGCGTGGCGGGAAGAGGCCACGGCGTAAACCCGCCGCTCACATCATCCCCCGTACCCCTGGTCGCTCTGCCACTGTGGCGCCACCGCAGCACCAACAACCTCCGGGATGCGGCCTCTTGGGCTGATTCATTCCGGATTGACCTGGGGAGAGCGATGCGCCCGATACCGCGTACGGCACTCGGAGCGGCGACCGCCGCCGTGCTCGCCGTCACCGCTATCGCACCGTCCGTGGCAGCGCCATCGGACGCGCGACACGCGAAGAGACCGCTCACCGGCAGTGCGGCCGCCGCCACGGATGCCACGCCCGTCACCCTGACGCTCGTCACCGGCGACAAGGTGCTGGTGACCACCGACGCCTCGGGAGCGTCCGCCGCCACCGCCCTGCCCCGCGAGGACGGCAGTGTCCCTCTCGTCCAGACCCGGCAGTCCGGCTCCGACCTGTACGTCTACCCGGAGTCCGCCGTGGCCGCGCTCGCCGCGGGCACCGTCGACGAGGAGCTCTTCAACGTCACCGGACTGATCCGCCAGGGCTACGACGACAGCCGCGCCGACTCCGTCCCGCTGATCGCCACCTACACCGGCGACGCTGCCCGCCGCACCCTCGTCACCCCGCGCGGGGCGGAGCGCGGCCAGAGGCTCGACGTCATCGACGGACTCGCGCTGAAGGCCGACAAGAAGCGCACCGCCGACTTCTGGGCCGACCTCACCGCCCCTCGCTCCCGGGCGGCCTCCGGCCTCAAGAAGCTCTGGCTCGACCGAAAGGTTCAGGCCAGTCTCGACAAGTCGACGAAGCAGGTCGGCGCGGACCTCGCCTGGGCGGCCGGTCACGACGGCACCGGCACCAGGGTCGCCGTCCTGGACACCGGCGCCGACGCCGAACACCCCGACCTCCAGGGCCGGATCACCGCATCCGAGAACTTCACCGACTCCGACACCACCGACGACCGCCAGGGCCACGGCACCCATGTCGCGTCCACCGTCGGAGGCTCCGGCGCGGCGAGCGACGGCAAGAACAAGGGCGTCGCCCCCGGCGCCGACCTCATGGTCGGCAAGGTCCTCAACGACAGCGGGTCCGGCGCCGCCTCCTGGATCATCGCGGGCATGCAGTGGGCCGTCGACAACAAGGCCGACGTCGTCTCCATGAGCCTCGGCAGCGCGGAGCCCACCGACTGCACCGACCCGATGAGCCTGGCCGCCGAGAAACTCGGCAAGAACAAGGACACCCTGTTCGTGGTCGCCGCGGGGAACCTCGGCCCGTCCCTGAACACCGTCTCCTCGCCCGGCTGCGCCGCCGGCGTGCTGACGGTGGGGGCGGTGGACCGCGACGACTCCACCGCGAACTTCTCCAGCCGCGGCCCCACGATCGGCTCGCACACGCTCAAGCCGGAGATCGCCGCACCCGGCGTCGCCATCTCCGCCGCCGCGGCGGGCGGCCGGGGCTCACAGGCGTACCGGTCGATGTCCGGTACGTCGATGGCCACCCCGCACGTCGCCGGCGCCGCCGCCGTCGTCAAGCAGCGCCACCCCGACTGGACGGCCCAGCAGATCAAGGCGGCCCTGGTCTCCTCGGCGCACAGCGCCGTGCCCGGCGACGTACGCGAGACCGGCGGCGGCCGCCTCGACGTGGACCGCGCCGTTCGTACGCCCGTGACCGGTGCACCCGCCGTCCAGGGCGGCACCTTCAACTGGCCCCAGGACAGGAGCGATCGCACCACCGTTGCCCTGCCCTACACCAACACGGGCGGCAAGCCGGTCAGGCTCTCGCTGAAGGTCTCGGGCGTCACCGGCAACGACGGCTCCGCCGTCGGCTCCAAGGTCGCCGCCCTCGGCCGGAAGTCCATCACCGTGCCCGCCGGGGCGACGGTCGAGGTCCCCCTCGAACTCGACCCCGACGCACGGCTGGCCGCCGCCCAGTACGGTGACGTCACCGGGCGCGTCCTCGCCACCGCACCCGGGGGAGTGCGGGTCTCCACGCCGTTCTCCCTCTATGTGGCACCGGAGACCGTCACCCTGCGCGTCAAGCTCATCGACCGCACCGGCAAGCCCGCCGGCGGAGTCTCCTCGGTCGACCTCATCGGCACCGACACCGCCTCCGGCGAACGCCGCTTCAACGAGGGCGCCACCGACCAGACCTACCGGGTCCGCCCCGGCGCGTACTTCGTATCCAGCTTCATCGCCTCGCCCGACACCACCGACCCGACCGGTCAACTCGTGGGCTCCGTCGGCTATCTGGCACGCCCTCAGCTGAACCTCACCAAGGACACCACGCTCGTCCTCGACGCCCGCGAGGCCCACCGCCTGAAGGTGAGGACCCAGGACCGGGCGGCCGAGACGCGCGGCGCGACCCTCGCCTTCGGGCGCACCTGGGACAACTGGCTGCACTCGGGGTCCATCTCGGGCAACGAACTGATCAAGGACTATCTGGTCGACGTCCAGGGCAAGCCCCGTGACGGCGACTTCGAGTTCGCCTCCTTCTGGCGCGCCTACGCCCCCCAGATCCAGAAGTTCTCCCTCGTCGGCGGAGCCGATCTGCACCCCCGTCCCGCCACCACGGGGTCGGTCAACCTGGACGGCAAGGGCCGCGCCGAGGTCGTCGACGCCGGTGAGGGCAGCACGGCAGAGCTGGAGGCCGCAGGGGCCAGGGGCCGGATCGCCCTGGTGAAGGTCGCGGACGACTCCTCCAACGTCCTCGCCCAGGCACGCGCCGCGGAGGCCGCCGGGGCGAAGGCGCTCCTGGTGTACCGGCCCTCGGCCGGTGACTGGAAGCCCGGCATCGGTTACGGGGCGGCGCCCCTGCCGGTCCTCGGCCTGCGGGCCGACGAGGCCGCCGTACTGACCGCTGCGCTCGCCGAGGGCGGGGCGGACGTCACCTGGAGGGCCACGGCGGTCAGCCCGTTCGTCTACAACCTGTCGTTCCCGGAGAAGGGGCGGATCACCTCGGACCGCACCTACAAGGTCCGCGACAAGAAGCTCGGTTCGGTCGTCTCCACGCACGAGTCCATGGGCGTGGCCGCCGACTTCGTCGACACGCTCCTGGTCTCCCGCCCCTACGGCGGAACGTTCGGCGCGTCCTCCCTCGCTCTGGTCGCCGCCCCCGGCAAGCGCACCGAGTACTACACGGCGGGCGACACCGTCTGGCAGAAGATGCTCTCCTCCAGCTTCCCCTGGGGCGAGCTGATGACCGGCAACCCCCGTACGTACAAGGCGGGCCGGGCCACGGCGGAGGAGTGGTACCGAGGTCTGATCGTCCCGGGCGCCCCGCGCGACGCGGCGGGCGGGGAACTGCGGGCGGGTGAACGGCAGGACAACCTGATCGGCGTCGCCCCGGCGTTCATGACCGACTCCGAACACGTGGGACAGCAAGGCTCGTTCGGTGACATCGGCAACATGCGGCTCAGCCGTGACGGACAGCTCATCGGCACCAGTGCCTACCCGTTCGGTGTGTTCACCGTGCCGGCCGAGGACGCCGCGTACGAACTCACCATGACGACCACGAAGGTCGGCTCGCCCGCCCAGGTCTGGAAGCGGTCCACGCAGACGCAGACCACCTGGAAGTTCCGTTCCGAGCGGAAGCCGCATGTGGCCTCGCAGGGGCTGCCGTTGCTCTTCCCGCGCTATGACCTGCCGTCGGACGGGATGAAGACCCTGCCCGCCAGGGACGGCCGGCGGATCGGCCTCGATGCGACCGGGCACGCCGGATACACCCCTGGCAAGCTCACCGGCGCGAAGGTCTCCTTCTCCTACGACGGCGGCGAGACCTGGCACACGGCCACCACCGCGCAGCGTGGCGGCCGGTGGACCGCGACCGTGGACCACGCGGACGCGACCGGACGGTCCGTCACCCTGCGTACCGAGCTGACCGACGCGAACGGCAACGCGGTCGTCCAGACCGTCAACGACGCGTACGCCGTGAGGTAAGCGGATGAGCAGCTGATACGCCGATACGGTGATCACCTGGACCGGTCTGCCGGGCGTCCCTCCCCTGGGGGTGGGGTCGCCCGGCGGACCTCGTTCACGGGCCGCGATTACGGGCCACTTTTTCCCGATGCCCCGTTTTCGGGCGCTGTCCGCGGTGGACAATAAGGGCATGAGTCAGCAGGGGGAGAAGCCCGCCGCCCATGAGGACGACTGGTGGCGGAAGCTGTACGACGAGACCGCGCCGGACACCGGTCCCAGCAGCGCGCCCGACAGCCTCGACGACCGCTTCGACTCCGTGTCGTACACGGTGAGCAGGACGGTGGGCGACCGCCGGGACATATACCGGCCGCCGGAGGCGGACACGGGCAGGGGCGCGGGGGCCGCGTGGGACCCGGAGGCGGACAGAGCGGCGCTGTGGGACCCGGAAACGGACCTCGACCTCACGCCGGACCCGGGCACTGCGCCGGACCCGGGCCTCACGCCGGACCCCGACCTCACTCCGGACCGGGGCATTGCGCCGGACCCCGACCTCACGCCGGACCCGGGCATTGCGCCGGACCCGCGGTCCGCCTGGGACCCGTATGCGAAGCGTGACACGATCCCGGAGCCCGACCGGCGCCCGGCCGCACCCGCACCCGCACCCGCCGTCGACCGGGCCACCCCGGCGCCCGGGGCTCGGGCTGGGGCGGGGCCGGAGGCGGGCACGGGGCGCGGACCGGTCGCCG
>NZ_NWVL01000130.1 GCF_002382885.1 Streptomyces sp. WZ.A104
CGGCGCCACCCTGCTCGGCGCCGCGGGCATGTCCCCGGCCGGCGCCGCCCCCGCCGCACAGCCGGCCGCGGCCCCCGCCGCCACCGAGGCCGCCCCCACGGCGGCGGGCGACAAGGTGATCGGATACTTCACCGGCCATCACCGCGGACGGCTCCGACGGCGGCAAGATCGACGCGGTGGACTACGCGTGGGCGGCCAGGCACCTCGACTGGTACCTGCCGATGACGTACGACTTCTTCGGCGCGTTCGCGGCCCAGGGGCCGTCGGCCCCGCACTCCCCGCTCACCTCCTACCCGGGCATCCCGACGGAGGGCTTCAACTCCGACGCCGCGATCTCCAAGCTGAAGGCCCTCGGCATCCCGTCCGAGAAGCTGCTGCTGGGCATCGGCTTCTACGGCCGGGGCTGGTCCGGCGTCACGCAGTCCGAGCCGGGCGGCAGCGCGACGGGGGCGGCGGCGGGCACGTACGAGGCGGGCATCGAGGACTACAAGGTCCTCAAGAGCACCTGCCCCGCCACGGGCACGGTCGCCGGTACGGCCTACGCCCGCTGGGGCAGCAACTGGTGGAGCTACGACACCCCGGAGACC
This sequence comes from Streptomyces sp. WZ.A104, assembly GCF_002382885.1. GTDB lineage: Bacteria > Actinomycetota > Actinomycetes > Streptomycetales > Streptomycetaceae > Streptomyces. The sequence goes on from NZ_NWVL01000130.1 coordinate 588, forward strand.
ATCGGCACCAAGATGAACTACAAGGACGAGCAGGGCCTGGGAGGCACCTTCTTCTGGGAGCTGAGCGGTGACACGGCGAACGGCGAGCTGATCAAGGCGATCGACTAGCCGTCACGGGCTGCGGAGCGGAGCGGGCAGGGCGCCGGGCGGGCGCCCCGCCCATTTCCGTACGCGCCCCGCCCTCTCCCGTACACGCCTCACCGTTTCCGTACGCGCCTCGCTGTCTCCGTACCTGCCCCGCCCGTTTGCGTACGCGCTGCCAGGCTTCCCGTACGCACCCCCGCTCCAGGCGTTACAGCAGGCCGAGCTGGGTGACGAGCATCGCGAAGACGACCACGAACGCCCAGCCCGCGAGGTGCTCCAGCAGCTTCGAGCCGTCGTCGGGGCCACCGGTGCGGGCGCGACGGGCGTGGTGGACGGTGGCTGCTGCTGCGGTGGTCGCGGTCATGGCGTCTCGCTGTTCGTCCGGCTTCGACTGGGGTCCCCCATATTCCGGTTCAGACTGCCAGGGGGCCGGGCCGCCAGGAACGAGATCCCGGTCACGGCAGGGCGGCCGCCGACGGCGGGGGATCTTCCCGCTCCCCCGGTACGAAGCGGAATATCGACCTCCGAGACGGTCGCGGGGAGGGCTCGGGAGCGGGGTTCGCTGTGGGCGACGCCACACCGCTCCCAGGGCTCAAGGGGCGTCCGCGCCCCAGACGAAGGCCTCGGTGCTCGGGCCGTGCTCGGAGAACCGGCCCGGCGGGGAGGCGTCCGCGAGGAGCCGCCGGAGGTCCGCCTCGAAGGCGTCGAGGCGGCCGGGGCCCCGGATCCCGCCGCGGCCGGCACCGCCGCCTCGCCGCCGCGCGTGCCGTGCGGAAGGACGCCGCGATCTGCCCGCCCTCGGGGGGCACAGACGGCGAAATGCCGGTGAGCACCGCTCCGATGATCGCCAGACTGGGTCCCATGAATGAATCAGACCCCAAGGACATTCTCCGCTTCTATCTGCAGAACGCCCGTGACGCCCTCCTGTGGAAGCTCGACGGGCTCCCGGAATACGACATCCGCCGCCCCCTCACACCGACCGGCACCAATCTGCTGGGGCTCGTCAAGCACGTGGCGAGCGTGGAGCTGGGCTATCTCGGCGACACCTTCGGACGGCCGTCCGGCGAGGCGCTGCCCTGGGTGGCGGAGGGCGCGGAGGCGAACGCGGACATGTGGGCGACCGCCGACGAGCCGCGCGAGGAGATCGTGGGCCTCTACCGCCGGGCGTGGGCGCACGCGGACGCGACGATCGACGCGCTGCCGCTGGACACGGTCGGCACGGTGCCGTGGTGGCCGAAGGGCCGGGACGACGTGACGTTGCACCATGCCGCGGTGCGCGTGATCGCCGATACGCACCGGCACGCCGGGCACGCGGACATCCTCCGGGAGCTCATGGACGGCGCCGTGGGGATGAACCAGGGCAACGACAGCATGCCGCCGGGCGGCACGGCGTACTGGACGGGGCACCGGGACCGGCTGGAGCGTGCGGCCCGGGACGCCGGGGAGAAGTACGGGGGCTGAGCCACCGGCCCGGGGCCGGGGGCGGGTGGTCCTCCGGCTCCGGGCGGGGACTGAAGCGGGCGGGAGGAGGAGCGGGGCGGATCGGGCTCACGGCCGGAGTGGCCGGACATGCATACCCAGCGCCTGAATTCGCGCGGGAGTGCTTTGGCCATGCGGCCGACTACTGCCCATGGGAAAGAGAGCGCAGCGCGGGACCCGGGGTCGGGCCCCTCGACTGCGCTGGCTACCTTGTGTCCATGCGTGCACGGGGCGGCTGGCCGACGCGAGCGGCCAGGGGCCTGCTCTGCGCTTCGGCCTGCCTGCTGCTCGGCGCCGTCAGCCATGTCGCGGCGGGCGGGCAGCTTCCCGGCACGGGAGTGCTCACTCTCCTGTTCCTCGCCCTGACCGTGCAGGGGGCCCTGCTCTTCGGGGGGCGGCGGCGCCGCTTCGACGTCGTGACACTCGTACTGGGCGGAACGCAGTTCGGCCTGCACAACGCCTTCCACTTCCTCGCCGCACCGCAGCCGGCCATCCACGGACACCACTTGGCCGGGGGGTCCGGCGGCCACGCCATGCACGCAGGCTCCGGGTATGCCATGGCCGGGGGCTCCGGGCATGGCATGGACACCGGGATGACCCTGGCGCACGCGGCGGCCACGCTCGGAACCGCCCTCTGCGTGATCCACGGGGAGCGGGTGCTGCGACGCCTCGCGGCTCTGCTCGCCCCTCTCCTCGCCCTCCGGCCCACTCCGCCGCTCCCCTGCCTCCCCCGGCTGCGCCGAGTGCCGCCGGTGGTCACGCGGATCCGGTTCGGGGCGCTCCTCGCCCGCTCCCGGCACCGGCGCGGCCCGCCGTCGGCGGCCCTGGCCTGACAGCCGCCCCGCTCAGCCGCAGACGCCGGATACGACCGGCGTCCATGAGGCATGCCTGCGGGGCTGTCCGGTCGCGCGTCCGCCATCGCCCGCCCTTCGAGGAGCATCCATGTCTCGCAGAACCGACGAACTACCGCAGAACGACCACGATCCCACCGACACCGCCCCGGGCGGGCGGGCGACGGACGCACCGACGACGGACGGACCGCCCGCCGCGGGGCCTTCGCCCGACGCACCGGCACCCGGCGGGCCGGACCGCCCCGCGAAATCCGAGTCCGGGCAGCCCCGGTCCGCCCGCTCCTGGGAAGCCGTACGCCACCTCCTGGTGCGGCTGCACTTCTACGCCGGTGTGCTCGTCGCACCTTTCCTGCTGGTGGCCGCGCTGACCGGGCTGGCCTACACCTTCACGCCCCAGCTCGACCAGCTCGTCTACGGCGATCAACTGCGGGTCGAGAAGGTCGGGGACGAGCCGCTCCCGCTGGCGGAGCAGATAGCCGCCGCGCGGGCCGCGTACCCCGATGGCACCACGGCGTCGGTGATCACCCCGCCGGACCCCGAGGACACCACCCGGGTGGTGCTCTCCGTCCCGGAGCTGGACGACAAGCAGCGCACGGTGTTCGTGGACCCGTACACCGCCGAGGTCCGGGGCGAGCTGACGACCTGGTCCGGGTCGACGCCGCTGACCACGTGGCTCGACGACCTCCACCGCAATCTCCACCTCGGCGACACGGGGCGCCTGTACTCCGAAGTCGCCGCGAGCTGGCTGTGGGTGGCCGTCGCGGGCGGCCTGGTGCTGTGGCTCGGGCGCAGCCGCGGGCGGCGCGCGCGGTCGGCCCGGGGCGTGCTGCTTCCGGACCGTACGGCCCGGGGGGTGCGCCGGACCCGCAGCCTGCACGCGGCCACCGGGGTGTGGCTGGCGCTCGGGCTCCTGTTCCTCAGCGCCACCGGCCTCACCTGGTCGAACTACGCCGGTGAGCGGTTCGGACGACTTCTGGACGCGGCGAACGGCAACGCCCCCGCCCTCGACACCGCGCTCCCGGGTGCCGAGGCCCCCGCCGAGGACCACTCGGAGCACGCCGGGCACGGCGGTTCCGGCCAAGCGAAGGCCGACGCCTACCCGGCCGACTTCGAGGCGGCCCTCGCGGCGGCCCGGGACGCGAGCCTCGGCGGCACCGTGGTGATCACCCCTCCGGCGGACGCGGCGAGCGCGTGGGTCGTGGCGCAGAACGACAACGTCTGGCCGGTGCACTACGACCGGGTCGCCGTGGACACGAGCAGCGGCGAGATCACCTCGCGCACCCGCTGGGCAGACCACCCGGTCCTGAACAAGCTCAGCAAGCTCGGAGTCCAGGGGCACATGGGCGTGCTGTTCGGCGTGGTCAACCAGATCGTGCTGGCCGCCGTCGCGATCGGCCTGACCGCGGTGATCGTCTGGGGCTACCGCATGTGGTGGCAGCGGCGTCCCACCCGGGCCGACCGTCCGGCGCTCGCCGGGAAGGCCCCGGAGCGCGGGGCGTGGCGGCGGCTTCCGCTGCCGGTCCTGATCCTGGGCATCCCGGCCGTGGCCGCCCTGGGCTGGGCGCTCCCGGTCCTGGGAGTGACCCTGGCCGGGTTCCTCGTGGTCGACGTGGTGGCGGGGGCGCTGCGCCGGCGGCGTAGCGCCTGAGGCCCTGGCGGGGGCCGTCCGGCCGGCGGGGCCGCCGGACGGCCCCTGGGGGGGGATGTCCGGGCGCCCCCTGGACAGTCCCAGGAGGGACGCCTGGACGTCCAGGCGGGGTGTAGCTCCGGACGTCTAACCGGGCCGCAGTAGCGACGTCTCGGCCGGGGCGATGTCCGGCCGCAGCACATCCGCCCCGCCCGGCCGGAACAGTGCGATCTCGCCGTGGGCCAGGGACGCCGCCAGCCGTCCGGCCTCCGGCCCGAGGACCGGGGTGACGGCGTCGGCGTAGGAGGCGCCCAACACCAGTACCGCGTGCGGCTGTTGCCAGTGAGCGGAGCGGGCGGGCGCCCTCCTGACGACGTGCACGACGGTCGTCCAGGCCCCTTGGCCCACCGCTCTCCCCGGCGGCTTGGGCAGATCCGTCACCAGGGCCTGGGGCCCCGTGCCGGAGCCGGGAGCCGCGCCGGGGCGCGGGGGCCAGGCGCCCGCATCGTCGGTGACCGTCAGCCGCGTCCCGCAGGCCGCCCCGAGCGGCGTCCACAGCGACGGGCCCCGGGTCAGCGCCGTCACCGCGGCCCCGGTGGCGACGAGTCGACAGGCCAGCAGCCGGCCGAACAGCGACTCGCCGAGCACACCGATCCGGGTGCCGGCCGGCCCGTACGGCGCGAGCGTGACCGGCGCGCCCGTCCGGCCGGTGCCGAGGTGGATACCGGTGGGCACCGGGAACAGCGCGAAGTCCGCGCTCCGGCCTGCGGACCCGGCCGACCCGCCCGGACCGGGGCTGACCGGAAGGGCCGTCAGGTCCGGGCGGACGGGGGTGGCCGGGCGTGCCCGGGTCGTCCGTCGGAGGTTCATCGGGCTCCCGTCGTCAGGGGGCGGCGGCGGTCGGCCTCCGGGGCGAAGCCGGTGGCGGCCTCCAGCGGCCGGGCGGGGCGGGCCAGCGGCAGTGTCGCCACCAGCCCCGCGGGTTGTGCTCCGGTGAGCGGGAGCGCCGCGCCGCCGGAGACGAGCCGGTCGCGGCCCTCGGCGGCGCGCTGGGCCGCGCCGCTCACCAGCCGTACGGCGGCCCTGGTCTCGGTGCCCCGGGCTGTCCGGGCGACCGTCACGGCGGCCACGGTGCGGTCCATTCCGGTGCCCGTCAGTGCGGCGAGTAGCCGGTTCCAGTCCTCGGGGCCCTCCAGCCGGGCGGCGAGCGCGCAGTGGGTGCGGTGCGCGCCCGCCCAGCTGTCCGGCAGGGCCCGCCCCTCGCCATCCGCGTCACCGGCCTCCCGCAGCAACTCCCGTACCTGCTCGGCGTCCAGCGTCCGGGCGGAGACGCCGAGCCTCTCCAGCCGGGCGGCCAGCCGTGCCGTCGCGGCGGCCAGTGCCGTTCGGGCGCCGGCCGCGCCGCCGCCCCGGGCCTCGGCCACCTGGGGGGCGTCCCAGGGCTCGTAGCGCACGACGAGGTACGACCGCACCGCCACGGGCCTTGCAAGGGCCGGAAGCTGGCGGTAGGCCATGGTCGGCTCGAAGCGCTGGTGGAAGTCCCAGCTCGGCAGGCCGAACTGCTCCACCAGCAGCTGGACGGCCGCCGGGCGGGCCGCGTCCCGCGTCATCCAGTCCTCCAGGAAGCCGACGGCGGCCGACGGCAGGACGCCGGTGGGCAGCGCGAGGACGGCGGCATGGCCCCTGCCGTCGGCGAGGACGCCAACGGCCCGGCCGTTGCGGTCGCCGACCTCGGCCACCTCCAGCGGCGGCAGCAGCGTCGAGGCCAGGCCGAGTGCGGCATCCGGCGTCCGGCGTCCGTCCCCGGCGAGCGCTCCGCGCCACAGCCGGTCCAGCAGCCGTGCGTCCAGCCACTGGCCACGGCGGCGCAGCAGGGCGAGGACGCCTGCCGCCGTCCCCGCCCCGGCGAGCGTCCAGCCGGTGGGGCCGCCGAACGCGACGCCGGTGAGGAGGGCGGCCACGGCCGCCTGGAGTGTGACGGCGCGCGCCCGTCCGAACGCTCCGGTGATCGGCTTCCTCATGCGTCGTCCCCCTGTTCGCCCTTGCCCTGCTCCTCGTTGCGGCCCTTCTTCGCGTCTTCGTCGGCGGCTTCCTCCGCCGGGGCCTTCGACGCGCCGCCCTCGCCCCGGTGCTCGACGGCCGCCGCACGCGGATCGAGCACCGGCCCGCGCGGCAGCAGGTCGACGAACGGGGCGGGCAGGGCGGGCGCCTCGTCCGGGGTGAACCGCAGCCGTTCGACCGCCTCCGCCGTGGCGAAGGGATAGGCGGTTCCCGCGTCGGTGACCAGGGTGTACGTACCGCCCGCGCCGGCCGACGCGGTGGACCGGACGACCGCGCCCCGGCCCGGCCGGACGTAGACGCCGCTCACCGCACCGAGCCCGGTGCCGTCGGCGGGGGAGACGGCGGCGAGGCCCTTCGGCTCGGGGAGCGTGGCGGGCAGGTGGACGACGGCCTCCCAGGCGGCGTTGCCGGGGGCGGAGCCGGCGGGCGTGCTCACGCACAGCGGACGGCCCCGGTCCAGCCGGTCGGCCTTGGGCAGCCGTTCGGGCCAGGCCGGGTCGCCGGGCGCGGCGGCCGTGGAGCGGGGGGCCTTCACCGCCTGCACCGGGGTGAGCGTGTGCTCGGTCACGTCGGTGGCGCGCAGCAGTGCGTAGACGAGTTCGGAGACGGCGACCAGGCCGTCCGTACGCACGGTGTAGAACTGCGGGTTGACGCCGTCGAGGTCGCTGTGGACGACATCCCCGACCGCCGCGTCCACCGGGAGCCGGGCCGTCGTCGCACCGCCGTTCGCGGTCTTCGGCAGGATGATCGCCGGGGCCTCGGGGACGGTGGCCAGGAGGGCGTCGGGCAGGGGCACCCGCGCCGTGCGCTGGAGGCCCAGCGTGGCCGCGACGCCTTCGGAGAGCCGGTAGCGGCGGCCCTCGGCGAGCAGCCACAGCCCGCCGCCGGGCGCCTCCACGAGCACGGTGGCGGAGCGGGCGGCGGACAGGTCGCGGGCCGGGGCCGCCTGCGCGACGGAGACGTACACGTGGGTCCGCGCCTCGCCCTCGGTGTCGGTGGCGGGAACCGTGCACACCGTCCAGGGGTCCTTGGCGAGGTCCCCCCGCTCAGGCAGCGCGTCGGGCGCGGCGGGGATGCCGACGGGCAGCCCCCGGGGTGCCTTGTCCAGGGCCGCCCGCCGGACCTCGGTGACCTTGCCGCCGCCCACGAGCAGCGCCGACGTGAGGTTCAGGGCGGGGTGCACGGTCCCTTCGCTGACGACGTACCGGTCGCCGCTGCCGCTGACGACCACGGCCCCGTTCTGCGGCAGCGACGGGCCCCGGCCGCCGCCGAGCCACCCGGCGATACCGAATCCGGCCATGATGAGGATGCCCACGGCGACTCCCCCGGCCAGCGAACGGTTGAGCCGCCGCCGGGGGTCGCGCAGCGCCTCGTCGGCCCCCCGGAAGAGGCCGGTCGCCTGACGTTTGTTCTCGTAGGCGTGGGCTTCGGCGAGTTCACGTGTCGTGGCCATGGCGGTCCTTACGGAGATCCTTCACGATCGGGGGCGTGCGGGGGTGCGTACGGTCGTCCGGCCCGGGCCCGGCTCGGGTCGTCGCACCGGCGGAACGAGCTGCTCCGTGGTGCTCGGGGGCGGCGGCACCCGGCCCGCGCGCCCCGATGGGCCGGCGCTCCCTTCCCTCACCGGGCCCGGCCGCCAGCCGCGTGCGGCGGCCCGGCGCAGCACGGGCGCGCCCAGCAGGGCGAGGAGCACGGCGAACAGGAGCCCGCCGCTCCAGGCCAGGGCGGTGACCGAACGGGACGTCAGCCCGGACTCGTTCGCGGGAAGCGCCTGTACCGGGATGGCCCCGTTCAGCGCCGGGTCCCGGCCCGCGTCGCCGGTGCCCAGGTAGGTCAGCGCGGCGAACGGGTCGACGAGCCCCGCCCCCGTACGCGGGTCCCCGCCGCCGACGCCGACCGGGGCGGCCGACGCGGTGAGCCGGTCCGCCGTCTCCCGTGCCGTGAGGCCGGGGAAGCGGGCGCGGACGAGTGCGGCGGCCCCGGCGACCTGCGGGGCGGCGAAGCTCGTACCGCTGACCTGCTGGTATCCCGATCCGCCGGAGGCCGGGACGATCTCGTTCTCGCCGTAGGCCGCGATGTCGACCCAGGTTCCCTGGTTGGACTGCTCCATGGGTTCACCCGCCGCGTCCACCGCGCCGACCGCGAGCACACCGTCGTAGGCGGCCGGGTACATGGGCGCGTCGGTGGTCCCCTCGTTGCCCGCCGCGGCGACCACGACGACGTCGGCGGCCACCGCTCTCGCGATGGCCCTGCGGACCGGGGCGCGGTCCACGGGCAGGGCGAAGGACAGGTTGAGCACGCGGGCTCCGGCGGCCACGGCCTCGTCGATCCCGGCGGCCAGTGTGTTCGCCGTCGTCCGGTCCACGCCGTCCACCATCCGTACGGGGTGGATGCGGGCGCCCGGCGCCACCCCGCTGATCCGGGGTTCGCCGGCCCGGGAGGCGGCGATGATCCCGGCGACCCCGGTGCCGTGACCCTCGCAGTCCAGGTGCGGGGCGCGCGGGACCTGGCGCCGGAACTCCTCGGCCGAGCGCACGGTGACCAGCTCCGCGCCCGCGCCGACGGCACCCGCCAGCTCGGGATGGCGGCCGTCGACCCCGGAGTCGACGACGGCGACCGTGACTCCGGTGCCGTCTGCGAGGTCCCAGGCCTGGACGAGGCCCAGCCGGTCGGCGAGGGTGCGGCCCGTGGGGGTGTCCGGCAGCGGGGCGCCCGCCTTCGGGGGCCGGGAGCACGACGTGTCCACGGGCTTCGGCGCGGCCACGGCCTGCCCGTCGAGCCCCCACGGGCCGGGGACGGCCAGGAGCAGCAGGGCGAACGCCCCGAGTGCCCTGGCGGCCCCGGCCGTGCGCAGCCTCATGCGCGCAGCTCCAGGAGCGCCGTGTAGACGTTCCACACGGCGAGTACGAGAGGCACGACGGCGAGCAGCAGGAGCGTCTCGACGCTGTCCAGTGCGCGGGCGAGCCGGGGGTTGAGGCCGCGGCGGCCGCTGAAGACGGCGACGGCACAGGCGACCACGGCGACGACGAAGCACAGCGGGAGCAGGACGGCCAGCAGGGGCACCGGGCCGCCCGCGAACCGCAGGACCGCGCAGACCACCGCGCCGCACAGAACGGCCAGGCCTGCCGCGACGGCGGCGCCGACCTGGGCGGTGGCCCGGAAGAGACGGGACCGCAGCAGGGCCAGGAGCCCGAGCGTCCCGGCGAGGGCCGAGGGCCACAGCCCGCCGGAGGCCAGCAGGACCAGTGCACCGCCCCCGGTGACGAGGCAGGCCCCGGCCAGCAGCCCCGACAGCAGGCGACGGGCGGCCGCAACCCGCTTCGCCAGCGCCTCGTGCTCCGGCGGCTCGGGCAGGTCCTCCAGCTCCTCCGCCGTGGCGGCGAGCCGGGGGCCCGGCAGGTGGGCCAGGCGCAGCGCCAGCGGGGGCAGCAGCGGGGTCACGGCGAGGGCGAGCGCGGCGGTGACCGAGGCGGCCCGCACCGGGCCGGTGGACCAGACGAGGGCTATGAGGGCTCCGGGCGCGGCCAGCAGCCCCGCCGTGACGAGTGCGGCGAACGTGCCGTCTCCGCCGCCCACCAGCAGCGGGCAGCCCGCGCCGAGCACCGCCACGACGGCGCAGACGAGCAGCAGATGGCCCGCGCCGAAGCCGCCGCCCAGCAGGACGACGGCGCCCACGGCCGCGAACGGCGCGGCCAGCACCGCCGCGTAGGTACCGGCCGTGACATCCGCGAAAGCACGCGAGACGAGTGCGGCGAGGCCCAGCGTGAGGGCGGCCGCGACCAGGGCGAGCACGCCCGCGAGCACGCCCGGTGTCACGGCGAGCGCGGCGGCTCCGCCGAGAGCCGCCGCCGTACCGAAGGCCGCCGCCCCACGGCGTACGCCGGTGGCGGACCACGGCGCCCGGGCGCCGCCCTCCGCGATGACCTCGACGACGTCGTCGTACAGGGGGCCCGTGGTGTCCTCGGTGCCGTGCGCGAGGAAGAGCAGGTCGCCCTCGTGGACGTTGTGCGCGGACAGCGGGCGTGCGGCGTCGAGGCGGGTGCCGTCGTCCCGCCGCAGGACCCAGCCGCCGTGCTCCACGCCGCCGTCGGGGCCGATCTCCTCGCCCGCGTGACGTACGAGCGAGGGCATCAGCCGGGCCAGGGGGACGCCGAAGGGCACGGCGAGGTCGGCGCGACCGCGCGGCCCGGCGAGGGCGACCCGGCAGAAGCCGCCCGCGCCCCGCTCGGGCGCCCCGCCCTCGGCCCCGCCGACGGCGTGCGCGGG
>NZ_NWVL01000131.1 GCF_002382885.1 Streptomyces sp. WZ.A104
CACCCGGCCGTCCGCGGCGCGCTGGGCCGCCCGCTGGGCGGACACCTGGCGCTCCACGGCCTGCTGCCGGGCCGCGGCTTCCTGGTGCGCCACGGGGCCGTGGGGCCCGGAGGCGTACGGCACGGCGCCGGGGCGGCGGTTCGGGGCGGGGTGCTGGTGCGGCGGATACGGGAGGCCGCGGGACCCGCCCCCCGTGGGGGAGCCGTCGCCGGGGCGGGGCTGCGCGTCCGGGGAGCCGTAGCCGTCCCCGTAACGGGGCTGCGGGCCGGTACCCCAGCCGCCGCCCGGTTCGCGCTGTTCGGGGTGGCCGCCGCGGACCTGGGGGGCGTCGGGGGAGAACGGGGAGCGCCCGTCGCCGGTCGGCGCGGGGCCGGTCCGCCTGCGTCGGCCGGTGCCGGGTGCGGGGCGGGGAGCGGCGCGTTCGCCGCCCGGAACCGCCGCTGCGGCGTCCGGGCGGGTGGCCTTGGAGCCCTTTCGGCTGTGTCGTCCCACGCCCCGGATCAGCTCCCGCCGCAATCGTCCAGCAGTTCCCGGAACGCCTGGGCGACCGCCTCCGGGTACTCCATCATCGCCACGTGCCCCGCCTCGGGCAGGGTCAGCAGCCGGGCGTCGCGGAAGGCCGCGCACGCCTTGCGTGCCATCCGGTACGAGACGAGCTGGTCCCGTCCGCCGTACACGAGCTGGGTCGGTGCGAGCACCCGCTCGGCCTGGCGCCACAGCCCGTGCTGTCCGCCCAGGGTGTAGGCGTCCACGATGCCCCGGGCCGAACGCGTCATGGCGTCCCAGAAGTACGGCAGCTCCAGTCGTCGCTCCATCTCGGCCACCGCGTTGCGGAAGGCTTCCTCGGAGACACGCGCCGGATCGCCGTAACAGAGTGCCATGACTCCGCGGGTCCGCTGCTCCGCCGTCCAGTCCTTCGTGAGCCGGGCGAACAGGGAAGCGACCCCCGGCACCGCGAGAAGGCCGGTCGGCAGGGCGGGGCGCTGCACCCGCCATTCGGGCAGTGCGGGCGAGACCAGGGTGAGGGTGCGCACCAGATCGGGGCGGACCGCGGCGACCCGGGTGGCGACCGCACCGCCCAGGGAGTTGCCGAACAGATGGACGGGCCCGCGCTCCTCCGCGTCGAGCAGCCGGATCACCGCACGGGCGTGTCCGGTGAGGGAGTAATCGCCGTCGTCCGGCGGCGGCGAATCCCCGAACCCGGGCAGGTCGACAGCCTCGCCGTCGACCACGTCGGCCAGTAGCGGCATCAGGTCCGACCAGTTCTGCGAGGAGCCGCCGAGCCCGTGCACGTACAGCGCGGGGGGCAGTCCGGTGCGGCCGCCCGGCCGGCAGCGGATGTTCAGACCGATCCCCGGCAGCGACACGGAGCGCAGCCGCTCGCCCTCGGCGACACGGACGGCACTGGCCGCGGGAGCCACCGCTGCGGCGGCGGCTCGGGTACCCGGCAGCTCGGTCGAAGACATGCGGCAATGTTACGAGACGATCACGCGGCGATTCATGTGTTCGCCGTCACAGGGCCACATCGCGGGGTAGGAGTGTTGCTCCTACGCTTCAAGGAAAGGAAGGGAGCCACCCCATGACGGTCGACCCGAGCGACCCGGACACCTTCACGGACTCCGAGCCGGACGGAGCGGGCCCGGAGGCCCCGGAGGCTGATTTCGCGGAACAGCGGGCGGATATCCGGCCCGAGGACGACGAACGGGTGGAAGGCTTCGATCCGGCCACCGCGAACGAGGCCGACGTCGCGGAACAGAGCAGGGTCATCCCGCTCGACGAGGACGATTACCGGTAGTACGCCCCGATTTGATCGCGACCAGGGAGAACTGTGGCTTCCACAGCCGTCCGGTCCGTGAAATTCTGCGTCCGCGCCGCGCATACCCGGGTTACCCAAAAGTACGATGGCCGTGCGGCGCGGCGTGTACGGATCGGCTGTGCTGGAACAAACATTTGGGAGGCGGCGTGACAGCCATCGAGCAGACAGAGGCGGCGCGCCCGCGGGGCACCCGGCTGCCCCGCCGCGCCCGACGCAATCAGCTGCTGGGCGCCGCACAGGAGGTCTTCGTCGCGCAGGGTTACCACTCCGCCGCCATGGACGACATCGCCGAGCGGGCCGGAGTCAGCAAGCCCGTGCTCTACCAGCACTTCCCCGGAAAGCTGGAGCTCTACCTCGCCCTCCTCGACCAGCACTGCGAGTCGCTGCTCCAGGCCGTCCGCACGGCACTGGCCTCGACGACGGACAACAAGCTGCGCGTCGAGGCCACCATGGACGCCTATTTCGCGTACGTGGAGGACGAGGGCGGCGCCTTCCGGCTGGTCTTCGAGTCGGACCTGACCAACGAGCCCGCCGTGCGCGAGCGGGTCGACCGGGTCTCCCTCCAGTGCGCCGAGGCGATCTCCGACGTGATCGCCGGGGACACGGGCCTGTCCAAGGACGAGTCCATGCTGCTCGCGGTGGGCCTCGGCGGTGTCTCCCAGGTGGTGGCGCGCTACTGGCTCTCCAGCGGCTCCAGCATTCCGCGCGACACGGCTGTGCAGTTGCTGACCTCGCTGGCCTGGCGGGGCATCGCGGGCTTCCCGCTGCACGGCGCCGAGCAGCACTGAGCCCGCCGGCGGACGGCGGGTGACGCCGTGTTCGCTGCGGGCGTTGCCGGTCGGGCCGTGAACGCCGCCTCCGCCGGGCTAATGTGGCTGCGTACGGCGCGGTTCGCCGCGCAGGGACTGACCGTCGGAGGGACATAGCCGTGGAGGTCAAGATCGGGGTGCAGCACACGCCCCGCGAGATCGTTCTGGAGAGCGGGCTTTCCGCCGAGGACGTCGAGAGCGCGGTCACCGCGGCACTGGGCGGCAAGGCGGAGCTGCTCAGCCTCACGGACGACAAGGGCCGCAAGGTTCTGGTGCCGGCCGACCGGATCGCGTATGTGGAGATCGGCGAGCCCACCGCCCGGCGGGTGGGGTTCGGCGCGCTGTAGTCCACGGGACGCGTTGGTCAACGGATCGCGGAAGCGGCCCGGCGGGAGTTCCCGCCGGGCCGCTTCTGTGTGGGCGCACCTACCCGCGCGGGTCGGAAGGGGTCACTGGAGGGTTGCCCCGCGTGGGCGAGGGGTAGTACCGGCTACGACCGATTTGCCCGCCCCGCACACCCCCGCGAGGTGATCCTCTGTGCTCTGGGAATCCTTCGGATCCGCCGTGCTCGGACTGGCCCTGTCCTGGGTGGCGCTCCGATCACTGGCCGACCGGCTCCCGTCCGGCCGTGCGGTGTACACCACCGGCGCGCTGGGCGCCCTCTTCGGCGCGTATCTGACGCATGCGGCGCTGGGCCCCGGCCATGTGGCGGTGACGCTGGCCGGGGCCGTGTCCGTCGGGGCGGTGACACTGTCGCTCCTGATCCGTCCACGCGGCCGCCGCCTCACCCGGTCGGCGGCGGCCCAGTAGCGGGGCCGGGAGCACGGAGGCGTGTTAGGCGGCCAGCCCCAGGGCGGCCATCCGCTTGGTGTGGGCCTCGGTGATCCGGGAGAACATCCGGCCCACCTCCGCCAGGTCGAAGCCGTCCGCGACACCGCCCACCAGCATCGTCGAGAGCGCGTCGCGGTCGGCGACCACCCGCTGGGCCTGCGACAGCGCCTCCCCCATCAGCCGACGGGCCCACAGCGCGAGCCGCCCGCCGACCCGGGGGTCGGCCTCGATGGCGGCGCGCACCTTCTCCACGGCGAAGTTCCCGTGGCCCGTGTCGTCGAGGACGGACAGCACCAGGGAGCGGGTGTCGCTGTCCAGCCGGGCCGCGACCTCCCGGTAGAAGTCGCTCGCGATCGAGTCGCCCACGTATGCCTTGACCAGGCCCTCCAGCCAGTCGGACGGTGCCGTCTGGCGGTGGAAGTCGTCGAGCGCCTTGGCGAACGGCTCCATCGCGGCGGTCGGCTCCTCGTCCACCGCCGTGAGCCGCTCGGTCAGCCGCTCGAAGTGGTGGAACTCGGCGGCGGCCATCTTCGCCAGCTCCGCCTTGTCCCCGAGTGTCGGCGCGAGTTTCGCGTCCTCGGCCAGGCGTTCAAACGCCGCCAGCTCTCCGTAGGCGAGGGCGCCGAGCAGGTCCACGACCGCGGCGCGGTACTGCGGCTCGGCGGACGCGGTGGCCCAGTCCTGGGCGGCGATTCCGGTGGCTTCGGGGCCTTCGGCGGGGGTGTCAGTGGCGTGGTCAGGCGTCTCCATGAACCGAACGATAGCCCGCTCGGCGGCGGGCCGAAGGGCCTGGTCAGAGGACGACGTCATACCGTTCCGATGAATTCGCCCAACACAGATGCGCGAATCCGGGGTACAGTGGTATTGCGCCTACTGAGCACTGCTGTGCCAGAGGTGCGCCCTTTGAATGAGGATGCCCGGTCGGTGGCCCGATCGGCTCCGACCCGACAGCCCTCCGCGCGGTGTGTACGACACGTACGACCTGCAGATGAGGGGCCCCCTCAGCGGTACGAGCGCTCGAGCGACGGCAGTGGTCCCGCGCCACCCGGCCCATCCACGGCCGGATGACCAACCCCGGCACGGTACGACCCCCAGCGTTCGCCTCGGACCGCGTCTCACAGAAGAGGCAGCACCCTGACTACGTTCCGCGACCTCGGTATTCTTCCCGAGACGGCCGAAGCCCTTGAGGCGGTCGGCATCACGTCCCCCTTCCCCATCCAGGAGCTGACGCTCCCCGTAGCCCTCTCCGGCTCCGACGTCATCGGCCAGGCCAAGACCGGCACCGGCAAGACGCTCGGCTTCGGTCTCCCGCTCCTGGAGCGCGTGACCGTCCCCGCCGACGTCGAGGCCGGGCGCGCCAAGCCCGAGCAGCTGACCGACGCGCCGCAGGCGCTCGTCGTCGTCCCCACCCGTGAGCTGTGCACCCAGGTCACCAACGACCTGCTCACCGCGGGCAAGGTCCGTAACGTCCGCGTTCTCGCGATCTACGGCGGCCGGGCCTACGAGCCCCAGGTCGAGGCCCTCAAGAAGGGCGTCGACGTGATCGTCGGCACCCCGGGCCGCCTGCTGGACCTGGCGGGCCAGCGCAAGCTCGACCTGTCCCACATCCGCGGGCTCGTCCTCGACGAGGCCGACGAGATGCTGGACCTGGGCTTCCTGCCCGACGTCGAGCGCATCATCACGATGCTGCCGGCCAAGCGCCAGACGATGCTGTTCTCGGCCACCATGCCCGGTGCCGTCATCAGCCTCGCCCGCCGCTACATGTCGCAGCCGACGCACATCAACGCCACGTCGCCCGACGACGAGGGCACGACCGTCAAGAACACCCAGCAGCACGTCTACCGCGCGCACTCGATGGACAAGCCCGAGATGGTCTCGCGGATCCTCCAGGCCGACGGCCGCGGACTCGCGATGATCTTCTGCCGGACCAAGCGCACGGCCGCCGACATCGCCGAGCAGCTGGAGAAGCGCGGCTTCGCCTCCGGCGCGGTCCACGGCGACCTCGGCCAGGGCGCCCGCGAGCAGGCGCTGCGCGCCTTCCGCAATGGCAAGGTCGACGTTCTGGTCTGCACCGACGTCGCCGCGCGCGGTATCGATGTCGAGGGTGTGACCCACGTCATCAACTACCAGTCGCCGGAGGACGAGAAGACCTACCTCCACCGCATCGGCCGCACCGGCCGCGCGGGTGCCAAGGGCACCGCGATCACGCTGGTCGACTGGGACGACATCCCGCGCTGGCAGCTGATCAACAAGGCGCTGGACCTGAAGTTCCCGGACCCGCCGGAGACGTACTCCACCTCGCCGCACCTCTTCGAGGAGCTCGGTATCCCGGCGGGCACCAAGGGTGTCCTGCCGCGCGCCGAGCGGACCCGTGCCGGGCTGCGCGCGGAGGAGGTCGAGGACCTCGGCGAGACCGGTGGCCGCGGCCGCAAGTCCGCCGCCCCCGCTCCGGCCCGCGAGGAGCGCGAGCCCCGTACGCGTACGCCGCGTCAGCGCCGCCGCACCCGTGGCGGCTCCTCCGTCGAGGAGGGTACGGCGACGGTGCCCGCACCGGCCAAGGAGGCCGCCCCGGCCGCCCCGGCCGGTGACGAGGCTCCCGACGCCCCGCGCACTCCGCGCCGCCGTCGCCGTACCCGGGTCAGCGCCGCGGAAGGCGTCACCGAGGCGGCTGTGGCGGTCGCCGAGGCCCCCGCGGTACCCGCCCCGGTGGCCGAGGCCGCGCCCGTGACGGAGCCCGCCCCGGTGACCGAAGCCGCGCCCGTGGCCGAGCCGGTCGCGGAGCCCGCGGCGGAAGCGGTGGCGGAGTCCAAGCCGCGCCGTCGTCGCAGCCGCGCCGCGAAGCCGGTGGCCGAGGAGACGGACCGGCCCGCCGCCCAGGCTCCCGCCGCCCAGGCCCCGGCCGAGTTCCAGACCGTGGCGGTCGCCGCGGGCATCGCGGAGCCGGTCGTCGAGCCGAAGGCCGTCAGGCCGCGCCGCCGCGCCCGGATCGTGAAGCCGGCCGACGAGGTCGACTTCCAGATCGCCCCGCCCGCCGAGCCGGAGCCGGAGCCGAGGACGCGCCGCCGCCCGGCCCGCACCACGAAGCCGAAGACCGAGTCGAAGCCGGAGACGGCGAAGGCGGAGTCCGCGAACGAGTCGGAGCCCGCCGCCGGGACCAAGGCCACCAGGACCAGGGCCAAGGCGGCGAAGAGCACCGAGACCCCGGAGGCCGCCGAGGCCAAGGAGCCCAGGACCCGGGCGACGAGGTCCCGGAAGAAGGCCGACGCCCCGGCGAAGGCTGAGGCTCCGGCCGAGGCGGAGGCCCCCGCGAAGGCGAAGGCTCCGGCGAAGTCCAAGGCCAGGTCCGCCGCGAAGGCCGCCGTCGCCGAGGCGCCCGCCGAGCAGGCTCCGGCCGCCGAGGCGGAGGCCAAGCCCCGTCGCCGCCGCGCCACGCGGAGCGTCACCTCGACCGCGACCCAGGAGGCCGCCGTGGTCTCCGAGGCCGAGGCCGTGGTGAGCGAGGCCGCCGCCGAGCCGAAGCCGCGCCGCCGCCGAGCCACCCGCCCGGCGGGCCAGGCAACGGCGACGACCGAGAGCTGACCCCCCGCCGCAGTACCGCTCGACCGACGGCCCCGGCCCCCGCACCCGCGGGGGCCGGGGCCGTTTCGGCCGCCCCGTGGAGCCAGGACCCGGGTGGCGGGGATAGCCTCGCCGTATGAGCCGCCCGCCCACCTTCACGCCTCCCGCCTGCGCCACCGCCCGGGTCCTGCACACCGAGCGCGGGGACTTCGCCGTACTGGACGCCGTACCGACCACGCCCGCACGGGCCACCGCCCTGCTGCTGCCCGGGTACACCGGCAGCAAGGAGGACTTCATCGCGCTGCTCGAACCGCTGTCGGCGGCGGGCTACCGGGTGATCGCCGTGGACGGCCGGGGGCAGTACGAGTCCGAGGGAGCGGACCGTCAGGAGCAGTACGCCCAGGGCGAGTTGGCCCGGGACGTACTGGCCCAGGCGGCCGCCCTGACCGACAGCGAGAGCGACGGAGACGGCCGGGGCGAGGGCACCGGCGAGGGGGGGCTGCATCTGCTCGGGCACTCGCTCGGCGGGCAGATCGCCCGTGCCGCCGTCCTGCTGGACGCCACCCCGTTCCGCTCGCTGACGCTGATGTCCTCGGGCCCCGCCGAAGTGGTCGCGTCCCAGCGGGAGAAGGTGAAGATGCTCAGCGACGCACTGTCCGTGCTGTCCATGGACGAGGTGTGGCAGGCGATGCAGGCGCTGGACCCGCCGCAGGACGCGGACACCGGCGACGGCGAGGACATGCGCCGACGCTGGATGCGCCACGACCCCGCCCAGCTGATCGCCACCGGAGCACAGCTGGGCGTCGAACCGGACCGGGTGGACGAGCTGGCCGCCGTCGGGCTGCCCGTCCACGTCCTGTCCGGCGAGCGCGACGACGTGTGGCCGGTGGAGCTGTTCGACGCCATGGCGCGGCGTCTCGACGCCCGCCGCACCACGATCGCCGGGGCCGAGCACTCCCCCAACACCGCCCGGCCGCAGAAGACCGCGAAGGCGCTCGCCACGTTCTGGGACACCTTTCCGGTCGCCTGACGCACCGCCCGCGGCCCCGTGACGGCGACCGCCGGTCAGTACTGCGACTGGAGGTGCTGCCAGAAGCCGTCGCGCAGCGCCCGCCGCAGGTGGGCGTGGCCGCGCAGCGAGTGCTGGAGCAGGCGTTCGGCCTCCACCAGCAGGTCCTGGTCGACGGAGCCCGGCAGATACGGGTGGCCGGGCAGCAGGTCGGCGAGGGACTCGCGGCCCCGGGCGGCGAGCCAGGCGGCGGCGATCTGCGCGCCGACGAAACGGACGTCCTCCCGGGAGGGGGCCGGGGTGTCGTCCTCGTACGTCGTGACCGGGCGCCGGGTGACATAGGGACGGCAGAAGTCCAGGTCGAAGGTGCGCTGACTGTCCACCTCCCACAGCAGCGGTTCCGCCTGGTTGCGCCCCTCGGCGGCCTCGATGCCCCACAGGTGCACCCGGGCTCCGTAGCCCTGGGCCGCCTCGACCGCCGAGACCAGATCCTCGTCGCCGCCGACGAGCGCCGCGTCGCTGATGGCCCGGTGCCGGGCGAGGGATTCGAGGTCGGTGCGGATGAGGGAGTCGACGCCCTTCTGCTGGTTGTTGGCGTTGAGGTTGCCCAGCCTGACCTTGACGTCGGGGAGTTCGGCGATGGCCTGCTGCTCCGTGGTGTGGATACGGCGCCTGGCCCCGTCGTACCAGTAGACGCGCAGCAGTCTGCTGTCCGCGAAGATCGTGCGGGCCTTGTCGATGAAGGCCTCGATCAGCCCTTCGGCGTCGAGGTCGAAGGAGCGCCGGTCCTCCGTGCCGGTCACGAGCAGGCCGGCCGCGGCGTACACATAGCCCGCGTCCACGAAGATGGCGTGCGTCGACGGCGTCTTGGAGACCTCGATGAGCATGCGCTGGAGCAGGTCGTTGGTGCGGTCCAGGCGCTCGGCGATATCGGCCGGGTACTTAGACATCCAAAAAATTTCCTTAGCGTAGGGAATGTTTGTACCAGGCAAGCCGTTGTCACATGCAAGGAACCGACGAGACGAAGGGAAGCCCCAGTGCGCTTCGAGATCATGCGACTCGACGACGTCGACGGTACCGCCGTCGACAGCACCGTCGTGGACGCCGCCTCCGTCGACCGGATCGTGCAGCAGGCCGCAGCCGTGGGCCGGCGCATCTACATCCGGCCGGCCGACGGCGCGGCTTCGTAACGCTTCGCCGACGTCACAGCGCCCCCGCACGGAAGGACCGTGCGGGGGCGCTGTGACGTCCGGGCGGGCCTCAGGAGTTCTGGATGACCTGAGTGACGCCGTTGATGATCTGCTGGACCGCGATGGCGGAGAGCATCATGCCCGCGAGCCGGGTCACCAGCACCACGCCCCCGTCCTTGATCACGCGGATGATCACGAGCGAGTAGCGCATCGTCAGCCAGAGCACGACGTGCATGGCGACGATCGCGGACCACACCGAGAGCTGCCCGCCCAGACCGTCCGCGTGCTGCACCGCCAGGATGACCGAGACGATGGCGCCGGGGCCGGCCAGCAACGGCATGCCCAGCGGTACGAGGGCGACGTTGACGTCCTTGGTCTGCGTCGGCTCGTCCGTCTTGCCGGTGAGCAGGTCGAGTGCGATGAGCAGCAGCAGGAGACCGCCCGCGATCATCAGGGCGGGCACGGAGACATGCAGATAGTCGAGGATCTGTTGACCGAGCAGACCGAAGACGGCGATCACACCGAAGGCGACCGTGACCGCCTGGAGCGCCATCTTCCGCTGCACCTTGGCGGGGCGGCCCGCGGTGAGGGCGAGGAAGATCGGCGTGATTCCGGGTGGGTCCATAATCACAAAAAGGGTGAGAAAAAGGGATCCGAAGATAGCGACGTCGAACACAGTGAGCCTTGCGAGAGATGAACGGGCGTTACGGGGGGCACGGGCCCGGGCGGCCTGCCGTCGGCGCACGACGGCAGGGGAAAGGGCGCGCGAGGAG
>NZ_NWVL01000132.1 GCF_002382885.1 Streptomyces sp. WZ.A104
AAGCTAAGCCTTTCAGCGCCGATGGTACTGCAGGGGGGACCCTGTGGGAGAGTAGGACGCCGCCGAACAATTTTTCCGGGAAAGCCCCGTGCCTTGTGGCACGGGGCTTTTCTGCGTTCTGAACGTCTAGGCTCGAACCATGCGCTACGAACTGGTCATCTTCGACAACGATGGTGTGCTCGTCGACAGTGAGCCGATCGCCAACACCATCCTCTCCGGCTACCTGACCGAACTCGGTCACCCGACCTCGTACGAGGAATCGCTCCGCGACTACATGGGATCCGCTGTTCACCGCGTGCACGACCTCGTCGAGGAGAGAACCGGGAAGAAGTTGCCCGCGGACTTCGACACCACGCTCAACTCCCGTACGTTCGCGGCCTTCCAGCAGGAGCTGGTGGCCGTGGACGGGGCGGAGGAGCTGCTCGGGAAGCTCGTCGCCGACGGGGTGGACTACTGCGTCGCGTCCTCCGGGAGCCACGAGCGAATCCGGGTCGGGCACCGCAAGACCGGCATCGATCAGTGGTTCGAGGAGGAGTGGATCTTCAGCTCGGAGGACGTGGGGCGGGGGAAGCCGGCGCCGGATCTGTTCCTGCACGCCGCCGAGCGGATGGGGGTGGCGCCGGAGCGGTGCGTCGTCATCGAGGACAGCCCGCTCGGCGTCGAGGCGGCACGGGCCGCGGGGATGGACGTGTACGGGTTCACGTCGATGATGCCCGCGGACCGGCTCGTCGGAGTGACCGGGTACTTCTCCGACATGTCCCAACTCCCGGAACTGCTCGCCTGACCCATCTACCCACGGGTGGAGCCGGGCTCTACGCTCGCGGCCATGACTGATGCGGGCTTGCGGCACGGCAGGGCCTCCCTGGGGCTGAGCTTCGGCGTTCAAGGCGTCGCCTTCGCTCTCCTGGTGACGCGCATCCCCGCCATTCAGGACCAGTACGGGATATCCGACGGGCTGCTGCCCGCCTTCCTCGCTGCCGTCCCCGTTCTGGCGGGGGTCGGCAGTGTGGCCACCGGGAAGCTGGTGGCGCTGGTGCGGCCCGGTGCCGTGCTGCGGTGGGCCCAGCCCCTCGTCCTGCTCGCCCTGCTCGGGGTGGGCGCGGGGCGGGAAGTGTGGCAGGTCGCCGTCGCGCTCGGCGTTTTCGGACTGGCCGTCGGGGCGTTGGACGCCTCGATGAACATGCTGGGCGTCAGCCTTCAGCGGGCGTACGGGCGCAGCATCATGCTCGGCTTCCACGCCGCGTTCAGCCTCGGCGGGATCGTGGGGGCGTCCCTGGCGTGGGTCGGGGCGCGCTGGGATCTGCCGTTGCTCGTGTCGTACCTGCCTGTCGTGGCGGTGCTGTTGCCCGCCGCGCTGGTCGGGAGCCGGTGGTACACGGAGGGGAAGGCACCCGAGCCGTCCGGTGGCGTTCCCGGCGGTCCGGGCGGGGCGGTTTCGTTCAAGCTGCTGTTGCCCCTGTGTCTCGTGATGGGCTTCGCGTACATCGGTGACTCGACCGTCTCCAACTGGAGTGCCAAGTACCTTCAGGACGTGCTCGGCAGCTCGGAGCAGCTGGCGACCGTTCCGTACAACCTCTACATGGTGACGACGCTGTTGGGGCGGGCCGTCGGGGATCTCGGAGTGCGGAGGTTCGGGGCGGTGGCCGTGGTGCGGGGCGGGAGTCTGCTGGCGGCCGGGGGATTCGCGGTCGTGGCGGTGGCGCCGGGGGCCTGGGTGGGGATGCTCGGGTTCACGATGCTCGGGCTCGGGCTCTGTGTGATCGTGCCGCAGACCTTCGCGGCGGCCGGGCGGATGTTCCCGGGGAACAGCGATGAGGCCGTGGCCCGGATCAATATCTTCAACTATGTGGGGTTCCTGGTGGGTTCGCCGCTGGTGGGTGTTCTGGGGGATGCGTGGAGCTATCGGGGCGCCATGCTCGTACCGATGGTTCTGGTGCTGGTGACGCTGGTGTATGCCCGCTCGTTCGGGCCGGAGCCCGCCCGATACGGTGGCGGGCATGAGCGGCCGCACACAGCTGATGTGGGATGACGCAGTTACGGGATACGACTTCGGGGAGAGCCACCCCATGGACCCGGTCCGGCTGGCCCTGACGATGGGGCTGGTGCGGGCGTACGGGCTGGACGAGGCGGTGGATCTACGGTCGGCGAAGCCCGTGGGGGACTCCACCCTGCGGCTCGTGCACCGGCAGGACTACGTGGCTGCGGTGCGGGCCGCCTCCGCGAATCCACGGGCCGCCGACCAGGACTACGGGCTCGGGACCGTCGATGATCCGGCGTTCGCGGGGATGCACGAGGCGTCCGCGCTGATCGCCGGGCTCTCGGTGGGGGCCGCCGAGGCGGTGTGGCGGGGCGAGTGCGCGCACGCGGTGAACTTCACCGGGGGGCTGCACCACGCCATGCCCGGGTCGGCCGCCGGGTTCTGCGTCTACAACGACCCGGCCCTCGCCATCGCCCGGCTGCTGGAACTGGGCGCGGAGAGGGTCGCGTACGTCGATGTGGACGTCCACCACGGGGACGGGGTGCAGGCCGCGTTCTGGGAGGACCCCCGGGTTCTGACCATCTCGCTGCACGAGCACCCCAGGACCCTGTTTCCGCAGACCGGGTGGTCGGAGGAGACCGGGGCCGGGGCGGGGGAGGGCAGTGCCGTCAATCTGCCGCTGCCCGCCGGGACCGGGGACGCCGGGTGGCTGCGGGCGTTCCACTCCGTCGTGCCGGAGCTGATCGCCGATTTCCGGCCGCAGGTGCTCGTGACCCAGCACGGGGCCGATACGCACTTCGAGGACCCGCTCGCCCACCTCGCCGTCTCCCTGGACGCGCAGCGGGCCGTGATGGAGTCCTGCCACGAGCTGGCCCACAGCTACGCGGACGGGCGCTGGGTGGCGCTCGGCGGGGGCGGGTACGCGGTGGTGGATGTCGTACCGAGGTCGTGGACGCATCTGGTGGGCATCGCCGCGCATGCGCCCGTCGACCCCGAGTCCGTGGTCCCGGCCTCCTGGCGGGATCTGGTCTATGCCCGTACACGGCAGCTGGGCCCGGGGCGGATGACGGATGGACGTACACCGTCCTGGAAGTCGTGGGAGGACGGCTACGACCCGGCTGACCGGCTGGACCAGGCCGTGCTGGCCACCCGGAAGGCGGCGTTCCCGCTGCGGGGGCTGCTGGCCTGAGGGAAGGGCGGCCGTGCGGCATTGTGCCCTGCGGTTACGCCAACGGTGGGGCGTAGCGGGAATCCGGCCCGTCCGTGCGCCGCGATACGGCAGCATCCGTGGGGTGTTGAGCACCGGGGCGCTGCGCGCCCATCTGCTGGCGGCCCGGCTGGCCGGGCCCGTGGCCACGCCGCGCGAGAACAGTCTGCGCAGCTACCGGCTGTTCGCGGCCCGGGATCCGCGGGTGATGCTGGGGCTCGCGCCCGAGCGGGCCTGGGGCGAGGGCGAGCTGTTGCGGCTGATGGCGGACCGGTGCGGGGTCTCGGCCGATCCCGCGCATGTCTCGGGGCCCGACGCGATCGATCCGGAGCGGACGGTGGCCGCGCTGGACGCGTTCGCCGAGCGGCTGGCGGTGGTGGCCGGGCGGCGGGCTCCGGTGCTGCTGGGGACCGGCCATCCGCACCGGCTGCTCGGTTTCTACGCCGGGCTGGCAGACGCGCTGTCGGCGGCGGGCTGTCCTGTTCTCACCCCCGCGCAGGGGCGATGTGTCGACATAACGACCCGGTTTGGCGTACGTACGTACAACCTCGACTACGTACGGGGTGTCGCCCTGGTGCGCGAACCAGGGGGGCGGCCCACAGGGGGTGCGACCGGCGCGCACACGCATTCGCCGCTTCCGGTGAGGCTCGCGCTCCAGGACGCGGCGGAGCGTCTTGGGGTGCTGCCCGAGCTGGTGGTCGGGGATCACGGCTGGGTCTGCGGTGCAGGTCAGCTGGGGATCGAGGCGATCGGGCCGGCGGACACGGACGATCCGGCGCTGTTCGTGGGGGAGGCCGAGGGGCGGGTGTCCGTGGTGGTTCCGCTCGACGACGGCGTACGGTCGGCGTTCTACCGGCCGTTGACGCGCTATGTGCTCAATCGGGCCCGTCTGTCACAGTAGGCCGCCGATCGCCTCTCCTCTTCCCCACTCGCACCACCCGCCCCTAATCTGTGGAGTGAGCGCACAGCGACGAAGAGTCACCGGAGGGGAAGCCGGTGCGCGTCCGGTGCGGAAGGTACAGGTGGGTCATGGCTGCTGGCAGTGAGAGGCCTCTCAACGAGGTCAAGTTTCTGACCGTGGCGGAAGTCGCCTCGGTCATGCGAGTGTCGAAGATGACCGTGTACCGCTTGGTGCACAGCGGTCATCTGCCGGCGATCCGGGTGGGCAGGTCCTTCCGGGTGCCGGAGCAAGCGGTTCACGCGTATCTCCGCGAGTCCTTTGTGGGGGTGGAATCAGCCTGAGGTTGCCTGCGGATTACGTCCCTCGGACGGTGGCGGGTAGGCTAGGCCGACGTAGGTCGTGTGGGCCCAGACGCCCCGCACCAGTGAAGATGAAGTGAGCGAGGGTAGTCGTGGGCTCTGTTATCAAGAAGCGGCGCAAGCGGATGGCCAAGAAGAAGCACCGCAAGCTGCTCAAGCGCACGCGCGTTCAGCGTCGCAACAAGAAGTAAGCGAACGAAGTTCGTGAGATCCGCAGCCCTTCCGCCGTTCTGGCGGGAGGGCTGCGGTGTGTTTCGGGGCATGGGGTCGTCACAGGGCGGGGGCCACCCGCTACGGTGACGGCCAGGAAGTCACCGCTGGAAGCAGGGGAGCCGGGTCTTGGGCAAGGTCGTGCTCGTCACGGGAGTGGCCCGGCAGCTGGGGGGCCGCTTCGTCCGGCACGTCCAGCGCGAGCCCGGGGTGGACCGGGTGATCGCCGTCGACGCGGTCGCGCCCGCGCATCAGCTGGGCGACGCGGAGTTCGTCCGCGCGGACATCCGGCAGTCGGCCATCGCGCGGGTCCTGGCCGAACACTCCGTCGACACGGTCGTCCACCTGGACGTCTCCGGCAAGGCGCTCGGCGCGGGCGGCCGCCAGGCGATCAAGGAGACCAACGTCATCGGGACGATGCAGCTGCTCGGCGCCTGCCAGAAGTCCCCGACGGTCCAGCGGCTCGTGGTGAAGTCCAGTACCAGCGTGTACGGGTCGGCGCCCCGCGACCCCGCCGTGTTCACCGAGACCACCCCGCCCAAGTCGCTGCCGAGCGGCGGCTTCGCGAAGGACGCGGTGGAGGTCGAGGGGTACGTACGGGGCTTCGCCCGCCGTCGGCCGGACGTGGCGGTGTGCGTGCTGCGGTTCGCGAACATCCTGGGGCCCGAGCCGGACTCGCCGCTCGCGGACTATCTGTCGCTGCCCGTCCTGCCGACGGTTTTCGGCTATGACCCGCGGCTTCAGTTCGTGCACGAGGACGATGTGATCGACGTCCTGGGGATCGCCGCGAGCGAACCCCGGCGCGGGACGCTGAACAGCGGCACCTTCAACATCGCGGGGGACGGGGTGCTGCTGCTGTCGCAGTGCTCGCGGCGGCTGGGGCGGCCGACCGTGCCGGTGCTGCTGCCCGCCGTCACCTGGGTCGGCTCGGCGCTCCGGACGATCGGCATGACCGACTTCTCGCCGGAGCAGATCCGGCTGCTCACCCACGGCAGGGTGGTTTCGACCGTGCAGATGCGCGAGACCCTCGGTTTCCGACCGAAGTTCACCACGGCCGAGACCTTCGCGGAGTTCGCGCGGAGCCGGGGGCCCGGTCTGCTGCCGCCGGAGACGGCGGGCAGGGCGGTGGACCGGCTGGCGGCGCTGCCGGTCCTGGGGGGTGCCGGACCGCGGGAGCGCGGGGCCGGTTCGGTACAGACGACTCACGGCGCCAGGTAGAGGAGCGCACCGACGATGGCGGACGCCAAGGTCATTCCGTTCGACGACGACCGTTCGCGGTCCGGGAGCGCGTCGCGTCCGGCGCGGCGCAGGACCGGGGCGGGCGGCCCCGGTGGCAGTGGCGGGGGCGATGGTGCCACGGCTCCGGTGAGCGCCCTGCCTGGGGCGGAGGTCCCGGACCTCTCCCCGGCCCCGGAGGGCGGCGAGCTGCCTCCGGAGGGCGGGGAGGGCGGGGGCTGGGAGCGGCGGATCGCGGGCGGGCTGGCGTTTCTGCGGCGGCGGGTCACCGGGGATTACGACGTCGATGAGTTCGGCTACGACAAGGAGCTCACCGACCAGGTCCTGATGTCGCTGCTGCGGCCGCTGGCGGACAAGTACTTCCGGGTCGAGGTGAAGGGCATCGAGAACATCCCGTCGGACGGCGGGGCGCTCATCGTGGCCAATCACTCCGGGACGTTGCCGCTGGACGGGCTGATGCTTCAGGTCGCGGTGCACGACAACCATCCGGCCGAGCGCCATCTGAGGCTGCTCGCCGCCGATCTGGTCTTCCATCTCCCGGTCGTCAACGAGCTGGCCCGCAAGGCCGGGCACACACTGGCCTGCGCGGAGGACGCACAGCGGCTGCTGGAGCGGGGCGAGATCGTCGGGGTGATGCCGGAGGGGTTCAAGGGCATCGGCAAGCCGTTCGGCGAGCGCTACAAGCTTCAGCGCTTCGGCCGGGGCGGGTTCGTGTCGACGGCGCTGCGGGCGGGTGCGCCGATCGTGCCGTGCTCGATCGTGGGCGCGGAGGAGATCTACCCGATGATCGGCAACGCGAAGACGGTGGCGCGGCTGCTGGGCTTCCCGTACTTCCCGATCACGCCGACCTTCCCGTGGCTGGGGCCGCTGGGCGCGGTGCCGCTGCCGACGAAGTGGACGATCCAGTTCGGTGAGCCGATCCCGACGGACGGCTATCCGCCGGAGGCGGCGGAGGACCCGATGCTGATGTTCAACCTGACGGACCAGGTGCGTGAGCAGATCCAGCACACGCTGTACCGGCTGCTGGTGCAGCGGCGGTCGGTGTTCTTCTGATCTTCGGTGTTCTTCCGTAGCTACGGAGAGGGGGGCCGGTACGCGTTTCGCGTACCGGCCCCCCTCTCCGTAGCTACGGGCTACGGCTTGAGGTTCTCGCCGTCGATGCCCAGGCCCGGGAGGAGGCCCGGGAGGAGCGGGGGCAGGGTGACGTCCGGGGCCGGCGGTGTGCTGGGCCCGCCCTCGGGGGAGGGCTGGGTGAGGCCGTCCGTGGGCAGCTCGTCGAGCAGTCCGTCCCCGCCTCCGCCCAGCAGTCCGTCGCCGGGGGTGGATTCGGTGGAGCCGGAGGGCTTGGGGGCGGTGCTGCCATCGGTGCGGTCCCCGGGCTGCTGGGAGGCGCCGGGGGCGGGGGCGTCGGACCGGGGTGAGCCGGTGCCGGGGGTGGTGGTGTCGGCGTGTCGGGTGTCCTTGCTTCCGCCCGGGACGCGGGGGAGGAGCGACCGGAGCGGTTCGACTTCTTCCTCCATGGCGTCGAAGACGGAGCTGACCTCGTCGCCGACGTCGCTGAGCTGGACGGGCAGCCGGTCGCGGAGGTTGCTCCAGGTGTCGCGGTGTGAGCGGGAGAAGGAGTCGAGGGTCTGGATCGGGCCGATCGAGCCGTCGCGCTGGTAGGTGGCGTGGAGCAGCCGGTGGCCCTCGGTGGCGTCGTGGGACATGCCGTTGAGGGCGCGTCTGACGGCGCCGAGCGACTCGTGGTCCAGCTCGCCGGAGCGGCCGCGCTCCATGAGGCGGCGGGCTTCGCTGAGCCGGGTGGAGGCCTGGTCGAGGTAGGCCTCGCCGCGGTCGGCGTCACCCTTGGTCATGCCGAGGCTGATGTCCTCCATCCCGCGCTTCAGCCCGTACAGCGAATCACCGGGGAGGGCGTCGGAGCTTGCGGCGGCGACACCGCCGAACGCCCCTGCGGCGACGCCGACGGTGAGCCCGCCGGCGGTGAGTCCCTTCGCCCAGCGGGAGCGGGGGCGCAGTTTCCGCAGCGGTGAGGCCCGGTGGGCCCCCTTGGCCCGTTGCTCGGGCACCGTAGGGCCTGTGGACGCGCCGCCCTCGGCGAACATGGCCTCCATGGCCGCGACGAGCTGGGCTCGCTGTACCACTTTGACCTCGGGGTCCAACTGCGGCTTCGGTAGTTCACCGAGGCCGTTCGCCAGGGCCAACAGCGGTCCGCGGTCGGCCTGTTCGGCCGTTTCCTCGGGCTGTACGGCCGCCGCACCCTGGGGGGTCTGCTCCTCCAGGGCCTGGGCGAAGGCGTTGGCCCGCCGGTGTGCCGAAACGTTTGCGATCACTGGCGGCACCTCCTCTCGTCATGACGGTCGACTCCCCTGGCGGTCCGGAAGGTTGCACACCTTGAGCGTTTCCACTCGATGGAGTGAGTGGCGACGGACAGGGGGTGACGACAGGGGGCCTGCAACCGGCACAACGAGCCTCGCGGCACTTGGGTTACGCGCGAAAGATGATCGGACCAGTGCGTGAGGGGACGGTCACGCAGAGGTCCGTCGGTCAGGTCAGCGGGCGTCGTCCGGCAGGAGCCGGGCCAGGGTCCGCACCGCGCGGTACTGGAGGGTCTTGATCGCGCCCTCGTTCTTTCCCATCACCCGGGCGGTCTCGGCGACCGAGAGGCCCTGGAGGAACCGCAGGGTGACGCACTCCTGCTGCTGGGGGTTGAGGCGTCGCACGGCCTGGAGCAGTGCGGCGTTGGAGAGGGACTCCAGGACGGAGTCCTCGGGGCTGCGCGCCACCTCGTTGGCGTCGAGCATCTCGCCGGTGGTCACTTCCAGTCGGAA
The DNA here is from genome assembly GCF_002382885.1 of Streptomyces sp. WZ.A104. Classification (GTDB taxonomy): domain Bacteria; phylum Actinomycetota; class Actinomycetes; order Streptomycetales; family Streptomycetaceae; genus Streptomyces. The sequence continues at coordinate 8,723 of NZ_NWVL01000132.1, forward strand.
ACGACTGGATTTGAAGTGGTCGGCGACCAGATTGCGGGCGATGGTGACCAGCCAGGCGCCGAAGTCGCGGCCCTGCCAGGTGAACGTGGAGATGCGGCGCAGCGCGCGGAGGAAGGTCTCGCTGGTGAGGTCCTCCGCGGTCGCCTTGCCGCCCACGCGGTAGTAGATGTACCGGTACACCGTGTCGCTGTACTGGTCGTACAGGCGGCCGAAGGCGTCCGCCTCGCCGGCCTGTGCGCGCTCGACGAGATCCATCATGCGCGCGCTGTCGCTGTCGGCGGTGGGACGACGGACGGCCGCCGTGGTCGAGGCGGTGCGGGTGCTGCGTCTTCCGACCGCCGCACTGCGTTCGGCCATGGCGTAACAAGGGCCGGCAGGTGCAGGGGTGGCAAATGCGGGGACGGCGTACGCGGTGGGGACGAAGCCGCGCAAGCGGTCAATGACCGATGCACGCAGCGTAGCCAGGCCCGAGGCGTCAACCCCGACGTGTGGGTACACGGGACTCCCAGAGGCAGAGCTTCCATCACGAGCAGTTCGAAAAACGTCACCCGTCGTAGCGGGTGGCGGTCTCCGTGATGCGTCTGAGGAGAATAACGCTTCGTGCAGGCGGTGCTACACCCAGTTGTCTAAATCATCGCTTCCGTCGCTTCTGTTATCGCTAAGTGACGGAACAAGTAGCACATGGTGACCGTTTATTGATCGGATTACTTCGCGATCTGTCTCTGGGGGCGACGGGTTGTGGTCGGGCGTCGGTAATCCGACTGGCCGGAGGGGGCGCTGGGCCCGGCGGGGCGGCCGCTCACGATTGGCCGTACGGCTCCGGGCGTGGCTGCGCCCCGTGACCGGATGCGACCGGAGGCGCGGGGCGCGGGGCGTACGGGCGTGGGTGCGGGGTCAGCGGCGGCGGCGGTGCAGGGCGACGGCCGCGGCCGTGCCGCCCG
>NZ_NWVL01000133.1 GCF_002382885.1 Streptomyces sp. WZ.A104
AGGCTCCCGGCGGCTACGGCTACCCCCCGACCGCCGCTCCGCCGATGCCCCCGGCCCCGCCGCCCGGCGCCGGACGGCCCTCGGGTCCCACGACCGACCGGCGCCCGCCCGCCGCGCCCGGCCCCCTGCCGGACGCGCAGACGCGGCGCTGGATCGAGATCAACGGCACCCGCCATCAGATCTCCCGCCCGACGCTGGTGCTGGGACGCAGCACCGACGCCGACGTGCGGATCGACGACCCCGGCGTATCGCGCCGGCACTGTGAGATCCGGACCGGAACGCCCTCGACGATCCAGGATCTCGGGTCTACCAACGGCATCGTGGTAGACGGGCAGCACACCACCCGCGCTACGCTCCGCGACGGCTCGCGGATCGTCGTGGGCAGCACCACCATCGTTTACCGGCAAGCCGAAGGGTGAAGCGGGGGCAATGTCAGAGCTGACCCTGACGGTCATGCGGCTAGGTTTCCTGGCTGTTCTGTGGCTGTTCGTCATCGTGGCCGTCCAGGTCATCCGCAGCGACCTGTTCGGAACGCGCGTCACGCAGCGCGGCTCACGCCGCACTGCCGCCGACGCGCGCCCTCAGCAGGGCCGCACACAACAACAGGCGGCGCCGCCTCAGCAGCGCCAGCAGCCCGGTCGGCAGCGCCGCGGGGCACCCACGAAGCTGGTCGTGTCCGAAGGCACGCTCACGGGCACGACGGTCGCGCTCCAGGGCCAGACCATCACCCTGGGCCGGGCCCACGATTCAACCATCGTGCTGGACGACGACTACGCGTCCAGCAGGCATGCCAGGATCTACCCGGACCGTGACGGCCAGTGGATCGTCGAGGATCTCGGGTCCACCAACGGCACGTATCTGGACCGGACCCGGCTCACCACCCCGACACCAGTTCCGCTGGGCGCGCCGATCCGTATCGGCAAGACCGTCATCGAGCTGCGGAAGTAGTACGACAATGAGCGAGCGGAGCGAGCGAGCCGCGGCGGCCTGGACGACGGACGCCGGCCGGTTCCCGACCGGAGGGTGGGCAGTGTGGCTCGAGACAGGCTGTACCCCGAGGCGGAGTCGACGGGGCAGGTGCGCATGAGTCTGTCGCTGCGCTTCGCCGCCGGGTCGCACAAGGGCATGATCCGCGAGGGCAACGAGGACTCCGGCTATGCCGGCCCCCGGCTCCTCGCCATCGCCGACGGCATGGGCGGTCAGGCGGCCGGGGAGGTCGCCAGCTCCGAGGTGATCTCCACGCTCGTCCAGCTCGACGACGACGTACCAGGTTCCGACCTCCTGACCTCGCTGGGCACCGCGGTCCAGCAGGCCAACGACCAGCTGCGTGTCATGGTCGAGGAGGACCCCCAGCTGGAGGGCATGGGCACCACGCTCACCGCCCTGCTCTGGACCGGCCAGCGGCTCGGCCTGGTCCACGTCGGCGACTCCCGCGCCTATCTGCTGCGCGACGGCGTCCTGACGCAGATCACCCAGGACCACACCTGGGTACAGCGTCTCGTCGACGAGGGCCGGATCACCGAGGAAGAGGCCACCACCCACCCCCAGCGCTCCCTGCTGATGCGGGCGCTGGGCAGCGGCGACCATGTCGAGCCGGACCTCTCCATCCGTGAAGTCCGCGCCGGCGACCGCTACCTGATCTGCTCCGACGGCCTCTCCGGCGTCGTCTCCCACCAGACGATGGAAGAGACCCTGGCCAGCTACCAGGGCCCGCAGGAGACCATCCAGGAGCTGATCCAGCTCGCTCTGCGCGGCGGCGGCCCCGACAACATCACCTGCATCGTGGCCGACGTCCTGGACGTCGACAGCAACGACACCCTGGCCGGACAGCTCAACGACACCCCGGTCGTCGTCGGCGCGGTCGCCGAGAACCAGGCCCAGCTGGGCGACGGCGGGGCCATGCAGACGCCCGCCGGACGCGCGGCCGGCCTCGGCCGCCCCACCCCCCCGCCCGCCGGCGGCTTCGGCCCGCCCGGCAGCGGCGACGTCGGCTACGACGGCATGCCGGACGGCACCTACGACGCCTACACGGACGACGACTACGTCAAACGGGGCGGCGGCCGTAAATGGCTCAAGCGGTCCGTCTACATCGTGCTCGCGCTGGCCGTGATCGGCGGCGGACTGTACGGCGGCTTCCGCTGGACGCAGACCCAGTACTACGTCGGCGCACAGAACGAGAACGTCGCGCTGTTCCGGGGCATCAGCCAGGACCTCGCCTGGGTCTCGCTCTCGAAGGTCGAGAAGGACCACCCCGAGATCGAGCTCAAGTACCTGCCGCCCTACCAGCGCAAGCAGGTCGAGGCGACCATCGCCGAGGGCAGCCTCAAGGACGCCCGTGAGAAGGTCGCCGAGCTCGCCGCCCAGGCCTCCGCCTGCAAGAAGGACGCGCAGCGCCGCGCGGCCGAGGCCGAGAACCGGGCCCGTACCGGCGAGGGCGAGGCCGGCGGCACCGCCGGGGCCCCCGCCACCAGGACTTCCGCCACGTTCTCCGCCAAGGGGACCAAGTCGACCACAGCTCCCACTCCCGGCCCCAGCCTCTCGGAGGAAGAGAAGAAGCTGGTCCCGCAGTGCGGTAAGCAGTAAGCCGTAGGGGGCCTTCAGCACCATGAGCGTTGTCACCAATACGACCACCATCGGCGCGATCGACGCACCGAGCCGCCGCAACACCGAGCTGGCGCTCGTCATCTTCGCCGTCGCCATCTCGGTGTTCGCCTACGCCAACGTGGGGCTCGCCCTCAACGGCGAACTGCCCTCGGGGATGCTCGGCTACGGTGCGGGGCTCGCGCTGCTCGGCGGGGTGGCCCACCTCGTGGTGCGGAGGTTCGCCAAGTACGCCGATCCGTTGCTGCTGCCGCTGGCAACACTGCTGAACGGGCTGGGGCTGGCGCTCATCTGGCGTCTGGACCAGTCGGAACGGCTGCTCAACCACCCCAACTTCGCGCCCGCCGCGTCCAAACAGCTGCTCTTCTCGGCGATGGGGGTCGCCCTCTTCGTCGGGGTGCTGATCCTGCTCAAGGACCACCGCATCCTCCAGCGCTACACCTACATCTCCATGGTGGTGGCGCTCATCCTGCTGATCCTGCCGATGTTCTTCCCGCCGCAGTTCGGCGCGCGGATCTGGATCACCATCCCGGGGATCGGCTCCCTCCAGCCCGGCGAGTTCGCAAAGATCGTCATCGCGATCTTCTTCTCCGGCTACCTGATGGTGAAGCGCGACGCCCTGGCTCTGGCCAGCCGCCGCTTCATGGGGCTTTACCTGCCCCGCGGGCGTGACCTCGGACCGATCCTGGCCATCTGGGCGATGTCGATCCTGATCCTCGTCTTCGAGACGGACCTCGGCACCTCGCTCCTCTTCTTCGGCATGTTCGTCGTCATGCTCTACGTGGCGACCGAGCGCACCAGCTGGATCGTCTTCGGCCTGACCATGTCGGCCGTGGGCGCCGTCGGTGTGGCCTCCTTCGAGCCGCACGTGCAGGACCGCGTCACCGCCTGGCTCGACCCGTTCGCCGGCTGGGGCACGCATCCCGCCAGTGAGCAGATGGCCCAGGTGCTGATGTCCTTCGGTTCCGGCGGGACGCTCGGCACCGGGCTCGGCCAGGGCCACTCCGACCTGATCCTGTTCGCGGCCAACACGGACTTCATCCTCGCCACCGTGGGCGAGGAGCTCGGCCTCGCCGGCGTGATGGCCTTCCTCCTGCTGTACGGGCTGATCATCGAGCGCGGTGTACGCACCGCGCTGGCCGCCCGCGACCCGTTCGGCAAGCTGCTGGCCATCGGGCTCTCCGGTGCCTTCGCGATCCAGGTGTTCGTCGTCGCCGGTGGGGTCATGGGCCTCATCCCGCTCACCGGTATGACGATGCCCTTCCTCGCCGCCGGTGGTTCGTCCGTGCTCGCCAACTGGGCTCTGATCGCCATCCTGATCCGGATCAGCGACACCGCCCGACGGCCGGCGCCCGCCCCTGCCCCGTCCACGGACGCCGAGATGACCCAGGTGGTCCGACCGTGAACAAGCCTCTGCGCCGGATCGCGATCTTCTGCGGCATCCTCATCCTCGCCCTTCTCATCCGGGACAACTGGCTCCAGTACGTCCGTGCCGACGAGCTGAACAGCCACAAGTACAACCGCCGCGTCGAAATCGAGCGGTACGCCCACGAGCGCGGCGACATCATCGTCGACGGCAAGGCGATCACCGGCTCCGTCGAGACCGAGGACAGCGACTTCACGTACAAGCGGGTCTGGAAGGACGGCCCCCTGTGGGCCCCCGTGACCGGCTACTCCTCGCAGGCCTTCGGCTCCTCGCAGCTGGAGAACCTTGAGGACGGCATTCTGACCGGCAACAGCGACCAGCTGTTCTTCGACCGGACGCTGTCGATGTTCACGGGAGACAAGAAGCGCGGCGGCAACGTCGTCACCACTCTCAACGGCGACGCTCAGAAGGCCGCCTTCGAGGGGCTCGGAAAGAAGAAGGGCGCGGTCGTCGCCCTTGATCCGAAGACGGGCGCCATCCTCGCTCTCGCCAGCACCCCGTCCTACGACCCCTCGGTCTTCGCCGGGAACTCGTTCAAGGACTCGGACGACCGGCAGCAGCTCCTGAAGGACAAGGACAAGCCGATGCTCAACCGGGCATTGCGCGAGACCTACCCCCCGGGCTCCACCTTCAAGGTCGTCACCGCCGCCGCCGCCCTGGAGAACGGGCTCTACGACGACATCGACGCCAAGACCGACTCCCCGCTGCCCTGGACCCTGCCGCAGTCCACCGTCCAGCTGAAGAACGAGGGCAGCATCCCCTGCAAGGACGCCTCGCTGCGGGAGGCCCTGCGCTGGTCCTGCAACACCGTCTTCGGGAAGATCAGCGACGACCTCGGCAACCAGAAGATGATCGAGCAGACGGACAAGTTCGGTTTCAACAAGGAAGTCTTCACACCCGTCCGCGCCGACGCGAGCATCTACCCCGAGGACAACAGGCCGCAGAACGCCATGGCGGGCATCGGCCAGGCGTCCAACCGCACCACCCCGCTCCAGATGGCCATGGTCGCCGCGGCCATCGCCAACGACGGCAAACTGATGGATCCGTACATGGTCGCCGAGCGTCAGGCGCCCAACCTGGACCCGGTCTACACCCACGAGCCCGAAGAGCTCAGCCGCGCGCTCTCCGGTGAGAACGCCCAGAAGGTCCAGCAGATGATGGAGACCGTCGTCAACGACGGCACGGGAACCAACGCGCAGATCCCCGGCGTCACAGTGGGCGGCAAGACCGGTACCGCACAGCACGGTCTGAACAACAGCGAGAAGCCCTACGCCTGGTTCATCTCGTACGCGAAGACCGACAACGGCTCCCCGGTCGCCGTCGCCGTCGTGGTCGAGGACGGCAACGCCAACCGGGACGACATCTCCGGTGGTGGGCTGGCCGCCCCGATCGCGAAGGACGTGATGAAGGCGGTCATCGACAGCAAGAAGTGAGACCCGTCACGGCGGCCGTCCATCCATACCGGACATCGCATACCGGTCGGATATCGGCTGACGGGTGCGGGCTGATCACATCACCGGTGCCCGGTAGCGTATGCGCGAACAGCGCACCGCCGCGGACCACACACGGGTGCGGTCGGGACTGACGGAGAGGGCTGGAACAGTTATGGAAGAGCCGCGTCGCCTCGGCGGCCGGTACGAGCTGGGCTCGGTGCTCGGCCGTGGTGGCATGGCCGAGGTCTACCTCGCGCACGACACCCGGCTCGGCCGCACCGTAGCGGTGAAGACGCTCCGGGCCGATCTGGCCCGCGACCCGTCCTTCCAGGCCCGGTTCCGCCGTGAGGCCCAGTCGGCCGCCTCGCTCAACCACCCCGCGATCGTCGCCGTGTACGACACCGGCGAGGACTACGTCGACGGGGTCTCCATCCCGTACATCGTGATGGAGTACGTCGACGGGTCGACGCTGAGAGAGCTGCTGCACTCCGGTCGCAGGCTGCTCCCCGAGCGCACGCTGGAGATGACGGTCGGCATCCTCCAGGCCCTCGAATACTCGCACCGCGCCCAGATCGTCCACCGCGACATCAAGCCCGCGAACGTCATGCTGACGCGCACCGGCCAGGTCAAGGTCATGGACTTCGGCATCGCCCGCGCCATGGGCGACTCCGGGATGACGATGACGCAGACCGCTGCCGTCATCGGCACCGCCCAGTACCTCTCCCCGGAGCAGGCCAAGGGCGAGCAGGTCGACGCCCGCTCCGACCTGTATTCCACCGGCTGCCTGCTGTACGAGCTCCTCGCGGTGCGGCCCCCGTTCGTCGGGGACTCTCCCGTCGCGGTGGCCTACCAGCACGTGCGGGAGGAGCCGCAGCCGCCGAGCAACTTCGACCCCGAGATCACGCCCGAGATGGACGCGATCGTCCTCAAGGCGCTGACCAAGGACCCGGACTACCGCTATCAGTCCGCCGACGAGATGCGGGCCGACATCGAGGCCTGCCTCGACGGCCAGCCGGTCGCGGCCACGGCGGCGATGGGCGCTGCGGGGTACGGGGGCTACGACGGCTACAACGCCGACCAGCCCACCACCGCCCTGCGCCCGGCCGACCCGAACAACGGGCAGACCTCGATGCTGCCGCCGGTCAACCCGGACGACGGCGGATACGGCTACGACGACCGGTCCGGACGCCGGCGCCAGCAGAAGAAGAGCAACACCTCGACGATCCTGCTGGTCGTCGCGGGCATCCTGGTGCTGATCGGCGCGATCCTGATCGGCCGGGTCGTCTTCTCCCCCACCAGCGACGACGGCCAGCTCAAAGCGCCGAACCTGGTGGGCTCCACGGTCAAGGAGGCGGAGAGACTCGCGGACAACGCCGGCGTCAAGATCACCGTCGGCGCGGAGGAGCCCTGCGAGGAACAGGAGAAGGGCGAGATCTGCTCGCAGGACCCCACGAGCGGCGTGATGATGGACAAGGACGGCACCGTCACCGTCGTCGTGTCCACCGGCGCACCGAAGATCGAGGTCCCCAACGTCCTGGAGAAGTCCGAGGACGGGGCCCGCGACGTCCTGGAGGGGAAGGGCTTCACGGTCAACGTCGTCACCGAGGAGTCCGAGAAGACCGAGAACACGGTGATCGAGCAGGACCCCAAGGGCGGCGAGAAGGCCGATGACGGGTCCGAGATCACCATCACCATCGCCAAGCAGGCCCTGCTGGACCTGCCGGACATGCGGAACCGCACCTTCGAGGCGGCGGAACAGCAGCTGCGGGGCATCGGCTTCAGCAACATCTCGCGGAGCGACGTCGACTCGGACCAGCCGCAGGGCACCGTCATCGAGCAGTCCCCGACGCCCGGAAAGCAGGCCAAGGACGCGCAGATCGTCCTCAAGGTCTCCAAGGGCCCGGCGGAGCCGGAGCAGGTCCAGATCCCCGGTGACATCGGCAACAAGTCGTACCAGGACGTCAAGGGCCAGCTCGAAGGGCTCGGCTTCGTGGTCCAGCTCTCCCCGGGCTCGGTCGACAAGCCGGACGCCCGGGTGATCACCAGCCAGCCGGCGCCCAACAGCCAGGCGGAGAAGGGCAGCACCGTCACTCTCGTCACCGTCGAGGGCCGCGGGAGCGGTCTCTTCGGAGGCCGGGGCGACTGACCACGCCCGCCGCCCATCCCGGCATACGTACGGGGAATGCCCCGGTCACCGCAGTGGTGACCGGGGCATTCCCCGTACATACAGGCGGTTACGCACAGGCTGCGGAGACTAGAGCAGCTCCACCGGCTTCGTGCGGTCCTTGTCGACCTTCTCCGTACGCTCCAGCTCGCCCCACACGATGTACCGGTACTTCGAGGTGTAGACCGGCGTGCAGGTCGTCAGCGTGATGTAGCGGCCCGGCTCCTCGACGCCCGACTCCTCCGGGACCGGCTGGATGACGTCGACGTTGAACTTCGAGGTCTCGGGGAGCGTCTTGTAGACCTTGTAGATGTACCAGGTGTCCTTGGTCTCGAAGACGACCGGATCACCGTTCTTCAGCTTGTGGATGTTGTGGAACTTGGCGCCGTGCCCGTCACGGTGCGCGGCCAGCGTGAAGTTGCCCTCGTCGTCCCAGGGGAGCGCGGATTCGACCGGGTCCGTGTAGTAGCCCGCGATGCCGTTGTTCAGGGTCTCGGGGTCGGTGCCCTTCTTGACCAGCACCTCGCCGTTCTTCATGGCGGGTACGTGCAGGAAGCCGATGCCGTCCTTGGTGTCCAGGGCACCCGGGCCGTCCGCCCAGCGGCTGCGGACCGTGTCACCCTGCCGGTCGGCCTCGCGGTCGGCGAGGACGTTGGTCCACCACAGGGAGTACGCGACGAAGAGCGCGAGCACCAGGCCCGCGGTGATCAGCAGCTCGCCGAAGAGGCTGACGGCCGTCGCGACGGGGTGCCGGGAGGGCTTGCGCGCCGGGCGCGCGGACGCGTCCGTCCGCTCGTCGTGCTCGGTCCTCGCTGCCACCGCACCGCCCCTGTCGTGATGATGGTTCAGCCCACGAGCGCGTTGGGCTTCCCTTCGCTGCGCGGCCGTTCGTCGACCATCTTGCCCCAGACGATCAGCCGGTAGGTACTCGTGAACTCCGGTGTGCAGGTCGTCAGCGTGATGTACCGGTCCGGCTTGGTGAACCCGGAACCCACCGGCACCGGTTCGATCACCGAGATGTTGGACGGCGATGTCTGCGGCAGGATGCTCGACATCTCGTACGTGTAGTACGCGTCGCGCGTCTCGACCACGATCGGGTCACCGGGGCTGAGCTTGTTGATGTAGCGGAACGGTTCACCGTGGGTGTTGCGGTGCCCGGCCACTGCGAAGTTGCCCAGCTCGTCCTCGGGCATCGCCGTCTTCAGCTTGCCCTCGCCGTAGTGGCCGACCATCCCCCGGTCGAGGACCTTCTCCTTGTCGATGCCCTCGGCGATCGGGACGACGACGTCCAGCTTCGGGATGTGCATGATCGCGAAACCCTGTCCGGGGGCGAACACCCCCGGCTTGCGGTCGCCGTTGGCCCACTCGTCCTGGATCTTGTCCGTCTCGCGGCCCGCGATCTGCTCGGCCCGGATGTTGGTCCACCAGAGCTGATAGGTGACGAAGAGCAGCATCAGGACGCCGAGGGAGATGAACAGCTCGCCGACCACCCGGCTGGCGACCACCGCCGGGCTGTCCTTCGCCGCCCGCGCCGCACGCCGCGCCTCCACTCGGGACATCGGCGCGGTGGGCACGGCGGCCGCCGTGGCCGGTGGAGCGGCCGGTCCCGGGCGCCGACGGCCGCGCCCCTTGGCCGCCCTGCGCCGCTCG
>NZ_NWVL01000134.1 GCF_002382885.1 Streptomyces sp. WZ.A104
CCCGGTCCTGGCCCCGGTCCCGGTCCTGGCCCCGGTCCCGGTCCCGGTCCCGGTCCCGGACCCGGACCCGGGGCCGGGACCTCGGGTGGCACCTTCTTGACGGCGACCGTCTGGGCGGCCTGGTGCTGAGCTCTCGCCGGAGCTGTTGAGACGGGAGGCGTCAGGGTGCGATCCGACGCTCCGCGTTCTCCTGCCACTCCTGGCCGATCGATCGGATGAGAGCCGGGTAGACCCCCAGGTACCGGAAGGGTTTGATGCCGAGCATGTACAGGGAGCCGAGGCGGCCGTTGGGCTTCACCAGGACGGCCATCTGGCCGCGATAGCCGCCGTTCCCGTCGGGGACCCAGCCGATGTGCAACACCCCGTGCATGGTCCCGTTGGCGTACTCGGCGGCCCACTCGTCGTGTGTCTGGAAGACCGAGGTGAAGGGCGCCGTGCTGAGGTCGGGGCCCCGTGGCCCCTCGCGCAGGTCGTCAGGCAGGCGGTCGCGCAGCGTCGCCACCCGGCCGCCGATGCCTGTGCCCGGCTTGTCCCAGCCGAGGAGCGCACCGAGCTTCCAGCGCACCGCGAAGAGGAAGCGGCCCACGGGGTTGCCGCCGTCCGGACCGTCCTTGCCGCTCGCCATCTGATCGACCAGATGGCGCAAATCGTCCGGGCCGCCCGGCGTCGGCAGCGCCCACACATCCTCCAGCCGGAAGTCGTCGGCGATCTCGTGGATACGCCAGGGGCGGGACGTGTAGTCGGTAGGGGGAAGGCGCAGATCACTCATGGCAGCTTCCTATCTATACGGTGCCGTATAGAACGAGCATAGGCCCATCTGTACGGTTCCGTATATTGGTCGGGGGTCATGTTCGGGGGTTTGTGAGGAGGGACACGGCATGGGTGCGATCCGTACGCCGCGGGACAGGTGGATCGAGGAAGGGCTCCGCACGCTCGCCGTCGGCGGTCCCGAGGCTGTCCGGGTCGAGGTCCTCGCCCAGGCGCTCGGTGTCACCAAGGGCGGTTTCTACGGCTATTTCCGCAACCGAGCCGCCCTGCTGGAGGAGATGCTCGATACCTGGGAGCGCGAGGTCACCGAGGGCGTCATCGAGCGGATCGAGCGTGATGGGGGTGACGCCCGTGAACGGCTCGGGCGTCTCTTCGACTTCGTGGGGTCGGGCGGGGCGGTCGCGACCGACGCCGGGCTGGAGCTGGCTATCCGCGAGTGGGCCCGGCGCGACGAGGGGGTCGCGCGTCGCCTCCGGCGCGCCGACAACCGCCGCATGGACTACCTGCGCGAGCTCTACGGTGCCTTCTGCCCCGACGAGGGCGATGTCGAGGCCCGTTGCCTGATCACCTTCTCGCTGCGCATCGGCGACCACCTCATCGTGGCCGACAACGGCCCGCGCGACCGCGCGGAAGTGCTCGCCGCGGTCAGGGAACGGTTGTTGAGCCTGAGCTAGCGCGTCGAAGGCCCCAGAGGCAGGCCGCTATCGAGGCCGCCCAGCCATGTCGCCGGTGTGGACCGGGACTCCATGCCGGGTGTACCTCGTGAGACCAGGTGGCATGGGCAGTGGGCCGGGGCCCCTGGACCGGACAGCCGTGCGTGCGACCCTGAAGGGATGAGCGGAGCCCGGTCAGCCGGCGAAGCGCGGGACCACCAGGCCGGACTCGTAGGCGATCACCACCGCATGGGTCCGGTTCTGCGCGCCGAGCTTGGTCAGCACGTTCCCGACGTGGGTCTTGATCGTCTCCAGGCTCACCGTGAGGGACTCCGCGATCTCCGGATTGGAGAGCCCGGTGGCCATCAGGCGCAGTACCTCCTCCTCGCGGCCGGTCAGGGCGGCTTGCGGCAGGGCCTCCGCGGAGCCCAGCGGTCGGGCGGCGACCATGCGGCCCAGGGTGGCCGGGAAGAGAACCGCTTCGCCCGCCGCCACCACCCGGACCGCCTCGGCGATCCGGCGGACCGGGAATCGTTTGAGGATGAAGCCGCTGGCGCCCGCGCTGAGGGCGGCGGTGACGTAGTCGTCGTTCTCGAAGGTGGTGATCACCACGATCTTCGGCGGGTCGGCCACGTCGGCCAGAAGCTGGCGGGTGGCCTCGATCCCGTTGCGACGCGGCATTCGGACGTCCATCAGGACCACGTCCGGCCGCAGGCTCCGCGCCCGGTCGACCGCCTCGACGCCGTCGGCGGCCTCGCCGAGCACCGTGATCCCCGGCTGTGCGGCGAGCAGCATGCCCAGACCGCTGCGGGTCACCTCGTCGTCGTCCGCGATCAGGAGGGTGACGGCGGGGCCTGCGACCGCGGGGAGGGCCTCGCCCTCGGCCGCGCCTGATCCACTCACGCCGACACCCGTACCGGCAGCCGGACGGCCAGCCGCCAGTGCTGCGTTCCCTCCGGGCCGGACCGGAACTCACCCTGCAGCAGCCGGACGCGCTCGGCCAGTCCGGGCAGACCGTGGCCGGACGTCGAGAAGGATCTGGGGTTCGGCCCCGTACGTGCTCCGGTCCGGTTGACCACCGTGAGATCCAGTCCGTCCGGTCCGGCCGCCGCCCGAACCTGGATGGGGCCGCCCACCCCGTGGCGCAGCGCGTTCGTCAGTCCCTCCTGGAGAATCCGGTACGCCGCCCGGGAGAGCGTCCCCTGTACCCGCGCCAGTTCACCCGACAGCTCTGCTTCGACCGTCGCCCCCGTGTGCCGCAGGCGTTCCAGCAGCTCGGGGAGGTCGGCCAGGGTCCGGGTCGGCGCCGTCCCGGGCTGTTCCTCACGCAGCACTCCGAGCGCGTAGTCCAGGTCCTCCAGTGCGGCCCGCGTCGATTCCTCGATGCTGCGCATGGCGGCCCGCGCAGCGGCCGGATCGGCGGAGAGCACCTCGCCCGCCACCGCCGCCTGGATGGTGGTCGCCGTCAGCGTGTGCCCGATCGAGTCGTGCAACTCGTGGGCGATCCGGTTGCGTTCGGCCAGCAGCAGCTCCCGCTCGGCAGCCAGCGCGAGCCGTTCGGCCGCCGACGGCCCCAGCAACCGTGGCGCCGACCACCGCAGGGCTTTCGTGACCAGTACGCAGACGGCGAGCGCCAGCAGGATGCACGCGGCGGCCGCCACCCAGCTCCACCCGCCCGACACCCGGACCGACGTACCGAACAGGCTCGCCCGCACCTCGCCGCCGAGCCAGTTCATGGGCAGGGAGAGGCCCATGATGAACAGCACCCCGCTCGCCAGTGCCCCCGTCCACCCGACGGCCACGTGCAGCACCAGCCAGAGCGGAGTCCGCCAGCGGTCGAGGCCGGGTGAACCTGAGGCCGGGCGACCGGAGACCGGGTTCGGCAGCGACACCCGCAGCAGCCGCCGGGCCGACGCGACCAGCGCTCGCCGTACGGGGCGCGCCAGTCCGGCCACGCCGACCAGCGCCGCCCAGATCAGCAGCACCAGGACGATCTGCACGCTCTCGGGGGCGGAGCGCCACGACAGCGCCGGCAACAGGGCGAACGGCAGCAGCGGAAGGCTCGCCAACGCGCCGCAATAGGCGAACAGCACACCTGAGTACGTGGAGCCGCGCAGCAGCAGCCCAATTCCCCTGTTCATGGTCGCCAGTATCGCCGGGCGGCCCACCGGCGGCCTCCCCCGATCGGGGGAGCGATTTCTCCTGCTTTCCCGCGATGCGGTCGGAGGGCGCTGGAAACAAGGATCGTGCCCCGACCAAATGATTGCTGAGGAGTTGACTTATGCGTCTTCAGAAACGGCAGAGTCCTCGTTTCTCGACCCGGCAGGGCGGTCGGCGACGAGCCTGGTCGGCGGCTGCCGCGGTGACCGCCGGCGTCCTGGCCCTGGGTGGCGTGGCGCTGGTTCCGCCCGCCGTCTCCGGTTCCGTCGCCCCGGCTGATGCTGCTGCCAGGCCGGACGCCGTGCAGCGGGCCCTGAACGGGCTGGTGCGCGATGACAGGATGCCTGCCGCGCTGGCGAGCGTGAAGGACCGGAGCGGCCGGGTGCGCACGTATACGGCGGGGGTCGGCGACCTGGTCACCGGCTCGAAGGTGCCCAGGGACGGCCAGGTACGGATCGGCAGCAACACCAAGACCTTCGTCGCGGTCGTGGTGCTACAGCTCGTCGGCGAGGGAAAGATCGACCTCGACGCGTTCGTGGACACCTACCTGCCCGGCCTCGTACGCGGGGAGGGCATCGACGGGAACCGCATCACCGTCCGCCAGCTCCTCCAGCACACCAGCGGGCTCCCCGAGTACGGCATCCACCTCGACGACGCCGGGATCAGGAACCGGTACTTCGAGCCCCGCCAGCTGCTCGACCTCGCCCTCGAACACAAGGCCGACGCGGAACCGGGGGAGACCTGGGGGTACAGCAACACCAACTACGTCCTGGCGGGCCTGATCATCCAGAGGGTCACCGGCCGCCCCCTCGCCGAGGAGATCGACCGGCGCATCATCAAGCGCATCGGGCTGCGCCACACGTACTTCCCCACTCCCGGCGATATGACCATCCGCGAGCGGCACCCGCGTGGCTACCACCGCAGCCCGGAGGACGGACCGCTGCGGGACTTCACGAAGATGGACCCCTCCGCGGGCTGGGCGGCAGGCCAGTTGATCTCCACCAACTCCGACCTCAACCGCTTCTTCACCGCGCTCCTCGCGGGCCGCCTCCTCCCGGCGGCCCAGCTCGCCGAGATGCGTACGACCGTCCCCGCCGGGACCTCCGGCCTCCGCTACGGGCTGGGGCTCACCAGCAGGCCGCTGTCGTGCGGCGGCGTCTACTGGGGCCACGGCGGTGACATCGCGGGGTACGAGACGCGAGGCGGTGTCACCGACGACGGCCGCGCCGCCAGCGTCGCGGTCACCAGCATCCCGACGGACAAGAAGGCCGCACAGCACGTGAACGACGCCGTGGACAAAGCCCTGTGCGGCTGAATGACGCAAACGGTGACCCGGACGACGACCCAACGATTCCTCAGGAGTTGACCTATGCGTGGACAGAAGGGGCGAATACTCCGCTCGACGAGTCGGCAGCACGGCACGCGGCGACAGATCCTGCCCTCCGCTGCCGCGGTGACCATCGGCGTCCTGGCCCTGGGTGGCGTGGCGCTGGTTCCGCCCGCCGTCTCCGGTTCCGTCGCCCCGGCTGATGCTGCTGCCAGGCCGGACGCCGTGCAGCGGGCCCTGAACGGGCTGGTGCGCGATGACAGGATGCCTGCCGCGCTGGCGAGCGTGAAGGACCGGAGCGGCCGGGCCCGTACGTATACGGCGGGGGTCGGCGACCTGGTCACCGGCTCGAAGGTGCCCAGGGACGGCCAGGTACGGATCGGCAGCAACACCAAGACCTTCGTCGCGGTCGTGGTGCTGCAACTGGTCGGCGAGGGAAAGATCGACCTCGACGCGTTCGTGGACACCTACCTGCCCGGCCTCGTACGCGGGGAGGGCATCGACGGGAACCGCATCACCGTCCGCCAGCTCCTCCAACACACCAGCGGGCTCCCCGAGTACAGCAACCACCTCGGGGACGACGTTCGCTACTACGCCCCCCGTGAACTGCTCGCCACAGCACTCCGGCACCCGGCCGAATTCGTCCCCGGGAAGAGCTGGAAGTACAGCAACACCAACTACGTCCTGGCGGGCCTGATCATCCAGAAGGTCACCGGCCGCCCTCTGGCCGACGAGATCGACCGGCGTGTCGTCCGCCGCGCCGGGTTGCGTCACACCTACTTCCCCGCTCCCGGTGACGCGAGGATCCGAGAGCCTCACCCCCACGGCTACTACCAGGAATCGAAGGAGAGGCCGCTGCGCGACATCACGGAGATGGACCCCTCCTGGGGCTGGGCGGCAGGACAGATGATCTCCACCAGCACCGACCTCAACCGCTTCTTCGGGGAGCTGCTCTCCGGCCGCCTCCTGCCCCCGGCCCAGCTCGCCCAGATGCGCTCCACCGTCCCAGCCGAAGCGACCTTCGGCCCAGGCGCCCGCTACGGACTTGGACTAGTCAGCAGGCCACTGCCGTGCGGCGGCCTCTCCTGGGGCCACGGCGGTAGCTTCCCGGGGTACGAGACCCGTGGCGGCGCCACCGACGACGGCCGCGCCGCCAACGTCGCTGTCACCATGCAGCTCACCGGCGAGGCGGCCCGGGGACGCCTCGAACGCGCCGTGGACACCGCCTTGTGCCGCTGAACCCCGCGTCGCCGCATAAGAGACCATGCTCCTGGTACCACGCTCCTTACCAGCGCAGTCTCGGGGCCGGCGGCTCGGCAGGTCGGCAGGTCGGCGGTCAGACGGTCGTGGCGGGACGTGGGCTGCCGTGGAAGACCTGGCTGGTGTGCCAGGAACGGTGGGCGGCGGCGATGGGGCGGACGCCCGGCCGGGGGCCGATGAGCGGTCGGCCGGCGAGCGTGGTGACGTGCTCACGGGCGGCGGTGCTGTGGCCGACGAAGCTCCGCGAGACCAGGATGCGGTGGCCCTCACCGAGACCGAGTACGCCCTTGTCGAACAGCTTGTGGTGCAGCGAGCACAGGCACAGCCCGTTCTCGACGTCGTCCGGTCCGCCGAACGCCCACCAGCGCACATGGGCGGCCTCAAGCCCGACCGGCACCGCGCCGATCCTGCCGTCGTACCCGCAGAAGGCGCACTGGTACTCGTACGCCGTCAGGACCATCTCCCGCATCCGCCGGTCCCGCTGTCTGCGCGCGGCCGAGAGCTGTCCGGCCTCGGCCTCCTCCAGCTCCAAGCCGACGGCCTCGCACAGCTCGCCGTGGAGGGAGGGCGGGAAGTTCAGATCGAGCAGCACCCGCGCCATCCGGCGGCCAAGGGACGGCTCGCGCCGCAGCGCCGCCCGTAGCTCCGGCGCCAGCCGCCCGGCGGCACCGGTTGCGCGCAGTTCCCTGACCCCGGTCCCGGGGCTGCCCGGCCCGCGCTCGGTGCGCACCTCCCAAACGCCGTCACTCACCAGGTGATGGAACGGGTAGGCGGGAGTCGTCCGCGTACCGGGACCGTACTCGGCGAGCAGTCCCCGCAGGTCCTCCTCCACAGCGCTGTACCGCAGCTCGTCATCGGCGTTCTGCTGGAACCGGCTGAGCGCGTACAGGAACAGCAGTGGCTTGTGCGGAGCCCGCGTCCCGTTCCTCGTCCACTGTCTCAACTGCGCGGCCCGCTCGACCCAGTTCATGGTCGACGATCGTAGTGGCGGCTCGTCGCAGCGCTCGGCCGTGGGCATCGCCCCAGTGGCCGGGCGGTCACCAAGCCGCGATGCGGAGCCTGGTGACCCGGGCACGACACCGTCGATGCGGGAGAGAGTGAAGCCCCGATCGTCGTCGCGCAGAAGGCCCCATCAACGTCGAAGGGCCCCACCGCGAACGGTGGGGCCCTTCAACGTATTGCCCGGTGAGAGCAATGGCGGAGGATACGAGATTCGAACTCGTGAGGGGTTGCCCCCAACACGCTTTCCAAGCGTGCGCCCTAGGCCACTAGGCGAATCCTCCGCCGCAAACAATACAAGACGTTGGAGGGTGCTCGCGAACCTGATCCCCGGAGATCGTCCGGAGGGGCTCCGCAGGTCGCTCGGCGGGGCGGGCGGGTGGACCGGAGGGGGTGGGGATCGGCTAAGGTGGGCGTCAGCCCCTCACGTGGCGCTATCTGACTGAACTCCCCCAGGGCCGGAAGGCAGCAAGGGTAGGTTGGCTCTGGCGGGTGCGTGGGGGGCCCTTTGTGTTCCCTGGAGGGTGCCCCGTCGTGGCCCCTTGGGGCTGCCAGTCGTGTTCGCCGGGAGTGCCCGCGTGGGCCGTGTGGGGCCGGGTGTCGGTCCGCCCCGATAACCTCGTAGATGTGTCGTCCCTTGCGCTGTACCGCCGCTACCGCCCCGAGTCGTTCGCCGAGGTCATCGGTCAGGAGCATGTCACTGACCCGCTCCAGCAGGCCCTGCGGAACAACCGGGTCAATCACGCGTACCTGTTCAGCGGGCCGCGCGGCTGCGGAAAGACGACCAGTGCGCGCATCCTCGCCCGCTGTCTGAACTGCGAGCAGGGGCCCACGCCCACCCCGTGCGGTGAGTGCCAGTCGTGCCGGGACCTCGCGCGAAACGGGCCGGGGTCCATCGATGTGATCGAGATCGACGCCGCATCGCACGGCGGCGTCGACGATGCTCGTGACCTGCGGGAGAAGGCGTTCTTCGGGCCCGCCTCCAGCCGTTACAAGATCTACATCATCGACGAGGCGCACATGGTCACCCCGGCGGGCTTCAACGCCCTGCTGAAGGTGGTCGAGGAGCCGCCGGAGCACCTCAAGTTCATCTTCGCGACCACCGAGCCCGAGAAGGTCATCGGGACCATCCGCTCGCGTACGCACCACTACCCCTTCCGGCTGGTGCCCCCGGGGACCCTGCGCAGCTATCTCGCGGATGTCTGCGGCCGGGAGAACAGTCCCGTCGAGGACGGCGTGCTGCCGCTCGTCGTGCGGGCCGGGGCCGGGTCCGTGCGTGACTCGATGTCCGTCATGGACCAGCTGCTGGCCGGTGCGGGCGACGACGGTGTGACGTATGCCATGGCCACCTCGCTCCTCGGGTACACGGACGGCTCGCTGCTCGACTCGATCGTGGACGCGTTCGCGGCGGGGGACGGGGCCGCCGCCTTCGAGGTCGTGGACCGGGTGATCGAGGGCGGTAACGATCCGCGTCGCTTCGTCGCGGATCTGCTGGAGCGGCTGCGTGACCTGGTGATCCTGGCCGCCGTGCCGGACGCGGGGGACAAGGGGCTCATCGACGCGCCCGCCGATGTGGTCGAGCGGATGCAGGCCCAGGCGTCCGTGTTCGGCGCCGCCGAGCTGAGCCGTGCCGCCGACCTGGTCAACGACGGGCTCACCGAGATGCGCGGCGCCACCTCCCCCCGCCTCCAGGTGGAGCTGATCTGCGCCCGGGTCCTGCTCCCCGCCGCCTTCGACGACGAGCGGTCGATGCAGGCCCGGCTCGACCGGCTGGAGCGCGGGGCGTCCGCCGCTGCCGCCTCCTTCACCGCCCCGCCCGCCGCCGCGGCGCCCATGGGGTACGTCCCCGGGCCCGAGGCCCACGCCCCGGCCCCCGCCGCCCCAGCCGGTCCGGACGCGGCCCGTGCCGCCGTACGGGGCGAGGCGTCCCCCGCCCCGGCG
>NZ_NWVL01000135.1 GCF_002382885.1 Streptomyces sp. WZ.A104
CCCCGCTGAGCGGCCACCAGGCCCCGTCCGGGTACGGCGGCCACGGCGGCCACGGCGGGCAGAGCCAGCACACCGGGAGCCTCGGCTCCTGGCAGCGGGTGGGCCGGCACGCGAGTCGGCCCCGTCCCGCGGCGCTGCCGCCGGGGTTGCGGGACTCCTGAGCGCACGAAGCCCCGGACCGCTCCCTGTCAGCGGGGGCGGTCCGGGGCTTCGTCGTGCCGTCGTGCTACTTGTTGCGGCCGCGCTTCTCGCGGACCCGGACGGAGATGTGGATCGGGGTGCCCTCGAAGCCGAACTCCTCACGCAGCCGGCGCTCGACGAAGCGGCGGTAGCCGTGCTCCAGGAAGCCGGAGGCGAAGAGCACGAAGCGCGGCGGCTTGGTGCCCGCCTGGGTGCCGAAGAGGATGCGCGGCTGCTTGCCACCGCGGATCGGGTGCGGGTGGGAGGCGACGATCTCACCGAGGAAGGCGTTCAGCCGGCCGGTGGGGACGCGGGTCTCCCAGCCCTCCAGGGCGGTCTCGATCGCCGGGACCAGCTTCTCCATGTGGCGGCCGGTGACGGCGGAGACGTTGACGCGCGGGGCCCAGGAGATCTGTGCGAGCTCCGTCTCGATCTCGCGCTCCAGGTAGTAGCGGCGCTCCTCGTCGAGGGTGTCCCACTTGTTGAACGCCACGACGAGCGCGCGCCCGGCCTCCACGGCCATGGTGATGATGCGCTGGTCCTGGACGCTGATGGACTCGCTGGAGTCGATCAGGACGACGGCGACCTCGGCCTTCTCCACAGCGGCGGCCGTACGCAGCGAGGCGTAGTAGTCCGCGCCCTCCTGGAGGTGGACGCGGCGGCGGATGCCCGCCGTGTCGATGAACTTCCAGGTGATGCCGCCGAGCTTGATCAGCTCGTCGACCGGGTCGCGGGTGGTGCCCGCCAGTTCGTTGACGACGACCCGGTCCTCGCCCGCGACCTTGTTCAGCAGGGAGGACTTGCCGACGTTCGGGCGGCCGATCAGGGCGATGCGGCGGGGGCCGCCGAGGACGCCGTTGCCGAAGGTCTGGGCCGGAGCCTCCGGGAGGGCTTCGAGGACCGCGTCGAGCATGTCGCCGGTGCCGCGGCCGTGCAGCGAGGAGACCGGGTAGGGCTCGCCGAGGCCGAGCGACCACAGGGCGGTGGCGTCGGCCTCGCCGCTCTGGCCGTCGACCTTGTTGGCACAGAGCACAACGGGCTTGCCCGCCCGGCGCAGCAGCTTGACGACGGCCTCGTCGGTGTCGGTGGCGCCGACGGTCGAGTCGACGACGAAGACGACCGCGTCGGCCGTCTCGATGGCGTACTCGGCCTGGGCGGCGACGGAGGCGTCGAGGCCCAGCACGTCCTGCTCCCAGCCGCCGGTGTCGACGACCTTGAAGCGGCGCCCGGCCCATTCGGCCTCGTAGCTGACGCGGTCGCGGGTGACGCCGGGCTTGTCCTGCACGACCGCCTCGCGGCGGCCGATGATCCGGTTCACCAGGGTCGACTTGCCGACATTGGGGCGGCCGACGACCGCGAGGACGGGGAGCGGGCCGTGACCGGCCTCGTCCAGGGCGCCTTCGACCTCTTCGAGGTCGAAGCCCTCCTGCGCGGCGAGCTCCATGAACTCCGCGAACTCGGCATCGCCAAGTGCTCCGTGCTCGTGGCCCGAGCCCTCGGAGTGAATCTGGTCGTTCATGAAGTCCGTTCCTCTTTGCATCATCATCGATGGACCGCGATCAGCGCGGTCCACTACTCAAGTCTGGCCTATCGCCCGGTGAGGCGCTTGGCACTTTCCAGGTGGGCGGTGAGCTTCGCCTGGATCCGCAGGGTCGCCTCGTCCAGCGCCTTGCGCGTACGCCGCCCGTCGCCGGCACTCGCGTCGAACGCGTCACCGAAGACGACGTCGACCCGGCTGCGCAGCGGGGGCAGCCCTCGTATCAACCGTCCACGACGCTCGGTGCTGCCCAGGACGGCGACGGGAACGATCGGCGCTCCGCCGCGCACCGCGAAGTACGCGAGTCCGGCCCGCAGCGAGGCGAAGTCTCCCTCGCCCCGGGTGCCCTCGGGGAAGATCCCGAGCGCCCCGCCGTTCTCCAGGACGCCCAGCGCGTGGCTGATGGCGGTGCGGTCGACGGTCGTACGGTCCACCTCGATCTGTCCGATCCCGTGCAGGAACGGGTCCAGGGGCCCGACGAACGCCTCTTTCTTGATCAGGAAGTGCACCGGCCGGGGCGCGGTGCCCATCAGCATCGGTCCGTCGATGTTGTGGGAGTGGTTCACCGCGAGTATGACGGGTCCGGTGGCGGGGACGCGCCAGGCGCCGAGCACCCGGGGCTTCCACAGCCCGTACATCAGGCCGATGCCGATGGTGCGCCCGACGGCCGCTCCGCGCAGGGTGGGCGCGGCTGTGGCATCGCTCACGCGGCGACCCGCTTCTCCTCGACGAGGGTGACGACGCACTCGATGACCTGCTGGAGGGTCAGCTCGGTGGTGTCCACCTCGACGGCGTCGTCCGCCTTGGCGAGCGGCGAGGTCTTGCGGCCGGAGTCGGCCGCGTCCCGCTTGATCAGGGCCTCACGGGTGGCTGTCAGGTCCGAGCCCTTGACCTCGCCGCTGCGGCGGGCGGCGCGGGCCTCCGGGGAGGCGGTGAGGAAGATCTTGAGGTCGGCGTCGGGCAGCACGGTCGTGCCGATGTCCCGGCCCTCGACGACGATGCCGCCGGGCGCGGCCGCGGCGATGGAGCGCTGGAGCGCGGTGATGAGGGTGCGCACCTCGGGGACCGCGCTGACGGCGCTGACCTTGGAGGTGACCTCCTGGGAGCGGATCGGCCCGGAGGCGTCCTCGCCGTCGACGGTGATCGTCGGGGCGGAGGGGTCGGTGCCGGAGACGATCACGGGCTTGGCGGCCGCGGTGGCGATCTCCTCCGGGTTGCTCACGTCGATGCCGTTGTTCAGCATCCACCAGGTGATGGCCCGGTACTGCGCGCCCGTGTCCAGGTAGCTCAGGCCGAGCTTGGCGGCGACGGCCTTCGAGGTGCTCGACTTGCCGGTGCCCGAGGGCCCGTCGATGGCGACGATCACGGAGGAGCCTGCGGTTTCCACGGTGGTGGACACCTTCCTGGTACACGGGGCGGGGACGGAGGGGCCGCGCGACGGCCTCGTACCAGGTTACCGAGTACCGGGCGGGCCCTTGTACCCCGTACGGGGGAGGCCGGGGCCGCCCCCGTACGGGACCGTCAGCCGCGGATCGACCAGCCTCGCTCCTGGAGCGCCGTGCCGAGCACCGGGGCGGCGCTGGGCTCGACCATGAGCTGGACCAGGCCCGCCTGCTGGCCGGTGGCGTGCTCGATGCGGACGTCCTCGATGTTGACCCCGGCCCGGCCCGCGTCGGCGAAGATCGCGGCCAGCTCGCCCGGCCTGTCGCCGATCAGGACGGCCACGGTCTCGTACGCGGCGGGGGCGGCGCCGTGCTTGCCGGGGACCCGGACGCGGCCCGCGTTGCCCCGGCGCAGGACGTCCTCGATGGCGTCGGCGCCCGCGCTGCGCTTCTGCTCGTCGGCGGAGTGCAGGCCACGCAGCGCGGTCACGGTCTCCTCCAGGTCGGCGGCGACCCCGGCGAGCACGTCGGCGACCGGGCCGGGGTTGGCGGAGAGGATCTCCACCCACATCCGGGGGTCGGAGGCGGCGATCCGGGTGACGTCGCGGATGCCCTGGCCGCACAGCCGTACGGCGGTCTCGTCGGCCTCCTCCAGCCGGGCGGCGACCATGGAGGAGATCAGCTGCGGGGTGTGCGAGACGAGGGCGACGGCCCGGTCGTGGGCGTCGGCGTCCATCACCACGGGGACGGCCCGGCACAGGGCGACCAGCTCCAGGGCGAGGTTGAGCACCTCGGTGTCGGTGTCCCGGGTCGGGGTGAGGACCCAGGGGCGCCCCTCGAAGAGGTCCGCGGTGGCGGCCAGCGGTCCCGAGCGTTCCTTGCCCGCCATCGGATGCGTACCGATGTACGGGGTGAGGTCCAGGCCGAGCGCCTCCAGCTCGCGGCGCGGGCCGCCCTTGACACTGGCCACGTCCAGGTAGCCGCGGGCCACCCCGTCGCGCATCGCGTCGGCGAGGACGGCTGCGGTGTGCGCGGGCGGTACGGCGATGACGGCCAGGTCGACGCGGCCCTCCGGCGGCCCGTCGGTCCCGGCCCCGAGCGCGGCCGCGGTGCGGGCGGACTCGGGGTCGTGGTCGGCGAGGTGGACGTGGATGCCACGGCCCGCGAGCGCGAGGGCGGCGGAGGTGCCGACGAGCCCGGTTCCGATGACGAGGGCGGTTCTCACTGGGCGATGTCCTTGCGCAGGGCGGCGGTGGCGCCGAGGTAGACGTGGTTGATCTCGGCGCGCGCGAGGTAGGTCTCGACATGCACGAGGATACGGACGACCCGGGGCATGGCCCCGTCGATGTCCAGTTCCTGGGCGCAGATCAGGGGGACGTCGACGATCCCGAGGCCGCGGGCCGCGGCGGCCGGGAAGTCGCTGTGCAGATCCGGGGTGGCGGTGAACCAGATGCTGATCAGGTCGTCGGCGACGAGCCCGTTGCGCTCCAGGACGGCCGTCAGCAGCTCACCGACCCGCTCGTCCATGTGCCCGGCCTCGTCCCGGTCCAGCTGGACGGCTCCGCGGACCGCTCGTACCGCCACGTCGTACTCCCTCAGTCACTCTTCGCCGCTCGCTCGTGCCTGTCAGCCTAGAGGTGTCCGGGCGGCGGTGATCTCGGTGCTCCGTCCGTGAGACGGACGGGCCGCCGAGATCGTTACCGGCCATGGTTGTGCCCCTCGTGAGGTGCGCGTACCGGCTCGATGTCGGCCGAAATCACCCTATCTGCCACTCGGGCGGGCGTACGGTCCGCCCGGTTGCTTCATCTGGGGCCGCTCCGCCGCCACGATGGCCTGCACCCACCGCCCCACCCCCGTCACCGAAGGAGAGCCCATGAACGCACGGCGAAGGACGGTGCTGGTCGCGGGCGCGGCGGGCACCGCCGCCCTGGCGACCGGCTGCGGATCATCCGGAGACGAGGGCGGGGCCGGGGAGGCCACGGGTACGCCGACCGCGTCGGAGGGCGCGGAACTCGCCGGGACCGCGGACGTCCCGGTCGGCGGCGGCACGATCCTCAAGGAGCAGAAGATCGTGCTGACCCAGCCGGTGGAAGGCGAGTTCAAGGCGTTCTCCGCCGTCTGCACCCATCAGAGCTGCCTCGTCTCGACGGTGCGTGACGGCACCATCAACTGTCCCTGCCACGGCAGCAGGTACAGCATCGCGGACGGGGCGGTGGAGGCAGGCCCGGCGCCCCGTCCGCTGCCCCCCGAGCAGATCACCGTCTCGGGCGGCACGATCCGCTCGGCCTGACCGGTCCGCCCGGGCCGGGAGCCGCGCACGCCCCCGAAATGGGCGGGCGGGGGCGGCCCTGCCTCCCGTAGCCTCCCGGCCATGATCACCATTGCCGACGAGACGCTCGTACGCGACCACACGGTCTACGCCTGTGTGATGGGCTCGCGCGCGTTCGGGCTGGCCACCGAGGACAGCGATACGGACCGGCGCGGGGTGTTCCTCGCGCCCACCGCGCTGTTCTGGCGCTTCACCAAGCCCCCGACGCATGTCGAGGGCCCCGCACCGGAGCAGTTCTCCTGGGAGCTGGAACGCTTCTGCGACCTGGCGCTGCGGGCCAACCCGAACGCCCTGGAGTGCCTGCACTCGCCGCTGGTGGAGTACGTGGACGACACCGGCCGCGAGTTGCTGGCGCTGCGCTCGGCGTTTCTGTCGCGCCTCGCGCACGACCGGTTCGTCCGCTACGCGCTGGGACAGCGCCGGAGGCTGGAGGCGGACGTCCGGAATCACGGGACGCCGCGCTGGAAGCACGCGACGCATCTGCTGCGGCTGCTGGCGAGCAGCCGGGACCTGCTGCGGACCGGTGAACTGCACGTCGACGTCGGTGAGGCGCGGGACGGGCTGCTGGCGGTGAAGCGGGGCGAGGTGCCCTGGCCGGAGGTGGAGCGCCGGATGAACCGCCTCGCCGAGGAGAACGACGAGGCGGCGGCCCGCTCCCCGCTGCCGGCCGGCCCCGACCGGGCGGCGGTGGAGGACTTCCTGGTCCGGACCCGGCGGGCATCCGCGGCCCGGGAGACGGCCGGGACGGCTGGCGTCCACGGCCCGGACCGAGGGTGATCAGGAGTCCCAGAGCGCCGCGAGGGAGAGCAGGTCGCTGCGGTACTCGATGCGCTCCGACCACTCCTTGGGCCAGGCGGCCGCGCCCAGGTGCGCCCCGGCCAGTGCGCCGGTGAGGCAGGCGATCGAGTCGGAGTCGCCCCGGGTGCAGGCGGCCCGGCGCAGGGCGGTGAGGGGCTCCTCGGGGAAGAGCAGGAAGCAGTGCAGGGCGGTGGCGAGGGCCTCCTCCGCGATCCAGCCGTCCCCGGTCCGCTCGCAGGGGTCGGTCTCCGGCGACGGGTCGCGCAGGGCGTCCTGCACGGTGGCCAGCGCGGTCAGGCACTCCTCCCAGCCACGGCTGATGAAGGCCTCGGGCGAGGCGTCGTGCGTGAAGCGCCACAGGTCGCCGAGCCACCGTGCGTGGTAGCGGCCGCTGTTCTCGTACGCGTAGCTGCGCAACTGGCCGATCAGGCCGAGCGGTTCGGCTCCCTGGGCGAGCAGGAACACCGCCCGGGCCAGCAGGTCGGAGGCGGCCAGCGCGGTGGGGTGGCCGTGGGTGAGGGCGGCCTGGAGCTGGGCGGCTCCGGCGCGCTGTTCGTCGCTCAGTCCGGGGACGAGGCCGATCGGGGCGACGCGCATGTTGGCGCCGCAGCCCTTGGAGCCGGTCCGGCTGGCCTCCTGCCAGATCCGGTCGCCGTCGAGCAGTTCGCACGCCTCCAGGCAGGTGCGGCCGGGGGCGCGGTTGTTGTCGGGCGAGTGGTACCAGGCGACGAACTCCGCGCGGACCGGGCCCACCATCCGCTCGGGGGTGAGCAGTCCGCTGTCCATGGCGGTGCGGATGCCCCGGCCGAACGCGATGGTCATCTGGGTGTCGTCAGTGACGAAGGCGGGCTTCGGCAGCTCCATCCGCCGCCAGGGGCCGCACTTGGCGAGGATCGAGGGGACGTCGTTGAACTCGGTGGGGAAGCCGAGGGCGTCGCCGAGCGCGAGCCCGGTGAGTACGCCGGTGGCGGCCTGCTTGGTGAGGGGCGGGGTGGTGACGGTCATCCGTCTCGTCCTTTCCGTGCGGCGGGCTGGGGCCTGGTGGCGGGCGGGCGCAGGAGCGGTGGGTGCAGGGCGGTGGCGTCGCCCGCCCGGTAGAGCGCGGCGGGTTTCCCGCGTCCGCCCGTGCGGCGCGGGGGGCCTTCGACGGGCCGGACGAAGCCGGGCGCGCCCAGGACCTTGCGCCGGAAGTTGGGGCGGTCGAGCTCGACGCCCCAGATGGTCTCGTAGACCTGCTGGAGCTCGCCGAGGGTGAACTCGGCGGGGCAGAACTCGGTGGCCAGGCAGGTGTATTCGAGCTTGGCGCCGATCCGGTCGCGGGCGTCGGCGAGGATCCGGTCGTGGTCGAAGGCCAGCGGTCCGGTGCGGGCCGCGTCCTCCCAACGGGCGCTCACCGCGTCCCCGCCGCCGTGCGGTTCGGGCAGGTCCGGCAGGAGCGCGGCGTACGCGACGGAGACGACCCGCATCCTCGGGTCGCGGTCCGGGTCGGTATAGGTGCGCAGCTGTTCGAGGTGGAGGGCACCGACGGCGCCCGGGCCGAGACCGGTCTCCTCGGCGAGTTCGCGGCGGGCGGCACCCTCGGCCGACTCGCGCGGCAGGAGGAACCCGCCGGGCAGCGCCCACCTGCCCCGGAACGGCTCCTGGCCGCGTTCGACGAGCAGCACGTGCAGCCGGGTCTCACGGACGGTGAAGACCGCGAGGTCGACGGTGACAGCGAACGGGGCGAAGGCGTGCGGGTCGTAGCCCTCGGACACGGAATCCCTCCTAATAGTCACTCTGACTATAAAGGATGGACGGGGACGGCAGAAGGCCCGTGGCCGGTCCTGTTCGAGAATCCTGAACAGGACCGGCCACGGGCCTTCAAGCGGAACCCGGCTTCCAGCGGAACTGGTGCGACTAGAGACCGACCTCGCGCATCAGCATGCCGACCTCGGTGTTCGTCAGGCGGCGCAGCCACCCGGACTTCTGGTCGCCCAGCGGAATCGGCCCGAACGACGTCCGTACGAGGCGCTCGACCGGGAAGCCCGCCTCGGCCAGCATCCGGCGCACGATGTGCTTGCGGCCCTCGTGGAGAGTCACCTCGACCAGGTAGTTCTTGCCGGTGTTCTCGACCACGCGGAAGTGGTCGGCGCGGGCGTAGCCGTCCTCCAGCTGGATGCCGTCCTTGAGCCGCTTGCCGAGGTCGCGCGGCAGGGGGCCCTGGATGGCGGCCAGGTAGGTCTTCTTGACGCCGTACTTGGGGTGCGTGAGGCGGTGGGCCAGCTCACCGTGGTTGGTGAGCATGATGATGCCCTCGGTCTCGGTGTCCAGCCGACCGACGTGGAACAGCCGCGTCTCGCGGTTGGTCACGTAGTCGCCGAGGCACTGGCGGCCGTCCGGGTCCTCCATCGAGGAGACGACCCCGGCGGGCTTGTTCAGCGCGAAGAAGAGATAGGACTGCGCGGCGACGGTCAGGCCGTCGACCTTGATCTCGTCCTGGTGCACATCGACGCGCATGCCCTGCTCGACGACGATCTCGCCGTTGACCTCGACCCGGGCCTGCTCGATCAGCTCCTCGCACGCGCGGCGCGAACCCATGCCGGCCCGGGCGAGGACCTTCTGCAGCCGCTCGCCCTCCTGCTCGGCGCCCGGGTGGGTCTTGGGGAGCTTGATGTCGGGCTTGTTCGCGTACCGGTCGCGGTTGCGCTGCTCGATCTTGGCGTCCAGCTCACGCGGGCGCGAGGGCGCACCGCGACGGAAACCGCCGCTGCGGCCGCCGCCCTGCGCGGGCTTGGGGCCGCCCTTGGCGCCGCCGCGCGCCGCCG
>NZ_NWVL01000136.1 GCF_002382885.1 Streptomyces sp. WZ.A104
TTTCACCGGGGCCCTCCGGGCGCTTCCCTTCGTTCTTGCGTTTCCGACTCTATCAGACTCTTTCGTGTCCGATTCCCGGTCGAAGCGGGGTGCTTTCGAGGTCCTTCGCTTTCGCGTTTTCCCTTTCCGGCGAGTCCGACTCTATCAGATCCTTTCGGGCCTGATTCCCAGTCAGCGGGGTTTGTCTTCCCGGCTGTTGGGCCGTTCCGACGCTCAAACTCTAGCGGATTCTCCCGGCGGCTCATAATCGGGCCTTCGCAATGAATTTCGGCATAGCGAAATCATCCCGAGTGGGAGGTCGTGCTGAGTTTGGTTGCCGCGTTCGCGGCGGGATCGGCTGCCGCGGAACCGTTCCGGCTCCGTGACAACTCGGAGAACTTTACGGATCCACCAGGGGGGTGTCAACCCACCTCCTGTGGTCCTCCGGCGTGGTCCGCAGGGGGTCCTCAGTCCAGGTCGGTGAGCCGGCCGCCGGCGTCCGGCTGGGCGTGCTCCACGCGGCGCAGGAGGCGGACCAGGAGCTCGCCGAGGACTCCGCGCTCGGCGCCGGACAGGTCCTGGAGGAGGTCCTCCTCGAAGTCGCTCGCCATGCGCATCGCCTCAAGCCACTTCGTACGGCCCTCGTCGGTCAGCTCGACGATGACGCGGACCCGGTTGTTCTCGTCGCGGTCCCGGGTGACCAGGCCCTCGCCGGCCATCCGGTCGATGCGGTGGGTCATGGCGGCCGGGGTGAGACCGAGCCGCTTCGCCAGTTCGCCGGGGCCGAGGCGGTAGGGGGCACCCGACAGGACGAGGGTCTTGAGGACCTCCCACTCGGCATTGCTGATGCCGAGGGCGGCGACCTGTCTCCCGTACGCGACGTTCATGCGGCGGTTCAGGCGGCCCAGCGCGGAGACGACCTGTTCGACCTGGGGGTCGAGGTCGCGGAACTCGCGCTGATAGGCGGCGATCTGTTCGTCGAGGCTCGGCTCGTCGGGGCCGGGCTCCTCGGTGCTCTCGGACATGGCGGGCAGTATGGCACGCCCTCGCCAGCCTTGAAGTCCTTCGAGGTGAAGTTTTCACCTTCTAACTTTAGTGCTAAAGTCTTCGAGTCTGATTCCTTCGAGATCTTGAGGTAGGTGAGTGTGACCAGGGAGATGGGCGCGGCGCTGCGGCGGATCCAGCTGGGCAGCGCGCTGAGCGCGTTCGGGCTCGGGTTCACCGTTCCGTATCTGTACGTCTACGTGGCGCAGGTGCGGGGTCTGGGCGCCGGTACGGCGGGAGTCGTACTGGCGGTGTTCGCAATGGCAGCGCTGGCCGTTCTGCCGTTCACCGGGCGGGCCATCGACCGGCGGGGCCCGCTGCCCGTGCTGGTGGTGGCCTCCGGTCTCGCCGCTGTCGGCGCCGCCGCCCTGGGGTACGCGAGCAGCGTCCCGGCCGCCGTGCTGGCCGCCGCGGTCCTGGGTGCGGGCACCGCCGTCATGCAGCCCGCCCTGGCCACGATGCTCGTGTGGTGCTCCAGCACCGCGACCCGTACGCGGGCCTTCGCCATGCAGTTCTTCCTGCAGAACCTGGGGCTCGGCCTCGGCGGGCTCGTCGGCGGGCAGCTCGTGGACGTGAGCCGTCCGGCGAGCTTCACCATGCTCTTTTTGATCGAGGCCGGGATGTTCGTGGTGCTCGGCGTCGTCGTCGCCACCGTGCGGATGCCCCGTACGGCCTCCCTCGGCGGCGCCCGGCCGACGGACAGCTCCGCCACGAGGGGCGGCGGTCTGCGGGCCCTGCTCTCGCACCGGGCCATGGTCCAGCTGTGTGTGCTGGGGTTCGTGCTGTTCTTCGCCTGTTACGGACAGTTCGAGTCCGGCCTTGCCGCGTACGGCACCGAGGCCGCCGGGATCGAGCCCTCGACGCTCGGCTTCGCGCTGGCCGCCAACACCGCTGTCATCGTCATCGCCCAGTTCGTCGTCCTGCGGCTCGTGGAGCGGCGGCGGCGCAGCCGGGTCATCGCGGCGGTCGGCCTCATCTGGGCCTTCGCCTGGATCGTGGCGGGGTACGCGGGGCTCGGGCACGGCAGCCAGGCCATGGCGACGGCCGCGTTCATCTCGACGTACGCGCTCTTCGGGCTGGGTGAGGCGATGCTGTCGCCGACCGTGGCGCCGCTGGTCGCCGATCTGGCGCCGGAGTCGATGGTCGGGCAGTACAACTCGGCCTTCGCCCTGTGCAAGCAGCTCGCGCTCGCGGTCGGCCCTGCTGTCGGCGGGCCGATGGGGGCGTCGCTGCACGGCCCGTACATCGTGACGTTCGTGCTGTTCTCGCTGGGCATCACGGTGCTCGCGCTGCGGCTGGGGCGCCGACTCACCCCCGTACAGGACCAGCCTTCGCTGGCCGATGTCCCCTCGCGGGTGGTGGCCATGTCGCGGCCCGAGGGTGCCGCTCCGGCCGCCGCGCCCGCTCCGGCCGCCGCGCCCGCGCCGGCCGCTGCGGGTCGCTGAGCCCGGAAGCGACGCAGCCCGGAAGCGGGCCAGCACATCAGCGGGCCAGCACGTCAGCGGGCCAGCACGTCAGCGGGCCAGCACGTCAGCGGGCCAGCACGTCAGCAGGGCAGGGCGAACTCGCACCAGACCGCTTTGCCGCCGCCCGGTGTGCGCCGGCTGCCCCACGACGCGGCGATCGACGCGATGATCTCGATGCCGCGTCCCGCCTCGTCCGCCGGTTCGGCCTGGCGGCGGCGCGGCAGGTGGTCGTCGCCGTCGGTCACCTCGATGATCAGCCGCCGGTCCGTGCGGCGCAGGCCCAGGCGCATCGGCGGGGTGCCGTGCTGGAGGGAGTTCGCGACCAGTTCGCTGGCGGCGAGGACGCCGAGGTCGCGGAGCTCGACCGGGAAGCGCCAGGAGGTCAGGACCCCGGTGGCGAAGGCGCGGGCGCGCGGGGTGGCCTCGATGCCGCCGAGGAGGTCGAGCGCGGCGTTGTGGAACAGCTCCGCGTCCGTCCCCGTACGGGCGGGGTGCTGGACCACCAGGACCGCCACGTCGTCGTCGTGCTCGGCGGTCACTCCGAGGGAGCGGATCAGCCGGTCGCAGACCACCTGCGGTGATCCCTTGGCGCCGGAGAGGGCGCGGGCGAGGGAGGCCACCCCCTCGTCGATGTCCTCGCTGCGGCGCTCGACCAGGCCGTCCGTATAGAGGACCGCGGTGGAGCCGGGCGGCAGCGCGATGGTGCCCGAGGTGTGGACCCAGCCGCCGGTGCCGAGCGGGGGGCCGGTGGGTTCGGCGGCGCGCTGGACCGTGCCGTCCTCGTCGCGGACGAGGATCGGGAGGTGGCCCGCGGAGGCGTAGACGAGCTGTCCCTCGTTCGGGTCATGGACGGCGTAGACACAGGTGGCGATCTGGGTGGCGTCGATCTCGGCGGCGAGGCCGTCCAGCAGCTGGATCACCTCGTGCGGCGGGAGGTCGAGCCGGGCGTAGGCGCGGACCGCTGTACGGAGCTGGCCCATCACGGCTGCGGCCCGGACGCCCCGGCCCATCACGTCACCGATCACCAGGGCGGTGCGGCCCGCGCCGAGGGTGATGACGTCGTACCAGTCGCCGCCCACGGCCGCGTCCGTGCCGCCGGGCTGGTAGGTGGCGGCGATGCGCAGGTCGTCGGGCTGCTCCAGCTCCTGCGGGAGCAGGGAGCGCTGGAGCGTGACGGCCGTTTCGCGGTGGCGGCGCTCGCTGGTGCGCAGGCGTTCGGCGGCCTCGGCGTGGTCGGTGACGTCGGCCGCGTGGACGAGGACGCCTCCCTCGCCCTTGTCCTGGGTGTCCTTTGCGCTGTCCCAGGCGGCCACCGGGGTGCAGGTCACCGTGTACGAGCCGCCCTCGGCGGTCCTGCGGGACTTGACGGTGCGGGGGGTGCCGCTGCGCAGGACCTGGTCGAGCAGGGGAAGCACGCTGAGCTCGGCGAGCTCGGGCATGCCCTCGGCCGCTGGGACGCCGGGCGGGCGGGGGCCGAACGCGGACTCGTACGCGCCGTTGACGTAGGCGACGCGGTGGTCGGGGCCGTGCAGCAGGGCGACCGGGGCGGGGAGCCGGCCGAGGATCTCGCGGGCCGAGAGGTCGTCCAGGGCGGGCCCGGGGAGGGCCGGCGTCCCGTCCGTACCGGACGGTTCGGGCGTGGCGCCGTCCGGCGGGGCGGGCGCGCCTTCCTGCCGGGCGTATTCGGCCCGGGCCGCCGGTACGGAATTACGGTCGTCCCGCGCGGCAGCTCGGCGCTGCGTTCCGGGAAGGCGGGCGCTCCAACGCGTGAAGTTCACGGAATTTCTGGCCTCGTGTGTCGGTCTGGTCCGCTCGGGCGGGCTGCTTCTTCTGCCGGGTTCGGGGGCACCGGGGGCCGGACCCCCGGGAAGGCGCAGCCGGGCCTCGTCGTGCTGTTGGTGCGTCGCTGCTGGTCACTGTTGGTCACTGCCGGCCGGGTCACTCTGTGCAGGTGTGGGCCCACCTATGGTCACACGTCCAGTGTGACCGACCGTACTGACAGTTGCCGCCCAACGGCCTGCCCGACCGTCGTTCCCATCTCGAATTCATGCCCGATTCATCCCTCGGTCCGGCTCTCCGTCAGCCCTTCGGGCGGTCGGGGCCGGTGCGTGGTGGCGTGCCGGGGTCGGTTCCGCCGCCCGCCGCGAGTTCGAACTCGGCGCGCGGGTGTTCCAGCGAGCCGAGGGAGACGATCTCGCGTTTGAAGAGTCCGGCCAAGGTCCATTCGGCCAGGACGCGTGCCTTCCGGTTGAAGGTCGGCACCCGGCTGAGGTGGTACGTACGGTGCATCAGCCAGGCGGGGTAGCCCTTGAGCTTGCGACCGTAGACGTGGGCGACGCCTTTGTGCAGGCCCAGGGAGGCGACCGATCCGGCGTACGCGTGGCGGTACTCCTTCAGCGGGCGTCCCTCGACCGTCGCGAGGACGTTGTCGGCGAGGACCTTCGCCTGGCGCACCGCGTGCTGGGCGTTGGGGGCGGTCTCCCGGCCCGGTTCGGCGGCGGTCAGGTCGGGCACGGCGGCGGCGTCGCCGGCGGCCCAGGCGTGCGGCATGCCCTCGACGCCGAGGGTGGCGGTACAGCGCAGGCGTCCGCGTTCGGTCAGGGGCAGACCGGTGGCGGCGAGGAGCGGGGCCGGTTTGACGCCCGCGGTCCACACGAGGGTGCGGGTGGGGAAGCGGGAACCGTCGCTGAGGACGGCGATGCGGCCCTCGCAGGTGTCGAGGCGGGTGTCGAGGCGTACGTCGATGTTGCGGCCGCGCAGCTCGCCGATGGCGTACGCGCCCATGGCTTCGCCGACTTCGGGGAGGATGCGCCCGGAGGCCTCGACCAGGACCCATTTGAGGTCCGCGGGCTTGATGTTGTGGTAGTAGCGCGCGGTGTAGCGGGCCATGTCCTCCAGTTCGGCCAGCGCTTCCACGCCCGCGTAGCCGCCGCCGACGAAGACGAAGGTGAGCGCCGCGTCGCGGATCGCGGGGTCGCGGGTGGCGGAGGCGATGTCCATCTGTTCGATGACGTGGTTGCGCAGCCCGATGGCCTCCTCGACGGTCTTGAAACCGATGCCGAAGTCGGCGAGACCGGGGACGGGCAGGGTGCGCGAGACGGACCCGGGGGCGATGACGATCTCGTCGTAGGAGATCTCCAGGGCTCCGGTGCCGTCCTCCTGCGTGGCGAGGGTGGTGACGGTCGCGGTCCGCTTGGCGTGGTCGACGCTCCGGGCCTCGCCGATGACGATCGTGCAGTGGTCCAGGACGCGGCGCAACGGCACGACCACATGGCGCGGCGAGATCGAACCGGCGGCCGCTTCGGGGAGGAACGGCTGGTACGTCATGTACGGCTCGGGGGTGACGACCACGATCTCGGCGTCGCCGCTCTTCAGTCTCTGCTTCAACTTCCGTTGGAGACGCAGCGCTGTGTACATCCCGACGTAGCCGCCGCCGACGACGAGAATGCGCACACCTGGCCGGGTGCCGGGGGTCGTCCCCCGGGAATCTGGAGCCATCACCACCCCATGACGCAACGGAGTCAGTGGTTTGTCCACAGCCCCGACAGATTGTGTGACTGGAGGACACTGAGCGGCCGGTACGGCCCGTGCGGCGTGCGATCCGACAGCCGCGCAGGTCAGACGCTACGCACAAGGCCGTTGGACGGAGGGTGACCGGGGCAGGACGGGCGCTTGCTCCGATCGGGCGGCAACCCATGCGGAACTACCCCCTTCTGAATTGACCCGGGCTCAACTATGTTCGTAACCCGTCGGGGTGTCGGGTGCGGATTTCGTTGTGCTCCGCTCCCCGGCTGATACGACGGGGAAGTCTCCGGGGGGAGACGTCATAACCGGGGGAAGTTATGCATATTCAGGATTCGCATGGCCAGGCTGCGCTCTCGCACGCGTCCGAGAACCACGGGCGCCTGGGTTCCGTGGGAGCGCTCGGCGTCATGAGCTCGGCGGACACGGTCCGCTCCGCCGCCGCGGTGAGCGCGGCGGCGATGGAATCGGCCGCTGCGGGACCGGGAGTTGCGGTATCGGCGGCCGGCCGGACCGCGAACGGGCCGACGGCCTCGGGCACCGCGAGCGCGCCGCGTTCGGCCCCGCTGCGCGTGGACGCGCAGCGCAATCTGGAGCACGTGCTGCGCGCGGCGCGTGAGGTGTTCGGGGAGCTGGGTTACGGCGCCCCGATGGAGGACGTGGCCCGTCGCGCCCGCGTCGGAGTGGGCACCGTCTACCGGCGGTTCCCGAGCAAGGACGTGCTGGTGCGGCGGATAGCCGAGGAGGAGACCTCCCGGCTGACCGAGCAGGCACGTACGGCCCTGGGGCAGGAGGAGGAGCCCTGGTCGGCGCTCTCCCGCTTCCTGCGGACCTCCGTGGCTTCGGGGGCGGGCAGGCTGCTGCCGCCGCAGGTGCTGCAGGTCGGGGTCGACGTGGACGAGCCGGGCATACCGGCGGCCGCCGGGCCGGCGCCGGTGCCGGGCGAGACGGACGAGACCCGGGTTCCTCAGCAGCGGCAGGGCCTGGGCCAGAGCGGCCAGCGCGTGGTCGGCCGACGCAGCGCCGGCGTCGACGGGCTCGACGGCCTCGACGGCCTCGGTGAGGAGACGGGCTCGGTCGAGCTGCTGGAGGTCGTGGGCCGACTGGTCGACCGGGCCCGGGAGTCGGGTGAGCTGCGCCGGGATGTGACGGTGGCCGATGTGCTGCTGGTCATCGCCACGGCCGCGCCCTCTCTGCCGGACGCCGCCCAGCAGGCCGCGGCTTCGGCCCGGCTGCTGGACATCCTGCTGGAGGGGCTGCGGTCGCGGCCGGCGTGACGGCGGGAGCTTGACCGTCCGCTGCTCCCTACATGCTCGCCAGCTCCCACGTGCTCGTCCGCGTTCGGCCGCGTCGGTCCACCTTGTCGGCAGTGTCGGCCGGGCGGGCCGGGCGGGCTCTCGCCGAGAGGCACATCAGCAGGCGAGCATTCCCCGAAAGGGGGGACGTCAGCACTCGCGTTCGGGAAATCGCCCCGGATGAGTGGTTGGCGGGACGGATAGGGCCAGCGCGATTGAGCCATGTGGCAGTCTTGGCCGGTATTCGGGTCCGAGGGTGTATACGGGGGCTTCCGCGATGAGCGGTAACGAGCAGCAGGAAGAGCCGCTCGACGAGATCGCTTCGGTCGGCGGGGGCACGAAGGCCGACGGGCTGTCCGCCGGGCAGGTGCCGGCCCAGGCCGGACGTGGTCCGTCGGACGGTGAGGCCGACGGCGGCACCGTTCTGCCCGGACCCTGGCCCGCCGTCGCCGAGGACGACACCTCCGGAGCAGTCGGTGCGGGAGCCGGTCGGGGAGCCGGCGCGCACGCGGTTCCGCAGCAGCGTGAGGGCCGCGGCGGGTCGGCCGATATCGGGCTGTCCGACGCCCAGTTGATCGAGGGCATGCGCAGCGGCGACGACCAGGCCTACGAGGAGCTGTTCCGGCGGCATTCGGGCGCCGTGCTCCGTTACGCCCGCAGTTGTTGCCGGG
This sequence comes from Streptomyces sp. WZ.A104, assembly GCF_002382885.1. GTDB lineage: Bacteria > Actinomycetota > Actinomycetes > Streptomycetales > Streptomycetaceae > Streptomyces. The sequence goes on from NZ_NWVL01000136.1 coordinate 7,978, forward strand.
ACGCCCACACCGCCGACGACCTGACGGCCGAGGTGTTCGCCCGCACCCTCCAGGCCGTACGGGGCGGAAAGGGGCCGCAGGAAGCGGTCCGGGCCTACCTGATGACCGCCGTGCGCCATGTCGCGGCCGCCTGGACGAAGAGCGCCAGGCGGGAGCAGCTGGTCGACGACTTCGCGGTGTTCGCCACGCAGGCCGCCCGCTCCTTCGAGCTCTCGGACGACGACACCCTCGACCTGGGCGCCGATGTGCTGGCGATGCACGAGGCCGAGCAGTCGATGGCCATGCAGGCGTTCCGGAGCCTGCCGGAGCGCTGGCAGGCGGTCCTGTGGCACACCACGGTCGAGGAGGAGTCGCCGAGCGAGATCGCCCCGCTGTTCGGCCTCACCGCCAACGCCACCGCCGTCCTGGCCAGCCGGGCCCGCGAAGGGCTCAAGCAGGCGTATCTCCAGGCCCATGTCAGCCAGGCGCTCACCACCGGCGGGGACTGCGCGCAGCACGCCGACCGGCTCGGTGCCTACGCCCGGGGCGGGCTGCGGATGCGCGCCGAGCGCGGTCTGCGCAAGCATCTCGACGAGTGCGCCAAGTGCCGGGTGGCCGCGGGCGAGCTGGAGCATGTGAACGCCGGAATCCCGGCGCTGCTGCCCATCGCGGTCATCGGTTGGTTCGCCGCCGGGTATTCGCTCAAGGCCGCGGGCATCGTGGCGGGCGGCACCGCCGGGGCCGCCGGAGCGGGGGCCGCAGCGGCGGCGACCGGCTCCGGCTCCTCCGGAGGGGCCGTCGGCGGGGCCGCGGTCTCCGAGGGGCTCGGCGCGCCCGCCAAGGCCGGCATC
>NZ_NWVL01000137.1 GCF_002382885.1 Streptomyces sp. WZ.A104
CGCGCCGCCGAGCGGGCCGACGCCGCGGGGCCCTGGCCCGGAGCGGCCCTGGCCCCGGCCGCCGCCCTCCCCCTCGTCGAGGCCCCCCGGCCCTCCGTGTCCGTGGCGATGGCCCAGGCCCAGCGCTCCCGCTCCGGCGGCCCGCGCTTCGACCGCACCGGGTTCCCCCTGGACCCCAAGGACCACGCCGCCCGCCGGGACCGGCTGCGCGCCCGGGTCGTGACGACCACCGTGGTCGCGACCGTGGTCGCCGCCCCCGTGATCGCCCTGTGGGCCGCGTACCGGGGAGCACCGCAGACGGGCGAGGGCCACGACGGCGCATCCGTCACCGCCACCGAGGTCGACGGCGCGGGCGGCATGAGCGGCGACCCGTACGAGGCGGCGGGCAACGCCCGCCCCGGCGACCGGTTCGGCGCCCGCGTTCCGGACGTCACCGCCGAGGTCATCAGCGTCGGCGGCGCACAGCAGCGCGACGCCCGCCTGGAGGTCACCGCCCGGACCTCCGGCGCCGTCACGACGATCACGCTGACCGCCTCCGGCGGCGGGCCGGTCGCCTGGTCGGCGGCGACGGACGCGCCCTGGCTGCGCCTCACCCGTACGTCCGGCATGCTCGCCGCCGGGCAGTCCACCACGATCGCGGTCTCGGTGATCCACGCGGCGCAGCCGAGCGGCCCGTGGCGGGCCCGGATCTCGCTGACCCCGTCCGCCTCCGTCGTGCTCATCGACGGTTACGGCGCGGCCTCCCCGACGACGGGCGGCCCGCGCCCCACGCACCCCGGGACGGGCTCACCCCGTCCCACGGACCCGGGCACCACGGACCCCGGCCCGAGCGATCCCGGCCCGAGCGACCCCGGTCCCACGGACCCGGGTCCCGGCCCCACCGACCCCGGCCCGGACCCGACCGACCCCACGGACCCGCCCGACCCGACCGGTCCGCCGGACCCCACGGACCCGCCCGACCCGACGCCGGACCCGACCGACCCGGGCCCCACGGACCCGGGCACCCCGGACCCGACGCCGGACCCGACGGACCCGGGGCCGTCAGACCCGGGCCCGACGGGCTGACGGCCCGCCGGCCGGCCTCAGCGCTTCTTCGGAGGCAGCGGCGGGTCCGCCGGGTGCGGGGCCATCGGCAGCAGCGAGGACAGCCGCTCCTCGCACAGCTCGACGAGCCGGTCGTACCCCTCCTTGCCCATCAGCTCGATCAGCTCGGGGCGGTAGGACACGTACACCGGCTCCCCGGCCCCGTGCGCCGAGGTCGCCGACGTGCACCACCAGTGCAGGTCGTGGCCGCCCGGGCCCCAGCCCCGGCGGTCGTACTCCCCGATCGTCACCTGGAGCACCCGGGTGTCGTCGGGCCGGTCGATCCAGTCGTACGTCCGCCGCACCGGCAGCTGCCAGCACACGTCCGGCTTGGTCTCCAGGGGCTCCTTGCCCTCCCGCAGCGCCAGGATGTGCAGCGAGCAGCCCGCCCCGGCGGCGAATCCCGGCCGGTTCTGGAAGATGCAGGAGCCCTCCCAGCGGCGTGTCTGCCGTTCGCCGTCCTCGTCGACGCCGACCCAGCCCGTCTCTGTACCGACATCGTGGAACTGCCACAGCTCGGGGGTGAGCCGCGCCACGTGCTCAGCCACCCGCTTCTCGTCGTCCTCGTCGGAGAAGTGCGCGCCCAGCGTGCAGCAGCCGTCATCCGCGCGGCCCGCCTGGATGCCCTGGCAGCCGCTGCCGAAGATGCAGGTCCAGCGGGAGGTGAGCCAGGTCAGATCGCAGCGGAAGATCTGCTCGTCGTCGGCCGGGTCGGGGAACTCCACCCAGGCCCGCGCGAAGTCGACACCCTTCTCGTCGGACGGGTCGGGGCCGCTCGCCTCCGACTGTGATGTCTCCCTGTTCGTCTTCTGCTTCTTCGTGGCTTTGTCCTGCTTAGCCTTTTTCGTCTTTGGCACGCGCCCAGAGTAAGTCCGATGGAGCAGTAGCGTTCCCGTATGAGACTCGGAGTCCTCGACGTGGGATCGAACACGGTTCATCTGCTGGTGGTCGACGCCCACCCCGGTGCCCGCCCGCTGCCCGCGCACTCGCACAAGGCCGAGCTCCGGCTCGCCGAACTGCTCGACGAGACCGGTGCGATCGGCCCGCTCGGCGTCGACCGGCTCGTGGCGACGATCGCCGGGGCGGTCCAGGCCGCCGAGGACAAGGGCTGCGAGGACGTGCTCGCCTTCGCCACCTCCGCGGTCCGCGAGGCGACCAACGCGGACCTGGTGCTGGAGCGCGTACAGGCCGAGACCGGCGTCGACCTCGCCGTCCTCAGCGGCGCGGAGGAGGCCCGGCTGACCTTCCTGGCCGCTCGCCGCTGGTTCGGCTGGTCGGCGGGGAAGCTGCTGGTCCTGGACATCGGCGGCGGTTCGCTGGAGATCGCCTTCGGCATCGACGAGGAGCCGGACATCGCGGTGTCGCTGCCGCTCGGCGCGGGCCGCCTCACCGGCGCCTGGCTGCCGGACGACCCGGCCGACCCCGAACAGGTCAGGTCGCTGCGCCGGCACGTACGGGCCAGCATCGCCCGGACGGTCGGCGAGTTCAGCCGGGCAGGCCGCCCGGACCATGTCGTCGCCACCTCCAAGACCTTCAAGCAGCTCGCCAGGATCGCGGGCGCCGCCCGCTCCGCCGAGGGGCTGTACGTCCAGCGCACGCTGAGCCGCAAGGCGCTGGAGGACTGGGTGCCGAAGCTGGCGACCATGACCGTCGAGGAACGCGGCCGCCTCCCCGGGGTCTCCGAGGGCCGGGCAGCCCAGCTGCTCGCCGGGGCGCTGGTGGCCGAAGGGGCGATGGACCTGTTCGGCGTCGAGGAGCTGGAGATCTGCCCCTGGGCCCTGCGCGAGGGCGTCATCCTGCGCCGCCTGGACCACCTCCCGGTGGAGCGGGTCGCCCTGCCCGGGTGACGGGCGGTGGGTGACGGGGCGGCGGAGGCGTACGCCCATGGCCCTGATCACTTTCCGCCAGGGTCCCTCGGCGCGGCGCACAGGTGCCCGTACGCTGTCCAGGTGGCAGAACCAGTGGTGCGCATCCCCGATGCGAAGGTCGCCCTGTCAACGGCCTCGGTCTACCCCGAGTCCACCGCGACGGCCTTCGAGATCGCCGCGCGCCTGGGGTACGACGGCGTCGAGGTCATGGTCTGGACCGACCCCGTCAGCCAGGACATCGAGGCCCTGCGCCGGCTCTCCGACTACCACCAGGTCCCGATCCTCGCGGTCCACGCCCCCTGCCTGCTGATCACCCAGCGCGTCTGGTCCACCGATCCCTGGGTCAAGCTCCAGCGGGCCAGGGCGGCCGCCGAGAAGCTCGGCGCCTCCACCGTCGTGGTGCACCCCCCGTTCCGGTGGCAGCGCAACTACGCCCGGGACTTCGTGACCGGGATCTGGCGGATGGCCGGGGAGACGGACGTCCGGTTCGCCGTCGAGAACATGTACCCCTGGCGATACCGCGACCGCGAGATGCTCGCGTACGCCCCCGACTGGGACGTCACCAACGACGACTACCGCCACTTCACGGTCGACCTCTCGCACACCGCGACCGCCCGCACCGACGGGCTCGCCATGGCGGCGCGGATGGGCGACCGCCTCGCCCACGTCCACCTCGCGGACGGCAAGGGCTCGGCCAAGGACGAGCACCTGGTGCCCGGCCGGGGCGACCAGCCGTGCGCGGAGCTGCTGGAGCGCCTGGCCCGTACGGGCTTCGACGGCCATGTGGTGATCGAGGTCAACACCCGCCGGGCGATGTCCTCCGCCGAACGCGAGGCCGACCTCGCCGAGGCGCTGGCCTTCACCCGCCTGCATCTGGCCACCACCGCCGCCGCCCCCGACCCGTCCTCGAAGATCCGCCGCCCGTGACCGAGGAGAACCCCGAGGAGCCCGCCGCCGCCCCCCGCCGCCGGGGCCGCCCCTCCCGCAAGGCCGCGTCCGAGGGCCCCGACGCCCGTACGCGCATCCTGGAGGCGGCCCGTACGGAGTTCGCCGAGCGCGGCTACGACAAGACGTCGATCCGGGGCATCGCCAAGGCCGCCCGGGTCGACGCGGCCCTCGTCCACCACTACTTCGGTACGAAGGACGAGGTCTTCGCCGCGGCCGTCGAGGTCACCTTCGAACCCGCCCTGGTCATCCCCACCGTCCTCGGCGGCCCGCCGGAAGGCCTGGGGGAGCGGCTCGCGCGCTTCTTCCTCTCCGTATGGGAGGACCCCGGCACCCGTACGCCCCTGTTGGCGATCCTGCGCTCCGCCGTCACCCACGAGGCGGCGGCCGACGTGCTGCGCGACTTCGTGCTGCGGAGGCTGCTGGAGCGGGTCGCGGCGGAGCTGGACGTACCGGACCCGACCCTCCGGGCCGAGCTGGCCGCCTCGCACATGCTCGGCATCGCGATGCTGCGGTACGTGGTCCGCGCCGAGCCGCTCGCCTCGGCGGACCCGGAGGACATCGTCGCGATGGTCGCCCCCACGCTCCAGCGATACTTGGCGGAGAGCTGACGCGCACAGCGCATGCCCACGGAACGGCCACCGCGTCCCGCATTCCGGACAGCCTGTCCAGATCTTGGATTCGGGGCGTACGCTCGAAGACAGTCTTTTCTTATCTGTCGGAGGCAGTCCCCCTGCCGAAGGAGCGAGCGACGATGCCGCAGCTGAGGTCCCGCACGGTCACCCACGGACGCAACATGGCGGGCGCGCGCGCCCTTATGCGCGCGTCGGGCGTAGCGAGCGCGGACATCGGCAAGCCGATCATCGCGGTCGCCAACTCGTTCACCGAGTTCGTCCCCGGCCACACCCACCTCGCCCCGGTCGGCCGGATCGTCTCCGAAGCGATCCTGGCGGCGGGCGCGGTCCCGCGTGAGTTCAACACCATCGCCGTGGACGACGGCATCGCGATGGGCCACGGCGGCATGCTCTACAGCCTGCCCTCGCGCGACCTGATCGCCGACTCCGTGGAGTACATGGTCGAGGCGCACTGCGCGGACGCGCTGATCTGCATCTCCAACTGCGACAAGATCACCCCGGGCATGCTGATGGCCGCGATGCGCCTCAACATCCCGACCGTCTTCGTCTCCGGCGGCCCGATGGAGGCCGGCAAGGCCACCCTCGTCGACGGCACCGTGCGAAAACTCGACCTGGTCAACGCGATCAGCGACGCGGTCGACGAGTCCGTCTCCGACGAGGACATCCTCCGCATCGAGGAGAACGCCTGTCCCACCTGCGGCAGCTGTTCCGGCATGTTCACGGCCAACTCGATGAACTGCCTGACCGAGGTCCTCGGCCTCTCCCTCCCCGGGAACGGCTCGGTCCTCGCCACCCACACCGCCCGCAGGGCGCTGTACGAGAACGCGGGCCGCACGGTCGTCGAGATCACCAGGCGCTACTACGAGCAGGACGACGAGACGGTCCTGCCCCGCTCCATCGGCACCCGCGCCGCGTTCGACAACGCCATGGCGCTGGACATCGCCATGGGCGGCTCCACCAACACGATCCTGCACCTGCTGGCCGCCGCCGAGGAAGCGGAGCTGGCGTACAACCTGGACGACATCAACGAGGTCTCGCGCCGCGTCCCGTGCCTGTCCAAGGTCGCCCCGAACGTCGCCCCCGGCGGTACGTACTACATGGAGGACGTCCACCGCGCCGGCGGCATCCCCGCCCTCCTCGGTGAGCTCCACCGCGGCGGCCTGCTCAACGAGGACGTGCACTCCGTGCACTCCGACACCCTCGCCGAGTGGCTGAAGAACTGGGACGTGCGCGGCGGCTCCCCGTCGCCCGAGGCCGTCGAGCTGTGGCACGCCGCCCCCGGCTGCGTCCGCTCCGCGACCGCCTTCTCCCAGTCCGAGCGGTGGGACACCCTCGACCTGGACGCGGCGGGCGGCTGCATCCGCGACGTCGAGCACGCCTACTCCAAGGACGGCGGCCTCGCCGTCCTCAAGGGCAACCTCGCCGTGGACGGCTGTGTCGTGAAGACGGCCGGTGTCGACGAGTCGATCTGGACCTTCGAGGGCCCGGCGGTCGTCTGCGAGTCACAGGAAGAGGCCGTCGACAAGATCCTCCGCAAGGAGATCAAGGCGGGCGACGTCGTCGTCATCCGTTACGAGGGCCCGCGCGGCGGACCCGGCATGCAGGAGATGCTCTACCCGACGTCCTTCCTCAAGGGCCGGGGCCTGGGCAAGGTCTGCGCCCTGGTCACCGACGGCCGCTTCTCCGGCGGTACGTCGGGCCTCTCCATCGGCCACGCCTCGCCCGAGGCGGCCTCCGGCGGCACGATCGCGCTCGTCGAGAACGGCGACCGCATCCGGATCGACATCCCGAACCGCTCCATCGAGCTGCTGGTCGACGATGCCGAACTGGCCACCCGCCGCGAGGCGCTGAACGGCGTGTACGCCCCCAAGTCCCGCGACCGCAAGGTCTCGGCGGCGCTGCGCGCGTACGCGGCGATGGCGACAAGCGCGGACCGGGGCGCGGTCAGGGACGTCTCGAAGCTGGGCTGACGCTTCCGGCCCCCGCCCCGAAAGCCCGTCCCTCCCCCTGTCCCTCCCGTCCCTGCCGCCCCGCCGTCCCTGCTCTCCCGCCCCTCCGACGCCTGTCGCCCAACCCGTCCGGCGTACGAGGAGCGGGGAGCCGGGGCAGCCCGCCCCCAGGCTCCCCCCGCCCTCACCAACCCCCCGGCGCCAGCCCGTCCACCGCGAAGACCGACCCGTCCGGCGCCGTTCCCACGACCGTCCGCCCCGCCGTCACAGGCGCGGGCAGGTCGGACGCGTACGTCAGCTTCCCGCCGCTCAGCCGCGCCCGGGTCTGCCCCACCAGCGCACCCCGGGCCGTGTCGACGGCCAGCAGCCGCCCGTCCGCGGCGGAGAAGTACAGCCGCCCGCCCTCCCCGAGCACCGGCGCGGAAGCCCGCCCGACCCCGGTCTCCAGCCGCCACAGCTCCGCCTCCGCCGTATCGCCCGCCGCGGTGTCCACGGCCAGCAGCGAACCGCCCCGCGCCAGCAGATACGCGGCATCCCCGGCCGTCACCACCTGGGGCCCGTCCATCGCGAAGGGCAGCGCGACGCGCACGGCGGCGCCGGTCCCGGGGGCGTACCGCACGAGCCCGGAGGTGTCCGAGTTGCCGTTCATCGCCGTCAGCACCAGATCTCCCGATCCCGCCGTGCCGACCGGGGTGAGCACCCCGTCCAGCCGCCGCTGCCAGGACGCCTGGCCGCTCAGGGCGTCCACCGCCGTGACCAGGGTCGACGCACCGGAGGAGGAGTGCTCGAAGGCGTAGGCGAGCCCGGACGCCCCGTCGTACAGGGCGAAGTCCGGCCGGGTGTGCCCCGCGAGCGGACGCTCCCAGCGCTCCGCACCGCTCGTGCCGTCGAGCGCCGTCACCGTGCCGCCGTCCGCGACGGCCAGCAGGGTGTCACCCGCCGGGAACACGCCACCAGGGCTCGCGGAGAGCGCGGTGTCGCGGACAGCGGTGCCCTTCACCGGGTCGAGCGCACGCAGCTTCCCGTCCGGGCCGGTGGACAGCACGACCCCGCCGGAGACGATCGGCGCGGCGATGACCCCGGCCGATGAGGAGCCGGCCGACCACAGCACGCGCCCGTCCGCCGGATCGATCCTGGCCGTGCCGGTCCCGGCCACGGAGCAGTACAGTGCCGCCCCCGACCCGGCGGAGGCACAGACGGGCGTGGCGCTCCCCGTACGCCGCAGCTCGGTACGCCACGGGGTGAAGGCCGCGGCGACCCGGTCGCCGCCGCCCGCCCGCTCCGGCCCCGTACGGCCCGGCCCCTCCCCGCCGCCCCACACCGCGTACGCCCCGGCCCCCGCCCCCGCCACCAGCAGAAGCAGTGCCGCCGCGAGGACCGGCCGGGCGCGCGACGGCCGCCC
>NZ_NWVL01000138.1 GCF_002382885.1 Streptomyces sp. WZ.A104
CCCCCCGGCGCGCCGCCCACGCCCCGCCCCGGGGCGCACCACCGCACGCGGCCGGGCGCCGCGCTCCCTGCGGTTGGGCAGCCCGCGCCCCCGGCTGCGGCTGGTCAGCCTCGGGCTGACGCTGGTCATGCTGGCCTTCGTGGCCCGGCTGCTCCAGGTCCAGGCCGTCGACGCCAGTGCGTACGCGGCCAAGGCCGAGAAGAACCGGTACTGGGAGTACACGGTCGCCGCCGAGCGCGGGGAGATCACCGACCGCAACGGCATCGCGCTCGCCACCAGCGTCGACGCGCACAACATCACGGCCGACCCCAAGATGTTCACGCCCAAGGACAGCGGGGCCCCCGACGCCCCCCAGCAGGCGGCCGCCCTGCTCGCCCCGATCCTCGGCAAGGACGCCGACGAGCTGGCCGAGAAGCTCTCCGCGCCGAAGAGCCGCTACACCGTCCTGGCCCACCGGCAGACGCCCCAGGTCTGGAAGCAGATCAAGGACCTCAAGGCCGCATTCGCCGAGAAGGCCGCCGAGGACAAGGCGAACGGCGGCCCGGGAGCCAATGTCCTGGCCGGGGTCTTCCAGGAGCCGACCACCAAGAGGGTCTACCCCAACGGGGATCTCGCCGCCGGGATACTGGGATTCGTCAGCGCCGACGGCAAGGGCGGCGGGGGCCTGGAATCGCAGCTGAACAAGGAGCTCGCGGGCGAGGACGGCAAGATCCGCTACGCCCAGGCCGGCGGCCGCCACGTCCCCACCGCGGGCACCCGAGAGATCCCGGCCGTGCCCGGCTCCGACATCGAGCTGACCATCGACCGCGACATCCAGTGGGCCGCCCAGAAGGCCATCAGCGACCAGGTCGAGAAGTCCAAGGCCGACCGTGGCTACGTCATCGTGCAGAACACTCGGACCGGCGAGCTGCTGGCCATGGCCAACGCCCCCGGCTACGACCCCAACGACCTCTCCCAGGTGACCTCCGCCTCCCTGGGCAACGCCGCCCTCCAGGACGTGTACGAGCCCGGCTCCACCAGCAAGGTCATGTCCATGGCCGCCGTGCTGGAGGAGAAGGCCGCCACGCCCGGCACCCATGTCACCGTGCCCAACCGGCTGCACCGCGGCGACCGGCTCTTCAAGGACGACGTCGACCACCCCACCTGGTACCTGACGCTCAACGGGGTCCTCGCCAAGTCCAGCAACATCGGGACCATCCTGGCGACCGGTCAGCTCGGCAAGACCCAGGCCGAGTCCAACCAGGTCCTCTACGACTACCTGCGCAAGTTCGGCCTCGGCTCCAAGACGGGCCTCGGCTACCCCGGCGAGTCGCCCGGCCTCCTCGCCCACCCCAAGGACTGGTCGACCTCGCAGCAGTACACGATCCCCTTCGGCCAGGGGCTCTCCATCAACGCCGTCCAGGCCGCCTCGGTCTACTCCACGGTTGCCAACGGCGGCGTCCGGATCGCCCCCACCCTGGTACGCGGAACCAAGGGCTCCGACGGCCGCTTCACCCCCGCCGAGGCCCCCGAGGAGACCCGGGTGGTCAGCGAGAAGACCGCCAAAACCCTGTCGACGATGCTGGAGTCGGTCGTCGAGGACGAGGAGGGCACCGGCACCAAGGCCGCGATCCCCGGCTACCGGGTCGCGGGCAAGACCGGCACCGCCAACCGGGTCGATCCGGTCCTCGGTGTCTACAAGGGCTACACCGCCTCCTTCGCCGGCTTCGCCCCGGCCGACAACCCGCAGGTCACCGTGTACTGCGCGATCCAGAACCCCACCAAGGGCAGCTACTTCGGCGGCCAGATCTGCGGCCCGATCTACAAGCAGGTCATGGAGTTCGCACTCAAGACGCTCCAGACCCCACCGTCCGGCAGCGAGCCGCCCCGGCTGCCGGTGTCCTTCAAGCCCGGCGAGTGAACACGGGGATGCGCGAGCATCTCCTCCAAGGGAACCCTCAGTGACAACCATCACCCCCGATCCCGGGAACCGGAACGAGAACCACCGGAACCCGGGTCCCTCGCTTCGCGAGACGCCGCACCGGCCCGGTACGCTCACCGCCGTGCCCCACGCTGATCAGTCCCAAACCACCCAGAAGGACGCGCCTGTGACCTATCCGGGAGCGCCCCGACCGGACCGGCTCCGGCCCACCCCCCTCGGCGAGCTGGCCGGCCGGCTCGGCATCGAAGCACCGGCCTCCGGTGAGGCCACCGGCATCACGCACGACTCACGGGCCGTGCGTCCCGGTGACGTGTACGCGGCCCTGCCCGGCGCCCGCTTCCACGGCGCCGACTTCGCCGCCCAGGCCGCGGGCCTCGGCGCCGCCGCCGTCCTCACCGACCCCGCGGGCGCCGAACGCGCCGCCGCCACCGGCCTGCCGGTCCTGGTCGCCGAGAGCCCGCGCGCCGTCATGGGTGAGCTGGCCGCCGACATCTACGGGCGGCCCGGCATCGGTCTCCTCCAGATCGGCATCACCGGCACCTCGGGCAAGACCACCACCGCGTACCTGGTCGAGGGCGGACTGCGCGCCGCCGGACGCCCCACCGGACTGATCGGCACCGTCGAGATGCGCATCGGCGACGAGCGCATCAAGTCCGAGCGCACCACCCCCGAAGCCACCGACCTCCAGGCCCTGTTCGCCGTCATGCGCGAGCGCGGTGTCGAGGCCGTCGCGATGGAGGTCTCCAGCCACGCCCTGGTGCTCGGCCGGGTCGACGGCTGCGTCTTCGACGTCGCCGTCTTCAACAACCTCAGCCCGGAGCACATGGAGTTCCACTCCGGCATGGAGGACTACTTCCAGGCCAAGGCCCAGCTCTTCACCCCCGAGCGCAGCCACCGCGGCGTGGTGAACTTCGACGACGAGTACGGCCGCAGGCTCATCACCGAGTCCGGCGTCCCGGTCACCAGCTTCTCGGCCGAGGGCCACCCCGACGCCGACTGGCACGCCGAGGACGTCGAGGTCGGCCCGCAGGACAGCACCTTCACCGCAGTCGGCCCGAAGGGCGAGCGGATCGCCGCCCGCGCCCCGCTGCCCGGCCCGTTCAACGTCGCCAACACCCTCGCCGCGATCGTCACGCTGGCCGTCGCGGGCGTCGACCCGCAGACCGCCGCCGACGGCGTCGCCGCCGTCCCCGGCGTGCCCGGGCGACTGGAGCGGGTGGACGCCGGACAGCCCTACCTCGCCGTCGTCGACTACGCGCACAAGACCGACGCCGTCGAGTCGGTGCTCCGCTCCCTGCGCAAGGTCACCGAGGGCCGGGTGCACATCGTCCTCGGCTGCGGAGGCGACCGCGACACCACCAAACGCGGCCCGATGGGCGCAGCCGCCGCCCGTCTCGCCGACACCGCCGTACTGACCTCCGACAACCCCCGCTCCGAGGACCCCCTCGCGATTCTCGCCGCCATGCTCTCCGGCGCCGCCGAAGTGCCCGTCCACGAGCGCGGCGACGTCCTGGTCGACGCCGACCGGGCCTCGGCGATCGCCGCCGCCGTCGCCCGCGCCGAACCGGGCGACACCGTCCTCGTCGCGGGCAAGGGCCACGAGCAGGGCCAGGACATCCACGGAGTCGTACGCCCCTTCGACGACCGCAAGGTCCTGCACGCAGCCATCGAGCGGTCCCAGGCGCGCACCGGCGCCGCGGACCGTGCCCCTCACCACGAGAACAACAGTCAGGGATGACCAAGTGATCACCCTTTCCCTCGCCGAGATCGCCGGAATCGTCGGCGGGCAGCCGCACGACATACCGGACCCGGCAGTCACCGTGACCGGACCCGTCGTCATCGACTCCCGCGAGGTCGTGTCCGGCAGCCTGTTCGCCGCGTTCGCCGGCGATCGGGTCGACGGCCACGACTACGCGCAGCGCGCCGTCGAGGCGGGCGCGGCAGCCGTCCTGGCCGCCCGCCCCGTCGGTGTTCCGGCGATCGTCGTGGACGACGTCGTCGCCGCACTCGGCGCGCTCGCCCGTACCGTCGTGGAACGCCTCGGCACCACCGTCGTCGGCCTCACCGGCTCCGCGGGCAAGACGTCCACCAAGGACCTGATCGCCCAGCTCCTTCAGCGCAAGGCCCCCACGGTCTGGACGCCCGGCTCCCTCAACAACGAGATCGGCCTTCCTCTCACGGCCCTGAGCGCCACCGCCGAGACCGAGCACCTGGTCCTTGAGATGGGCGCCCGCGGTATCGGGCACATCCGATACCTGGCCGAGCTGACCCCGCCCCGCATCGGTCTGGTCCTCAACGTCGGCTCCGCCCACCTCGGCGAGTTCGGCAGCCGCGAGGCCATCGCCCAGGCCAAGGGCGAGCTGGTCGAGGTCCTCCCCGAGGACGGCTGTGCCGTGCTCAACGCCGACGACCCCCTCGTACGCGCGATGGCCTCGCGCACCAAGGCCCGTGTCCTGCTCTTCGGAGAAGCCCCGGAAGCGGACGTACGGGGCGAGAAGGTCCGGATGACCGCCGACGGGCGGCCCGCTTTCCAGCTCCACACACCCACCGGGTGCAGCGACGTGACCTTGCGCCTGTACGGTGAGCACCACGTGTCGAACGCGCTCGCCGCGGCCGCCGTCGCCCATGAGTTGGGCATGTCCGTGACCGAGATCGCCGAGGCGCTCTCGGAGGCGGGCACCCTCTCCCGCTGGCGCATGGAGGTCACCGAGCGCGGGGACGGTGTGACGGTTGTCAACGACGCCTACAACGCGAACCCCGAATCCATGAGAGCCGCACTGCGTGCGCTGGCTGCCATGGGCCAGGCCCGAGCGGCCGACGGGGGGCGCACCTGGGCGGTGCTCGGTCAGATGGCCGAGCTCGGTGACGCGTCGCTCGCCGAGCACGACGCGGTCGGACGGCTCGCCGTCCGGCTCAACGTCAGCAAGCTCGTCGCTGTCGGGGGGAGAGAAGCCTCCTGGCTGCAACTGGGCGCATATAACGAGGGTTCGTGGGGTGAGGAGTCGGTGCACGTGTCCGACGCACAGGCGGCCGTCGACCTGCTGCGCAGTGAACTGCGCCCGGGAGACGTCGTGCTGGTGAAGGCGTCCCGGTCGGTCGGTCTGGAGAAGGTCGCCCTGGCACTGCTGGAGAACTCGACCGAGGGCGAGGTCGCCGGCCGATGAGGCAGATCCTCTTCGCGGGGGCCATCGGGCTCTTCCTGACCCTGGTCGGTACCCCGCTGCTGATCAAACTGCTGGCCCGCAAGGGGTACGGGCAGTTCATCCGGGACGACGGCCCGCGCACGCACGGCAGCAAGAAGGGCACGCCCACGATGGGCGGCATCGCCTTCATCCTGGCGACGATCATCGCGTACATCCTCGCGAAGGTCATCACGGGTGAGCCGATGAGCTTCTCCGGGGCCCTCGTCCTGTTCCTGATGGCCGGGATGGGCCTCGTCGGCTTCCTCGACGACTACATCAAGATCGTCAAGCAGCGGTCGCTCGGTCTGCGGGCCAAGGCGAAGATGGCCGGCCAGCTGATCGTCGGTATCGCCTTCGCCGTGCTCTCGCTCCAGTTCGCGGACTCCCGGGGCAACACCCCCGCCTCCACCCACCTCTCCTTCGTGGAGGACTTCGGCTGGTCGATCGGCCCGGTGCTGTTCTGCGTCTGGGCACTGTTCATGATCCTCGCCATGTCCAACGGCGTGAACCTCACGGACGGTCTGGACGGTCTGGCCACCGGTGCCTCGGTGATGGTCTTCGGCGCCTACACCTTCATCGGCCTCTGGCAGTTCCAGGAGTCCTGCGCCAACGCGGCCAACCTGACCAACCCGAGCGCCTGTTTCGAGGTACGCGACCCACTCGACCTCGCCGTCGTCGCCTCCGCCCTGATGGGCGCCTGCTTCGGCTTCCTGTGGTGGAACACCTCGCCCGCCAAGATCTTCATGGGCGACACCGGTTCGCTCGCCCTCGGCGGAGCCCTCGCGGGCCTCGCGATCCTGTCCCGCACCGAGTTCCTGCTCGCCATCCTCGGCGGCCTCTTCGTGATGATCACCATGTCCGTGGTCATCCAGGTCGGTTCGTTCAAGATGACCGGCAAGCGGGTCTTCCGGATGGCGCCGCTCCAGCACCACTTCGAACTCAAGGGGTGGTCCGAAGTCCTTGTCGTGGTCCGCTTCTGGATCATCCAGGGCATGTGCGTGATCGTCGGCCTCGGCCTCTTCTACGCGGGATGGGCAGCCAAGAAGTGAGCTCCGTGGACTGGCAGGGCAAGAACGTCACCGTCGCCGGGCTCGGCGTCAGCGGCATCCCCGCGGCCCGCGCCCTCAACGAGCGCGGCGCGCGCGTCACCGTCGTCAACGACGGCGACGACGACCGCGCCCGTGCGCAGGCGGCCGAACTGGAGGCGCTCGGCATCACCGTGCGCCTCGGCGACGGCGCCACCCTGCCGCCGTCCACGGACCTCGTCGTCACCGCCCCCGGCTGGCAGCCGGACAAGCCGCTCTTCCTGGCTGCCGCCGAGGCGGGCGTCCCGGTCTGGGGCGATGTCGAACTGGCCTGGCGACTGCGCGGCTCAGGCGGCCGGAAGCCCGCACCCTGGCTGGCGGTCACCGGCACCAACGGCAAGACCACCACCGTACGGATGCTGGCCTCGATCCTCGAAGCGGCGGGCCTGCGCACCGCGGCCGTCGGCAACATCGGCGTATCGCTGCTGGACGCCGTGCTCGGCGATCAGGAGTACGACGTCCTCGCCGTCGAACTCTCCAGCTACCAGCTGCACTGGGCGCCCTCCCTGCGCGCCCACTCCGCGGCCGTCCTCAACCTGGCCCCCGACCACCTCGACTGGCACGGCTCGATGGCGGCGTACGCCGCCGACAAGGGGCGCGTCTACGAGGGCAACACGGTCGCCTGCGTCTACAACGCGGCCGACCCGGCCACCGAGGACCTGGTCCGCGAGGCCGACGTCGAGGAGGGCTGCCGGGCCATCGGCTTCACCCTCGGCGCCCCCGGCCCCTCGCAGCTCGGCGTGGTCGACGGCATCCTCGTCGACCGGGCGTTCGTCGCCAACCGGCACAAGCAGGCCCAGGAGCTCGCCGAGGTCTCCGACGTCCACCCGCCGGCCCCGCACAACATCGCCAACGCGCTGGCCGCCGCCGCCCTCGCCCGCGCCTTCGGCGTGGAGGCGGCCGCCGTACGCGACGGACTGCGGGCCTTCCGCCCGGACGCCCACCGCATCGAACACATCGCGGACATCGGGGAGGTGGCCTACGTCGACGACTCCAAGGCCACCAACACCCATGCGGCGGAGGCCTCCCTCGCCGCCTACGACTCCGTCGTCTGGATCGCCGGGGGCCTCGCCAAGGGCGCGGCCTTCGACGCGCTGGTGACCGGCGCCGCGAAGCGGCTGCGCGGGGCCGTACTGATGGGCGCCGACCGGGCCCTGATCCGCGAAGCCCTGACGCGACACGCCCCCGAAGTCCCGGTGGTCGACCTCGAACGGACCGACACTGGGGCGATGTCCGAAGCGGTCGCGCAGGCGGCCGCGCTCGCCCGGCCGGGCGATACGGTACTGCTGGCCCCGGCCTGTGCCTCGATGGACATGTTCACCAACTACAACAAGCGGGGCGAGGCGTTCGCGGACGCCGTCCGCGCGCGCGCCGACGAGAGCGCCTGACCGACCGGGCCTCCGCGCCCGGGGCCGCGGCCCCGGGCACGAGCAGTGGAGGGGACAGCGACCATGCCGGCCGACGAGAGATCCGCCGTACGGCGGATGCGCACACGGGCGTCCGTTCCCCGCCCCCTCGCCGTGGCGCTGCCGCTGCCCCCCGGGCTCGCCCTGCGCGGACGCCTCGCCACCGGCGCCCGGCGTCCCGAGACGGCCCGCGGCTCCGCACGCGGCGGCTCGGGCCCCCGCACCCC
>NZ_NWVL01000139.1 GCF_002382885.1 Streptomyces sp. WZ.A104
CACTGGATGCACATCCTGACCGAGATCAAGAACCGCACAGTGAACGACGTCCTCATGCTGGTCCGCGACGGGCTCAAGGGCCTGCCCGAGGCAGCCGAGGCCGTCTGGCCCCGCACCACCGTCCAGACCTGCGTGGTCCACCTGCTGCAAAACTCCTGCCGCTATGCCGCTATGCCGCCCGCCAGGACTGGGACAAGATTGCCAAGCTCCTCAAGCCCGTCTATACCGCGGCGACCGAGGAAGCCGCACTCGAGCGGTTCGCGGAGTTCGCCGACGCGTGGGGCAAGAAGTACCCGGCGATCGTCCAGCTCTGGGAGAATGCCTGGGAGGAGTTCACTCCGTTCCTCCGGTTCGACACCGAGATCCGCCGCATCGTCTGGACGACGAACCCCATCGAGTCGGTGAACGCCCGGATCCGGCGGGCAGTCAAGGCTCGCGGGCACTTCCCGAACGAGCAGGCCGCCTTGAAGTGCGTCTACATGCCGATCATGTCGCTGGACCCGACCGGCAGGGGCCAGGCCCGCTGGACCATGCGCTGGAAGACCGCCCTGAACGCCTTCGACATCACTTTCGACGGCCGCCTCTCCGCAGCACGCCAGTAACCCTCAACCACCCCAGATACACCGCTCGACTGACAGACCCGTCCTCTGCGCGCCAAGGATGCGGAACATACGGGCCGGGCTGGTCCGCCTGACAGTTCCGCGGAGTCATCTTTGGCTCTCATGTCGCTCCGGTTGAGCGCTGGGGCCTACTGGCCGAAGACACCATCCGGCGGGGCACCGGAACGACCACGGCCCCGAGCTAGGGGAGACCGATTCCCGGCCACTCCCGAAGGGTGCGAGCACAAGTGCCGGGCGCATACGCACTTCACGACCGGCGAGGGAGCAGCCCCGTTCAGGTGGTTGCTGTGCGACTAGACGCACTGGCGGGTTGGCTTGATTCGTGTGGGTACCATCGTCGCTACACACGCCCCCCACGTTGAGAGCCGAGGACTTACATGTCTGGAAACCTCCCCGTTCAGAGTGTCACGGCAGACTATGCGCAGCGGGTCGCTGATGACCTGGCGGCGAACCGCAGCGAGCAGGAGCGCGTGCGAAGCGAGCTGGCGCGGTTGCAGGATGAGCTGGTCCGTCTGGAGGACAGCGAGCAGGTCCTGACGAAGATGCAGGAAGTGCTCGGCGGTACGCCCAAGCAGGCAGCGAAGCAGCGCAAGAGCAGCAAGGGGGCCGCGGTTCCCGCGGCGCGGGGCTCCAACCGTAAGACAGCAGCAGGGAAGGCGGCTGCCGCCGCCGGTCGCAAGGTGTCCAAGAAGACTGCTTCGCCCAAAAAGGCGGTGGAGCCGACATGGCTGGAACTGACCACCGCTTACCTGGGAGGACAGAGCGAGCCCCGGTCCGCGGCTGAAGTAGCGGCCTCACTCACTGAGGCGCACCCTGAGCGCGCGGTCCAGGTGGCGGTGGTGCGTAACTCTCTGGAACAGGGGGTCGCCCAGGGGCTGCTGGAGCGTTCCAAGCAGGGACGTTCGGTCTTCTACAGCCCCACCGCCCCTGCCTCAGCCCTGTCCGGTTCCTAGCCAGTGCCGGTTGCTTCAGACGGGTAGTCGGCAAGCCCGTTCATGCATCGAGAAGCCCTGACCGACTGCGTGTGGCTGCCAGCCCGCAGGATGATGTCCAGGACTTCTCAGGGCTTCCTGCGGGCCGAGGCGGGAGGTAACGCCAGCCGCGCCCAGACGGCTTTGCCGGTGGCGCCGGAGGGTTTCCACCCCCACCCCTCACTGAGTGCCTCGACGATGGGCAGTCCGCGGTGGTCCTCGGCCAGGGGAGCGGGCGGTGTGAGACGTGGTCTGCGCCTGCTGGGGTCGTACACCACGCAGAGCAGGCTGTGCGGGCGCCGGGTCAGGGCCAGCCACACGACGGGAGGGCTGCCGTCGGGCAGGGGGGTGCGGCGTTTGCCGTGGCGTACCGCGTTGGCGACGAGTTCGGATGCGATCTGCACGGCGTCCTCGCGCACGGGGTTCAGGTTCCAGCGGCGGATGACGTCGGAGGTGAACTTCCGTGCGTCTCTCAGGCACAGGGTGTTCGTGCTGATGCGGTGGGCGGCGAAGGGGGGTGCCGCGAGAGCGAGACGGGGCGCGGTCCCGGCGTGGCAGCGGGTACTGGGGTGCTGGCGCTGATGTGTTCGGTTTTCCATGAACGGTTTCCCCGTAAGTGAGCGTGTCGGCGGCTCACTGCATCTTGTCCCGCTACCTGACGCGCTAATGCTCGTTCCTGGAAGGACGGCTGAAATTTCAGCGGCTCAGGTCGCACGAATGTTCCCGCCGATGGGTGTGGGCGGCTGTGTCCGAGGGGCCGACAGGAGGGCAGATCTTCAATGACAGTGCAGGTCAACGGTGTGAGTGCTGAGACGATCAAAGGGGCGGTCTGGCGGAAGAGCGTGCGGAGCAACGCGGCCGGAAACTGTGTGGAAGTCGCCCGACTGGAGGGGGGAGAAATTGCCGTGCGTAACTCCCGCTACCCGGCAGGGCCCGCATTGGTCTACACCCCGGCCGAGATGGAATCGTTTCTCCTCGGCGTGAAGGACGGCGAGTTCGACTTCGCCCTGTAGCGTTTCGTGTTGCTTTGGCCAGCGCATGCCTCTTCTTTGTCAGGCTGACATACTGGCGCCCCGAACAAGGGGCCCAGGGGAGGCATTCGGAATGACTGGCCAGCACGGGGACAACCGCTCCATACGCGGCTTCGCACCCCGGCCCCACCTCGGTGCGGCAGCCCACCGCAGAGCCCTCGGCGAGCACCTGCGACGCTGCCGCACCGGCATCGGCATGACCGGGAAGACGGCGGCCCGCCACATCGGAACATCCGGCCCCACAGTGAGCCGACTGGAAAAGGGCGAACGCACCGAGAACACCGCCCAGCACGCCACCGCCCTGCTGCGCCTGTGCGGAGTCACCGACCACCAGGAACTCTCCCACGCACAGTTGATTGCGGTTCAGGGCGAGCAGCCGGACGCCTGGGAGGCGTACGGCAACTCCATCGCCCGCTGG
This sequence comes from Streptomyces sp. WZ.A104, assembly GCF_002382885.1. Taxonomy (GTDB): domain Bacteria; phylum Actinomycetota; class Actinomycetes; order Streptomycetales; family Streptomycetaceae; genus Streptomyces. The sequence continues at coordinate 3,041 of NZ_NWVL01000139.1, forward strand.
GTGCAGCCGCTGCTCGCTCTCGAACCGGCCGCCCAGCGGATCATGGCCTACGAACCACAGCTCGTCCCCGGCTGGCTGCAGACCACCGAATACGCCCAACTCGTCATCCGTGCGGGCTTCCCCGACCTGCCGCAGGCTGAAGTCGAAGCCCGCGCACGGGCCCGGGTCAACCGTCTGACCATGTTCCACCGGGACCAGGACCCGCCGGCCATGGTCGCGATCATGGATGAAGACGTGCTGCGCCGCCCGGTGGGCAGCCCCGGCGTACTGTACCGGCAGATCCAGCACCTGATTCAGTTCCTCAAGAGCGACCTGCGGCACCGGATCAGCCTGCACATCGCTCCGCTGTCGATGGGGATGACCGGCGCGGTGGGGCATCCGATCGTGCATCTGCGGTTCGCCGACGCCCTGCTGTCCGACTTCGTCTATCTCGAGCAGAGCGAGGGCGCCCGCTGCGTCGAGGGCGAGGGAGAGGCGGAACGCTACCGGTCGCGTATCACCATGCTGTCCGGGATGGCCAACCCTGCAGCCCTCACCCTGACCCAGCTGGAGGACCGGCTCGACGAGCTGGACACCGGCCGCCAATGACGTCGCCGGGGCCGGTTCAGGGAACCATGCCGGCCCCGCCGAACTCCTCCCACTCAAAGCTCTGCTGGGGCGGAGCGACAGGCACCTCGGCAGGGCGCCACCGGGAGACCTCTACAAGGCCCGGCTCGACAACCGGCAGGCCGTTGTCCTCGAAGTAGCGCTCGACGTCAGCCCGGGTGCGCACCCGGCCCCAGTGACCCCGGGTCTCGCGGTTCATGAACGCAGACACCTCGTCACGGACCTGCTCGCTCTCGCTGACCAGCTGACAGATGACCATGACACTGCCACTGGCCAGCCGGCTCCGGACCCTGCGGATGAGGTCAACAGGCCGGTCCGCGTCCGGAATGCAGTGCAGAACCGAAACGAACAGCGCAGCGACCGGCTCCCGGAAGTCGATCAGCCGCCGCACCGGCTCACTGTCGAAGATCTCCTGGGTGTCGCGCATGTCCGCCTGCAGGACCGCGGTCCGGTCATTGGTTTCCAGAAGTGCCCCGCCCACACTGCGCACGATCGGGTCGCTGTCCACGTACACGACCCGGGAGGCAGCGTCGACGCGCTGCGCGATCTGGTGAACGTTGTCCTGCGTCGGCAGGCCCGATCCGTGGTCGATAAACTGACGGATGCCGTACTCCTGGGCAAGAGTTCGTACGACCCGCTGAAGAAAGGCCCGGTTGTTCAGGGCGAGGTCCTTCATGCTCGGGACCTGTTGTAAGAGGTGGTCGCATGCCGCACGGTCGGCGGCGAAATTATCCTTGCCGTCCAGGAGATGGTCGTACATCCGCGCGACGCTCGGAGTCCTGACGTCTACACCGTACGGAAGCTGATCATCGGCCGTCATCGCGTCCCCGGGGAAGAATTCGTGGCGTGGCCGGATCGGCCCCGCACCGGAAGAGAGACAGCGTAGTGAAATTTCAGAATGCGCACGAGACCACGATCGGCTGAAAAGCAGCCGCACCATGCTCCCCTTCAGGCGGCGTCGCAGGGCTGCTGGGCCCCGCAGCAGGCATCCGTCGGGCGGTCGGCCAAGTGCAGCGCGACGAGGAACTCCCCACGCGTCAGCCCCATGAGGTCGGAAGCCTGGCCGATGTCCATCCTGAGATGGTCCCGCAGCACGTGGGCGTCGCTGCCGCATATCCGGTCCCCTGGACAGGGGACCGGTGCTCCTTCCGCGTCATCCACGCAGGCGGCCAGCAGGCGCCAGGCCATCGCAGCGGGGTGGGAACAGCCCAGCGTGGCAGACCAGCGGACCGCGAGCGCGGTGAGGGAGTCCTCCACCACCCGCTCCGCCAGCTCGTGCGTGCCCAGCCTCGCCGTGGCATAGGCGACATAGCCCGCCCTGTACATGTCGCGGAAGGCACGGAACGCGATCACTGCAGTGCGGTCACCACCGGCCTCGTACACAGAGGGAGAGGTCGATGCGACTGCTGGCCGTTTAGGTGTCATCATCCTGGACCGTTCCCGCGCTCAGCCGGTCGTCTCGCTGACCAGATCACTGACACAGGGGTCATCCGTCATCAGGAAGCTGTAGTGGATCGCCTCCCATAGCGGCTTGAAATCCGCGGCCTGCCCACCCAGCGCAGTGACCAACGCCCCCACAACCTCCCACTCCGGAACCGCGTCCCCTCGCAGAACCTGCGCAATGACCTGCACCGGCACCCTGCCGTGACTGCGCCGGTGAATCTCCTCAGCGGTGGGCCGTGCAGCAGCCAGGTGCAGCCCCCGCAACGCAGCCTTCAACGAAGCGATGCACTCCGTAACCGTCTGCCGAGGAGGCTGCTCGACCCCGTGGGCCGCCTCGCACAACAGCCTGAACTCCCCGGGCTCGTGGCCCAGGATGCTGCACAGATGACACACCAGATCCCATGAAGGGGTCCGTTCCCCCGACAAGATCCTGGAGATGAAGGAAGGGGAGAGCATCGTGCGATCAGCGATCACACGAATACTCAAGCCGCTCTTCCGCTGCAAGTAAGACAGCGCTGCCGCCAGCCGCTGACGCGCGGTGACCGCCATCGGCCTCAACGGCTCCTGCCCCTCGCCCTGCTGGAGCGGGAACACAGCAGACCGAGGAGAGGGAAGCGGCGCGGCTCTCTGAGCGACAGCACGATGGTCCAACAGTCGACGCACCCGGTCCGGACTCCACTTGTTCCGGGCCGTCTCAGCAGTGACATTCACCGCTTTGGCAATGTCCTCCCACCTAGCACCCCGAGCACGATCCGCACCGACCTCGGCCGCCAGAAAGAAGTCGACCTCCTGCTGGACAGCCCGGGCACGCTGCACCAGTTCCCCCAGGCCCTCACCCGCGTACGCCGCCTCCAGCAGAAGGCCAGCCAGTCGGTGAGCCTCAGCAGCGATCTCATGCCCAGGAGACCTCACGCCCTGACTGACGGCCGGCCTCTCCCGATCCCGCAGCCTCTGCGCCTGACGCCGATGCCCCTCGTCACAATAGGAACGGCGCCTCCCCGGGCCGCTGGCGGCAGGAAGCAGCGCCCCACAGAAGCCACAGACGCGACTCGCAGCATCCTTCGTCACCGCATCCTCCTTCGCGCTGAAAGCCGCCACCGGCATCCCTGGTGAAGACTGCCGTCGGACTCAATTACTCCCCTTCCTGAGGGGCACCTTTCGCTGCGCCGACCGAGACTCCTGCTCAACTGCAACCAGGGCCGACACATCCAGGCCGTGCGGCCTTCAGTCGGCGCGAGCCCACAGCCAGGAGAGCCGCGAATCACGGCACGCCCAGGCGATCACTCCGGACCCTCCCAGCGCATACGCCGCCGCCCAGGCCTCCTCGGCTGGGCCGAAAAGAAGAGCCGACAGGGCCAAGACCCCTCCGAGATTCAGCGTGACAACGCAGGCACGGAGCCGCGCGAAACCCACCCCACCGCCGCTACCGTTAGCACCACCCCGAGACGCCACGGCGCCACGGAACGCATATCGAGAAGGCATGAGATTCCTCCAAGGGAACTCGTAACTGAACGAATGCGGTAGGGGGCTTGGTTCCTAGGTTTGCGGCCGGGCCCAGGCCCCCTCCTGACCGCGACACTAGCCCGGTCGAAGCCTCAAGCGCCACGCACTCATGCCGTAATCCGATATATCTGCCCGCCCTCAAGCTGAGAAACGCTCACCGATTCGATTCTGGCACTCCGTTGCCAAGTGAGCTGCCAATAGGGGCCCTTTGATGCACGGATTACTGCAGAATCTGTCTTGAGTTGATCGGGACTGATCGGGGGCGGGAAACCTGCAGCAAGAACGGGTTCTCTGGAATTTCAGTTCGACGCCAGCCTTCAGCCAGCAGAGCACGAGGCTGACCGACAGGCCGCGTCCGGTGACCTCGTCGACGCCGATCACCCCGAGCTGTCAACCCCCGCCCGCACATCGGAATATCCGGATGCGGAAGCGTTCCTGCGGTGAACCCTCTACCCCGTGCGAGTGAGCACAGGGGTGCTCAGCACCGCCAAGGCCGGGTGTGGCCGGTAGAACGCGGTGGTGATCAAGAACTTCGTGCGCGGTCTCGGCGTACTGTCCCTTGCCCTAGGCGGTGTCTTCAAATGATCTTGCTTGATGGATCACGGTCTGGTGATACGTCGCCATGAACTGTCGGATGCCGAGTGGGAGTTTGTCCGGCCGCTGCTGCCCAAGTCGGTGCGGGGAAGGAAGCGGTCGGACGACCGCACGGTGCTTTAACGGGATCGTGTGGAAGTTCCGCACCGGGACCGCGTGGCGTGACGTGCCCGAGCGGTACGGTCCCTGGGCCACACTGCACACCCGGTTCCGCCGGTGGGCCCTGGACGGCACGTTCGAACGGATGCTCCGGGCCGCCCAAGCCAGAGCGGACGC
>NZ_NWVL01000014.1 GCF_002382885.1 Streptomyces sp. WZ.A104
AGGCGGCGGGTGTCGACGAGGACGACGGCGCCGATGGCGCCGCGGACCAGGTCGTCCCACATGAACCAGAAACGGTCCTGACCGGGCGTGCCGAACAGGTACAGGATCAGGTCCTGGTCGAGCGTGATGCGGCCGAAGTCCATGGCGACGGTCGTCGTCGTCTTGTCCCCGGTGTGGGTCAGATCGTCGATGCCCGCGGACGCGGACGTCATGACGGCTTCGGTGCGCAGCGGGTTGATCTCCGAGACGGCACCGACGAACGTGGTCTTGCCCACGCCGAAGCCGCCCGCCACCACGATCTTCGCCGAGGTGGTGGCGCGGCCCGTACCGCCGCTAGAGCTTGCGAAGTCCACTGAGCACCCTTTCGAGCAGTGTCACATCCGGCGCGCCGCCGGTCTCTCCGTTGCCCGGCTGGTGAATGGCCACCATGCCGGCTTCCGCCAGGTCCGCCACCAGGATCCGGGCGACGCCGAGCGGCATCGACAGCAGCGCCGACACCTCCGCCACCGACTTGACCTCACGGCAGAGGTGGCAGATCCGCTGGTGCTCGGGGAGCAGGGTCCCCAGGTGCGCCGGGTCTGCCGTCGTGCTGACCAGCGCCTCTATCGCGAGCTGGTAGCGCGGCCGGGTGCGGCCGCCGGTCATGGCATAGGGGCGAACCAGCGGCTGGTCGCCTTCCCCGTCGTACGACGCGTGGTGCAGTGCGCCGTACGGATCGGGTGAGGCGGGTGGCGGGGTCATGAATCCTCCGGGCGTGACAGCAGGTTCTCGGCTTGCCGTCTGCAAGGGGCCGGTGGGGGGACTGAAGCGGCCCGTCGGGTGAGGGTTGTGGGCATTACCTGGGGGGATCGTGTCGTGAATCCGCTGGAAGGCTGCCTAGTGGAGCAGACTGCCTTGGAGCTCGGCGCGGAGGTCGGGCGTGAGGACGGTGCCCGCACGGTCGACAAGGAGGGCCATTTCGTACCCGACCAGACCGATGTCGGCGTCCGGGTGGGCGAGAACGGCCAGTGAGGAACCGTCGGAGATGGACATGAGGAAGAGGAATCCCCGCTCCATCTCCACAACTGTCTGACTCACGGCGCCGCCCTCGAAGATCCGGGACGCGCCGGCGGTCAGCGACGTCAGCCCGGACGCCACGGCGGCGAGCTGGTCGGCGCGATCGCGCGGGAATCCTTCGGACATCGCCAGCAGCAGGCCATCGGCGGAGACCACCACCGTGTGGGACACCCCTGGGGTGTTGTCCACGAAGTTGGTGATCAGCCAGTTCAGATTCTGTGCGGCCTGACTCATCGGGCTCAACTAACGCTCCTGCTGGTGAGTGGGGCCGAGATGGATGCTGCCGGTCGACGGGCCGTTGTTGGCCTGCCGACCCTGCTGGATGCCCCGGCGGAGATTGGTGAGACGACCGCGTACGTCATCGGGCGCACGCGAGACCTGTGGTCCGGACTGGTGATTCTGCTGCTGAGCCGTCCCCGGAACCAAATTGGCGCGGGGAACCCGGCGGGGCAGCCCGGATGTGGTGACCCCGCCGGCGGCGGGCTTCTTGACCCGCTCGGCCTGTCGTACGAGTTCGTCGTTGGGCGAAGCGCGCCAGGAGCTGGTGACCGGGGCGTCGTCCGCACCGCGCTGAGGCAGCGGCGGAACGGGTGCGCCGGTGGGCTCCGGAGTCACGGGCGCCTGCGGCTCGGCGGACTGCTGGCCGCCCTGTCCCGGACCGTGGAACCAGTTGGTCTCCAGGGTGTCGTACAGCGGCGTACGGCCGTCCCCGGGACCGGCGGGCGGCAGGGCCTCCGGCTGCTGGGGCTGGACCGGCAGCGCGGGACGGCGCGGCGTCTCGCCCGCCGGACGCGGCGCACCGAAGTCGTCGCCGTCCAGGCCGCGCTGACGCGGCGCGGGCGGCTGCTGACCCTGGTCGTACGCGCCCGGGTTCTGCTGGTCCTGGTTCTGCTGGAGCGGGACGCCGAAGTCGGGCCGCGCGAACTGCGCGGTGCTCGCCGGGTCCTGGCCCTGCGGGCTCTGCTGCGGGTACGGACGGCCCTGCGGCGCCGAGAAGTCGGGCCGGGCGAACTCGGAGGTCGCGCCGGGGCCCTGGTGGTCGTCCAGCGGCTGCCGCTGGTTCGGCTGGTCGCCCTGGGCACCGAACCCCTGGTCCTGACCGGGTTCCGCCGGCCGGGCGAACTGCCCCGTCGCGTCGTGCTCGTCGTGACCGCGCGGAGCGTCGGCTCCCCAGCTGGTGGTCGCCGGGCGCTGCGGCTGCGGGTTGCCCCCGGGCAGCTCGGCACGCGGACCGCCGGGCGGCGGCAGCTGACGGCCGGGGCCGCCGGGCTGCTGGAATCCGCCCGGCTCCTGGCGGGGCTGCTGAGCCTGCTGGTTCTGGGGCGCGCCCGGGCCCTGCTGGTTCTGCTGGGCCTGCTGGTTCTGCGGCGCGAACTGGTTCGTACGGCCGTTCTGGCCGGGGGTGGCCGGAGCGCCGTGACCGAACAGGTTCGGCTGGCCCGCGTCGTTACGGCCCTGGGCGTCACCCTGGCCACCCTGAGGACCGCTGTGGGCACCGCCCTGGCCGCCTCGGGCGCCGAGCCGGGCGCTGTTGCCGAAGGCGCCGGAGAGGCCGCCGCCCTGGCGCTGCGGTTCCTGGCCCGGGGCTGGGAAGTCCTGGCCGCGGCCGCCGTTGTTCGGCTGTCCACCGTTCTGCGGGCCCTGCGCCCGGCCCGGTCCGCTGTCACGGGCGGGCAGAGCCGCCCGCGGACCCGAGCCCGCGCCGACCTGGCCGCGCTGCGCGCCCGGCCCGGAGCCGAGGCCCTTGGACCCCGGTCCGCCGGGGCCGCCGCCGAGGCCCGGACGCTGTCCGTTGCCCGCGCCGTTGCCCGTGAGCAGGCCGCCGGGGGCGCCGCCGGGCTGCTGGCCGGAGCCCTGCTTGGACGGCGGCTGCTTGCCGCCGTGCGCGACGTCGACAGGCAGCATGACGAGTGCCGTCGTACCGCCGGAGTCGGAGGGGCGCAGCTGGATCCGGATGCCGTGACGCAGCGACAGCCGGCCGACCACGAACAGACCCATGCGGCGGGAGACCGAGACGTCCACGGTCGGCGGCTGCGCGAGCCGCTCGTTGATCGCGGCGAGGTCCTCGGGGGAGAGGCCGATGCCGGTGTCGTGGATCTCGACGAGCACGCGGCCGTCGGGCAGCGCGTGACCGGTGACCCGGACCTTCGTCTGCGGCGAGGAGAACGACGTGGCGTTCTCCAGCAGCTCGGCGAGCAGGTGCACGAGGTCGTTGACGACGCGTCCGGCGACCTCGGTGGCGGGCACCGCGGACAGCTCGATGCGCTCGTACTGCTCCACCTCGGAGGCGGCGGCGCGGAGCACGTCGACCAGCGGGACGGGGCGGGTCCACCGGCGGCCCGGCTCCTCGCCCGCGAGGACGAGGAGGTTCTCGCCGTTACGGCGCATACGGGTCGCGAGGTGGTCGAGCTTGAAGAGGGAGGAGAGCTGGTCCGGGTCGGCCTCGCGGGACTCCAGTTCGGAGATGAGCGAGAGCTGACGCTGGATGAGGCCCTGGGAGCGGCGCGAGAGGTTGGTGAACATCGCGTTGACGTTGCCCCGCAGAAGGGCCTGCTCGGCGGCGAGGCGGACGGCCTCGCGGTGCACGTCGTCGAAGGCCGCGGCCACCTGGCCGATCTCGTCCCGGGAGTGCACGCCGACGGACTCGACGGAGGTGTCGACGTCCTGCGGGTCGGTCTCGGAGAGCTGCTTGACGAGCTCGGGCAGCCGGTCCTGGGCGACCCGGGTGGCGGTGTCCTGGAGGCGGCGCAGCGAACGGATCATGGAGCGGGCCACCACGAAGGCACCGACGAGCGAGACACCGAGCACGATGAGGATGACCGCACCGTTGATGATCGCGTCGCGCTGGGAGGCCTGCCGCAGCTCACGGGCCTTGGCCTCCATGTCGCTGAGGAGGGTGGCCTCGATGTTCTCCATGACGTTGATCTTGATGGTGCTCTGGTCGTACCAGTCGAGGTACGACCGGACCAGCTTGCCCTCGATGTCGTTCGTGGTGTTGAGGACGCGCTTGGCGTACATGTTCCCGGCGTTGATCTCCGGGTTCCCGTTGTCCAGGGACCTCATGAGCTCTTCGGCGCTCTCGCCGGTCGTGCCGTAGATCGTCTTGAACGAGCGTATCGCCCGGCCTTCTTTTTCGAGCGCGTTCTTTCCGAACTGCCGGTCGTTCGGGTTGAGGTGCGGGTCCTTGACCTGGCCGCCCGGGAGCGCCGCGGCGATGATCGCGCGCTGCACCGAGGCGTATTCCTTGGCGGAGGAGAACGCCGCCAGGGCCCGGGTCCGCTTGATCATGTCCGGGTTGCTGGTCGCCTGGGCCATGTCCTGCGAGAGGCTCAGCAGCGAGGTGATCAGCTGGCTGTACTGGTCGATGGTGTTGAGGCTCGGTGTGTCCTCTTCGTACGCCGTCTTGCGGATCGTACGGATGGTGCCGAGCTGGGAGGCGATCGACGAGATGCTCGCGTGGATGCTCTCCAGCGCCTCGTCGCCCTCGGAGTCACCGATCGAGTCGGTCTCGTTCAGGAAGGCGTCCGTGGCCCGGTCGGTCTTGTCCCGGGGGCCGGTGACCTTGTAGTCGGTCGGCTTGGACTTGTTGGACAGCGGACCGGCCGACTGGTCGCGCTCGACCTGGAGCGCCTGGGCGAGCGTGGTCGCCTGCTTGGTCATCTTCGTCAGCAGCTGCATGTGCTCCAGCTGCTGCATGTCGTTCATCGACTCCTGGATCCGCAGACCGCCGAGGCTGGTCGCGGCGACCACCGGGAGGGCGAGGAGCGAGACCAGTCGCGTACTGATGCGCCAGTTACGGAGCGCTATTCGCGAGCCCGTGTCGACCGGGCCGCGGGAGGAGGCGGACGTGTTCGGCTCCGCACCGCCGCCCGTCGTGGAGCCCGGGCGCTGCGCGCTGTCGCTGTTGTCGCCGGCACCGGCCGGCCCGGGGTTCTGGGCGTGCTGGGGCGAGGAACCGCGGTCGGTCCCGCCGCGCGGCTCCTGTTCCGCCGGAGCGCTGCCATCCCTCTTGAAACGTCCCTGCACTAGCGTCGCAACCTCTGGACCAGGCGTTCCACCCGCGTAAACGGACAGAACGGTGTCGGCGTCGTGGGGCGCTGGACGCGCCCCCTTGATGGTCGTTGAGTGACCGGCGAACTCCCCCTCCCGCCGCCACTCGGCGCTGCGTTGCGCCCTGCGCGCCGGCACTTGAAACCCGCGGCGGTGCGTGGAATTCCAGCACAGTGCCGGATCTCCAACAAGGCCCATGTACCGGGCTGTGACCTGGGTGACACGTTGTGATGAGTGAGTAACAAGGAGTGGAGAGGGATCGTGGGTAAAGCGGACTATTGGGGACGAGTCCCTTAGGGGTGGGGGGTGTCCCAGTCGCGATGATCAGGAGCGGAATGGTGGATTCAGTGATGCAATGTCCGTTTCCTGCGCCGTGGCCAGCTGTCCGGAATGGGTTAATTGTCGATTAGTTCGTGAGCAAACTCACATGATGATCGTCGCCTCATCCCGGCTTCGGCGGGGAACCGGATGTTTAGCCTGACGCTTTACAGGGATGGCGAATCCGACAAGCCGGCGCCGCCGATGCGGCGCCCGTACGAACAGGGTCCTGACGGCAGATGAAGACGACGACGATGTTCCGCAACATTGCCAACCCCCGGCGCACCACGCTGGCGCACCTCAAGGACGCCCAAGCGCTGCAGACGCCCCTCCAGCCGGAGCACGCCGCCGACCTGCCCGCCGTGACGGCCAACCCGCGTCGCACCATCCTCATGGACGCCCCGGTAACGGTCGCCCGGTAGCGGCCCCGCGAAGGGCGAGGCTGTGCCCCTCATCGGCGCCAGCGCCTCGCCCGGCCCGGATCGCCCCGTCACGCCGTCCAGCACGCACGCTCGCGGCGTCGGCCGAACGCCCTGGTAGCTCCGCTACGAGAGCCTTCGGCCGCCTTGCGATCGCACGCACTGGACGACGCTCCTTTTGGGGCGATCCGCGCCGGGCGAGGCGCTAGCCTGGAGCGTCAGTCTTCAGTCAGCCAGCAAGTGAGGGGCGACAGCATCCCGTGCGCATCGCCAGGTTCTCCATCGACGGCAATGTCGCCTTCGGCGCCGTCGAGGGACAGGGCACCGTGGAATCCGGTGACCTCGTCCTCGACATCATCAAGGGCATTCCGTACGCCGACTTCGAGCTCTCGGGCACCAAGGTCCCGCTGAACAAGGTCCGTCTGCTGCCCCCCGTGCTCCCCAACAAGGTCGTGGCCATCGGCCGCAACTACGCGGAGCACGCCGCCGAGCTCGGCCACGAGGTCCCCGAGGCGCCGATCACCTTCTTCAAGCCCACCACCTCGGTGATCGGCTCCGGCGACGCGATCGAGTACCCCTCCTTCTCCAGCGAGCTGCACCACGAGGCCGAGCTGGCCGTGGTCATCGGGCGTATGTGCCGCGAGGTCCCCCGCGAGCGCGTCAAGGACGTCGTCTTCGGCTACACCTGCGCCAACGACGTCACCGCCCGCGACGTGCAGAAGCGCGAGAAGCAGTGGGCCCGCGCGAAGGGCTTCGACACCTCCTGCCCGCTGGGCCCCTGGGTGGAGACCGACGCGGACCCCCACGACCTCACCATCCAGGCGACGGTCAACGGCGAGCAGCGACAGCTCGGCCGCACGAGCGACATGGTCCGCTCCGTCGAGGACCTGATCGTCCACATCACGGAGGCCATGACACTCCTCCCGGGCGACGTGATCCTCACCGGGACCCCCGCAGGGGTCGGCCCCCTGCACGTCGGCGACGAGGTCGCCGTCACCATCGAAGGCATCGGCACTCTCACCAACAAGGTGATCAAGCGTGGCTAACGCACCAGTCCGTGTACGTTTCTGTCCCTCCCCGACCGGCAACCCCCACGTGGGCCTGGTCCGCACGGCGCTGTTCAACTGGGCCTTCGCCCGGCACCACCAGGGCACCCTGGTCTTCCGGATCGAGGACACCGACGCGGCGCGCGACTCCGAGGAGTCCTACCAGCAGCTGCTCGACTCGATGCGCTGGCTGGGCCTGGACTGGGACGAGGGCCCCGAGATCGGCGGCCCGCACGCCCCCTACCGCCAGTCGCAGCGGATGGACCTGTACAAGGACGTCGCCGAGAAGCTGCTCGCCGCCGGGTACGCCTACGCCTGCTACTGCACCACCGAGGAGCTGGACACCCGCCGCGACGCCGCCCGCGCCGCGGGCAAGCCGTCCGGTTACGACGGCCACTGCCGCGACCTCACCGCCGAGCAGACCGCCGCGTACGAGGCCGAGGGCCGCAGCTCGATCGTCCGCTTCCGGATGCCCGACGAGGCCATCACCTTCACCGACCTGGTCCGCGGCGAGATCACCGTCCAGCCGGAGAACGTCCCGGACTACGGCATCGTCCGCGCCAACGGGGCCCCGCTCTACACGCTGGTCAACCCGGTCGACGACGCGCTGATGGAGATCACCCACGTCCTGCGCGGCGAGGACCTGCTCTCCTCCACCCCGCGCCAGATCGCCCTGTACCGGGCGCTCATCGAGCTGGGCATCGCCAAGGACACCCCCGCCTTCGGCCACCTGCCGTACGTCATGGGCGAGGGCAACAAGAAGCTCTCCAAGCGTGACCCGCAGGCCTCCCTCAACCTGTACCGCGAGCGCGGCTTCCTCCCCGAGGGCCTGCTGAACTACCTCTCGCTGCTCGGCTGGTCGATCGCAGAGGACCGCGACATCTTCTCGGTGGACGAGCTGATCGCCGCGTTCGACATCAAGGACGTCAACGCCAACCCGGCCCGCTTCGACCTCAAGAAGTGCGAGCACATCAACGCCGAGCACATCCGCATGCTGGATGTGAAGACCTTCACCGAGGCCTGCGGCCCCTGGCTGAAGGCCCCCTTCGCGCCCTGGGCCCCGGAGGCCTTCGACGCGGAGAAGTGGACGCGGATCGCCCCCTACGCCCAGACCCGGGTCACGGTGCTCTCCGACATCACCGACAACGTCGACTTCCTCTTCCTGGACGAGCCGGTCGACGACGAGGCCTCCTGGGCCAAGGCGATGAAGGGCGACCCGGCCGCGCTCCTGACCACGGCCCGCGCCAACCTGGAGGCGGCCGACTGGGGTGACCCGGAGTCGCTGAAGAACGCCGTCCTCACCGCCGGTGAGGCCCACGGCCTCAAGCTCGGCAAGGCCCAGGCCCCGGTCCGCGTCGCCGTCACCGGCCGCACCGTCGGCCTGCCGCTCTTCGAGTCCCTGGAGATCCTGGGCCGCGAGAAGAGCCTGGCCCGGGTGGACGCCGCCCTGGCCAAGCTGGCCGCGTAAAGCGACAGGACAGCCCGGGAAGGGCCGCAGCCGACCGGCTGCGGCCCTTCCCGGCTTTCCGCTCCGAGGCGGCCGCCGGGCGGCTACCGTGGCGTACATGCCGATCCGAGCCGTGCTCTGGGACATCGACGACACGATCTTCGACTACACGGGTGCCGACCACGCCGGCATGCGGCTCCACCTGGAGAGCACGGGACGGCCCGAGGCGTACGCGTCGGTCGACGAGGCCCTCGCCGCCTGGAGGGCGATCACCGCCGTGCACTGGGCGCGCGTCGCCGCCGGGGAGACGGACTTCACCGGCCAGCGCCGGGACCGGGTGCGGGACTTCCTCTCGCGGCCCATGACGGACGCCGAGGCCGACGCCTGGTTCGCCGGCCACCGGGTCCACTACGAGGCCGCCTGGGAGCTCTTCCCGGACGTGCTGCCGGCCCTGGACCGGCTGGCCCCCGACTACCGCCACGCGATCCTCTCCAACTCCAGCGCCCACCACCAGCACCGCAAGCTCACCGCGCTGGGTGTCCGCGACCGGTTCGAGGCGATGGTCTGCGCCGTGGAGCTCGGCATCTCCAAGCCCGAGCCCGGAGCCTTCCACGCGGCCTGCGAGGCACTCGGGCTGGAGCCCCACGAGGTGGCGTACGTGGGGGACGAGCCGGACATCGACGCGAGCGGGGCCGTGGCCGCCGGACTGACCGGCATCTGGCTCGACCGGCGGGGCCGGGGCGGAAGGCCGGATCTCCTGACGATCACCGGACTCGACCGGCTGCCCGGGCTGCTGGCAGGCAATACCCGTTTTGGAGCGCCGGACACCTTCGGGTAATGTTCTTTCTGCGCCGCCCGAGCGGGACGGAAGATCCGACCGGGAAGCGCAGACAGAAGTGAAGCCCCCGCCAGGGGTTGCATTTCAGTGGGCTATGGTGTAATTGGCAACACTACGGTTTCTGGTACCGTCATTCTAGGTTCGAGTCCTGGTAGCCCAGCGCAACACCAAGCAGTAACCAGCAGTACGAGCAAGACAAGCCCCCGTTGTGTAGCGGCCTAGCACGCTGCCCTCTCACGGCAGTAGCGCCGGTTCGAATCCGGTCGGGGGTACAGATCCTTCCCGCGGGAACGTCCGGGTCGCACCCACGTTCTCGATGCAGGATCGCTAGGGCCCCCGTTGTGTAGCGGCCTAGCACGCTGCCCTCTCACGGCAGTAGCGCCGGTTCGAATCCGGTCGGGGGTACTTGTCCCACCATGGGCTATGGTGTAATTGGCAACACTACGGTTTCTGGTACCGTCATTCTAGGTTCGAGTCCTGGTAGCCCAGCGCAAGTCAGCAGTAACCACGCCCCCGTTGTGTAGCGGCCTAGCACGCTGCCCTCTCACGGCAGTAGCGCCGGTTCGAATCCGGTCGGGGGTACAACAGAGCGGTACGGAAAGGCCCTTCACCTCGGTGGAGGGCCTTTCCGCTGCCGTCTTCGTCCATGTCACAGACCGTACCGGCGGGCCGACTCCTCACTCTGCGCCAGCCGTCGCAGCGACATCAGCAGCGGCTCGTAGAGCACCGCCGACGCGACGGCCTTCTCGACCTGCTCGGCCTCCGAGCCGTACGTCTCCATCTCGTCCAGATCGTGCACGGCGGCCTGCTCCATGATCCGGGCCTGCCGGGTCAAGTAGCCGATGTCACAGGGGTATCCGAGCCGGACCAGCGTGGCCACCGAGGCGACCAGCGACCGGTGGACGGGGGAGAGGTCACCGAGCTCCAGCGCGGTCGACCATCCCAACTCCGCGAGCAGCGACGCCACATGGCTGCGCGCGACGGCGGTCTCCGGGGCGTCCTCGTCCGGCGCGGGCCCGTGCGGCAGGGCCCACAGCGCCGCTCCCAGGCGGATCGTGCGGCCGAGCGACTCGTCGTCCACGTGCGCGAGCACCTCGCGGGCCGTCGCCACCGGCAGCCGTCCGACCTGGATCAGTGCCCGCACCAGCCGCAGCCGCCGCAGATGCGCCTCGTCGTACTCCGCCTGCGTCGCACTGACCCGCTGTCCGGCGGGCAGCAGCCCCTCGCGCAGGTAGTACTTGATCGTCGCCGTCGAGACGCCGCTCTGCTCGCTGAGTTCCGAGAGTCGCATTCCGTGTGCCTTCCCTTGCGCCACGCCTTGGGCAGTGCCACTATCCCACCATTGGATAGCGCCACTCTCCAACGAAACGGGGTACGACATGTTCGCGAAACCGATACCGGGCCGGACGACGGCGGCGGCCGAGGGCGATGTCGTCGTCCTGCTCATCGGGATGCGCATCAACCACTTCTGGGGCGTGCACCACTGGCTGCCGGTCTTCGCCGCGATGCCCCGCATGCTGCGGGAGTTGACCAGGAGCAAGGACCGGGGACTGCTCGGCTACACGCTGCTCACCGGCTCGCCCCGGACGTACTACGTCGTCCAGTACTGGGAGTCGAAGGAGAAGCTGTACGCGTACGCGGCCGCTCCCGACATGTTCCACCGCAAGGCCTGGGCGATGATCAACCGCAAGGAGAGGAAGTCCCGTCAGCACGTGGGGCTGTGGCACGAGAGCTACATCGTGCCCGAGGGCGGCTACGAGTCCATCTACGCCGATATGCCGGCGTACGGGCTGGCCGCGGCCACCGGCGTGCTGCCGATCACGGCCCGGGGCCGCAGGGCGGCGGACCGGCTCGCCCATCGGTCGGCCGCGCAGGAGTCCGGGTCGGAGCCCGGGAAGGGGAAAGCGGCTGCCACGGCGCTGGGGCGGCCTTCCGGAAAAGGGGAGGAGTAGCGGGTCACATCCCCGCGGTGCGGAGGTGGGCGGCGCGTCGGCCCGTGCGGGGGCGGCGCGTCGTGCTCCGTATGAAGGGGATGTCAGCCGCTGCGGCGCAGGGCCTCGCTCAGCCGCGCTGCCGAGTCGATGACCGCCTGGGCGTGCATCCGGCCCGGGTGACGGGTCAGCCGCTCGATCGGTCCGGAGACCGAGACTGCGGCGACCACCCGGTTCGAGGGGCCGCGCACCGGCGCCGAGACCGAGGCGACGCCCGGTTCCCGCTCGCCGATCGACTGGGCCCAGCCCCGCCGCCGCACGCCGGAGAGCGCCGTCGCCGTGAACCTGGCGCCCTGGAGGCCCCGGTGCAGGCGCTCCGGCTCCTCCCAGGCCATCAGGATCTGGGCGGAGGAGCCCGCCTTCATCGTGAGCGTGGAGCCGACCGGCACCGTGTCCCGGAGCCCGGACAGCCGTTCCGCCGCTGCCACGCAGATGCGCATGTCGCCCTGCCGGCGGTAGAGCTGTGCGCTCTCACCGGTGATGTCGCGCAGGTGGGTGAGCACCGGTCCGGCCGTGGCCAGCAGGCGGTCCTCGCCCGCCGCGGCCGCCAGTTCCGACAGCCGGGGGCCGAGAATGAACCGGCCCTGCATATCCCTCGCCACCATCCGGTGGTGTTCCAGTGCCACGGCCAGTCGATGGGCCGTGGGCCGTGCGAGCCCTGTCGCCGCGACCAGCCCGGCGAGGGTGGCCGGACCGGACTCCAGGGCGCTCAATACCAGAGCTGCCTTGTCGAGAACGCCGACGCCGCTAGAGTTGTCCATACGACGATACTCCCGTCTCACTCTGTGAAACGCAAGTTCAATTTTCCGCGGAAGTTGCGAACCTTTGGGGGCGGCCGCACAACGGCTCGTAGCCACCGCCCCGCTCGGGGGTGCGGACGGAGGCGCACCGAATCTCTAGTTGGGCCGGCGAAGACGCCGGCCGGAGGGAAAGCGATGGGTAGGACACTCGCGGAGAAGGTCTGGGACGACCATGTTGTCCGGCGCGCGGAGGGCGAGCCCGACCTTCTCTTCATCGATCTGCACCTGCTCCACGAGGTGACCAGCCCGCAGGCCTTCGACGGGCTGCGCCAGGCCGGACGTCCGGTACGGCGCCTCGACCTCACCATCGCCACCGAGGACCACAACACCCCGACCCTCGACATCGACAAGCCGATCGCCGACCCGGTCTCGCGCGCCCAGCTGGAGACCCTGCGCAAGAACTGCGCGGACTTCGGCGTGCGGCTGCACCCGCTGGGCGACGTCGAGCAGGGCGTCGTGCACGTGGTCGGCCCGCAGCTGGGGCTGACCCAGCCCGGCACCACCGTGGTCTGCGGCGACTCCCACACCTCCACGCACGGCGCTTTCGGCGCGCTGGCGTTCGGCATCGGCACCAGCCAGGTGGAGCACGTCCTGGCCACCCAGACGCTGCCGCTGGCCCGCCCGAAGACCATGGCCATCACGGTCGAGGGCGAACTGCCCGACGAGGTCACCGCGAAGGACCTGATCCTGGCGATCATCGCCCGGATCGGCACCGGCGGCGGCCAGGGCTACATCCTCGAATACCGCGGCTCCGCCATCGAGAAGCTCTCGATGGAGGCCCGGATGACCATCTGCAACATGTCGATCGAGGCCGGCGCCCGCGCGGGCATGATCGCCCCCGACGCCACCACCTTCGACTACCTGAAGGGCCGCGACCACGCCCCCGAGGGCGAGGACTGGGACGCCGCCGTCGCGTACTGGAAGACCCTGCGCTCCGACGACGACGCGGTGTTCGACGCCGAGGTCGTCATCGACGCCACGGAACTGGCCCCGTTCGTCACCTGGGGCACCAACCCCGGCCAGGGCGCGCCCCTGTCGGCCAGCGTCCCCGACCCGGCTTCGTACGAGGACGCCTCGGAGCGCAACGCCGCCGAAAAGGCCCTGGAGTACATGGGGTTGACCGCGGGGCAGCCGCTGCGCGAGATCAACGTGGACACCGTCTTCGTAGGTTCGTGCACCAACGGCCGCATCGAGGACCTGCGCAACGCCGCCTCGGTCCTTCAGGGCCGCAAAGTCGCGAACGGCGTACGGATGCTGGTCGTCCCGGGCTCGGTCCGGGTCGCGCTCCAGGCCGTCTCCGAGGGCCTGGACAAGGTCTTCACCGAGGCGGGCGCCGAATGGCGGCACGCGGGTTGCTCGATGTGCCTCGGTATGAACCCCGACCAGCTGGCCCCCGGCGAGCGCTCCGCCTCCACCTCGAACCGCAACTTCGAGGGCAGGCAGGGCAAGGGCGGCCGCACCCACCTGGTCTCGCCCCAGGTCGCCGCCGCCACCGCGGTGCTGGGCCATCTGGCCTCGCCCGCCGACCTGTCCGACACCCGTACCCCCGCCGGAGTCCGATAGCCATGGAAGCCTTCACCACTCACACCGGCCGGGCCGTTCCGCTGCGCCGCAGCAACGTCGACACCGACCAGATCATCCCCGCCCACTGGCTGAAGAAGGTCACCCGCGACGGGTTCGAGGACGGGCTCTTCGAAGCCTGGCGCAAGGACGAGAACTTCGTCCTCAACCGCCCCGAGCGCCAGGGCGCCTCGGTGCTGGTGGCCGGTCCCGACTTCGGTACGGGGTCCTCCCGCGAACACGCGGTCTGGGCCCTGCAGAACTTCGGCTTCAAGGCCGTCGTCTCCTCCCGCTTCGCCGACATCTTCCGGGGCAACTCCCTGAAGAACGGGCTGCTGACCGTGGTCCTGGAGCAGAAGGTCGTCGACGCCCTCTGGGAGCTGACCGAGGCCGACCCCAGTGCCGAGGTCACCGTCGACCTTGAGGCCCGACAGGTCCGCGCGGAGGGCATCACCGCCGACTTCGAACTCGACGAGAACGCCCGCTGGCGGCTGCTCAACGGCCTCGACGACATCAGCCTCACCCTTCAGAACGAAGCGGACATCGCGGCGTACGAGGCGGCCCGACCCGCCTTCAAACCGCGTACCATTGCCGCCTGAGCAGCGCTTTTCCACGACTGCGCCCCCTGCCTCCCGGCAGGGGGCGCAGTCGCTTGTTGAGACCCCGTCGGGCGACAACTCGCCCCAGATGGCACAATCGGTGCATGGAACGCGACAGCCAACTCAAGCTCTATGGCCAAGTCGCCGACCGATTGAAGGAAGCGCACGCGAAGGTGCGTGCACTGCAAGTCCCGGAGAGCGTACGGATGGCGCTGACCCGGAAGCTGCTGGTCGTCACGGCCGCGGCGAAGCACGATCTCCCGGACGCGGCAAGGCGTCTGGACCGGATGATGAAGGACCTCGATGAGGGCCGATTCCCCGAAGGTGACTGACACGTGGAACTGCGCATCGGTCGACTTCGTTGCGGCACTAGGGTGATTAGCCCGTTTCGTGTTTGATTTGCGGTATATATCTGCCTAACGTGCGAAAAAGCTTGAACACTTTCGTTCTGGCAATGTCTCCGAAGGGGAAGACGTGAACAAGGCGCAGCTCGTAGAAGCGATTGCCGACAAGGTCGGCGGCCGTCAGCAGGCCGCAGACGCCGTCGACGCGGTACTCGACGCGATCGTCCGTGCCGTTGTCGCCGGGGACCGTGTCTCGGTCACCGGCTTCGGCTCGTTCGAGAAGGTCGACCGCCCCGCCCGGTACGCCCGCAACCCGCAGACGGGTGAGCGCGTCCGGGTCAAGAAGACCTCGGTGCCCCGCTTCCGCGCGGGCCAGGGGTTCAAGGACCTGGTGAGCGGCTCCAAGAAGCTCCCCAAGAACGACGTGGCCGTCAAGAAGGCCCCCAAGGGCAGCCTCTCGGGCGGATCTTCCGCCGCCCGTACGACGGTGAAGGCCGCCGCCGCCAAGAAGTCGGCCGCCAAGAAGGCCACGGCGAAGAAGACGACCGCCAAGAAGGCGACCCCGGCGAAGAAGACCACCGCCGCCGCCAAGAAGGCCACCGCGAAGAAGACCACGGCCAAGAAGACCACCGCGGCCGCGAAGAAGGCGACCCCGGCGAAGAAGGCCGCGACGACCGCCAAGAAGGCCTCTCCCAGCAAGACCGCGCCCGCCAAGAAGACCACGGCGAAGAAGGCGCCCGCGAAGAAGACCACGGCGCGCAAGACCACGGCCAAGAAGGCCACTGCACGCAAGAAGTGAGACCGGGCACCCGCTCGCTCCTCACACGCGCCGGGCCGGGCTCCCCCTGGGGGAGCCCGGCCCGCGGGCTGTCCGGGCCCCGTCCGGGGCGGCCCTCAGAACGTCTGCAGCGTCACCAGCGTGATCCGCAGGTCCGGGCCCGTCCCCTCGCCCTCGATCCGCACCCGCTGCCCCGGACGCAGCAGCAGCAGGCCGCCCGCGTCGAAGGCCGGGGCGTCGAAGTCCACCGGCGTGCCGTCGTCCAGCAGCACACTGCCGGTCCGGGTCTCGGGGTCGTACGTGTACGAGGTCGCCTGCATGGGCGGCAGCCTATCGGTCACGGGCCGGCGTGAGCGCGGCCATCAGGCGCGCGGTGTGCGGCCCCGCCCCCAGGGCCAGGGCAACCCGCAGATCCTCGCCCGTATCCACGTCCCTGCGCACCGAGTCGAGACCGGGCAGCGCAATTTCCACCGCCCCCGACGCCAGGTGCCGGGCGCCGGACGGGCCGCCGAAAGCCGGACGGAATTCCGCACCCCGGGTGGCGGACAGAAATGTTGTCCCGATTCCTGCGGCATCCCGAAGAAATGCGCGCGGAAAAGCGGAGGCGAAATCGAGCACCCGCGCCAATTCGTCGCCGCGCAACGCGGGCAGATCCGCGTTCAGCGCGGCCACCGGCGCGGTCGGCCGCGGCCCCCGCACGAAGCGGGCGCCGTGCACCAGCGCCGCGTTGAGCCCGGCGCCCGGAGCGTCCGCCACGATCCGCGCCCCGAGCGACGAGAGCGCCGCCGCGGCCGCCGGATCGTCCGTGACGACCACCACATCCCGCACCCGGTCACAGGCCAGCGCCGTGGCCACCGTGTCCTGGGCGAACGCCAGCGCCAACCGGGGCCGCGCCTCCTCGCCCGCCGCCCGCCCCAAGCGGCTCTTGGCCCGTGCGAGCGGCTTCAGCGGAACGACCAGGGACCAGGACCCCGCCGGATCGGTGTTCGTGACGATCTCCCCCTCCGTACGCATCAGGACCCCCATTCTCGCCTGCCGGTACGACAACCCGGAGGGTCGGTCCCGAAGGTGAGGCGTACGGTGTTCTCGACAGAGCAGGGGCCTGGGGCGAGACTTGACCGTCGGTAGCCAGGCAGCAGGTCAGGTCAGAGAGAAAGGTGTCCTCGTGCCGCGCCGCAGAATCGGCTTCTGGTACCGCCTGGCGGCGGTTATCGCCAAGCCGCCATTGGTGGTTCTGTTCAAGCGCGACTGGCGGGGGATGGAACACATTCCAGCCGACGGCGGCTTCATCACCGCCGTCAATCACAACTCCTATCTGGACCCGCTCTCCTACGGCCACTTCCAGTACAACACCGGGCGGGTGCCGCGGCTCCTGGCGAAGGCCGGCCTCTTCCGCACCCCGTTCGTCGGGATGATGCTCCGCGGCACCGGCCAGATCCCTGTCTACCGCGAGACCACCAACGCCCTGGACGCCTTCCGGGCCGCCGTGGAGGCCATCGAGCGAGGTGAGTGCGTCGCCTTCTACCCCGAGGGCACCCTCACGCGGGACCCCGACATGTGGCCGATGGCGGGCAAGACCGGGGCGGCCCGGGTCGCCCTGATGACCCAGGCGCCCGTCATCCCCGTCGCCCAGTGGGGCGCCAACCTCGCGATGCCGCCCTACGCCAAGGAGAACAAGTTCCGGCTGTTCCCCCGCAAGACGCTCCAGGTGCAGGCCGGACCGCCCGTCGACCTCAGCCGCTTCTACGGTCTGGAGCCGACGCCCGAGGTGCTGCGCCAGGCGACCGAGGTCATCATGGCCGCGATCACCCGCCAGCTGGAGGACCTGCGCGGCGAGAAGGCCCCCGCCGAGCTCTACGATCACCGCAAAGCCCGTGCTGAACAACGGCGCAAGGCCCAGGGAAAGGGATCCACGTGACGCACCCCGTAAAAGCAGCCGTCTTCGGAACCGGCTCATGGGGTACGGCCTTCGCCGTGATCCTCGCCGACGCGGGCTGCGAGGTCACCCTCTGGGGCCGCCGCGCCGAGGTCGCCGAGGCCATCAACACCACCCGCACCAACCCGGACTACCTCCCGGGCATCACGCTCCCGGAGACGGTCCGCGCCACCACGGACCCCGCCGAGGCCCTGCGCGACGCCGAGTTCGCCTTCCTCGTCGTGCCCTCCCAGACGCTGCGCGCCAACCTCGCCGACTGGGCCCCGCACCTGGGCCCCGACACCGTCCTCGTCTCGCTCATGAAGGGCGTCGAGCTGGGCACCGCCAAGCTGATGAGCGAGGTGATCGCGGACGTCACCAAGGTCTCCGCGGACCGCATCGCCGTCGTGTCGGGACCCAACCTCGCCAAGGAGATCGCCGAGCGCCGCCCGGCCGCCGCCGTCGTCGCGTGCGCCGACGAATCCGTCGCCCAGCGCCTCCAGACCGCCTGCCACACCCCGTACTTCCGGCCGTACACCAACACCGACGTCGTCGGCTGCGAGCTCGGCGGCGCCGTCAAGAACGTCATCGGGCTCGCCGTCGGCATCGCGGACGGCATGGGCCTCGGCGACAACACCAAGGGCTCCCTCATCACCCGGGGCCTCGCCGAGACCACCCGCCTGGGCGTGGCCATGGGAGCCGACCCGCTGACCTTCTCCGGACTCGCGGGCCTGGGCGACCTGGTGGCCACCTGCTCCTCGCCGCTCTCGCGCAACCACACCTTCGGCACCAACCTCGGCCGGGGCATGACGCTCCAGGAGACGATCGCCGTCACCAAGCAGACCGCCGAGGGCGTCAAGTCCTGCGAATCGGTCCTCGACCTGGCCCGCCGGCACGGGGTCGACATGCCCATCACCGAGACCGTCGTCTCGATCGTCCACGAGGGCAAGTCGCCGGTCGTCGCCGTCAAGGAGCTGATGTCGCGGAGCGCCAAGGCCGAGCGACGCTGACGTCTCCTTTACCAGCAGGTACGCTCATCGCGATATGAGCAGCGAGAACCTCCCCCAGAGCCCTGAGCGCGCCGAGAGCCCTGAGCAGCAGCGCCGCAAGCCCCGCGTGGCTGTCGTGTTCGGCGGCCGCAGCTCCGAACACGGCATCTCGGTCGTCACGGCCGGCGCCGTCATGAAGGCCATCGACCGGACCAAGTACGACGTCCTGCCGATCGGCATCACGACGGACGGCCGCTGGGCGCTCACCGCGGACGAGCCCGAACGCATGGCCATCACCGACCGCAAGGTGCCCGACGTGGCCCAGCTCGCCGAGTCCACCGACGGCACCGTCGTGCTCTCCGTGGACCCCGGCAGCCGCGAGGTGCTCTACAGCGAACCCGGCTCCGTGCCCAAGGCGCTCGGCGAGGTCGACGTCGTCTTCCCCGTGCTCCACGGCCCGTACGGGGAGGACGGCACCCTTCAGGGCCTGCTCGAACTCTCCGGTGTGCCCTACGTCGGCGCGGGCGTCCTCGCCTCCGCCGTCGGCCAGGACAAGGAGTACATGAAGCGCGTCTTCCTCTCCTTCGGGCTGCCGGTCGGACCGTACGAGGTCGTCCGCCCCCGCGAGTGGGACCGCGATCCGGGTGCCGTCCGCAAGCGGATCGTGGAGTTCGCCGGTGAGCACGGCTGGCCGCTGTTCATCAAGCCCGCGCGCGGCGGTTCGTCCATGGGCATCACCAAGGTCGACGACCTCTCCGGCCTCGACGAGGCGATCGAGGAGGCCCGCCGCCACGACCCCAAGTTCCTCGTCGAGTCGCTGCTGCGCGGCCGCGAGATCGAGTGCGGAGTGCTGGAGTTCGAGGACGGGCCGCGCGCCAGCGTGCCCGCCGAGATCCCCCCGGTCACCGCGCACGACTTCTACGACTTCGAGGCCAAGTACATCGACTCGGCCGCCGGTCTGGTGCCCGCACCGCTCACCGAGGAGCAGACCGCCGAGGTGCAGCGGCTCGCCGTCGCCGCCTTCGACGCCACCTCCTGCGAGGGCCTGGTGCGCGCCGACTTCTTCCTCACCGAGGACGGCACCTTCGTCATCAACGAGATCAACACCCTGCCGGGCTTCACCCCGATCTCGATGTACCCCCGCATGTGGCAGGAGAGCGGCGTCAGCTACCGGGAACTGGTCGACCGGCTGATCCAGGCCGCGCTGACCCGCTCCACGGGACTGCGCTGAGCGACCGCCGGGAACCGTGCGTCAGAGCCGGTCCGGGATCGTCCTTTCGACCGGACCGGCGAACGCGCTGAGCGGGGTGATGTCGTTGGCGTACTCCGGGGAGAACGTGACCTCGACATACGCCTTGCGGTACGTGGTGGTGAACCGGGGCCCGGAATCCTCGGGCTGCTCCAGCATCCAGTTCACCCCGTCCGCCTCGACCGCCTCGGCCTGGGGGTCGTCCATCTTCGCGGGCCGAGGCACGCCGCAGCGCAGTACGATCGCCCCGTCCCCCCAGCCGGCGGTCAGCTCGGATTCCGGGGAGGGGTCGTTGCGTTCCCGGTCGAGGACGGTCTCCGGCAGCTCTCCGTCCAGGGCCTTGCAGTACGCGGCGGCCTCCGAAGACGGCGTGGGAACCGTGATCGAGGGCTGCGCGTCGCTGAAGGAACAGCCCGCCGCGGCCAGTGCGAGCACGGCGGCGGACGGACCGAGGGTGGATATCGAGCGGGGGGACCGGCGGGCGGATGACGTCACCGGCCCAGCCTAGACGGGGGTCAGAGGTGGACGACCGGGCAGGTCAGGGTTCGTGTGATGCCGTCCACCTGCTGCACCTTGGCGACCACCATGCGGCCGAGTGCATCGACCGTCTCGGCCTGAGCCCGCACGATCACGTCGTACGGACCGGTGACGTCCTCTGCCTGGATGACTCCCGGAATACTGGAAATGGTCTCGGCGACGATCGACGCCTTGCCCACCTCGGTCTGGATGAGGATGTACGCCTGTACCACGGAACCTCCAGGGCGGCCACGAGGATCATGTGGGGGAAAGGGACGCCACGTTATCGCGTTGCCGAGCGCGACGGGGAGACCTACGGGCCGGATGACGTCCACAGCGTGGCGCACAGGACACAGAAGTTGACGTATCTCTTGACGGTACAGACAGCAGTGACGGCTCGCGACCGGGGGCCCGGACGGGTGTCCGGGGCGATAAAGGAGAGGTGAGACTCGGTGAAGGGAACCGTGGGCGAGTTGGGGGAGTTCGGGCTCATCAGAGAGCTCACGTCCCGGCTCACCACCACCCCGGCGGTGCGGCTGGGGCCCGGCGACGACGCCGCGGTCGTGGCAGCTCCCGACCGCAGGGTCGTGGCCAGTACGGACATCCTGCTGGAAGGGCGGCACTTCCGCCGTGACTGGTCGACGGCGTACGACGTCGGCCGCAAGGCGGCCGCCCAGAACCTCGCCGACATCGCGGCGATGGGAGCCGTGCCCACCGCGCTGCTCCTCGGCCTGGTCGTCCCGGCCGACCTGCCCGTCACCTGGGCCGCCGAGCTGATGGACGGCCTTCGCGACGAGTGCCAGGTGGCCGGGGCGGCCGTCGTCGGCGGCGATGTGGTCGGCGGTGACACGATCACCGTCGCCATCACCGCGCTCGGTGACCTGCGCAACCACGAACCGGTCACCCGGGCCGGCGCCTGCCCCGGGGACGTCGTCGCGGTCACCGGCTGGCTCGGCTGGTCCGCCGCCGGGTACGCCGTGCTCTCCCGAGGCTTCCGCTCGCCCCGCGCCTTCGTCGAGGCCCACCGCCGCCCCGAACCGCCGTACCACGCGGGCCCGGCGGCCGCCGGGCTCGGCGCCACCGCGATGACCGACGTCAGCGACGGGCTGGTAGCGGACCTCGGGCACATCGCGGAGGCCAGCAAGGTCCGGATCGATCTGCGCTCCGGCCTCATCGACATCCCCTCACAGATGTCCGACATCGGCCAGGCCGTCGGCGTCGACCCGCTCCAGTGGGTGCTGACCGGGGGAGAGGACCACGCGATCGTGGCGACCTTCCCGCCCGACGTGAAACTCCCCGCCCGCTGGAAGGTGATCGGGGAGGTCCTCAACCCCTCCGCCCTGCCCCAGGTCACCGTCGACGGCGCCCCCTGGACCAGCAAGGGCGGCTGGGACCACTTCGGCTCCATCGAGGACACCCACTAGCCGATCGCGGGTCGGGGGCTCCCGCTAGATTGCTGGGTATGCCCATACGTACCGCTGTACCGCCCCGCGTGCTCACCGTCGCCGGATCCGACTCCGGCGGCGGTGCGGGCATCCAGGCCGACCTGAAGACCATGCTGGCCCTCGGCGTGCACGGCATGAGTGTGCTCACCGCCGTCACCGCACAGAACTCCCTCGGCGTCCAGGGCGCGTGGGAGCTTCCGGTGGACGCCGTACGCGCCCAGTACCGCAGCGTCGTCGACGACATCGGCGTCCAGGCCGTGAAGACCGGGATGCTCGCCTCGGCCGTCCTCGTCGAGACCGTCGCCGAACTCCTCGCCACCACCGACGCCCCCGTCGTCGTGGACCCCGTCGGCGTCTCCAAGCACGGGGACGCGCTGCTCGCCGCCGAAGCCCTCGACTCCGTACGGCGGAAGCTGCTGCCCCTCGCCACCGTCGCCACCCCCAACCTCGACGAGGTGGCCCAGCTCACCGGGGTGCAGGTCACCGACGAGAGCGGAATGAGCCGGGCCGCCGAGGAGATCCTCGGCTTCGGGCCGCGCTGGGTGGTCATCAAGGGCGGCCATCTGCCCGGCGAGGCGGTGGACCTGCTCACCGACGGAAGCGCGGAACACTGGCTGCGCGCCCCCCGGCACGACAACCGCCACACCCACGGCACCGGCTGCACCCTGGCCTCAGCCATCGCCTCCGGGCTCGCACTCGGTCAGGACGTGCCCACGGCCGTACGGGGCGCGAAGACGTACGTCACCGGCGCGATCGAGGCCGGATTCCCGCTGGGCGGCGGCATCGGCCCGGTCGACCACGGCTGGCTGACCCGCCCGGCATCCTGACCCACCCCGACAAGCCGCCTGAGCACAGCAAAAAGCCGGTCCACCGAGGTGGACCGGCTTTTTGGGCAACCGGAAGGCTGCGCTACGACGGGAACGTCAGCGCGCGACCTTGCCGGCCTTGATGCACGAGGTGCAGACGTTGAGCCGCTTCGGCGTCCGACCGACCACGGCACGCACGCGCTGGATGTTGGGGTTCCAGCGACGGGACGTACGGCGGTGCGAGTGCGAAATGTTGTTGCCGAAGCTCGGCCCCTTGCCGCAAACGTCGCAGTTGGCAGCCACGGGTCACTCCAAAGACTTCAGATGCACTTACAGTGAAATCCGGCGCGCCGGAATCAGTTGACTGAAGTGGCGGTACCGGAGGAATGGCCCGACTCTCATCGGGCAACCGGAGCAGCATACAACGCCTGCTTCGGAGATACGAAACTACCACGGGTTCGCCCGCCCCCGCCCCGCCCCCTGTCCCTGCCGGTGCCCAGGCAGGCGGGCTAACCTGCGGTTCAGCCCGTAGCCACGGCCGCTTCAAGGAGGACCATCGGTGCCGCAGCTCCCCGACGACCTGGATGCCGTCGCGGTGCGCACCTGGTGCTCGCTGGCCCTGGAGGCCCTGGGCCGGGAGCGCGCGGAGATCGACGCGATCAACGTCTATCCCGTCGCCGACGGTGACACCGGCACCAACCTCTACCTGACCGTCGAGTCCGCCGCCGCCGCCGTCGAAGCGGTGTTCGCCGCCCACGAGACCGGCACCACCGTGCCCGCCACCGCCGACGCCGTACGCGCCATGGCGCACGGCGCCCTGATCGGCGCCCGCGGGAACTCCGGCACGATCCTGGCCCAGCTGCTGCGCGGCATGGCCGGGGTGCTCGCGGAGGGCGGCGACCCGGACCGGCTGCGCCTCGCCCTGGTCCGGGCCGATGCCGCTGCCCGCCAGGCCGTCGCCCACCCGGTGGAGGGCACCGTGCTCACCGTCGCCTCGGCGGCCGCCGAGGCGGCCCAGGGCGCGGAGCCGGAGCTGTGCGCCGTGGTGAACGCCGCCTACGAGGGGGCGCGCGAGGCGCTCGCGAAGACCCCCGGCCAGCTCGCCGTGCTCGGCCGGGCCGGGGTCGTGGACGCCGGAGGGCGGGGGCTGGTCGCGGTCCTGGGCGCCCTGGTGGAGGCGGTGACCGGGCAGGCTCCCGTAAGGGGACCTCGCACCGGAGCCGGCCGGGCGGCCGCTCCCGTGGACGGCGGGTCGGTCGTGGGGCTCCCGGTGGGGGGCGTTCCGGTGGCTTCCGGAGCCGGCCATGTGCCCGACAGCGCCGAGGACTGCCCGCAGGACGGTGGGGGCGGGCCCGCGTTCGAGGTGATCTACCTCCTGGAGGCCCGAGACGAGCAGGTGGCCCGGCTGCGCACTCGGCTCGACGCGCTCGGCGACTCCCTGGTCGTGGTGGGCGGCGACGGGCTCTGGCACGTCCACGTCCATGTCGACGACGCCGGGGCCGCCGTCGAGGCGGGCGTCGAGGCCGGGCGGCCCTACCGGATCCGGATCACCCACTTCGCCACCGAGAGCGGCCACGACGCGCGCACCCCGACCGAGCCCGCCCAGCGCGCCGTCGTCGTCGTGGTCCCCGGCGACGGACTGGCCGGACTCTGCACCGAGGCCGGCGCCACCACCGTGATCGCCCGCCCCGGCGAACCGCCCGCCAGCGGCGAACTGGTCGACGCCATCCGCCGGGCCCACGCCCGTGAGGTGGTGCTGCTGCCCAACGACGCGGCCCTGCGCCACACCGCGGCCGCCGCCGCCGAGCAGGCCAGGACCGAGGGGGTCCGGGTCGCCCTCGTCCCCACCCGGGCCGCCGTCCAGGGCCTGGCCGCCCTCGCCGTCCACGAGCCGGACCGGGGCTTCGACGAGGACGTGGTCGCCATGACCTCGGCCGCGGGCGCCACCCGCTACGCCGAACTGGCCGTCGCCGAGCGCCAGTCGTGGACCATGGCGGGCGTCTGCCAGGCCGGGGACATCCTCGGGCTGATCGACGGGGACGTGGCAGTGATCGGCGCCGACGTCCCGGCCACCGCCCGCACCGTGCTCGACCGGATGCTGGCGGCGGGCGGCGAGCTGGTCACCCTCGTCCTCGGCGAGGACGTCCCGGACGCGCTCGCCGACGCGCTGGCGGAGCACGTACGCGAGGGTCATCTCGCCGTGGACACGGTCGTCTACCGGGGCGGCCACCAGCGGGCGCCGCTCCTGATCGGCGTCGAGTAGTCCCGTATCCGCTTCGCGGCCGCGCCCGGCGGACAGCTGTCAGTGCCGTGGTGTGCAATGGATCGCGTGTCCTCGTTCGATGAACCCCTCAAGAAGCTGCTCGGCGGAGCCACCGCGAAGGTGATGGCCGAACACCTCGACCTGCACACGGTCGGTGATCTGCTGCACCACTACCCGCGGCGGTACGAGGAGCGCGGCAAGCTGACCGCGCTGGCCGACCTCCCGCTGGACGAGCACGTCACGGTCGTCGCCCAGGTCGCCGACGCCCGCATCCTGATGTTCAACAACGGCCGGGGCAAACGCCTGGAAGTCACCCTGACCGACGGCAGCGGCCGCCTCCAGCTGGTCTTCTTCGGCCACGGCGTCCACAAGCCGCACAAGGAGCTGCTCCCGGGCCGCCAGGCGATGTTCGCGGGCAAGGTCTCCGTCTTCAACCGCAAGATGCAGCTGGCCCACCCCACGTACCAGCTGCTCGACGCCTCCGACGCCGACGAGGCGACCGAGGCCGTGGACGCCTTCGCCGGTCGGCTGCTGCCGATCTACCCCGCCTGCAAGCAGCTCGACTCCTGGCGGATCGCCAAGGCCGTGGACGCCGTGCTGCCCAGCGCGCGCGACGCCGTGGACCCGCTGCCCGACTCCCTGCGCGAGGGCCGTGGCTTCACCCCGCTGCCCGAGGCTCTGCTGAAGGTGCACCGCCCGCAGACCAAGGCGGACATCGAGGACGCCAGGGCCCGCCTCAAATGGGACGAGGCGTTCGTCCTCCAGGTCGCGCTGGCCCGCCGCCGCTACGCCGACACCCAACTCCCCGCCGTCGCCCGCCGCCCCGTCGCGGACGGCCTGCTCGACGCCTTCGACGCCAAGCTGCCCTTCACCCTCACCGAGGGCCAGCAGAAGGTCAGCAAGGAGATCTTCGACGACCTGGCCACCGAACACCCGATGCACCGGCTCCTCCAGGGCGAGGTGGGAAGCGGGAAGACGATGGTGGCCCTGCGCGCCATGCTCACCGTCGTCGACGCGGGCGGCCAGGCCGCGATGCTCGCCCCCACCGAGGTCCTGGCACAGCAGCACCACCGCTCGATCACCGAGATGATGGGCGAGCTGGCCGAGGGGGGAATGCTGGGCGGCTCGGACCGGGGGACCAAGGTCGTCCTGCTCACCGGCTCCATGGGCATGGCCGCCCGCCGGCAGGCCCTGCTCGACCTGGTCTCCGGCGAGGCCGGGATCGTCATCGGCACCCACGCCCTGATCGAGGACAAGGTCCAGTTCCACGACCTGGGACTGGTGGTGGTGGACGAACAGCACCGCTTCGGCGTCGAACAGCGGGACGCCCTGCGCTCCAAGGGAAAGCAGCCGCCCCACCTCCTCGTCATGACCGCCACCCCCATCCCCCGTACGGTCGCGATGACGGTCTTCGGCGATCTGGAGACCTCCGTCCTTGACCAGCTCCCGGCCGGACGCTCCCCGATCGCCAGCCATGTCGTCCCCGCCAAGGACAAGCCCCACTTCCTCAGCCGCGCCTGGGAACGCGTCCGCGAGGAGGTGGGACACGGCCACCAGGCGTACGTGGTCTGCCCCCGCATCGGCGACGAAGCCGAGGAGGCGGAGGGGAAGGGCGTGAAGAAGGCGAAGGCCAAGAAGGCGGCGCCCGAGGCGGACGGGGAAAAGCGGCCGCCGCTCGCCGTCCTGGAGATCGCCGAGCAGCTGCGCACGGGCGCGCTGGCCGGGCTGAGCGTCGAGGTGCTGCACGGGAGGATGCCGCCCGACGAGAAGGACGACGTCATGCGCCGGTTCGCCGCCGGTGCCGTGGACGTCCTGGTCGCCACCACGGTCATCGAGGTCGGGGTCAACGTCCCCAACGCCACCGCCATGGTGATCATGGATGCCGACCGCTTCGGCGTCTCCCAGCTCCACCAGCTCCGCGGCCGCGTCGGCCGTGGCTCGGCGCCCGGGCTCTGTCTGCTGGTCAGCGAGGCCCACGAGGCGAGCCCCGCCCGCGCCCGCCTCTCGGCCGTCGCCGCCACCCTCGACGGCTTCGAGCTCTCCCGCATCGACCTGGAGCAGCGCCGCGAGGGCGATGTGCTGGGCCAGGCCCAGTCCGGGGTGCGCTCCTCGCTGCGGATGCTCACCGTCATCGACGACGAGGAGGTCATCGCCGCCGCTCGCGAGGAGGCCGTCGCGATCGTCGCCGCCGACCCGGAGCTGGAGCGGCTGCCGGAGCTGCGCACCGCCCTGGCCGCCCTCCTGGACAAGGACCGCGAGGAGTATCTCGACAAGGGGTGAGAGCGCGGGGGATGTCCTGCCGACCGGGCCGGTGCGGGCCGCACGCCATATCGTGGACGCACGGCACGCGCCCACCGCGCGCCGCCGGCCCCCGCACCCGCCCACGACCCCGAGGATCCGACACCCATGACCCGCGTGATCGCCGGCTCGGCCGGCGGACGCCGCCTGGCCGTCCCGCCCGGCACCGGCACCCGCCCCACATCCGACCGTGCGCGCGAGGGCCTGTTCTCCACCTGGCAGGCGCTGCTCGGCACCCTGGAGGGGACCAGGGTCGCCGATCTGTACGCCGGATCCGGCGCCGTCGGCCTCGAAGCGCTCTCCCGGGGAGCGGTCCACGCCCTCCTCGTCGAGGCCGACCAGAAGGCGGTCCGCACCGTCCGCGACAACGTCCGCACGCTCGGCCTGCCCGGAGCCGAGGTGCGTACCGGCAAAGCCGAACAGATCGTGACAGGACCGGCGCCCGCCGACCCGTACGACATCGTCTTCCTGGACCCGCCGTACGCCGTCACCGATGACGATCTTCGCGAGATCCTGCTCACACTCCGTGCTCAGGGGTGGCTCACCGGCGATGCGCTCGTCACCGTGGAACGCAGCACCCGGGGCGGAGAATTCGGCTGGCCCGCCGGATTCGAGCCACTGCGGGCCCGTCGCTACGGCGAGGGAACGCTTTGGTACGGTCGCGCCGCCGCTACGTGCGAAGACGCACGATGACCGGACCGGAGAGCGAGGGAATCACTGTGCGCCGCGCCGTCTGTCCGGGGTCTTTCGACCCCATCACCAACGGACATCTCGACATCATTGGCCGAGCCTCGAAGCTGTACGACGTGGTGCACGTCGCGGTGATGATCAACCAGTCCAAGAAGGGGCTGTTCACCGTGGACGAGCGGATCGAGCTGATCCGCGAGGTCACCGCCGACTTCGGCAACGTCGAGGTGGAGTCCTTCCACGGCCTGCTGGTCGACTTCTGCAAGCAGCGGGAGATCCCGGCGATCGTGAAGGGCCTGCGGGCCGTCAGCGACTTCGACTACGAGCTCCAGATGGCCCAGATGAACAACGGCCTCTCGGGCGTCGAAACCCTCTTCGTGCCGACCAACCCGACGTACAGCTTCCTGTCGTCCTCGCTGGTCAAGGAGGTCGCGACCTGGGGCGGTGACGTCTCCCACCTGCTGCCGCCCACGGTCCACGAAGCGCTCATGGAGCGCCTGGGCGAACAGTGAATCGCTGACGGCCCGTCACGAGGTGTCGGACGGCGGCCGACTGGCCTTACAGTCGTCCCGTCCGTCTCCAACAGAACAGCGGCTCCAGCGGAGCGGCAGAGAGTGGCGAGCACACGGTGGACGTGCAGAAGAAGCTCGACGAGATCGTCGAAGCGGTCGGAAACGCCCGCTCCATGCCCATGTCGGCCTCGTGCGTGGTCAACCGCGCCGAGCTGCTCGCCATGCTCGAAGAGGTGCGTGAGGCGCTGCCCGGCTCCCTCGCCCAGGCGCAGGAGCTGATCGGCGGCCACGAACAGTTCGCCGAGCAGGCCCGGCAGGAGGCCGAGCGGATCATCGAGTCCGCCCATGCCCAGCGGGCCTCCCTGATCTCCGACACCGAGATCGCCCGCCAGTCGCAGAGCGAGGCCGACCGGATCCTGTCCGAGGCCCGCCGCGAGGCCGAGGAGGTGCGTGCCGAGGCCGACGACTACGTCGACAGCAAGCTCGCCAACTTCGAGGTCGTCCTCACCAAGACCATCGGCTCCGTGGACCGCGGCCGCGAGAAGCTGCTCGGCCGCGGCCAGGGCCTGGACGAGCAGGGCTACCAGGACCCCGACTTCGCCGAGGCCCCCGAGCGCAGCGCCGACCCGGAGACCCTGCGACAGCGGGCCGACGCGTACGTCGACGCCAAGTTCGGCGCCTTCGAAGCCGTCCTGGCCAAGACCCTGGAGGCGGTCGGCAGGGGCCGGCAGAAGCTGCACGGCCGGGTCGCCACCGACGACCTCGGCGCGCACATCGCCGCCCAGGACGCCGCGGCCGGCCAGGGCCACACGAGCGACGCCGACTATCTGGCCGGCCTGGCCGAGCTCGCCACCCCGCAACCGCAGCAGGCCCCCCAGGGGCAGCCGCACTACCAGGGGCAGCCGCCGCAGCCCGAGCCGACCTATGCGCAGGCGGCGTACGGCTACCAGGAGCAGCCTCTCCAGCAAGGCGGCGAGGGTGTCCAGGACCCGTACGGCTACCAGCAGCAACCCGACCCGTACGCGGCCTACCGGCAGACCGGCTACGACCCGAACGCGTACCCGCCCCCGCCCCAGGCCCAGCCGGACTACGGCTGGCCCCAGCAGGCTCAGCAGCCCCCGCAGGCGCCCGGCCAGCAGGGCGGCGGGGCGCTGGACGAGACGAGCCTCTTCGACACCAGCATGATCGACCTGGAGCAGCTGCGCCGGTACGAAGAGGGCCGCTGATCCGGGACGGGCTGGTCCGATTGGGTGCTGAGCGGTCCGTCCAGTATCCTGAATCCTCGGTCGCGCGTAGGTCCGCGATCCAGGCTGCCCGTTTCGACTCCGGACCGGGTCGGCCCTCCCCTCTGTCGTGCGACCCCCATGATTCGAAAGCAGGAAAAGCCCTGAACGGCCACCTCGACCACCGCAACCCTCTCGTGTTCGATACGCACGAGCTGGGTCGGCGTCCCGGTGCCCTGAAGCGGCTGACCCGCTCGGTGGACGCACCCGGTTCACCGGTTCTCGGTATCGACGGCGTCATCGGTGTGCCGGAAGGCGCACCCGTGGAGCTGGACCTCCGACTCGAATCGGTCATGGAAGGGGTGCTTGTCACAGGCACCGCCCGTGCAACCGCCGAGGGGGAGTGCGTAAGGTGTCTGGAGCCGCTGACCGTCGAGGTCGACGCGGATTTCCAGGAGATGTTCTCGTACCCTGACGCCGATGACCGGGGCCGCAGCACTGCGGACCCGGCCGACGACGCCGAGGACGACGAGGACAGGTTCTTCCTTGAGGACGGCTTGTTCGACCTCGAGTCAGTGCTGCGTGACGCGGTAGTGCTCGCACTGCCCATGCAGCCGGTGTGCAAGGAGACCTGCGCCGGTCTGTGTTCCGAATGCGGAATCAGGCTGGACGAGAACCCGGGCCACCACCACGATGCCGTCGACATTCGTTGGGCGGCACTGCAAGGACTCGCCGAGACCGTTCAGGACGGCGAGAAGGACAACATGGGCGGCGCCGAACCGGGCGTCGACGAGAAGCAGGAGAAGTAGCCGTGGCTGTTCCGAAGCGGAAGATGTCGCGCAGCAACACGCGCCACCGCCGGTCGCAGTGGAAGGCTGCGGTCCCCACCCTGGTTTCGTGCGAGCGTTGCCAGGAGCCCAAGCTCCAGCACATTGCGTGCCCGAGCTGCGGCACCTACAACAAGCGCCAGGTCCTCGAGGTCTGAGCGGCTGGTGAGAGGCCCGATGTCTGAGTTGTCCAACGCCAAGAAGCAGGCAGACAACGTCAACACAGCCTCGTCCCACACGCTTCTGGAAGGGCGGCTCGGGTATCACCTCGAGTCCGCCCTTCTGGTGCGTGCGCTGACCCACCGTTCGTACGCATACGAGAACGGCGGTCTGCCCACCAACGAGCGGCTCGAATTCCTCGGGGATTCGGTGCTCGGCCTGGTGGTCACGGACACGCTGTACCGCACCCACCCCGACCTGCCCGAAGGCCAGCTGGCCAAGTTGCGGGCCGCGGTGGTCAATTCGCGTGCGCTTGCGGAAGTGGGCCGCGGCCTCGAACTCGGCTCCTTCATCCGGCTCGGCCGCGGTGAAGAGGGCACGGGTGGCCGGGACAAGGCTTCCATCCTCGCCGACACACTGGAAGCAGTGATCGGCGCGGTCTATCTCGACCAGGGCCTCAGCGCGGCCTCGGAGCTGGTCCACCGGCTCTTCGACCCGCTGATCGACAGGTCCTCGAACCTCGGCGCCGGCCTGGACTGGAAGACCAGCCTCCAGGAGCTCACCGCGAGCGAGAGCCTCGGAGTCCCCGAGTACCTCGTCACGGAGACCGGCCCGGACCACGAGAAGACCTTCACTGCTGCTGCTCGCGTCGGTGGTGTCTCGTACGGCACCGGCACCGGCCGTAGCAAGAAGGAAGCGGAGCAGCAGGCGGCTGAGTCCGCCTGGCGCGAGATCAGCGCCGCCGCTGAGGCACGGCAGGCCGCGGAGAAGTCCGCGGCCGACGGAGGGGCCGCCGACACCCCTGCCGAACCGTCGCCGAGCACGGACGCCGCTCCTGCCTGAAGCGGAACGAGAACCCCTCGGTGCCCTGCGCACCGGGGGGTTTTCCCTGTCCTGGGTTCCCCGTCCGGGACGCGGTCTGCGCAAGGCCGCTCCCGTACTACCGTCGTCGTGTCTGGAGTAGTGCATCGTGCCCGAGCTGCCCGAGGTAGAAGTCGTCCGCCGGGGCCTTGAGCGCTGGGTCAGCGGCCGCACCGTCACCGAGGTCGAGGTCCTGCACCCGCGATCGGTCCGCCGGCACCTCGCGGGCGGCGTCGACTTCGCCGCCCGGCTGCGCGGGGCCCGCTTCGGTACGGCGATGCGCCGGGGCAAGTACCTCTGGGTGCCCATCGAGGAGGCCGGTGCCTCGCTGCTGGGCCACCTCGGGATGAGCGGGCAGCTGCTGGTGCAGCCCACGGACGCGCCCGA
Organism: Streptomyces sp. WZ.A104; assembly: GCF_002382885.1. GTDB lineage: Bacteria > Actinomycetota > Actinomycetes > Streptomycetales > Streptomycetaceae > Streptomyces. Next base: position 31,384 of record NZ_NWVL01000014.1, read on the forward strand.
CGAGAAGCATCTCCGGATCCGGATGCGGTTCGACGACACCCTCGGCACCGAACTGCGCTTCGTCGACCAGCGCACCTTCGGCGGGCTCTCGCTCCACGCCACCACCCCCGACGGACTGCCCGACACCATCGCGCACATCGCCCGGGACCCGCTCGACCCGCTCTTCGACGACGCGGCCTTCCACAAGGCGCTGCGCCTGCGCCGTACGACCGTCAAGCGCGCGCTGCTCGACCAGTCACTCGTCAGCGGTGTCGGCAACATCTACGCGGACGAGGCGCTCTGGCGCGCCAGGCTGCACTACGACCGGCCGACCGCGACCCTGACCCGCCCGAAGTCGGCCGAGCTGCTCGGCCACGCCCGGGACGTCATGAACGCGGCGCTCGCCCAGGGCGGCACCAGCTTCGACAGCCTGTACGTGAACGTGAACGGCGAGTCCGGCTACTTCGACCGGTCGCTCGACGCGTACGGCCGGGAGGGCGAGCCCTGCCACCGCTGCGGCACGCCGATGCGCCGCCGCGCCTGGATGAACCGGTCCAGCTACTACTGCCCGCGCTGTCAGCGGCCGCCGCGCGCCTCGTCGTAACGGGCCCGGGCGCTCAGCACCTCGTCCATCCGGTCCTCGACGACGCGGATGAGGGCGAGCAGCTGTCCGGCGACCTCGCGGCCGAGCGGGGTCAGTTCGTAGTCCACACGGGGCGGGCTGACCGGCTGGGCCTCCCGCAGGACGAGACCGTCGCGCTCCAGCGCGTGCAGTGTCTGGGCGAGCATCTTCTCGCTCACCCCGTCCACCCGGCGGCGCAGCTCGTTGAACCGGAAGCCGCCCTCGTACAGCGCGCCGAGCGTCAGGGCGCCCCAGCGGCCGGTGACGTCCTCCAGCGTGGAGCGCGAAGGGCACTGCCGGGAGAAGACATCGAAGGCGAGGCTGTCCGTATCGCTGGCCATATCACCAGCTTACGGGGGTGCCTGTGGGTCAGAAGCCGAAGTTCTGGGTCCACCAGGGGCCGCCGGAGCCCTCGTGCACACCGATGCCGATGGTCTTGTAGTCGCAGTTGAGAATGTTCGCGCGGTGGCCGTCGCTGTTCATCCAGGCATCCATCACGGCCTTCGCGTCCGTCTGGCCGCGGGCGATGTTCTCCGCTGCGAGCCCCTGCACGCCGGCCTGCGCGGCGCGGTCCCAGGGGGTGTCGCCGTCGGGGTCGGTGTGGTCGAAGAAGCCGCGCGCCGCCATGTCCTCGCTGAAGTTCTGGGCGAGTGAGGTCAACGGGGCGCTGGTGGCCAGCGGGGAGCAGCCGACCTTCGCGCGCTCCTGGTTCACCAGGGCCAGCACCTCGGAGCGGGCGGAGGCGTCGGTGGGCGAGGGGGAGGGCTGCCGGCTCGGCGGCGGGGCGGCGGAGGTCTTCGGGGGCGCCGGGGCCCTGCTCGCTGGGGGAGCGCTCTTCTTCGGGGCCGTGGTGGGCGCCTTCGTCTTCTCGGACGGGGCGGCGGACGGCTTCTCGGAGGGGGCCTTGGACGGCGACGCCGACTTCGAGGGCGTCTTCGACGGGCTCGTGGAGGGCGAGGCGGAAGCGCTCTTGGACGGCGTCTTCGGGGTCCTGACGGAGGGGGCCTCCGGGCGCTCGCTGCCCCGGCTGGTGGGGGCGGCGGACCGGTCGGCGGGCGCGGTGGAGCTGCCGCCCTGCGTCAGCAGGTCCGGTACGCCGGTGCGCACCTGGTCGGCGGCAGTGACCTCGCCGGAGGTGGTGGTGCCGCCGCCGGGCAGCAGACCCGAAGCGACGGCGACGGCGCCGGCGGCCACGGCGGCCGAGGCGCCGAGGAGGCCGGTGCGCACCGGGACGGAGGACCTCTTCCGGCGGCGCGCGCCCTTGTGCCGGGAAGCGTCCCGGGCCACGGGTTCTTCAGCGGCGGGGCCTGCGGCGGATCGTCGGTGGCGTCCCATGCGCTGTGCCTTCCTGATGCTCCGGACGTCCCTGCGACGCCGTTCGACTGCTCTGGTGATCGAATGCCGGATGATCGACTATTCGTCGACGTCCATCCGATACTCACCCGATCGAGTGAGGCTATTGCGACCGGACTGTAGCCCATGGGTGAAAGGGGGCGGCGTGCTTCGAGAGCAATTGGCCGGTTAGCGTTCGGGCATGGACAAAGATGCGCGCCTCGTCGTCTGGGTACGCGGCCGGGTACAGCAAGTAGGGTTCCGCTGGTTCACCAGGGCAAATGCTTTGGAGATCGGCGGCCTCGTGGGCTTCGCCCTCAATCTCGACGACGGCAGGGTGCAGATCGTGGCCGAGGGGCCACGTGAGAATTGCCACCGTCTGCTGGACTGGCTGCGCTCCGACGACACACCCGGGCGCGTGGACGGCGTCACTGAGATCTGGGACACGCCGCGCGGCGGATACGACGGGTTCGCCATCCGCTGATCCCGTCGCCGGGGGCCGGTCGATCCGCTTGGTGAACGGGGCGCGCCGAACGGTCACCCGCGGTGCCCACCCGGACCCCCGCACCCGAAATGACCTGCGAAGGGACCCGGCGGCGACCGATGGTTGCCAGATATCGAATGTCGTGCAAGGCTGCGGCATTGACGAAGATCTGCACGCCCCTCGGGGTCCCGCAGGAGAGTCGCGCCGCATGATCGTCCGGCCGCGCGCCCCCGGGACACCCGAGTACACAGGGCGTGATCGTGTTGACCGTCAAACTTTTTGGTGAGACGCTGAAAACCCCGCGCACCTGAGCTGTTCGGTAGAGCTGACAATCAGCAGAACCGCAGTAGTGACAGAGCCCTGCCGAGCACCGCGGGTGCGATCCCCTGACGACCCACACCGCATCGGTCGGTCACTCATTGTGGAGGACCATCCATCATGGCAAAGGCGCTTCTCGGTTACGTCGGCGGTTCCGACCCGCGACTCCTCGCCGAGATGCGACGGCTCCAGCAGCGCGTCCAGGACCTGGAATCCGAGCTCACCCGGATCCAGGGCGAGAACGACGCGCTGAACGCCGCCGCCCAGCACCAGGAGTCACTGCTCGACAGCATCGACATCGACGTACCCCAGGGCGAGCCGGCGCTGACCTGACCGCGGTGGCCCTCACGGGGGCCGGTCGGGTCGGCAACGGCTCAGTAGCCTCTGAACACCTCTGATTCGTCCTGCGTCACGGTAGAGCGATGTGCCGCGCAGGACCGTAGCAAGATTCACAGGGACGCTTCGGCGTCCCTTTTTCTTTGCCGGATCCCCTCCGCCCGACCCCGCCCCGGGCGTACCGGCCTTCGCTTACCGTCTGATGTGCCCTGCACCTTCATCAGTGAAACCGAGAGGGAAAGGTAGAGTCCGGCGGCGTGCACCTCAAGGCCCTGACCCTGCGTGGTTTCAAATCGTTCGCGTCCGCCACCACCCTGCGGTTCGAACCGGGGATCACCTGCGTCGTCGGTCCCAATGGATCGGGAAAGTCCAATGTGGTGGACGCGCTCTCCTGGGTCATGGGGGAACAGGGAGCCAAATCCCTGCGCGGCGGCAAGATGGAAGACGTGATCTTCGCCGGGACCACCGGGCGGCCCCCGCTCGGCCGCGCCGAGGTATCGCTGACCATCGACAATTCCGACGGCGCATTGCCCATCGAGTACGCCGAAGTGACGATCACTCGGATCATGTTCCGCAATGGCGGCAGCGAATACCAGATCAACGGCGACACCTGCCGACTGCTGGACATCCAGGAACTCCTCTCCGACTCCGGCATCGGCCGCGAGATGCACGTCATCGTCGGTCAGGGCCAGTTGGACTCCGTCCTGCACGCCGACCCGATGGGCCGCCGGGCCTTCATCGAGGAGGCCGCGGGCGTCCTCAAGCACCGCAAGCGGAAAGAGAAGGCACTGCGGAAGCTGGACGCGATGGGCGCCAACCTGGCCCGCGTCCAGGACCTCACCGACGAACTGCGCCGCCAGCTCAAGCCGCTCGGCCGCCAGGCCGCCGTCGCCCGCCGCGCCGCCGTCATCCAGGCCGACCTGCGCGACGCCCGGCTCCGGCTCCTCGCGGACGACCTGGTGACCCTGCGGGACGCGCTGCGCGACGAGATCGCCGACGAGGCCGAGCTGAAGAAGCGGAAGGACGCGGCGGAGGCCGAACTGAAAGCGGCGCTCGACCGCGAGGCGGAGCTGGAGGGCGAAGTGCGCCGGCTCGCCCCCCGGCTCCAGCGCGCCCAGCAGACCTGGTACGAGCTCTCGCAGCTGGCCGAGCGGGTACGCGGCACGATCTCGCTGGCCGACGCCCGGGTCCGCAGCGCCACCCAGGCCCCCACCGAGGAACGCCGGGGCCGTGACCCCGAGGACCTGGAGCGCGAGGCCGCCCGCATCCGCGAGCAGGAGGCGGAGCTGACGGCGGCCCTGGAGGCGGCCGAACACGCGCTGGAGGACACCGTCGGCCACCGCGCCGACCTGGAACGCGAACTGGCCGCCGAGGAGCGCCGCCTCAAGGACGCGGCCCGCGCCATCGCCGACCGCCGCGAGGGGCTCGCCCGGTTGAACGGCCAGGTCAACGCGGCCCGCAGCCGGGCCGGTTCGGCGCAGGCGGAGATCGACCGCCTGGCCGCATCCCGAGACGAGGCCATGGAACGGGCACGAGCCGCCCAGCAGGAGTACGAACAGCTCAAGGCCGAGGTCGACGGCCTGGACGCGGACGACGAGGAGCTCGCCGCCCGCCACGAGGCCGCCAAGAAGGCCCTGGCCGAGGCCCAGTCCGCCCACAGCGCCGCCCGCGAGGACGCCACCGCCGCCGAGCGCCGGCGGGCGGCGGTCGCGGCCCGGCACGAGGCACTGGCCCTGGGCCTGCGCCGCAAGGACGGTACGGGGGCGCTGCTCGGGGCCCGGGACCGGCTGACCGGCCTCCTCGGCCCGGCCGCCGAACTGCTGACCGTCTCGCCCGGCTACGAGATCCCGGTCGCCGCAGCCCTCGGCGCGGCGGCGGACGCGGTGGCGGTCACGGGCCCGGCCACGGCCGCCGAGGCGATCAGGCTCCTGCGCGAACGGGACGCGGGGCGCGCGGCGATGCTCCTGGGGGACGGGGACGGGGACGGGGACGGGGACGGGGACGGGGACGGGGGCGTCGCGGAAGCCGGGGCCGGGCACGTACCGGGGCAGTCCGGTCCCCCGGGCGCCGAGCCCTCGCACGTACCCGGTGCCGCCCACCGGGCCCCGCTGCCCGCGCAGAGCGGTGCGCCGGGTTGCGGGGGAGGCCGTACGGAGACCGGGGGCAGCGCTCCAAGCCGTACCGGAAGCGTCGCCGCCCCCACCGCCCCCGCCGTCGCCGACCTGGTCTCCGGCCCCGTCGCCCTGGTGAACGCCGTGCGCCGCCTCGCACGGGACACCGTCGTCGTCGCCACCCTGGAGGACGCCGAAGCTCTTGTCGCCGCGCACCCCGGGCTGACCGCGGTGACCGGTGAAGGGGACGTGCTCTCCGCCCACTTCGCGCACGGTGGTTCCGCCGGGGCGCCCAGCCTCCTGGAGGTGCAGGCCTCCGTGGACGAGGCCGCCGCCGAGCTGGCCGACCTCGCCGTGCGCTGCGAGGAACTGGCCGAGGCTCAGCGGCTGGCGGGGGAGCGGCGCAAGGAGTCGGCCGCGCTCGTCGAGGAGCTGGGGGAGCGCCGCCGGACGGCCGAGCGGGAGAAGTCCGGGGTCGCCCAGCAGCTCGGGCGGCTCGCCGGGCAGGCCCGGGGCGCGGCGGGCGAGGCCGAGCGGATGACCGCGTCCGCGGCCCGCGCCCAGGAGGCCCTGGAGCGGGCGACCGAGGAGGCCGAGGAGCTGGCCGAACGGCTGCTGGCCGCCGAGGAGGCCCCGGTGGAGGAGGAGCCCGACACCTCCGTACGGGACCGGCTCGCCGCCGACGGGGCCAACGCCCGCCAGACCGAGATGGAGGCCCGGCTCCAGGCCCGTACGCACGAGGAGCGGGTCAAGGCGCTGGCCGGGCGCGCCGACTCGCTGGACCGGGCCGCCCGCGCCGAGCGGGAGGCCCGCGCCCGCGCCGAGCAGCGCCGGGCACGCCTGAGGCACGAGGCGGCCGTGGCCTCCGCCGTGGCCTCGGGCGCCCGTCAGCTGCTGGCCCACGTCGAGGTGTCCCTCGTAAGGGCCGACCAGGAACGCACGTCGGCCGAGGCGGCGAAGGGCGAGCGGGAGCGCGAGCTGGCCGCCGAGCGCGACCGGGGCCGGGGGCTGAAGGGCGAGCTGGACAAGCTCACCGACTCGGTCCACCGGGGCGAGGTGCTGGGCGCGGAGAAGCGGCTGCGCATCGAGCAGTTGGAGATGAAGGCCCTGGAGGAGCTGGGCGTCGAACCGGCGGGGCTGGTCACCGAGTACGGCCCGGACCAGCCCGTGCCGCCGTCGCCCGCGGCCGAGGGCGAGGAGCTGCCGGAGGACCCGGAGCACCCGCGCAACCTGCCGAAGCCGTATCTCCGGGTCGAGCAGGAGAAGCGGCTGCGGGCGGCCGAACGGGCGTACCAGCGACTCGGGAAGGTGAATCCGCTCGCCCTGGAGGAGTTCTCGGCACTGGAGGAACGGCACAAGTTCCTCTCCGAGCAGCTCGAAGACCTGAAGAAGACCCGGGCCGATCTGCTCCAGGTGATCAAGGAGGTCGACGAGCGGGTGGAGCAGGTGTTCACCGAGGCGTACCGGGACACGGCCCGTGAGTTCGAGGGGGTCTTCGCCAGGCTCTTCCCCGGCGGTGAGGGGCGGCTCGTCCTGACCGACCCGGACAACATGCTGGCCACCGGTGTGGACGTCGAGGCGCGCCCGCCGGGCAAGAAGGTGAAGCGGCTCTCGCTGCTGTCCGGCGGTGAGCGGTCCCTGACGGCCGTGGCGCTGCTGGTCTCGATCTTCAAGGCCCGGCCCAGCCCGTTCTATGTGATGGACGAGGTCGAGGCGGCGCTCGACGACACCAACCTCCAGCGGCTGATCCGGATCATGGAGGAGCTCCAGGAGAGTTCCCAGCTGATCGTGATCACGCACCAGAAGCGGACGATGGAGGTCGCCGACGCGCTCTACGGCGTGTCCATGCAGGGCGACGGGGTCTCGAAGGTCATCAGCCAGCGGCTGCGCTGACTCCCAACCGAATCATCAGAGGTCCAACGCACGTTTTGTGCACTCCTGGGTACACGGGACCAGACCCGCTGTTTGACTTCGCTTCTTGAACGCATAACCTCTCCAAAGTTGATTTCGCCTTCAAGTGGTGGCGGGCCGGATGTTGTGCCCCACTGGGAAGGCTCACCCCCACGTCTGACTTGCGGCCAGGCATCAGGAGTTCACGTGACCAGCACAGCGAACGGACCGGCGTCCGGAGCCCGAGCGGCCCATCCGGACCACCTCGGCCATGTCATCTTCATCACCGCGGCCGCGGCGATGGGCGGCTTCCTCTTCGGCTACGACAGCTCCGTCATCAATGGGGCGGTCGAGGCGGTCCGTGACCGGTACGACGTCGGCTCCGGGACGCTCGCCCAGGTCATCGCGATCGCGCTGATCGGCTGTGCGATCGGCGCCGCGACCGCCGGACGGATCGCGGACCGGATCGGGCGCATCCGCTGCATGCAGATCGCCTCGGTGCTCTTCACGGCCAGCGCGATCGGCTCCGCCCTGCCGTTCACGCTCTGGGACCTGGCGATGTGGCGTATCATCGGTGGCTTCGCCATCGGCATGGCCTCCGTCATCGGCCCGGCCTACATCGCGGAGGTCTCCCCGCCCGCCTACCGGGGCCGCCTCGGCTCCTTCCAGCAGGCCGCGATCGTCATCGGCATCGCCGTCTCCCAGCTGGTCAACTACACCATCCTCCAGGTCGCCGACGGCGACCAGCGCGGCGACATCCTGGGCCTGGAAGCCTGGCAGTGGATGCTCGGCGTAGAGGTGATCCCGGCCATCCTGTACGGGCTGCTCTCGTTCGCCATCCCCGAGTCCCCGCGCTTCCTCATCTCGGTCGGCAAGAAGGCCGAAGCGCGCAAGATCCTCGAAGACGTCGAGGGCAAGAGCATCGACCTCGACGCCCGGGTGGCCGAGATCGAGACGGCCATGCACAGCGAGCACAAGCCGGTCTTCAAGGACCTGCTCGGCAATCGCTTCTTCTTCCTGCCCATCGTCTGGGTCGGCATCGGCCTCTCGATGTTCCAGCAGTTCGTCGGCATCAACGTGGCCTTCTACTACTCGGCGACGCTGTGGCAGTCCGTCGGCATCGACCCCACCGACTCGTTCTTCTACTCGTTCACCACCTCGATCATCAACATCATCGGAACGGTGATCGCGATGGTGCTCGTGGACCGGGTGGGCCGCAGGCCGCTCGCCCTCGTCGGCTCCATCGGTATGGCGATCGCGCTCGCCGTCGAGGCGTGGGCCTTCTCCGCCGACCTGGTCGACGGCAAGCTGCCCACCACGGAGGGAGCTGTCGCCCTGATCGCCGCCCACACGTTCGTGCTCTTCTTCGCCATGTCGTGGGGTGTCGTCGTCTGGGTCTTCCTGGGCGAGATGTTCCCGAACCGCCTGCGCGCCGCGGCCCTCGGCGTGGCCGTCTTCGCGCAGTGGATCGCCAACTGGGCGATCACCGCGAGCTTCCCGAGCCTGGCCGACTGGAACCTGTCGGGCACGTACATCATCTACACCTGCTTCGCCGTGCTCTCGATCCCCTTCGTGCTCAAGTTCGTGAAGGAGACCAAGGGCAAGGCGCTGGAGGAGATGGGTTGAATCCCCGCTGCCCGTCTCCTCACCACCGCGCTGCCCCGGCTCACCGAGCCGGGGCAGTCGGCGTTCCCACCGAATCGCAGAACAGCCGCAGACTCCGCCACCCCTCCTCCACCGGCATCCCGCCGCACAGCGGATGCAGCACCAGACTGTCCGCCTCCAGGGCCTTCAGCTCGTCCGGCGTCACCATCCGGTACACCCCCTCCTCGCGCAGCTCCGCCACGGTGGTCGCCGCCGAGCGCACCGCCGAGCGGATGTCCTTGGACTGCCAGGAGGCGTACGTCCGCGCCTCGTGCAGCAGATGCTCCCCGTGCAGCGCCCACGTCCGCTCCGGGTCCTGCGACACGTGCAGCAGCGGCGTACGCTCCGCGGGCATCATGCAGAAGCCCTCCGTCCCGTGCTCGGCGCACTGCTCCCGGTAGTACGCCTCCAGCTCCGGCAGATGCGCGCTCGGGAACAGCGGCAGCCCCAGCCGGGCCGCCCGCCGCGCCGCCGCCCGCGAACTGCCGCCGACCAGCAGCATCGGGTGCGGCCGCGTGTACGGGCGCGGGGTGACGCGTACCGTACGGCTCCGGTACGCGAACGGCTCCCCGGTCCACGCCGCCAGGAGCGTCTCCAGCAGCTCGTCCTGGAGCCTGCCGCGCCGCCCCCACTCGACGCCGGCCCGCTCGTACTCCTCGGGGCGGTAGCCGATCCCCGCCACCGTCACCAGCCGCCCGGCGCTCAGCAGGTCCAGCACCGCGATGTCCTCCGCCAGGCGCAGCGGATCGTGCAGCGGCCCGATGATCGCCGAGACCGTCACCGCGATCCGGCGGGTGGCGCCGAAGACCGCCCCGGCGAACGTGAACGGGGACGGCAGCCAGGAGTTCGCCGCCCCGTGGTGCTCCTCGGTCTGGACCGTGTCGATCCCGTGCTCGTCCGCGTACGCCGCCATCTCCAGGGCGGCGCGGTAGCGGGCCGAGTGCGATACGGGGGTGGCGTCGGGATCGACGAGATTGAACCGGATCACCGTGAAGGCCATGGGCGTCCCTTTCGCCGGGCGGGCAGGGCGCACCATAATTGACGTAGCGTCAGAAGTGTAGGCCGGGGCGCGTCGGCTTCCCCGTCCGCCTGTGCTGGACGCCCCCGGCGGCTGACGGTGACCTCTTCGAATTCCCCGCGTAGCGCCCGCTGATGCCTCACGCTCGGTGAGCCACACCTGAGTCTCCGCGGCGCTCCCCCGGCAGGAGGAGGGAGATCGTTCCCGTGGCTGACGGCGGGCCGATGCCGTCGATGCGACGTTGAGGACATGACCGCTGATGTACCGATGGTGAAGACGTCCTGGCGCGCGTGGTGGCAGCAGTGGCCACGCTGGGCGGGCCGGATGGCGGTGTTCTGGGCGGTGGCGTACGCCGGCTTCGGCCTGGTCTGCGCGCTGAACGAGACCCCGGTGTTTCCCGCCGGGGACACTCTGGGGCCCTCCGCGCCGGGCTGGGCGGTCACGGTGGTGGGGGTGCTGGCGGCGCTGACCTGCGCGGCGGTGTCCCGGTACGGGATGCGGCCCGCGCTGCGGGTGCTGCTGTGGACGGTGTGCGGGGTGGCCGGGCTCGCCGCGTTCAGCCTGCTGATGGACGTGATCACGCTGATGTTCGGCCAGGGCGTGGACAATTGGGCCTCGGCCGCGCACCGCGCCCTGTCGGCGGCCGGGGCGCTCCTGCTCGCAGCGACCGCCCGCTCCGATCGACGCCTGCCCGTCGTGACCTCCGTCCGGGCGCCTTCTGCGGCGTCCCGGCCGGTCCAGTTCGCCGCCTGGGCCGGCACGGTGGCCTTCCTCCCGTATGCGGTGATGAAGCTGACCTGGGCCTTCGGCGGAACCTTCGCCGGGATGTCCGGTGCCGAGATGCGCGCGATCTCCGAACGCAACGGAGCCTCGGGGATCTGGCTCACCCTGGAGTCCTGGGGCCTGGACGCCACCGTGCTCCTGGCCGCGCTCGGCGTCTTCCTGCTGTGGGGCCTGGTCCGTCCCTGGGGTCAGGTGTTCCCGCGCTGGACGCCGTACCTGCGCGGACGTCGCGTGCCGCGCTGGCTCCCACTGGCTCCCGCCCTGATCGGCGCAGCCACCCTCGCCCCTTACGGGGTGCTCGGCCTCAGCTACGTGGCTCTGGCCACGACGGGCGTGGTCACGATACGGCCCGGCGATTTCCACTCGTCGGGCGACGCGCACCTCGTCGGCTGGATCGGGATGGCCGCATTCGCCGTATACGGACTCGCGCTGACGGTGGCCGCCCGCTCGTACTGGTTCCGGACCCGCCGTGTACCCGCCGCACATTGACGCTGGGGGACCGGCTGCGGCCCTGCGCTGACGGGTGCAAGCACCCTCGGCTCCACAGACGGGCGGCCCGGAGACGGCATGCCGGACGGACTCGGGTGGCCCGTGATCGCTCGTACGCGCATCGTCACGGGTTCGCACCTTCTGCGATTCCCCGCTTCTCGTGGCCGATACTGGACCCGTTATGGAAATCCTGATCCTTGCTGTAGTCATCGCCCTGGTCGCGGTCGGCCTGATCAGCGGGCTCGTGGTCAGCAGCCGCAAGAAGAAGCAGCTGCCGCCCCCTCCGCCGAGCACGCCGACCATCACCCCTCCCGCCGAGCCCCACGTCGGCGAGGAGGCCGAGACGCCGCGCGACGAAGCGCGGCGCACCATCGACGAGGTCGGCCTCCCGGAGGCCGCCGCGCCCGTCGAGGAAGCCCCGGTCACCGAGGAGCCCGAGGCCCCCGCGCCGCCCGCGCTGGAGATCCCCGAGCCCACCGAGGGCCGGCTCGTCCGGCTGCGGGCCCGGCTCGCGCGTTCGCAGAACTCGCTGGGCAAGGGGCTCCTCGCCCTGCTGTCCCGGGACAACCTCGACGAGGACACCTGGGAGGAGGTCGAGGACACCCTCCTCACCGCCGACGTCGGCGTCGCCCCCACCCAGGAACTGGTCGAGCGGCTCCGCGAGCGCGTCCGGGTGCTCGGCACCCGTACCCCCGAGGATCTGCGTGCCCTGCTCCGCGAAGAACTGATCACCCTGCTCGGCCCGGACTTCGACCGCGAGGTCAAGACCGAGGGCGGCGCCGAGACCCCCGGCGTCGTCATGGTCGTCGGCGTCAACGGCACCGGCAAGACCACCACCACCGGCAAGCTCGCCCGGGTGCTCGTCGCCGACGGCCGCAGCGTGGTGCTCGGTGCGGCCGACACCTTCCGCGCCGCCGCCGCCGATCAGCTCCAGACCTGGGGCGAGCGCGTCGGAGCCCGTACGGTCCGCGGGCCCGAGGGCGGCGACCCGGCGTCGATCGCCTACGACGCGGTGAAGGAAGGTATCGCCGAGGGCGCCGACGTCGTCCTCATCGACACCGCGGGTCGGCTGCACACCAAGACCGGTCTCATGGACGAGCTGGGCAAGGTCAAGCGCGTCGTGGAGAAGCACGGCCCGCTGGACGAGGTCCTGCTCGTCCTGGACGCCACCACCGGACAGAACGGCCTCGTTCAGGCCCGGGTCTTCGCGGAGGTCGTGGACATCACCGGCATCGTCCTGACCAAGCTCGACGGCACCGCCAAGGGCGGCATCGTCATCGCGGTCCAGCGCGAGCTGGGCGTACCGGTGAAGCTCATCGGGCTCGGCGAGGGCGCGGACGACCTGGCCCCGTTCGAGGCCGGCGCCTTCGTGGACGCGTTGATCGGCGACTGACGCGCGGTCGTGAACCGCTCCGTACGGCGGACGGGCGGCGGCTCCCACGGGGAGCCTGCCGCCCGTCCGCCGTTTCCGCATCCTCTACGAGCGGTGGCAGACGTACGCCAGCGTCCCCAGCAGCAGCCGTGCCTGCGGGGGAGCGGCCGCCGTGTCCAGCACCGGGGGGCGCAGCCAGCGGACCGGGCCGAGGCCGCCGAGGTCGGAGGGCGGGGCGGTGATGTGGGCGCCCGGCCCCAGGGCGCGCAGATCGAGGTCCGCGTCGTCCCAGCCCATCCGGTAGAGCAGCGCGGGCAGTTCCGCGGCGGCCCCGGGGGCGACGAAGAACTGCGCCCGGCGCGTCGGCGTCACCGCGACCGGGCCCAGCGGCAGCCCCATCCGCTCCATCCGTACCAGCGCCCGCCGCCCGGCCTGCTCCGCGACCTCCAGTACGTCGAAGGAGCGGCCCACCGGCAGCAGCATCGCCGCGCCCGGCGTCTCGGCCCAGGCGTCCGCGGCGCGCTCCAGTCCGGTGCCCGCCGGGACCTCCCGGGCGAAGCCCAGCGGGTGGGCGCCGGGCGCCGGGCAGGCCGGATCGCCGCACGAGCAGGCACCGGCCTCGGCCCGCGCCCCGGGGGCCACGGCCCAGCCCCACAGCCCTGTGTACTCGGCCACCGCCGTGCCCTCGGTGCCGCGGCCGCGCCGCCGCGCACCGGATCGCATCTCCCGGATGCCGCCGATCGTGAAGCCCATACCCCCTCCAACGGGTCCGAGTCATCGGTGGTTACGACCCGCGGTGCTCGGGTAGCCCTCCGTCGCTGCAACTCGATCGAGTGGCGTGCGCGGTGGTGCGCAAGGGAGTGCGGCACCGCGTGCGCGCCCCGCGAGTGCTTCCGTCCGCTCGCTCTCGGTCGTGGTCGCTCAAGTCAAGCGCGCCCGGCGGCAGTCGGGTTCATTCGAAGGGGTGGCGAATGGTGGCGTTTCCGCGATCCCCCTCGCGAGAGGGGTGATCGTAGGATTACCGTCGGTACACGAACCCTGGGAGTATGTGCACCCACGGGTATGCCGCGGGCAACCCGATTTACTGTTCGATGTCGTTGGGAACTCCCGCACGGACAGCACTGATGCACGGCATTCTGATAATGGTTCGCGCGATGAGGTTTCGGCGGGATGGGGGCGTTCCAGTGAGTGGCAGCGGCGCAGGCGACACGGAGGCCGGCAAGCGCCCCAACGGGCAGTTGAGTTCATGGTTCGTGCGCAGCGGCTGGTCCAAGGGCGAGCTGGCGCGACAGGTGAACCGGCGGGCGCGCCAGATGGGCGCCCACCACATCAGCACCGACACCTCCCGGGTGCGGCGCTGGCTCGACGGGGAGCAGCCGCGGGAGCCGATTCCGCGCATCCTGTCCGAACTGTTCTCCGAGCGCTTCGGCGCCGTCGTCGCGGTCGAGGAGCTCGGGCTGCGCACCGCGCACCAGTCACCCTCGGTGTCCGGCGTCGACCTGCCCTGGGCCGGCCCCCAGACCGTCGCCCTGCTCAGTGAGTTCTCCCGCAGCGACCTGATGCTCGCCCGCCGCGGCTTCCTCGGCAGCTCGCTCGCGCTGGCCGCGGGCCCCGCGCTCATCGAGCCCATGCAGCGCTGGCTGGTGCCCGTCCCCGCCCCGGGCCCGGGTGAACCGGAATCCCCGGCCGCCGCCCGCCGCCCCTCCCGGCTCTCCCCGCCCGAGCTGGACCTGCTGGAATCGACCACCGCGATGTTCCGGCAGTGGGACGCCCAGTGCGGCGGCGGACTGCGCCGCAAGGCCGTCGTCGGGCAGCTCCACGAGGTCACCGACCTCCTCCAGGAGCCCCAGCCCGGCCCCACCGCCCAGCGGCTCTTCCGCTGCGCCGCCGAACTGGCCGAGCTCGCGGGCTGGATGAGCTACGACGTGGGCCTCCAGCCCACCGCCCAGAAGTACTTCGTGCTCGCCCTGCACGCCGCCAAGGAGGCCGGGGACAAGCCGCTCGGCAGCTACATCCTGTCCAGCATGAGCCGCCAGATGATCCACCTGGGCCGCCCCGACGACGCCCTGGAGCTGATCCACCTCGCGCAGTACGGCAGCCGCGACTGCGCCACCTCCCGTACGCAGGCCATGCTGTATGCGATGGAGGCCCGCGCCTACGCCAACATGGGCCAGCCCAGCAAGTGCAAGAGGGCCGTCCGGATGGCCGAGGACACCTTCCTGGACGCCGGTCTCGACGGCGAGCCCGAGCCCGACTGGATCCGCTTCTTCTCCGAGGCCGAGCTCAACGGGGAGAACGCCCACTCCTACCGTGACCTGGCCTATGTCGCGGGCCGCAGCCCCACCTACGCCTCCCTCGCCGAGCCCGTCATGGAGAAGGCCGTCGAGCTGTTCGGCGAGGACGACGAGCACCAGCGCTCCTACGCGCTCAACCTCATCGGCATGGCCACCGTCCATCTGCTCCAGCGCGAGCCCGAGGAGTCCACCGTGCTCGCCACCCGCGCCCTGAAGATCGCCAAGAAGGTCCGCTCCGAACGGGTCAACACCCGTCTGCGCAAGACCGTCGACACCGCTGCCAGGGACTTCGGCGATGTCGCCGACGTCGCCCGGCTCACCGAGCTGCTCCACGAACAGTTGCCGGAGACCGCCGAAGCGGTCTGACCGGCACCACCGGCCCCGGCCGCGGCGCCCCTTCCGAACAGCCCGACCCGGCTCCCCCATCGCCTGGTCACCCGGAGGGACGCCGTGGCCGGTTCTGTCCTCCGCGGCTCCTGGGCGTTTCAACCGCACCGTATGCGGTGTGCGCCGCATGCCAGGGCCTGTCGTTCGAAAGACCCTAAGGGCTGTCCTCAGGCAGGGCACCGGACTCGCCACCCCGGATTCATTCGGCCGTAACACGCGCCTCCTCTTCGTCACGCTCGCGAAACATCGTGCGGCATCCCCGGAAACGGCGTTCAGCCAATCTCATGGCGCACGGAGGGTGTCCGGCGGACACCTCCTGACCGGCCCGCACCCTTTCCCAGTGGTCCCGCAGCCTCCCCCGCACGCCGCGGCCGCTCCGACGACGAGGAGACGCCGATGCCCCCAGGCATCACGACGCTTGCCGCAGACGCCCCCGAGCTGTCTGCCGCCAACACCGGGTTCATGCTCATCTGCACGGCCCTGGTGATGCTCATGACCCCCGGCCTGGCCTTCTTCTACGGAGGCATGGTCCGCGTCAAGAGCACCCTCAATATGCTGATGATGAGCTTCATCAGCCTCGGGATCGTCACGATCCTGTGGGTGCTCTACGGATTCAGCCTCGCCTTCGGCTCCGACATCGGCTCGGTCATCGGCTGGAGCTCCGACTACGTCGGCCTCAGCAACATCGGCGTCAACGAGCTCTGGGACGGCACCACCATTCCGGTGTACGTCTTCGCCGTCTTCCAGCTGATGTTCGCCGTGCTCACCCCGGCCCTGATCAGCGGTGCGCTGGCCGACCGGGTGAAGTTCACGGCCTGGGCGGTGTTCATCGTCCTGTGGGTCAGCCTCGTCTACTTCCCCGTCGCCCACTGGGTCTGGGGCTCGGGCGGCTGGCTCTTCGAGATGGGCGTCATCGACTTCGCGGGCGGTACGGCGGTCCACATCAACGCGGGCGCCGCGGCCCTCGGCGTGATCTTCGTCATCGGCAAGCGCGTCGGCTTCAAGAAGGACCCGATGCGGCCGCACAGCCTGCCGCTCGTCATGCTCGGCGCGGCCCTCCTGTGGTTCGGCTGGTTCGGCTTCAACGCCGGATCCTGGCTCGGCAACGACGACGGCGTCGGCGCGGTCATGTTCCTCAACACCCAGGTCGCCACCGCCGCCGCCGTCCTCGGCTGGCTCGTCTACGAGAAGCTGCGCCACGGCTCCTTCACCACCCTCGGCGCCGCCTCCGGCGCGGTCTCCGGCCTCGTCGCCATCACCCCCGCGGGTGGTGCCGTCAGCCCGCTCGGGGCCATCGCGATCGGTGCCATCGCCGGTGTCCTGTGCGCCATGGCGGTCGGCCTGAAGTACAAGTTCGGCTACGACGACTCCCTGGACGTCGTCGGCGTCCACCTCGTCGGCGGCATCATCGGCTCCGTCCTGGTCGGCTTCTTCGCCACCGGCGGTGTCCAGTCCGACGCCAAGGGCCTCTTCTACGGCGGCGGTGTCGAACAGCTCGGCAAGCAGGTCATCGGCGTCGTCGCGGTCCTCGCGTACTCTCTGGTCGTCTCCGGCCTCATCGCCCTGGTGCTCCACAGGACCATCGGGATGCGGGTCTCCGAGGACGACGAGATCTCCGGCATCGACCAGGTCGAGCACGCCGAGACGGCGTACGACTTCAGCGGAGCCGGCGGCGGCACGGTCTCCCGCACCACCGCCCCCGCGACGGACCCGACGGCAGCACCGAAGGCAAAGAAGGTGGACGCATGAAGCTCATCACCGCGGTCGTGAAGCCCCACCGGCTGGACGAGATCAAGGAGGCCCTCCAGGCCTTCGGCGTCCAGGGCCTCACCGTCACCGAAGCCAGCGGTTACGGGCGTCAGCGCGGCCACACCGAGGTCTACCGGGGCGCCGAGTACACCGTCGACCTGGTCCCCAAGATCCGCATCGAGGTCCTTGTCGAGGACGAGGACGCCGAACAGCTCATCGAGGTCGTCGTCAAGGCCGCCCGCACCGGCAAGATCGGAGACGGCAAGGTCTGGAGCGTCCCGGTCGAGACCGCCGTCCGCGTGCGGACCGGCGAACGCGGCCCGGACGCCCTCTGACCGACGGCCCGCAAACGGAAGGCAGCCGGGTGACGAGTACCGAAGTGACCACCGAAACCGAAGGCTCGGGACCCAGCGGCTACGCGGCGGCCCGGCTGCGCCTCCTCCAGCAGGAGGCGCAGTCCGGGCCGCCGCGCCGTGCGGCCCTCGCCCGCCTCACCGACGACTGGCTCACCGGCCTGTTCACCGCGGCCGCCGAACGCGCCGGAGTCCGGGGCGCCGCGCTCGTCGCCGTGGGCGGCTACGGCCGCGGCGAGCTCTCCCCGCGCAGCGACCTCGACCTGCTCCTCCTGCACGACGGCAGCGCCGACGCGGCGGCCGTCGCCGCCCTCGCGGACTCCGTCTGGTACCCGGTCTGGGACCTGGGCCTGGCCCTCGACCACTCCGTACGCACCCCCGGCGAGGCCAGGAAGACGGCCGGAGAGGACCTCAAGGTCCAGCTCGGCCTGCTGGACGCCCGCCCGGTCGCGGGCGACCTCGGCCTCGTCGCCTCCCTGCGCACCGCGATCCTCGCCGACTGGCGCAACCAGGCCCCCAAGCGCCTCCCCGCCCTCCACGAGCTCTGCCAGGAACGCGCGGAGCGGGCGGGCGAGCTCCAGTTCCTCCTGGAGCCCGACCTCAAGGAGGCCCGCGGCGGCCTCCGCGACGCCACCGCCCTGCGCGCGGTCGCCGCGTCCTGGCTCGCCGACGCCCCCCGCGAAGGGCTCGACCAGGCCCGCCGGACCCTCCTGGACGCCCGCGACGCCCTCCACCTCACCACCGGGCGCGCCACCGACCGCCTCGCCCTCCAGGAACAGGACCAGGTCGCCGAGGCACTCGGCCTGCTCGACGCCGACACCCTGCTGCGCCAGGTCTACGAGGCCGCGCGGACGGTCTCGTACGCCACCGACGTCACCTGGCGCGAGGTCAACCGGGTCCTGCGCGCCCGCTCGGTCCGTCCCAAGCTCCGTGCCATGCTCAGCGGAGGCCTCGGCTCCAAGGCCGTCCCCGAGCGTGCCCCGCTGGCCGACGGCGTCGTCGAGGCCGACGGCGAGGTGGTCCTCGCCCGTGCCGCCCGCCCCGACCGCGACCCGGTCCTCGCCCTGCGCGCCGCGGCGGCGGCCGCCGAGGCCGGTCTGCCGCTCTCCCGCCATCTCGTACGCCACCTGGCGACCACCGCCCAGCCGCTGCCGGTGCCCTGGCCCGCCGAGGCCCGCGAAGAGCTCGTCACTCTGCTCGGCGCGGGGGAGGCCACCGTCGCCGTCTGGGAGGCGCTCGAAGCGGAAGGGATCATCACCCGGCTGCTGCCCGACTGGGAACGCGTCCACTGCCGTCCCCAGCGCAACCCCGTGCACACCTGGACCGTCGACCGGCACCTGGTGGAGACCGCCGTCCGCGCCGCCTCCCTCACCCGCCGGGTCCACCGCCCCGACCTCCTGCTGGTCGCCGCCCTCCTCCACGACATCGGCAAGGGCTGGCCCGGGGACCACTCGGTGGCCGGGGAGGTCATCGCCCGCGACATGGCCACCCGCATCGGCTTCGACAAGCACGACGTGGGCGTCATCGCCACCCTCGTACGCCACCATCTGCTGCTCGTCGAGACCGCCACCCGGCGCGACCTCGACGACCCCGCCACCGTGCAGTCCGTCGCCGCCGCCGTCTCCGACGCCTCCACCCTGGAGCTGCTGCACGCCCTCACCGAGGCCGACGCGCTCGCCACCGGGCCCGCCGCCTGGTCCACCTGGCGTGCCTCCCTCGTCACCGGCCTCGTCGAACGCGTCGCGGCCGTCCTGGCGGGGGAGTTCCCCGGAGAGCCGGACGAACCCGCGCCCAGCGCCGAGCACGAACGCCTCGCCGTCGAAGCCCTGCGCACCGGCGAACCCGTCCTCGCCCTGCACACCCAGCCCGAGGAGCCCGCCGGGGACGGCGAGGTGGAACCGGTCGGCGTAGAGCTCCTCATCGCCCTGCCCGACCGCCCCGGAGTGCTGCCCGCCGCAGCCGGAGTCCTCGCCCTGCACCGGCTCACCGTGCGCGCCGCCGACCTGCGGGCGGTGGAGCTCCCCAACGAGCTGGGTGAATCGGCGGACCTGCTGCTGCTCAGCTGGCGGGTCGCGGCCGAGTACGGGTCCCTCCCGCAGGCCGCCCGGCTCCGCGCCGACCTCGTACGAGCCCTGGACGGCTCCCTGGACATCCGGGCCCGGATCGCGGAGCGGGAGGCCGCCTACCCGCGCAGGCGTGGTGTGAAAGCCCCACCGCCCCGGGTGACCGTCGCCGCCGCGGGCTCCCGCCGTGCCACCGTCATCGAGGTCCGCGCCCAGGACGCCCCGGGGCTGCTGCACCGGATCGGCAACGCCCTGGAGGGAAGCGCGGTACAGGTGCGCAGCGCGCATGTCTCCACCCTCGGCGCCAACGCCGTGGACGCCTTCTACGTCACCGGCACCGACGGCGAACCACTGCCTCCGGTCCGGGCCGCCGAGGTGGCCCGGGAGGTCGAGAAGGCCCTCGGCTGACCCGCCCGGCCCCCGCTGTCCGCCTTCGTATCCGGGCGAGGGCTTGGTGTTCTCCGGGGGACGGATACCCTGGAGGGCGATTGACCTGCCCCGCCCCCGACCCTGAGGACCGACGAGCGCCGTGTTCGATACTCTCTCCGACCGCCTTAGCGCGACTTTCAAGAACCTCAGGGGCAAGGGTCGCTTGTCCGAGGCCGACATCGACGCCACGGCACGCGAGATCCGTATCGCCCTGCTGGAAGCCGATGTCGCCCTGCCCGTGGTGCGGGCCTTCATCGGCAAGGTGAAGGAGCGGGCGCGCGGCGCCGAGGTCTCCCAGGCGCTGAACCCCGCCCAGCAGGTCGTCAAGATCGTCAACGAGGAGCTCGTCGCCATCCTCGGCGGTGAGACCCGGCGGCTGCGGTTCGCCAAGACCGCGCCCACCGTGATCATGCTCGCTGGTCTCCAGGGTGCCGGTAAGACGACGCTGGCCGGAAAGCTCGGCCTCTGGCTCAAGGGCCAGGGCCACTCCCCGCTGCTCGTCGCCTGTGACCTCCAGCGCCCCAACGCCGTCAACCAGCTGAGCGTCGTCGCCGAGCGCGCCGGGGTCGCGGTCTACGCCCCCGAGCCGGGCAACGGTGTCGGCGACCCGGTCCAGGTCGCCAAGGACTCCATCGAGTTCGCCCGGGCCAAGGTCCACGACATCGTGATCGTCGACACCGCCGGCCGTCTCGGTATCGACCAGGAGCTGATGCAGCAGGCCGCGGACATCCGCGACGCCGTCAGCCCCGACGAGATCCTCTTCGTCGTCGACGCGATGATCGGTCAGGACGCGGTCAACACCGCGGAGGCCTTCCGCGATGGTGTCGGCTTCGACGGCGTGGTGCTCTCCAAGCTCGACGGCGACGCCCGCGGTGGTGCGGCCCTGTCGATCGCCCACGTCACGGGCAAGCAGGTCATGTTCGCGTCGAACGGCGAGAAGTTGGAGGACTTCGACGCGTTCCACCCGGACCGGATGGCCTCCCGCATCCTCGACATGGGTGACCTGCTCACCCTGATCGAGCAGGCCGAGAAGACGTTCAGCCAGGAAGAGGCCGCCAAAATGGCCTCCAAGCTGTCGTCGAGCAAGGGCAAGGACTTCACGCTCGACGACTTCCTGGCCCAGATGGAGCAGGTCCGCAAGATGGGCTCCATCTCCAAGCTCCTCGGGATGCTGCCCGGCATGGGGCAGATCAAGGACCAGATCAACAACATCGACGAGCGCGACATCGACCGCACCGCCGCGATCATCAAGTCGATGACCCCCAAGGAGCGCGCCGAGCCGACGATCATCAACGGCTCGCGCCGGGCCCGTATCGCCAAGGGTTCGGGTGTCGAGGTCTCCGCGGTCAAGAGCCTGGTGGAGCGCTTCTTCGAGGCCCGCAAGATGATGTCGAAGATGGCCCAGGGCGGCGGCATGCCCGGGATGCCGGGGATGCCCGGCATGGGCGGCGGCCCCGGCCGTCAGAAGAAGCAGGTCAAGCAGGCCAAGGGCAAGCGCAAGAGCGGCAACCCGATGAAGCGCAAGGCCGAGGAGGCCGCCGCCGCGGAGCGCCGCGAGCAGGCGGCCGCCCAGGGCGGCGCGTTCGGCCTGCCCGCCCAGGACAGCAAGAACTTCGAGCTGCCGGACGAGTTCAAGAAGTTCATGTAGGACAAGGCACGGCATGTGTAAGGGGCGCCCTTGAGAGAGGGCGCCCCTTACGTATGTCCTGAAGCCCCATGCCCCGAAGGGGCCCGCTCAGGTCACGCAGACCAGGTAGCGGAACACGTTCGGCATCCACACCGTGCCGTCCGGTCGCCGGTACGGATGCAGGGCCTCCGCGACCTCCTTCTCCACCTGTGAGCGGTCCGTGGCCCGTACGGCGGCGTCGAAGAGACCGGTCGACAGCAGCCCGCGCACCGCGCTGCCCACGTCCGCGTAGCCGAACGGACAGGACACCCGCCCCGAACCGTCCGGTTTCAGCCCGGCCCGGGACGCCACCTCCTCCAGCTCGTCCCGCAGGGTGGGCCGCCAGCCGCCCGATGCCGTACGCGGCGGGCGCGCGGACTCCGCCAGCCGGGCGGCCACCCGCAGCACCGCCGCCGTGGCACACCGCTCCGGCGGACCCCAGCCCGTCAGCACCACCGTCGCCCCCCGCGCGGCCAGCGGCACGGCCGACTCCAGCGCGGGCACCAGCCCCTCGGAGTCGCCCGCGGCACAGCCGATCGGCTCGAAGACCGTGATCAGGTCGTACGTAGCCCCGTCCGCACCGGATGCCGCGGCTCCACCGTCCTCCAGCAGCCGGGCCCGGCTGCGCGCCGGTTGCGCGGAGTGCGCGGGCGCGTCGTCCCAGTCCGCGCCGGGCAGCAGCCGGGCGCGGGCCAGGGCCAGGCGCTCCCGGTCGGAGTCCACACCCGTGACGTGCGCCCCCCGGGCCGCGGCGATGAGCATCGCGAGGCCGGAGCCGCAGCCGAGCGACAGCATCCGGGTGGCTGCCCCGACTTCCAGCCGGTCGTACACCGCCTCGTACAGCGGTGCCAGCATGCGCTCCTGGATCTCGGCCCAGTCACGTGCGCGGGTACCGGCGTCCGCCGGCGCGGACGGATCCGCGTCCCGGTGGTGCCGGACGAGCGTTGGTGTCATGGAAAGCGCCCCAATCCGCCAAGAGGTCGGTCGTGCCCGAATGGACGGCCCCCGCGTGCGTATGTCCGCACCCCCCGTATGCCAGAGAACTGCGCATCCGCCGTTCCGTCCAGGGGTTGTGGAGCAATGTCTTCGTGCTCCGGTCGTGCGCCCCGCCCCCGCGTCCGCTCTCCGAACAGTCTGACCCGACACCCCGCCCCGGGCACGTCGAGCCGCGCGGAAGGTAGTCTCACGGGGCGGATCCGTAAGGGCCGACGTGCGCCGGCACACCGCACAACCGCTGCGCCGGGCGTACGGACGCTACGCACCACCTTGGTGCGAGCTGTGCGTCTTCTCCGCAGTTCTGCGCACGCGCCCTCGTCCGGACGCATCAAGGGCAACTGACTGGTACGTGCAAATTATTTGGGATGCCCCGGAATAGGAACACCGGAGCACTCGGGCTCGTTATCACGACGTGAGCACGACACCACCTGTACTTGCCGCAGAGCTGGCACAGGCGTGGGCCGACATTCAGCGGCACCACCCCGAGCTGCCCGATCTTGCCGCGCCCGAGTCCCTGATCGGAGAGTCCTCGTCCGCCTGTGGCGCCGAGCTCTCCTTCGAACGACTGCTCCACGAGGCAGTCCACGGCATCGCCGCCGCGAGAGGAGTCCGTGACACCTCCCGCGCCGGCCGCTACCACAACAGACGCTTCCTCGCGATCGCCGAGGAGCTGGGCCTCGACCATGCCGAGGAACCCCACCCCAGCAGCGGATTCTCGCTGGTCACGCTGAATCCGGAAGCCAAGCGCCGGTATCGTCCGACCACCGAACGGCTGCAGCGCGCCCTCAAGGCGCACACGGTTGCCACTGCCGCCGACACCAAGCGCTCCTTCCGCGGACCTGCCGCCCGGCACGGTTCCTCCGGGGGCGGTGTGCGGGTCAAGGCCGTCTGCGACTGCGGACGCAACGTCCGGGTCGTCCCGTCGGTCCTGGCGCAGGCGCCGATCGTCTGCGGTGGCTGCGGAAAGCCGTTCCGGATCCCGGAAGCGGCGGTCGCGGTGGGGTGAGCCTTCGTGGTGTGGCACAATGGCTAGCTGTACTCGACAGTCGCATAGGACCCCTCTCTCCTCCGGCTGACGCGTCCATCGGGCACCCGAGTACCGCAACCCCACGTGGCATCTTCGTTGTGCCCAACCACGTCATAGACCAGGAGACACCACTTCCGTGGCAGTCAAGATCAAGCTGAAGCGTCTGGGCAAGATCCGTTCGCCTCACTACCGCATCGTCGTCGCCGACTCCCGTACCCGCCGTGACGGCCGGGCCATCGAGGAGATCGGCCTGTACCACCCGGTGCAGAACCCCTCGCGCATCGAGGTCAACTCGGAGCGCGCGCAGTACTGGCTGTCCGTCGGCGCCCAGCCGACCGAGCCGGTCCTCGCGATCCTGAAGCTCACCGGTGACTGGCAGGCCCACAAGGGTCTCCCGGCCCCCGCGCCGCTGCTTCAGCCGGAGCCCAAGGCTGACAAGCGCGCACTGTTCGAGGCGCTGTCCGCGGACGGCGACGAGGCCAAGGGTGAGGCCATCACCCCCAAGGCCAAGAAGTCCGACAAGAAGGCGGACGAGGCGGCTGACGCCGCTGCGTCCACCGAGTCCACCGAGGCCTGAGCATGCTCGAGGAGGCTCTCGAGCACCTCGTGAAGGGCATCGTCGACAACCCCGACGACGTGCAGGTGGCCTCGCGCACCCTGCGCCGCGGGCGCGTGCTGGAGGTTCGGGTCCACCCCGAGGACCTCGGCAAGGTGATCGGCCGCAACGGCCGCACCGCTCGCGCCCTGCGTACGGTCGTGGGTGCCATCGGCGGCCGTGGGATCCGCGTCGACCTCGTCGATGTGGACCAGGTTCGCTGAGAGAAGTTGAACACCGGCCAGGGCCGGGGAGGGCCTTCGGGCCGTCCCCGGCCTTTGTCGTCGGCCACCCGGGGCGCCCAGGCGTCCGTCCCCACCAATCGGAGAACAGCGTGCAGTTGGTAGTCGCGCGGATCGGCCGCGCCCACGGCATCAAGGGCGAGGTCACCGTCGAGGTACGAACGGACGAGCCGGAACTGCGGCTCGGGCCCGGTGCCGTCCTGGCCACCGAACCGGCGGCGACGGGCCCGCTGACGGTCGAGTCCGGCCGGGTCCACAGCGGCAGGCTGCTGCTGCGCTTCGAGGGCGTGCGCGACCGCACCGCCGCCGAGGCCCTGCGCAACACCCTGCTGATCGCCGAGGTGGACCCGGAAGAACTTCCCGAGGACGAGGACGAGTTCTACGACCACCAGCTGATCGACCTCGACGTGGTGCTCGCCGACGGCACCGAGATCGGCCGGATCACCGAGATCTCCCACCTGCCCTCGCAGGACCTCTTCATCGTGGAGCGCCCCGACGGCAGCGAGGTGATGATCCCCTTCGTGGAGGAGATCGTCGCCGGGATCGACCTGGAGGAGCAGCGCGCGGTCATCACCCCGCCGCCCGGCCTGATCGACGCGAGCGAGGCCGTGGTGGCCTCCTCCCGTGACGAGGAGGAGGCCCCCGGGGACGCGGGCGAGGCGCCGAAGGGCGACGCCTGATGCGGCTCGACGTCGTCACGATCTTCCCGGAGTACCTGGACCCGCTGAACGTCTCCCTCGTCGGCAAGGCCCGCGCCCGTGGCGTACTGGACGTCCACGTGCACGACCTGCGGGAGTGGACGTACGACCGGCACAACACGGTCGACGACACCCCCTACGGCGGCGGCCCCGGCATGGTCATGAAGACCGAGCCCTGGGGCGAGGCGCTGGACCAGACACTCGCCGACGGCTACGAGTCCGGGGCGCACTCCCCGGTGCTCGTCGTGCCCACGCCCAGCGGCCGCCCGTTCACGCAGGAGCTGGCCGTCGAGCTCTCCGCGCAGCCCTGGCTGGTCTTCACCCCGGCCCGCTACGAGGGCATCGACCGCCGCGTGATCGACGAGTACGCCTCCCGGCTGAGGGTCGTCGAGGTCTCCATCGGGGACTACGTGCTGGCGGGCGGGGAAGCGGCCGTCCTGGTGATCACGGAGGCCGTCGCCCGGCTGCTGCCCGGCGTCCTCGGCAACGCCGAGTCCCACCGGGACGACTCCTTCGCCCCGGGCGCGATGGCGAACCTGCTGGAGGGCCCCGTCTACACCAAGCCGCCCGAGTGGCGCGGCCGGTCCATCCCGGACGTCCTGCTCAGCGGCCACCACGGGAAGATCGCGCGCTGGCGCCGTGACCAGGCCTTCGCCCGCACCGCACTGAACCGGCCGGACCTGATCGAGCGGTGCGAGGCGAGCGCCTTCGACAAGAAGGACCGCGAGATCCTGTCCATCCTGGGCTTCGCGCCGGAGCCCGGCGGCCGATTTTGGCGCAGGCCCTCCGCCGTGGAAGAATAGGCCGCTGCTGTCCGTCCGGTGTGCGCCCCTGCCACAGGGGGAAAGACGCCCGCCCGACGTGATCAGCACCCCGAACTCTTCAACGACCTTCCCGTCGATGACCTGTGGCATCGGCGAAGAAAGCAGAAACCATGGCTTCCCTGCTCGATGGCGTCAACGCCGCCTCCCTCCGTACGGACGTCCCGGCGTTCCGCCCCGGTGACACCGTCAACGTCCACGTGCGCGTGATCGAGGGCAACCGCTCCCGTATCCAGCAGTTCAAGGGTGTTGTCATCCGCCGCCAGGGCTCGGGCGTCAGCGAGACCTTCACGGTCCGCAAGGTCTCCTTCAGCGTCGGCGTCGAGCGCACCTTCCCGGTGCACAGCCCGATCTTCGAGAAGATCGAGCTCGTCACCCGCGGTGACGTCCGCCGCGCCAAGCTGTACTTCCTCCGTGAGCTCCGCGGCAAGGCCGCGAAGATCAAGGAGAAGCGCGACAACTGAGCTGAGTCCCGCGTCCACAGGGCGGCCGGATAAGCTTCGGCCGCGATGGACACGCAAGCACAGCACTCGAAGCGCGACCGCTCCCCGGAACCCGATGCGGGTCCTGGGGAGCGGTCGCGCTTCTCGCGTACCCGGGACCGTATCGTCGCCGTGGTCTCCTGGCGGCGGGTGCTCGCCGGGGCGGTCGCGGGCGCCCTCGCCCTGCTGTTGTGCAGCGCCTATGTGGTCCAGCCCTTCCTGATCCCCAGCGGCTCGATGGAGCCCACGCTCCAGGTCGGTGACCGGGTCCTTGTCAACAAGCTGGCGTACCGTTTCGGCGCTGAGCCCCGGCGTGGCGACGTGGTGGTGTTCGACGGGACCGGCTCCTTCGTACGGGAAGACCTCGACGCGAACCCGGTGGCCGGGCTGCTGCACGGTGCGGCGGCGTCCCTGGGCCTCGCGGAGCCCGCCGACACCGACTTCGTGAAGCGGGTGGTGGGCGTGGGCGGTGACCGTGTCGTCTGCTGCGACGCGCGGGGGAGGGTCCAGGTGAACGACGTCGCCGTGGACGAGCCGTATCTGTACCCCGGTGACACCGCGTCCCGGGCGCCGTTCGACATCGTCGTGCCCACGGGGACCCTGTGGATGATGGGCGACCACCGCAGCCGCTCCAGCGACTCCCGGGACCACCTCGGATCGCCCGGCGGCGGGATGGTCCCCGTCGAGCGTGTCATCGGTCGGGTGGACTGGCTGGGCTGGCCGCCGGCCCGGATCGGCCCGCTGGAGGGGACCGGCGCCTTCGGGGGCGTACGGAAGCCCGGCGGGGCGCATGGGTAACCGCGGGCGCCCGCGCGGCGCTCATGACCCCGACGCGTCCCTGCCGACCGGCAGCAGGCCCACCGGACCGCGCTCGCT
Organism: Streptomyces sp. WZ.A104; assembly: GCF_002382885.1. Classification (GTDB taxonomy): domain Bacteria; phylum Actinomycetota; class Actinomycetes; order Streptomycetales; family Streptomycetaceae; genus Streptomyces. The sequence goes on from NZ_NWVL01000014.1 coordinate 58,440, forward strand.
GCCCAACCGGGCGGAGCGCCGCAGGCTCGCCAGGAAGGTCCGGCGCAAGCGCCGCAGGTCCGCGGTGAAGGAGATACCCGTCCTCGTCGTCGTGGCGCTGCTCATCGCGCTCGTCCTGAAGACCTTCCTGGTCCAGGCGTTCGTCATCCCGTCCGGATCGATGGAGCAGACCATCCGGATCGGCGACCGGGTGCTGGTGGACAAACTGACCCCGTGGTTCGGGTCGAAGCCGCAGCGCGGTGACGTCGTGGTGTTCAAGGACCCCGGCGGCTGGCTCCAGCAGGAGAACCCCGGGCAGAAGAAGGACCCGCCGATCGGCGTCAAGCAGGTCACCGAGCTGCTGACCTTCATCGGGCTGCTGCCGTCCGACGACGAGCAGGACCTGATCAAGCGCGTCATCGCGGTCGGCGGCGACACCGTGAAGTGCTGCGGCGAGGACGGACGGGTCACCGTCAACGGAGTACCCCTGGCGGAGACGTATCTCCACCCCGACGACCGCCCGTCGGCCATCCAGTTCGAGGTGAAGGTCCCCCCGGGGCGGCTCTTCGTCATGGGCGACCACCGGTCCGACTCCGCCGACTCCCGCTTCCACCTCGACGAGCCCGACCGGGGCACGGTCTCCGAGGAGGAGGTCGTGGGGCGGGCCGTCGTGATCGCCTGGCCCTTCGGGCACTGGAGCACGCTCGAACAACGCGACGCCTTCAGCGCGGTCCCGGACGCGCGCGGCTCCGGGGCGGCTGTGTCGGCCCCGTCGAATAGTGTGGCACCTCCGGATCGATACGGAATGGTCCGGCTCCCGACCCCTGCGGAACTCCCGCTCGTTATGGGAGTGGTGGGCCTGCACCGGATCGGGCGCGGGCAGTGGCACGTATTGAGGAGTGGATGTGGGGGATTTGGCGGTCGGCGCACGATCCGGACACGACGAACCCGAGGACCGGCCGGGGCACGACGAGTCCCCCGCGGCAGGAGGGGCGGACGGGGCGACGGGTGAGTCCGGCCCGGCGGACAGCGGCGGTGCCGCACCCAAGAAGCACCGTTCCTTCTGGGTCGAGCTGCCGCTGCTGGTCGGTATCGCCCTGGTTCTGGCGCTGCTGATCAAGACGTTCCTGGTCCAGGCGTTCTCGATCCCCTCGGACTCGATGCAGAACACCCTGCAGCGGGGCGACCGGGTGCTGGTCGACAAGCTGACCCCCTGGTTCGGCTCCGAGCCGGAGCGCGGCGAGGTCGTGGTTTTCCACGACCCGGGCGGCTGGCTGGAGGACACCGAGACCCCGGACCCCAACGTGGCGCAGAAGTTCCTGAGCTTCATCGGCCTGATGCCGTCCGCCGAGGAGAAGGACCTGATCAAGCGGGTCATCGCGGTCGGCGGCGACACCGTGGAGTGCAAGGAGAACGGGCCGGTCACGGTCAACGGCAAGGCGCTCGACGAGAAGTCGTTCATCTTCCCGGGCAACACCCCGTGCAACGACAGGCCCTTCGGCCCGATCAAGGTGGAGGAGGGCCGGATCTTCGTCATGGGCGACCACCGGCAGAACTCCCTGGACTCCCGCTACCACCAAGAGCTCCCGGGCCAGGGCACCGTCTCCAACGACGAGGTCGTCGGCCGCGCCGTGGTCATCGCCTGGCCCCTGGGCCGCTGGGCGACCCTGCCCATCCCGGACACCTTCGACCAGCCCGGTCTGAACGCGGCCGCCGCGATGGCCCCGGCGGCACTGGGCGTAGCCGGAGCGGTGCCCCTCGTGTTGTGGCGGCGCAGGAGGCTGACCGGCGGGCGTACCGCCGGGTAGGGTGCCGACTCGGATCAGCGATTGTCGATCTCCGACGGGGGAGCGCTGGGATGAGCGGTACAGGACGCAACAACGACGGCCGCGGCCGGGCCGGCACCATGGTGTCGGGCTTGGCGGTGGCCGTCGGCTGTGTGCTCTTCCTCGGCGGTTTCGTCTGGGCCGCGGTGGTCTACCAGCCCTATACGGTCCCGACCGCCTCGATGTCCCCCACGGTCAAGCCCGGCGACCGGGTGCTCGCCGAGCGGATAGAGGGCGCCGACGTCCGGCGCGGTGACGTGGTGGTCTTCACCGACGAGGTCTGGGGGGCCGCCCCCATGGTGAAGCGCGTCGTCGGCGTCGGCGGCGACAAGGTGGTCTGCTGCGACAAGGAGGGGCGGCTCACCGTCAACGGCACCCCCGTCGACGAGCCCTATCTCAGCCGGGGCCCGGCCGCCCCGGGCAAGCAGGCGCCCGCCTCGCCCCAGGACTTCACCGCCGAGGTGCCCCGGGGCCAGATCTTTCTGCTGGGCGACGAGCGGGCCACCTCCCTGGATTCCCGGGTCCATCTGGAGGACGCGGGTCAGGGTTCGGTGCCGCTTAGCGCCGTACAGGCCCGGGTGGACGCCGTGGCCTGGCCGATGAACGGCATGATCGGCCGCCCCGCGTCCTTCGCGGCGCTGCCCGGCGGGGTCTCCGCCGAGGGCCCGCTGCAGCTCCAGCTGGGTGCGACCGCGGTCGGGGCCGCGCTGATCCTGGGCGGAGCGGTGTACGGGCCGGTGGCCGCCCGTCTCGCCCGCCGCAGCCCGCCCGCGGGAGGGGCCCGGTGACCTCCGAGGCCCGCAAGGTCGCCCGGGTGGTCCTCCTGGACCCCGACGACCGCGTACTGCTGCTCCACGGGCACGAGCCGGACGACCCGGCCGACACCTGGTGGTTCACCCCGGGCGGCGGTCTGGAGGGCGACGAGACCCGGGAGCAGGCGGCCCGCCGCGAGCTGGCCGAGGAGACCGGTATCACGGACATCGAGCTGGGCCCGCTGATCTGGACCCGGACCTGCTCCTTCCCGTTCGCCGGACGGCGGTGGGACCAGGACGAGTGGTACTACCTGGCCCGTACGGTGCAGACCGCCACGGCCCCGCAGGGCTTCACGGACCTGGAGCTGCGCAGCGTCGCCGGTCTGAGGTGGTGGACCTCCGCCGAACTGCTCGCGACGCGTGAGACGGTGTACCCGACCAGACTCGCCGAGCTGCTGCTCACGCTCCTCGACGAGGGTCCTCCACATGATCCGTTGGTTCTGGCCCCCGAAATCGTCTAATCGTCCAGGGGCGTCCGAGGCTGACGCACAATGGGGGAACGCACGGCTGAAGGGGAAACATGCCATGAGCGCCGAGGACCTCGAAAAGTACGAGACCGAGATGGAGCTGAAGCTCTACCGGGAGTACCGCGATGTCGTCGGTCTGTTCAAATATGTGATCGAGACCGAACGGCGCTTCTACCTCACCAACGACTACGAGATGCAGGTGCACTCCGTCCAGGGTGAGGTTTTCTTCGAGGTGTCCATGGCGGACGCCTGGGTCTGGGACATGTACCGGCCCGCGAGATTCGTCAAGCAGGTCCGCGTGCTGACCTTCAAGGACGTCAATATCGAAGAGCTCAACAAGAGCGATCTGGAACTTCCGGGAGGCTGACCCCGCGCGGCCCGCAGCCAGGGGCCGCCGGTACGTGCGAGACGTGGGACGAAGGCCCGGTCACCCGTGTGGGTGACCGGGTTTTCCACATCCGCAGGGTTATCCACCAAGATCCACATTTTCTGGCGGGCCGGGTCAGAGTCGGTGCCGGAGGTGGTGCCGATATGAACGCACGGGGGGCACTCGGGCGGTACGGCGAGGATCTGGCGGCACGGCTGCTGACCGGAGCCGGGATGACCGTGGTGGAGCGCAACTGGCGCTGTCGCGCCGGAGAGATCGACATCGTGGCCAGGGACGGAGACGCTCTGGTCTTCTGCGAGGTGAAAACCCGCAGGTCGGAAGCCTTTGAACATCCCATGGCGGCGGTCGGCCCGGAGAAGGCGGACCGGCTGCGGCGGCTCGCCGAGATCTGGCTCGACCGGCACGGCGGGGCCCCGCCCGGCGGGGTGCGCATCGATCTGGTCGGGGTGATCGTGCCCCGGCGTGGCGCCCCGGTCACCGAGCACGCGCGGGGGGTCTCCTGATGGGCTTCGCACGAGCGTGTTCCGTGGCGCTGGTAGGCGTCGAGGGAGTGGTGGTGGAGGTCCAGGCCGACCTGGAGCCCGGGGTCGCGGCGTTCACCCTGGTAGGGCTGCCGGACAAGAGCCTGGTGGAGAGCCGGGACCGAGTGCGGGCCGCCGTGGTCAATTCCGGCGCCGAGTGGCCGCAGAAGAAGCTCACGGTCGGACTCTCCCCGGCCTCGGTCCCCAAGAGCGGCTCGGGCTTCGACCTCGCCGTCGCGTGTGCGGTGCTCGGCGCGGCGGAACGGATCGACCCCGCCTCCATCGCCGATGTGGTGATGATCGGCGAGCTGGGCCTGGACGGCCGCGTGCGCCCCGTACGCGGTGTGCTCCCCGCCGTCCTCGCGGCAGCGGAGGCGGGTTACGAACAGGTCGTCGTCCCCGAGCAGACGGCCGGGGAGGCGGCGCTGGTGCCGGGGGTCTCGGTCCTCGGCGTCCGGAGCCTGCGCCAGCTCATCGCCGTCCTCTGCGACGAACCGGTGCCCGAGGAGCCCGTCGCCGACCAGGGACGCCCCGACGCCATGCTCGCCGGTCTCATGATCCCCGGCACCGGCCTCGGTACGGGGCTCGCCCCGGCCGCCATGAGGGGCGAGGGGCACCGGCCGGACCTGGCGGATGTCGCGGGCCAGCCCCGCCCCCGTCAGGCCCTGGAGGTGGCGGCGGCCGGAGGACACCATCTGCTCTTCTCGGGACCGCCCGGTGCGGGCAAGACCATGCTGGCCGAACGGCTGTCGGCGGTCCTGCCGCCGCTGACCCGACAGGAATCCCTCGAAGTGACGGCGGTCCACTCCGTGGCGGGCATCCTCCCCCCGGGTGAACCGCTCGTCTCCCGGGCGCCCTACTGCGCCCCGCACCACTCGGCGACCATGCAGTCCCTGGTCGGCGGGGGCAACGGGATGCCGAGGCCCGGAGCGGTCTCGCTGGCCCACCGAGGGGTGCTGTTCCTCGACGAAGCGCGGGAGAGAGTTTGACGCCGAAGCGGACAGTACAGCATCGGCCGTTCAGTTCCGGCCCCCTTGACCAGCGCTGTCCGGCAGAGTGAAGGTCGTGCAACCAGGCGCAACGCGCTCGACAGGGAGGGACACCATGGCCTTACGGTTCGTCGGTAAAGATCCCGAGTCCGGAGACCACGGATCACCCGCTGTGTGGGTGGACCAGGAGTCGAAGGATCTCGTGATCCAGGGGTGGACGGCAGATGAGCGGACCACGGGCGAGAGCTCGCGGGATGTGCCGATCCCCGGGCATGAGTCGGTGATCAGGGTTCCGAAGCGGATGATCCCGCTTCTCAGGGAGGCGCTCCGTGTCGCAGAGTCTGACTGACTTCTCTGACCTCATCAGGTCGGTGCGGGAGTCAGCCGTGCATCTTGAGATGCGCGACACGTACGGCGTCGAGAACGAGATCGAAGGCTTCGCCGCATGGAAGCAAGGGCGTCGGCTTGACCCGGAGGACCGGGGTTCGTGGTGGCGTCCTTGGCTCGACCTTGTTCAGGAGGTCACGGCCAAGGGCGTTGTCATCCGACGTGCCCGCATCGTCTCGGAGCCCGTCAGCGATTACATCGCCTTCGAGCACTCGGGCACCTTCACGAATGTGGCGGCTGGGGAGCAGATCCGTTGGCTGCCCCGTCGCAGCGCCTCGGGCCTTGCCCTGCCGGGCAACGACTTCTGGTTGTTCGACGGCCGCCTAGTCCAGTTCAACGTCTTCGATGGAGTCGGCCGGTGGGTCCACACTGACCAGACGGAAGACCCTGCCGCAGTTGAGCTGTGCGCGTCGGCGTTCGAAGCGGTGTGGGAGCGAGCCATCCCGCACGAGAAGTACGCCGTCTGATTCCTGACCGGTCAGCTCATGCCTTCCTCTCCGCTCTCCAGCGCCCAAGCGGCACGAGCCGCTGTGGCTGCCCGCTTGCAGGGCCTCATGCAAGACGCTGGCCTGACAGGGCATGAGCTGGCCGCTCGGTGCGGCTGGCATAAGTCGAAGTCATCACGGATCGCGCGGGGCAAGACGCCGCCCTCGGACGCTGACATCCGTGCCTGGTGCTCTGCCTGCGGGGCCGACGACCACGCGGCTGATCTGATCGCTGCCTCCCGAAACGCAGAGTCGATGTACGTCGAGTGGAGGCAGATCCACCGTGACGGGATGCGGCGCGTTCATGAGCAGACTGTCCCGCTGTACCAGCGGACCCGCTCCTTTCGTGTGTACGCCTCGAACGTCATGCCGGGGATGCTCCAGACCCCCGGCTACGCAACGGGGCTTCTACGGTCCATCACGGCCTTCCAGGGAACCCCGGACGACGTGGCTGACGCGGTGCAGGCGCGGACCCAACGGTCCCGTGTGATCCGGGAAGGGGATCACCGGTTCGCCTTGCTGCTCGAAGAGACGGTTCTCTACTACCGGGTGAGCGACGATGCCGCGATGGCGGCCCAGCTTGAGCACGTGCTCTCGGTGATGGGACAGCAGAACGTATCCCTCGGCATCATCCCGGCACGGGCCCGCCGTACCGTCTGGCCGCTTGAAGCCTTCTACGCCTTCGATGATCGACAGGTGGCGGTGGAAACTCTCACGGCAGAGATCAACCTGACCACCCCCGGCGAGATCCGTACGTACCTCCGAGCCTTCTCCGAGCTGTCCCGATCCGCTGTGCGCGGGACAGATGCCCGCGCCCTGATCACGAAGGCTCTCGCTGCCCTCGGGTGAATCCGTGCAACCGCGTGCAACAGCGTGGACCCCTCACAACCCCGCTCCCTACGGTCTGTTCATCGACCTCGGAAGCGACAGGGAGGGCGCGACGGTGACGAGGACTGAACCCACGCGATGGCAGGAAGTTCCGGTAGAGCTGCCGATCCGGGAGGAGCGCCCCGCGCCCCGTCCGGTGCCCGGCTGTCCCGAGTGCGCCAGGCTCGGCCAGCTCCGGAAGGCAGCCGGGATGGAGCACGACAGCACCACGGTCGCTGACTGCAACATCCTGCTTCGGATGCACGGGACCGGCCACTGATGGACATGCAGACGTGGAGAGACGCGAGGACTCAGGCGACGGACGCGACGGAGTCCATACGTGCGGCACTTGCTGCGCTCGGGGTTCCCGAGTCCGCGTGGAGCAGCGTCCGGCCCGTGGTGACGCACAGCGGGCAGGCGTACGTCCATCTCGGGATGATCCGCGCTGACGCAGTCGAGCAGATCGCAGAGGCTCTGCGGGTGCCCTCGGCTCCTTGAGCCGCTCACAGAATCCTGTCCCTGGTGCCCTCCCAGCAGGAGGCAGGTAGACCCCCGACCGGACAAGGCTTGAACAGGGACAGGACGTGTCCCGTCTGAGCTGACGTGCTCAGGTTCTCCCCCCGGTCCGCTCCTTGACTGGAGTGCCGCCCTGGGCGGTGAGGGCATCGCTCCGGACTCAGGGAAGCCGGGGCATCCACTCCATGACTTCCGTCCGCTACGGGCGGGGGGCGGCCCTGTCCGGGCCGTCAGTAGATCAGGAAGGGCACAACGATGACCGACCTGTACGGGCTCCCCATCAAGGGAGCCGAGTTCTCGAAGGCGTGCGGCGGCAGTACTCACCCGGACGGCGAGGCGTGCGTGACCCTCGCGAAGATCGGGCCGGACGCGTGGGCGATGGGTGACAGCAAGCGCCCGGACGCGGAGCCGCTGCGCTTCACCACGGCCGAGCTGGACGCGGCGGGCATCGACCCCGCCCGCTTCGACCTCTCCGCCTGATCCACGGCACCACCTGAACTGACGGCCCTGCCCTCACGCCGACGGGCGGGGCCGTCGTCATCTCTCGGAACGGAGCAGCGGTGCACCACCACGGTTACGCATGGGTGGGAGAGAAGAAGACGTTCGACAGGGAGAGTGTCCGCAGACCGCCCGGCCAGGCTCCGGCGGCGACCAGTGAGCAAGAGGTGCACGACCGCTACCGGGAAGCCGTGGCAGTCTTCCCGACCACCGACCTCCCTCCGATCCAGACTGCGCACTGGCTCATGAAACCGCCTTCGCTGATCAGGGGGACATGGGAGGAGCCCAAGGAGGCCGGCGAGTGGCTGGGCCTCCAGCTCGCAGAGTTCGCACCCCGGTTCGCCTCGGAGCAGGATCGGGAGGTGACCAGGCTGGTTCTCCTGGTGAAGTCTGCTGTCGAGCGGCTGACGTGGGGAGGAGACGTGTCCCTCGGCCACTACCTGAAGGGCACGGTCTTCCACTCTGTCGCCCTTGTGACGTGCTCGCCGAACCGTGCTGCTCCCGACCTGCTCTGTCCCGCCGGACAGACCCGTGCATGACAGCGGCCCCCGACGTTATGCCGGGGGCCTGTCTGTGTCCGTGTGCGCCTGTCTCAGGCGCTCTCTCCCAGGTGGCGGTACAGCGTGGCCCTGCCGATTCCCAGGGCCTTGGCGATGGCCGTGACGCTGTCTCCCTTGGCGTGCCGGGCACGGGCTACGGCTAGCTTGTCGTCGTCCACCACGGACGGACGCCCACCGACGTTGCCCTTACGGGCCGCAGCGTCCAGCCCTTCCAACGTCTTCTCCCGGATGCCTTCCCGCTCCACCTCTGCACTCACGGCAAGGACGGCGAACACGATGGCACCTGCCCCGTTCGGGTCGTACACACCCTGAAGAGGACCGGACAGGAGTTCTAGTTGGATGCCGTCCGCCTGAAGGGTGGAAGACAGAGTCATCAGCTCTGCCGCACTGCGGGCAAGACGCTTCATCTCGACCACGGTCAGGATGACCGGCTGATTCGGTGCGGCTGCCTTGATCTCCCGTGCCAGCGTGAGCGCCTTCTCCAGTTCCGGCCGCTCCTTCACACGGGTACTGATCTTCTCCGAGAACACGCGGGTGCAGTCGGCACGGGCAAGCATGTCCAACTGAGACTGAAGTTCCTGCCCGACAGTGCTGCACCGGGCGTAGCCCAGCCGGATCGCTGCGCCCGGTATCGCGTCGGACACCTGTGTGACGGGCGTGCCTTCCGTCCATACCTTGCCGGGGTTGCGGTCGGCCGGGGTCTTCACGGTCAGTTCCGCTTTGAGCGCGGGCACCAGGGCGAAGCGGCCCGTGTGGTAGTTCGCCGCCACCTTGCCCGTGGTCGTACGGCAGGGGCTACCGGCGGGGGCATCGCACTTGGGGCAGGCGTGACGTTCGACCTGATCGGCCGGGGTGTTCGTGGTCATGAGCTGACAGTCTCATAAACGTGTCCCGAAAGCTAGTCAGGAGAGGCATCTTTCGGGACGGGTTGCGGGACTGTCGAGTGAGGGCGAAACGGACACGCCCCAAGCGTGGCCGAACCGTCCCGATAACGAAGGTTTACGAGACTCCCTGTCGTGGGTGGTCGTGGTCCTGGTGCTCATGCTTGCCACCCCGGACGGCAGGGCGCTGATGCGCCCTGTCTCTGGCTTGCCCTCTGCCCTAACTGCCTGCCCTGTCGAGCGGCTGTGCGCCTGCCTGCCAGCCTGCCGCTTCGCTCTCGTCCCTTGTGAGGCTTGCGGCCTGTCGGCCCTGCACAGAGCCGTACAGCCGTACGCCTGGCGACGGCGAAGGGAAGGGTGAGGGCTCACACCAGCCCAAGGGCAACGGCGAAGGGGTAGGGGGTATGACCCCCTGAGGGCGCCCGCCTCGACCGCCGTGTCTTAGCAGCTCAGATCCTGCCACGGTTCCAAGGGTCGTCAGAGCGGCCTGCAACCTCAGCCGGCGCAGGGATAGTGCCTGATCACAGGCTTACACCAGCCTTGCTGGCAACGGCGGTGAGGTGCAGAGAGTGAAGGCTTTCGCCCCTTGCTCTGGAGTCTTCGACAGGTGGCCGCGTAGCGGCCCACAAGCCGTATGCCCTTGGTCTAGCGGGCTTGCTCCGTGGGGGCGCGGCAGCGCCCCACTTGGCTTGCCCCTTGCCCTTGCTCTGTCGGCCCCTTCCGGGGCCGCTCCGCCGTTGAGTGCTTGCGACTGTGGCGGCGGAGCCGCCCCCATCCACTTGCCGCTTGCCTCCTTGCCTGTGGGGCGCTGTCGCGCCCTGCTTCTCCTCGCCGCTGGAGTAAGGGGCTTTCCCTTGTCGGCCCCTTCCGGGGCCGCACTGTCGTAGATCCTTCGGCTTGCGCCTGTACGTCTTCACCTTGACGTACATCGCTTGGAGTCTTCCAAGAGAGATAGAGAGGGGCGGCACGTCGCCCCAGGTCAAGAGGCTGTGGCGGCACGTCTCGCGTGTCGTTGGGTGCCGTATCGACATGCCTGGCGTGTGGGTGCCCAGCTTGACTGGCACGCCTGGCGTGTGGCCTACGGCCTGAAGCGCTTGTGCGGGCGCAGCCCGTGTTCGTCGCACGTCCTGTCCCCGATGCCCTTCTGGAAGTGGTACATCGGCAGCACAAGGCATCGACGGTTGGACTCCACCTCGATGAACCCCCACCCCTTCGCCTTGCGGATGTGGTTGTTCACGGCGTTGTGGCTCGGCACCTTGTCGTCCGTGTCCGCGAGGATCTTGTTCAGCTCGCCCGGCGGGAACTCGGCGTGCCCGATCTGGTTCGCCCAACCCATGGCCGCGTACTCGACGCGGTGGGCGTTGTCGAAGCGTGGGTCTCGCGCCCGGCGCTTGTACTCGTCCTGGGAGACGGCGGCGTAGTCGCCTTCAAACTGAAACGGGGTACGCCCCACTGCGGTAGTCCCTTCCTGTGGGCGCACACGAGTGCGCCAGTGACCCCCGCCAGACGGCGGGACATGTGCCTCCCTTTCTTCGCGGGGGTGGCCGTGCGGCGAGCACGGCGCTTCACAGGACGCCCAAGGCTTTCGGGCCTGGACTCGGTCTCTTGCAGTCGGGAGCGACGGCGGCGACCTGGCAGAGCAGGATACAAGACAAAGGAGGCCCCCACCCGGGGGCCTCCTCGCTTCACGTTATGCGTGGGTGGCTGTGTGCTGCCGTATCTTCTCTGCGAAGTTCCTGGGGAAGATGATCTCGATGCGCCCGATGCGCCCGAACATCCTGCCTCGGTCCATCTCCATGAGCCGCTTTCCTCCGACGTACACGGGAGGGATGTCCTCGGTATGCACGATCACTTGGAGCCCGGAGGCGCGTAGTTCCTTGCTCTTCTCGCTGGCCGTCGTGAGCTGTGACCAGCGCTCAGCGTAGGTCTGCCCTGTCGGGATCTCCTCCCAGGTGTCCGGCCGGGCGGGCAAGGACATGAGCTGCTCCCGCTTCCTGTCCATCCGCGCGTACTCCTCGCGGTACTCCTGCTTGCCTGTCTCGGAGGAGTAGAGGCCCGCCTCACGATCTTCTCGGAGTTCCTTCATGGCGCGGGTTACTTCGTTGATGTCGTGTGTGTAGTCGACCCCAGGACGGAAGACCCTACGGATGATCTCAAGCCGACCGGCGACGCTCAGGAACTCCTCTTCGACTGTGCCTTCCAGTAGCGGGGCACTGATGGACTTGCTTTCATCGCAGGACAGACCAGTGATCGCCTTGTTCGCGCACCGGTAGTAGCTCCAGTTCCGGCCGGGGTAGCGGTAAAGGGGCTTGCCGCAGGAGCAGAAGGCGACGCGCAGCAGAGGGGAACCGCCTGTACGGTTGCCCGCCTTCTTGTTGCTGTTCTCTTGCAGCTTGAGGCTGACGCGATCCCAGTCTTCTTTGGAGATCAGCGGCTCCGCTCGCTGAAGGGGCAAGCCGTCCTTGTCGCGTACCAGACGGGTGCGCTTCTCCCTGCGTCCGTCAGGCAGGCTCACTTCCTCAGTCATTTCTACTTGGCCGAGAAGGGTGTGAGAGCGAAGCATCTTGATCAGGTTGCCTACCCGCCACACTGCGCCCTTGGGCTCCTTACCGTTCCGGATGCGTTGAGCATCCAGCGGGGGCGGGGTCTTCCCCCGGTTCTCGTTGAGCCACCGGCAGACGCTGTTGGCCGACTGCCCGTCGATGATCTTCTCGACTATCTCTCGCAGGGTCTCGGCCGTGTTCAGGCCGTACTCATCGGGAACAAGCTTCCACCCGTCGCCTGTGTCCTGCTTCTCCGGCCGGTAGCCGTATGGCACGAACCCTCCCCGCCAGCGTCCCTCCTTCATGAGGTGGACATACGAAGACTTGGCCCGCGCCTTGATCGCTTCGAGTTCTCCCTCAGCAAAGGAAGCGATGAGCTGGAACAGGATGCGCCCCATGGGAGAGGACAGGTCGATGTCTCCCTCAGCCGTGGCGATCTGCTTTCCGTTCTGGTCGCACCACTCGGCCAGTACGTTGACGTGGATCACCCGGCGGGAGATCCGATCAAGCTTCCACGCGGCGATGATGTCGAACTCGGAAGCGCGGGACTCCTCCCATGCGAGACGGTGTTCTATCTCGCTCACGTCCTTGCCGATGGTGGACGGCAGCCACTTGCCGAACTCCGGACGCTTCCACGGTTCGATCCCGCCGGACACGTCGACGTCCTCGACCCATCCGATGATGACGTGTCCCTTACTGTCTGCCCATCGCTGGATGGACTCGCGCTGCCGCACGACCGACGTACTCTCGTCACTCGCCCGGGACAGGCGGAGGACTCCCAGGACCCTTGCCACTCTTGCTCGCTCTCTGCGCCCCGCTTGATCCGGAGGCGACAACCAGTTCGATTATGACTGGTGTCAAACTCGCTCCTTCGATGAGGCTCCCGAGTTCCCGGGCAAGGCCCTGGACGCACTGCGCCAGCCCTTGGAGTCGGGCCATGTGGTGGTCGCGCGGGCGGCCGGGGTGGTGCGGCTGCCCGCCAGGTTCCTGATGGTCCTGGCGGCGAACCCGTGCCCCTGCGGCCGCCACACGCTGACCGGCGCGGGCTGCGAGTGCCCGCCCTCCGTGGTCCGCCGCTACCAGGCACGCCTGTCCGGACCGCTGCTGGACCGGGTGGACCTGCGGGTAGAGGTGGAGCCGGTCGACCGCGCCGGCCTCCTCGGGCAGGGCGGCCGGGGCGAATCGACGGCCACGGTCGCCGCCCGGGTGCGGGCGGCGAGGACACGTGCGGCCGAGCGGCTGGCCGGCACCCCGTGGACCACGAACAGCGAGGTCCCCGGCCATGAGCTGAGGACCCGGCTGCTGGCGGCCCCGGGGGCGCTGGCAGCGGCGGAACGGGACCTGGAATGCGGAATCCTCACGGCCCGGGGCCTGGACCGGGTGCTGAGGGTCGCCTGGACGGTGGCGGACCTGCGGGGCGCCGACCGCCCGGACGCCTCCGACGTGGCGGTGGCCCTGGAGCTGCGGACGGGCATCCAGCGCGGGGTGCCGATGGGGGCGGGTGAGCGGTGAGCGGACTGACGGGGGAGCGCCGGAGTACGGACGGGGACGGGGGATGCGGGATGCCTGGCCAGCGGGAGGAGGAACGGGTGCGGGAGTACGCGCCGCAGCCCGGCCGGGAAGAGGTTCGGGCAGGGGCAGGGGCAGGGGCCTGGGACGGGGAGTGCGACAGGGAGGCGTATGGAGATCGGGAGCCCGCTCGGAGCGGGGCTCGGGCGCGGGGGTCTGACCGCGAAGGAAGCCGGGTGCGGGATCGGGAGCCCAACCACGAAGCCTATGGGGATCGGGAGCCCGACAGGGGTGGCGCTCGGGCGGGAGAGCTGGAGCCGGAGCCTGATCTGGAGCGGGTGGCGCGGGCTGCGTTGACGCGGGTGCTGGAGCCGGGGGACGAGCGTGCCGGGCGGTGGCTCCGGGAGACCGGGCCCGTCGAGCTGATGCGTCGGCTCACCGTCGAGGACGGTTCCGCCGAGGGGCTGCCCGGGATGACCGCTCTGCGGCTCGGCGGCTACCGGCTGCGCGCGGCCGCCGCCGAGCCGGAGCGTGACCTGGCGGCGGTGGCCGCGGTGGGCGGACGCTTCGTCTGCCCGGGGGACCGGGAGTGGCCTAGCCAGCTCGACGACCTGGGCGACGGTCGGCCCGTCGGGCTCTGGGTGCGAGGGCGGCCGGACCTGCGGCTGTGGTCCCTGCGGTCGGTCGCGGTGGTCGGTGCGCGGGCGTGCACGCCGTACGGGGCCCGCATGGCGGCGACCCTCGGCTCCGGGCTGGCGGAGCGGGGCTGGGTCGTGGTGTCGGGCGCGGCGTTCGGCGTGGACGGAGCGGCGCACCGCGGGGCGCTGGCCGCGGGCGGGGCGACGACGGCAGTGCTGGCCTGTGGTGTGGACGTGCCCTACCCGCGCGGGCACGCCGAGTTGCTCGGACGGCTGGCCCAACAGGGGCTCATCGTCGCTGAGTTGCCCCCGTCCGCTCATCCCACCCGCAGCCGGTTCGTCCTGCGCAACCGCGTCATCGCCGCTTTGACCAGGGGAACGGTCGTGGTCGAGGCGGAGTACCGCAGCGGCTCGCTGGTGACCGCCCGTCAGGCACAGCGGCTCGGCCGTTTCGCGATGGGGGTGCCCGGCCCGGCCACCAGCGGGCTGTCTGCCGGGGTCCACGAGTTGCTCCGCGGGGAGGGCGTGCTGGTCACCGACGCGGCCGAAGTCGTCGAACTGGTGGGTGACATCGGCGATCTCGCGCCGTGCAGGCGCGGCCCGGTCCTGCCCCGGGACCGGCTGGACGCGGTCGCCGCGCGGGTCCTCGACGCCCTTCCGTACCACGGCGTCACCCACCCCCGTGACCTCGCCCGCAGCGCGGGGATCTCCGCCGACGAAACGCTCGGGCGGCTGTACGAACTGCACTCACTGGGGTTCGTCGAACGCGAGGGCGACGGCTGGCGATTGACGAACCCGTCGGCACGCAACGACGACGCGCGGCGAGGCGGTACTTGACCTGGAGCATTCGGGTGAAAAGGTAAGGCCGATGACCTCGCACGATCGATCGGTGACCTGCTCAGGGCCGGTGCCCATGGCGACTGCACCGCCCCCGGGCAGGTGCGGACAGCGTGAACGGCAGAACGCAATCACGCGTCATGGAACTGCCGTCCTGCGCGGACTGCGACGCCGCAGTCACGCTACGCTCACAAGGATTCCGCCCCAGACAAAAGTCCCCCAGCACTTCACGGCAGAACGGCTCAAGGCACCACATGCCCCAGCACACCTCCGGGTCTGACCGCGCGGCAGTACCACCCGTTGCGCGTGGCACTGTGCGCCCTCCCGCCCCCTCCTCGCTCGACGAACTGTGGCGTTCGTACAAGACCACGGGCGACGAGCGGCTGCGGGAGCAGTTGATCCTGCACTACTCGCCGCTCGTCAAGTACGTCGCGGGCCGGGTGAGCGTGGGGCTGCCGTCCAATGTCGAGCAGGCAGACTTCGTCTCCTCCGGAGTCTTCGGACTGATCGACGCCATCGAGAAGTTCGACATCGAGCGGGCCATCAAGTTCGAGACGTACGCGATCACCAGGATTCGCGGCGCGATGATCGACGAACTGCGGGCCCTGGACTGGATCCCCCGGTCCGTCCGGCAGAAGGCGCGCAACGTGGAGCGCGCCTACGCCACGCTGGAGGCGCAGCTGAGGCGTACGCCCTCGGAGGCCGAGGTCGCCTCGGAGATGGGCATCGCACTGGAGGAACTGCACGCTGTTTTCAGTCAGTTGTCCCTGGCGAACGTGGTCGCGCTGGAGGAGTTGCTGCACGCCGGCGGGGAGGGCGGCGACCGGCTGAGCCTGATGGACACCCTGGAGGACACCGCCGCCGACAATCCGGTGGAGGTCGCCGAGGACCGCGAGCTGAGACGGCTGCTCGCACGCGCGATCAACACCCTCCCCGACCGGGAGAAGACCGTGGTGACCCTCTACTACTACGAGGGCCTGACCCTCGCGGAGATCGGCAACGTCCTCGGGGTGACGGAGAGCCGTGTCAGCCAGATCCACACCAAGTCCGTCCTCCAGCTCCGGGCGAAACTGGCCGACGCGGGCCGCTGACGATCCCTCCCCGGCCTTCTTCCCGATCCCTCCCGGCCACTCGGTCAGAGGCCGTGCCCTTCCCTCGGACCCCTGCCGCCGTAGAGTGGATGCGTGCCCAGGATTCGAGCGGCCTCCGTGGCCGAGCACCGGACCATGCAGCGCGGCGCCCTCCTGGACGCCGCGCGCTCCCTGCTGTCCGAGGGCGGTACGGAGGCGCTGACCTTCCCCGCACTCGCCGAGCGCACGGGCCTCGCCCGGTCCTCCGTGTACGAGTACTTCCGCTCCCGAGCCGCGGTCGTCGAGGAGCTGTGCGCCGTCGACTTCCCTGTCTGGGCGGCCGAGGTCGAGAACGCCATGCAGCGCGCCGAGACGCCCGAGGCGAAGATCGAGGCGTATGTGCGCCGACAGCTGGACCTCGTCGGCGACCGCCGTCACCGCGCCGTCGTCGCGATCTCCGCGAGCGAGCTCGACGCCGGTGCCCGGGAGAAGATCCGGGCCGCGCACGGTGCGCTGATCGCCATGATCGTCGAGGCCCTCGGCGACCTCGGTCACACCGAGCCGAGGCTGGCCGCCATGCTCCTCCAGGGCTCGGTGGACGCCGCCGTGCGCCGTATCGAGCTCGGTGTCGCGGAGGAGCCGGGCGTCATCGCCGACACCGCCGTCGCGATGGTCCTGCGTGGTGTGAGCGGCTGACCCGGCCCCGCACCCCGCGGAACGCCCCCGCCGTCGCGCTTCCCGGCTCCGGCACCCCGAACACCGGCAGCAACCGCGAAGGGCCTCTCCGCAGTAGTGAGGGCGGCAGCAGCGAGAGCGGGTCCAGGTAGGCGTCACCGCGTCGCAGCCCCCAGTGCAGGCAGCCCGCCGCGCAGTGGAAGGGCCCTTCCTCCAGCGCTCCGACCGGCTGTCCGGCCCGCACGCTCGCGCCCTCCTCGACCAGCGCCCGCACCGGCTCGTACGTCGTGCGCAGCGGAGGCGACCCGCTGCCGCCCACCTCGATGGCCAGCACCCCGCGTCCCGCCACCCGCCCCGCGAACGACACCCGGCCCCCGGCGGCCGCCAGCACCGGGGCGCCCGGCCCCGCCGCGAGGTCGACGCCGCGATGGCCGGGCCCGTAGGGGCCGGTGGGCGGCTGCCACCCCCGTAACACCGCGGGTCTCCCCGTCAGCGGCCAGCTCCGGTCGCCGCCATCGGCGGCAGGGTCGGCATCGACATCTGTGCCCGCCCCCGCCAAGGACGCCTCGGCCCCGGTCGGCATGACGGCTCTGCCCGGCGTGCTGCTCCCGGCCGGGAGCAGCGCGTACAGCAGGAACGCCGGAAGGAGCGGGAACAGGAGCAGGGTGCGGAGAGCGAGGGAGCGGCGTCGGCCGGGGTGGGTGCACATGTCCGCCACCATCGCCCGGAGGCCGGGATTCCGGTGATCATGGACCGTTCCTGTGGACTACTCGCCGGTTGTGGACATCGCCGTCACCCGGCACCCGGCGGGTCCCGTACACTTCTTACGGCGATCCGGGTCACCGGGTCGACTTCGCACGCCCCGCCACCTCCCTCTTCGAGGAGGTGGCCGCGCTCCTCGGTCCCTCGTGGCACGGCGCGTCGGGGCGTCAGGCGCGACAGCAAACCTGCGGTCGCGACAACCGAGCACCTCAAGGAGTACGGCCATGGCCGTCGTCACGATGCGGGAGCTGCTGGAAAGCGGCGTCCACTTCGGTCACCAGACCCGTCGCTGGAACCCGAAGATGAAGCGCTTCATCTTCACCGAGCGCAACGGCATCTACATCATCGACCTGCTCCAGTCGCTGTCGTACATCGACCGCGCCTACGAGTTCGTCAAGGAGACCGTCGCCCACGGCGGCTCCATCATGTTCGTGGGTACGAAGAAGCAGGCCCAGGAGGCCATCGCCGAGCAGGCGACGCGCGTCGGCATGCCGTACGTCAACCAGCGTTGGCTCGGTGGCATGCTCACCAACTTCTCCACCGTCTACAAGCGCCTTCAGCGTCTGAAGGAGCTTGAGCTCATCGACTTCGAGGACGTGGCCGCCTCCGGCCTCACCAAGAAGGAGCTCCTGGTCCTCTCGCGCGAGAAGGCCAAGCTGGAGAAGACCCTCGGTGGTATCCGCGAGATGCAGAAGGTGCCCAGCGCCGTCTGGATCGTCGACACCAAGAAGGAGCACATCGCCGTCGGTGAGGCGCGCAAGCTCCACATCCCGGTCGTCGCGATCCTCGACACCAACTGCGACCCCGACGAGGTCGACTACAAGATTCCGGGCAACGACGACGCGATCCGCTCCGTCACCCTGCTCACCCGCGTGATCGCCGACGCCGTCGCCGAGGGCCTCATCGCCCGCTCCGGCGCCGCCACCGGCGACTCGAAGCCGGGCGAGAAGGCCGCCGGCGAGCCGCTGGCCGAGTGGGAGCGCGACCTGCTGGAGGGCGACAAGAAGGACGAGACCGCGGCTGCCGCCGAGGTCCAGTCCTCCGCCGAGACCGAGAAGGTCGCCGACGCCGAGAAGCCGGCCGAGGCCGTCGCCGAGGCCGAGGCTCCGGCCGCGGACGCCGAGCAGGCCTGACACCCGTCACGGCTACTGACGGCGGGGGCCGACGCCACAAGCGTCGCCCCCGCCGTTCACCCGTAGATCTTTCAGACTTCGAGAGAGACATACAGACTCATGGCGAACTACACCGCCGCTGACGTCAAGAAGCTCCGCGAGCTCACCGGCGCCGGCATGATGGACTGCAAGAAGGCGCTCGACGAGGCCGACGGCAACGTCGACAAGGCCGTCGAGGCGCTCCGTATCAAGGGCCAGAAGGGCGTCGCCAAGCGCGAGGGCCGCTCTGCCGAGAACGGTGCCGTCGTCTCCCTCATCTCCGAGGACCAGACGTCCGGCGTTCTCCTGGAGCTGAAGTGCGAGACGGACTTCGTCGCCAAGGGTGAGAAGTTCCAGGCCGTCGCCAACACCCTCGCCGCCCACGTCGCCGCGACCTCCCCGGCCGACCTCCAGGCGCTGCTCGCCTCCGAGATCGAGGCCGGCAAGACCGTCCAGGCGTACGTCGACGAGGCCAACGCCAACCTCGGCGAGAAGATCGTCCTGGACCGCTTCGCGCAGTTCACCGGCGAGTACGTCTCCGTGTACATGCACCGCACCATGCCCGACCTGCCCCCGCAGATCGGTGTTCTGGTCGAGCTGGACAAGGCCGACGCCGAGCTGGCCAAGGGCATCGCGCAGCACATCGCCGCCTTCGCCCCGAAGTACCTGTCCCGCGAGGACGTCCCGGCCGAGGTCGTCGAGGCCGAGCGCCGCGTCGCCGAGGAGACCACCCGCGCCGAGGGCAAGCCCGAGGCCGCGCTCCCGAAGATCGTCGAGGGTCGCGTCAACGGTTTCTTCAAGGAGGCCACCCTCCTCGGCCAGCCGTACGCGCTGGACGCCAAGAAGTCCGTCCAGAAGGTCTTGGACGAGGCCGGTGTCACCCTGAAGCGCTTCTCGCGCATCAAGGTCGGCATCTGAGTCCGTCCGGGCGAACAGCACCGGACCCGATAGGGTCTGGTGCAGTCGACGGCCGCACCCACGCCGGACGACCGCAGATCTGACGAGGAGGCCATTGCCGCTGTAGGGACACCAGACCCACCGGCAATGGCCTTCTTCGTATGTGCACGAGGAGAATTTCCATGGACAAGGGCGCGGACGCCATCCAGGCCGACGAGAAGCGCGACGACGACAAGGGTTCCGGGCGCTTCATGCTGAAGCTCTCCGGTGAGGCATTCGCCGGTGGCGGCGGCCTCGGCGTCGACCCCGACGTCGTGCACACCATCGCCCGCGAGATCGCCGCCGTCGTACGCGACGGCGCCCAGATCGCGGTGGTCATCGGGGGAGGCAACTTCTTCCGTGGTGCCGAGCTCCAGCAGCGCGGCATGGACCGGGCCCGGTCCGACTACATGGGCATGCTCGGCACCGTCATGAACTGCCTGGCGCTCCAGGACTTCCTGGAGAAGGAAGGCATCGACTCGCGCGTCCAGACGGCCATCACCATGGGCCAGGTCGCCGAGCCGTACATCCCGCTCCGTGCCGTACGGCACCTGGAGAAGGGGCGCGTCGTCATCTTCGGTGCCGGTATGGGCATGCCGTACTTCTCCACCGACACCACCGCCGCCCAGCGCGCCCTGGAGATCGACGCCGAGGCGCTGCTCATGGGGAAGAACGGTGTGGACGGTGTCTACGACTCCGACCCGAAGACCAACCCCGACGCGGTGAAGTTCGACGCGCTGGAGTACGGCGAGGTGATCTCCCGCGATCTGAAGGTCGCCGACGCCACCGCCATCACGCTCTGCCGTGACAACCAGCTCCCGATCCTCGTCTTCGAGCTGACCGCCGAGGGCAATATCGCTCGTGCGGTCAAGGGTGAGAAGATCGGCACGCTCGTGAGCGACGCGAGCACCCGGGCCTGACGGCCCCCAGGATGGACAACGGCCTGCCGGTCGGACACCGCGCAGGTGAGGACGCGACGCAGGACCCGCAGGGCCCGACGATGACGATGCCGGGCCCACCCAAGACACGCAGGAGCACGTGGTGATCGAAGAAATCCTCCTTGAGGCCGAGGAGAAGATGGAGAAGGCCGTCGTCGTCGCGAAAGAGGACTTCGCCGCGATCCGTACCGGCCGTGCGCACCCGGCGATGTTCAACAAGATCGTCGCCGACTACTACGGCGCGCTGACCCCGATCAACCAGCTGGCCTCGTTCTCGGTTCCCGAACCGCGGATGGCCGTCGTGACGCCGTTCGACAAGACGGCGCTGCGCAACATCGAGCAGGCGATCCGCGACTCCGACCTCGGCGTCAACCCGAGCAACGACGGCAACATCATCCGGGTGACCTTCCCCGAGCTCACCCAGGACCGCCGCAAGGAGTACATCAAGGTCGCCAAGAGCAAGGCCGAGGACTCCAAGATCTCGATCCGCTCCATCCGACGCAAGGCCAAGGAAGCCCTCGACAAGCTCGTCAAGGACAAGGAGTCCGGCGAGGACGAGGTGCGCCGCGCCGAGAAGGAGCTCGACGACACCACCGCGAAGTACGTCGCGCAGGTGGACGAGCTGCTCAAGCACAAGGAAGCCGAGCTGCTCGAAGTCTGATGAACGACTCTTCCTGGGGCGCCCCGCAAGGAGCGGGTTACTGGGGCACGCCCGAGATGAGGGCTGCCCCGGCGGGTCCTGCCCACGATGTGCATGACGCCCAGCAGACTCGGCCCATGCCCAACGTGCCGGACGTTCCCGACGCAGGTAGAGACGCAGCCGACCGCGCCGACCGGGACAGGGATGCCGCTCACGTCAGCGGCCCCCTGTTCCGTGACGAGATGCCGCAGGAGCCCATGTCCACCCCGCTGCCGCCCCCGCCGCAGAAGAAGCGCGCGGGGCGTGATCTGCGCGCCGCCATAGGGGTGGGCGTGGGTCTCGGTGCCGTCATCGTCGCCTCGCTGTTCATCGTGAAGGCCGTCTTCATCGGCGTGATAGCGGTCGCCGTCGTCGTCGGCCTCTGGGAGCTCACCTCCCGTCTCCAGGAGCGCAAAGGCATCAAGGCGCCCCTGGTTCCGCTGGCCGTCGGCGGAGCCGCGATGGTCATCGCCGGTTATGTCCGGGGCCCCGAGGGGGCCTGGGTCGCCATGGCCCTCACCGCCCTCGCGGTGCTGGTCTGGCGGATGACCGAACCGCCGGAGGGATATCTCAAGGACGTCACCGCCGGGGTCTTCGCGGCGTTCTACGTCCCCTTCCTGGCCACTTTCGTCGCCCTGCTGCTGGCGGCGGACGACGGGCCGTGGCGGGTCCTCACCTTCCTCGTCCTCACCGTGGTCAGCGACACCGGGGCGTACGCCGTCGGCTGGCGCTTCGGCAAGCACAAGCTCGCCCCCCGCATCAGCCCCGGCAAGACCCGCGAGGGCCTGCTCGGCGCGGTCGCCTTCGCGATGGCCGCCGGTGCGCTGTGCATGGAGTTCCTGATCGACGGCGGCGCCTGGTGGCAGGGGCTGCTGCTCGGCCTCGCGGTCGCGGCCAGCGCCACCCTCGGTGACCTGGGCGAATCCATGATCAAGCGGGACCTCGGCATCAAGGACATGGGTACCCTGCTCCCCGGCCACGGCGGCATCATGGACCGGCTGGACTCGCTGCTGCCCACCGCGCCGGTGGTGTGGCTGCTGATGGTGCTGTTCGTCGGCTCCGGCTGAGCCACCGCACACCCCGTCCCACCTGCAATTCTTTACGGTGAGGGCTCGTTGTCCACAGGGCGGCGGGCCCTCACCCGTCTGTCTGCGACACTGGATGAACCATGCCTAAGCCCGGAGAACTCACTTTCGTCGCGCCCCGCGGAGCCAAGAAGCCCCCGCGGCACCTCGCCGACCTCACGCCCGCCGAGCGCAAGGAAGCGGTCGCCGAGACCGGCGAGAAGCCGTTCCGCGCCCAGCAGCTCTCGCAGCACTACTTCGCGCGGTATGCGCACGACCCGGCCCAGTGGACCAACATTCCCGCCGGGTCCCGGGAGAAGCTCGCCGAGGCGCTGTTCCCCGAGCTGATGTCCGTGGTCCGCCACATCAGCTGCGACGACGACACCACCCGCAAGACCCTGTGGAAGCTGCACGACGGCACGCTCGTCGAGTCCGTCCTGATGCGCTACCCGGAGCGCGTCACGATGTGCATCTCCTCGCAGGCGGGCTGCGGGATGAACTGCCCCTTCTGCGCCACCGGGCAGGCCGGGCTCGACCGCAATCTGTCCACCGCCGAGATCGTGCACCAGATCGTCGACGGCATGCGCGCCCTGCGCGACGGCGAGGTGCCGGGCGGCCCCGCCCGGCTGTCCAACATCGTCTTCATGGGCATGGGCGAGCCGCTCGCCAACTACAAGCGGGTCGTCGGTGCCATCCGCCGGCTCACCGACCCCGAGCCGGACGGCCTCGGCCTCTCGCAGCGCGGGATCACCGTCTCCACCGTGGGCCTCGTCCCGGCGATGCTGCGCTTCGCCGACGAGGGCTTCAAGTGCCGCCTGGCCGTCTCGCTGCACGCCCCGGACGACGAGCTGCGCGACACCCTGGTCCCCGTCAACACCCGGTGGAAGGTCCGCGAGGTCCTGGACGCCGCGTGGGAGTACGCGGAGAAGTCGGGCCGCCGCATCTCCATCGAGTACGCCCTGATCCGGGACATCAACGACCAGGCCTGGCGCGGTGACCTGCTCGGCAGGCTCCTCAAGGGCAAGCGGGTCCACGTCAACCTCATCCCGCTCAACCCCACGCCCGGCTCCAAGTGGACCGCCTCGCGCCCCGAGGACGAGAAGGCGTTCGTCGAGGCCATCGCGGCCCACGGCGTGCCCGTCACCGTCCGGGACACCCGGGGCCAGGAGATCGACGGGGCCTGCGGGCAGCTGGCGGCCTCCGAGCGCTGACAGCGGCCACCTCTCCGGGGTCGGACGAAACCGCCGGTGTAGCCTGGGCCCGCAATCAACTGCATATTCCGACAGGGGAGCGCCACAGCGCTGAGAGTGCGGCACCAAGGACAGGTTGGCCGCAGACCCTCTGAACCTCGCCCGGGTCATTCCGGGTAGGAAGTTCGGACCTTACTCAAGCTGTTGCGTCCTGCCCGCTTCCGGTTACGGCTCCGGCGGCGGGCGGGGCCGCGTCTCTTCCTGGTCACCTCCAGGAGGACCACATGAACACCACCACGAAGTACGCGGCGACCGCGCTCGCCGCCGCGCTCGGCGTCACCGTGCTCGCGGGCTGCGGCAGCGACGACGGCACGGCGGGCTCCGGCGCCTCCAAGGGCAGCGGTTCCAAGACCGTGACCCTGGTCAGCCATGACTCCTTCACCGTCTCGGACGAGGTGCTGAAGGCGTTCACCAAGGAGACCGGCTACACCGTCGAGATCCTCAAGAGCGGCGACGCCGGGGCCGCGCTCAACCAGGAGATCCTGACCAAGGGCTCCCCGCGCGGTGACGTCTTCTTCGGCGTCGACAACACCCTGCTCTCCCGCGCCCTCGACAACGGTCTCTTCACCGCGTACGAGGCCAAGGGCCTGGACCGGGTCGCCAAGGGCACCCAGCAGGACGAGAAGCACCGGGTTACGCCGGTTGATACCGGTGACATCTGCGTCAACTATGACAAGCAGTACTTCACGGACAAGAAGCTCGCGCCGCCGGAGACCTTCGAGGACCTGCTGAAGCCCGCGTACAAGAACCTCCTGGTGACCGAGAACGCGGCCAGTTCCTCGCCCGGTCTCGGCTTCCTCCTCGGCACCATCGCCAGCCAGGGCGAGGACGGCTACGAGGCGTACTGGAAGAAGCTCAAGGCCAACGGCGTCAAGGTCGTCGACGGCTGGGAGCAGGCGTACAACGAGGAGTTCTCCGGCTCCGCGGGCGGCAAGAAGACCAAGGCGGACCGGCCGCTCGTCGTCTCCTACGCCTCCAGCCCGCCCGTCGAGGTCCTCTACGCCGACCCGCAGCCGAAGGAGGCCCCCACCGGGGTCGCGACCGGCACCTGCTTCCGGCAGACCGAGTACGCCGGGCTGCTGACCGGGGCGAAGAACGAGGAGGGCGGCAAGGCGCTGCTGGACTTCATGATCAGCAAGACGTTCCAGGAGGACATGCCGCTGAACATGTTCGTGAACCCCGTCGTGACGGACGCGGAGCTGCCCGAGCTGTTCACGGAGTTCGGCGAGACCGTCGAAGCGCCCCCCACCGTCACGCCCGAGAAGATCGCCGCCAACCGTGAGCAGTGGATCAAGTCGTGGCAGTCGCTCGTCCTGAGGTAGGGCCCGAAGCGGAAGCCGCGCCGCCCGGCCGTGGGTCCGGGCGGCGCGGTGCCGCGGTGCGGCTCGGCCTGATGGCCGTGCCCGTCGCGTTCTTCGCCGTCTTCTTCGCCTACCCCGTGTCCGCGATCGTCGGCCGCGGGGTGAAGACGGACGGCGTCTGGCAGTTCGGGCGGATCGGTGAGGTGCTGGCCCGCCCGGACATCCTCGACGTCCTCTGGTTCACCACCTGGCAGGCCCTCGCCTCGACCGCGCTCACGCTGCTGATCGCCCTGCCCGGCGCGTATGTCTTCGCCCGCTTCGACTTCCCGGGCAAACAGGTGCTGCGGGCGGTCGTCACCGTGCCGTTCGTGCTGCCGACCGTCGTCGTCGGCACCGCGTTCCTGGCGCTGCTGGGGCGCGGCGGGCTCCTCGACGAGCTGTGGGGCCTCCGCCTCGACACCACCGTATGGGCGATCCTGCTCGCCCACGTCTTCTTCAACTACGCCGTGGTCGTCCGGACGGTCGGCGGGCTCTGGTCCCAGCTGGACCCGCGTCAGGAGGAGGCCGCCCGGGTGCTCGGTGCGGGACGGTTCGCCGCCTTCCGCCGGGTGACCCTGCCCGCACTCGCCCCCGCCGTCGCCGCCGCCGCGCTGATGGTCTTCCTCTTCACGTTCACCTCCTTCGGCGTCGTGCAGATCCTCGGCGGACCGGCGTACTCCACCCTGGAGGTGGAGATCTACCGGCAGACCGCGCAACTGCTCGACCTGCCGACCGCCGCCGTGCTGACCATGGTCCAGTTCGTGGCCGTCGGCGCGATCCTCGCCGTGCACGCCGTGACCGTACGCCGCCGGGAGCGGGCGCTGAAGCTCGTCGACCCGGCGCAGACGTCCCGCAGGCCGCGCGGCGCCGGACAGTGGGCGCTGCTCGGCGGCGTCCTGCTCACCGCACTGCTGCTGATCCTGATGCCGCTCGGAGTGCTGGTGGAGCGCTCCTTCGACGGAGCGGACGGAGCCGACGGGCCGGGCGGCTACGGCTTCGGCTACTACCGGGCCCTCCAGTCGGCCGGGTCGGGCGGCTCCTCCACCTTCCTGGTGCCGCCGCTGGAGGCCGTCGGGAACTCCCTGCGGTACGCGCTCGTCGCCACGCTCATCGCCCTCGTCGTCGGCGGGCTCGCGGCCGCGGCCCTGACCCGCCGGGCGGGACGGCTCGTGCGGGGCTTCGACGCGCTGCTGATGCTGCCCCTGGGGGTCTCCGCCGTCACCGTCGGTTTCGGCTTCCTCATCACCCTCGACAAGCCGCCGCTCGACCTGCGAACCTCCTGGATCCTGGTCCCGCTGGCCCAGGCGCTGGTCGGTGTCCCCTTCGTCGTACGGACCATGCTGCCCGTGCTGCGCGCGGTCGACGACCGGCTGCGGGAGGCCGCCGCCGTGCTCGGGGCCTCGCCGCTGCGGGCGTGGCGTGAGGTCGATCTGCCGCTGGTGCGGCGGGCGCTGCTGGTCGCGGCGGGGTTCGCGTTCGCCGTGTCGCTCGGGGAGTTCGGCGCCACCGTCTTCATCGCGCGGCCGGACAACCCGACCCTGCCGGTCGCCGTGGCCCGGCTGCTGGGCCGGTCCGGGGAGCTCAACTACGGGCAGGCGATGGCCCTCAGCACGATTCTGATGCTGGTGTGCGCGGTGTCGCTGCTGCTCCTCGAACGCATCCGCACCGACCGATCCGGGGAGTTCTGAACGACATGCTGAGCTTGCAGGCGGCCACCGTACGGTTCGGGAAGCGGGCCGCGCTCGACGCCGTGGACCTGGAGGTCGCCGACCACCGGATCTCTTGCGTCCTCGGGCCCAGCGGCAGCGGGAAGTCCACCCTGCTGCGCGCCGTCGCCGGGCTTCAGCCCATGGACGGCGGACGGGTGCTGCTGGCCGGGCAGGACCAGGCGGGCGTCCCGGTGCACCGGCGCGGCCTCGGCCTGATGTTCCAGGACCACCAGCTCTTCCCGCACCGGGACGTCGGCGCCAACGTCGCCTTCGGGCTGCGCATGCACGGCACCGGGCGTGCCGAGTCCGAGCGCCGGGTCCGGGAGCTGCTGGAGATGGTGGGCCTGCCGGGAGCCGAACGCCGCGCGGTCGCCGCGCTCTCCGGCGGCGAGCAGCAGCGTGTCGCCCTGGCCCGGGCGCTGGCCCCGCGCCCCAGGCTCCTGATGCTGGACGAGCCGCTCGGCCAGCTCGACCGCAGCCTGCGCGAACGGCTCGTCGTCGAACTGCGCACCTTGTTCAGGGAGCTGGGTACGACGGTGCTCGCCGTCACCCATGACCAGGGCGAGGCGTTCGCGCTCGCCGACCGGGTCGTCGTGATGCGGGACGGCAGGATCGCCCAGGAGGGCAGCCCGCTGGAGGTCTGGCAGCGTCCCGCCTCCGCGTTCGTCGCCCGCTTCCTAGGCTTCGACAACGTCACCGCGGCCACGGTCACCGGACAGGCCGCCGCCACCGTCTGGGGCAAGGTCCCGGTGCCCGAGGGCTCCCCGCAGGGCGAGGCCGATCTGCTGGTCCGCCCCGCCGGGGTCCTGATCGGCGCTCCCGAGGAGGGCCTGCGCTGCACGGTCGGCGTCCGTACCTTCCGCGGCAACCATGTGACCGTGCGCCTGACGCCCGAGAACGCGCCGGTGCTGGAGGCCGAATGCGCCCTGCGTGACACCCCGGACGAGGGTGCGGTCGTGGGCGTCCGCTTCGACGCGGCGGAGACGGTGGTGCTGGCGGATTCCGGGCAGCCGTCAGGGGCGTGAGGGGCGGCCGTCAGGAGCCGGAGGTCCCCGCCACCACCAGCCCCAGCTCGTACGCCAGGATCACCGCCTGCGCCCGGTCCCGCAGCCCCATCTTCGCGAACAGCCGGTTGATGTGGGTCTTCACCGTGTGATCGGTGATGGTCAGCCGGTCCGCGATGTCCGCGTTGGACAGGCCCTGGGCGATCAGGACGAGCACCTCGGCCTCGCGCGCGGTCAGCCCCTCGACGGAGCGCGGCGGGCGAGCGCCGGTCCGCTGCCGGGTGAACTCGGAGATGAGCCGCCCGGTGATCTCGGGGGCCAGCAGGGCGTGCCCGTCGGCCACCACCCGGACCGCGTGGAGCAGTTCGGGAAAGGTCGCGTCCTTCAGGAGGAAGCCGCTGGCCCCGGCGGTGAGCGCGTCGTACACGTACTCGTCCAGGCCGAAGGTCGTGAGCATCAGCGCCCTCGTCGCCCCGCCGGACGCGGCGACGATCTCCCGGGCCGCGTCGATGCCGCCGAGCCGGGGCATCCGGATGTCCAGCAGCGCCACGTCGGGCCGCAGTGCGGCGGCGGCGCGGATCGCCTGCTCGCCGTCCTCCGCCTCCCCGACCACCTCGATGTCGTCCTGGGTGTCCAGCAGGCTGGAGAACGCCGTCCGTACGACCGCCTGGTCGTCGGCCACCAGTACCCGGATCACCACGGAAGTTCCGCCTCCACCAGAAAGCCACCGGCCGCACCTCGGCCGGTGGTGAGTCTGCCACCGAGCAGGGTGGCCCGTTCGGCCATCCCCACCAGGCCGTGTCCCGCGCGGTCGGGGGTGTCGCCGGACGCGCCGGGCCCCGGCCCGTCGTCGGATGCCCGGACCGTCAACAGGCCCGGCCGGTAGTTCAGTTCCACGACCGTGCGGGCGCCCGGGGCGTGCCGCCGGGCGTTGGTCAGGGCCTCCTGGACGATCCGGTACGCCGACAGCTCCCAGGACGCGGGCAGGGGGACGCGCTCGCCGGTGACGCGCAGTTCGGCCGTACCGCCCGCCGCCCGGTGCTGGTCGAGCAGATCGTCGAGACCGGCCAGCGACGGCTGCGGGGCGGTGAGCGGGACCGGTTCGGCGCCGTCGCCCGTCCGCAGCACCCCGAGCAGCCGTCGCAGCTCCGCCATCGAGGAGCGTGCCGTGCCCGCGATCTCCTGGAAGGCGTCCCGCGCCGGGGGCGAGAGATCGGGTGTCGTGTACGTGGCGCTCTCGGCCCGCACCGCGATCACCGAGACCGAGTGCGCGATCATGTCATGCAACTCCCTTGCTATCGCGGCACGTTCCGCCTCGGCCGCCTGCCGCCGCTCCATCGCCAGCAGCCGGGACTGGGCGGCGGCCCGCGTGTGCCGGCTCTCCTCGCGCGCCCGCACCGCGTCCCCCGTGCTCACCGCACCAAGGATCATCACCGTCAGCACCAGCGTCTCGGCGTATAGACCGAGGCTGAAGCGGTCGGTGCCCTGGAGCGCGGGCAGCCCGGGGGAGCCGTCCCGCGCCCACCGGTCGATGTGCACCAGGTTGACGGTCAGCGCCGTCAGCGAACCGGCCAGCACGAGGACCGCCGGATGCTGCACCCGGTGCCGCCCCAGGGTGTAGCAGCCGAGCAGGGCCCCGGCGACGGTCGCGTACGCCATGTTGCCGTCGGTGGCGAAGCTGAGCAGGGCCGCGCCCACGGTCAGGAACCCCACGGCGGGCCACACCGCGCGCAGCGCGAGCGAGGCCGTGCAGGCCAGCACCCCGAACGCCGTGACCGCCGAACCCGGCACGACGACCAGCTCCACGACCGCGAAGAGCGTCAGCGCCGCCCCGGTCAGCCAGGCGTACGAGGGTGCCGCCGCCCAGCGCCGCAGCCGTTGCCGTGCACCGTCCGCCGGCGGCGGAGCGGTCGCCGTGGCGGCGGTGGCGGCGGCCGGGCGGTCCGGCGTGATGGTGCGCGTCATACGGCGATTCTTCGTCACCGCCGGGGGCGGACGCATCGGAGCACGGGTGGAGTTCGGTGTGCCGTGTCATGCCACGGGTTGATCCGGAGGACCGGAGGGTGGTGTGACGATCGGTGAGCGGCCCGTTCCTAGCCTCGGATCCATGGCCACCATCGCGTCCTTCACCCCTTCTGACCAGCACCGAAAGCGTCCACCGCTGCCCGGCGGCACCGCCTGGTGGGTGTTCTGCGCGGCCACTGCCTCGGCGCTCGCCGTCTTCTCCTCGCTCGGCCCGCACCGCGTCTGGGGAACCGCCGCCGCACTCGGCTACACGGCCGCCGCGCTGCTCGCCGTACGCGGGCGGAGCCCCCGTACGGCCGGTGCGGTCGCCGTCACCGGAGCGGTGCTGCTGCCCCTGCTGGTGCTGCTCGCCGTGGACCGGGCACAGTTGGAGGTGCGGGTGGTGGCGCGCTCGGCCGGGCTGCTGCTCACCGACGGGACGCCGTACCTCCAGCATCCCCTGGTGCCTGCTGACTTCAACCCGTACCTCCCGGGCATGGCGGTCTTCGGGCTGCCGGAGGCCGTCGCCGGACCAGGGCCGCTCACCGACCCCCGGCTGTGGATGGGAACGGCGTTCCTGGGGGCGCTCGCGCTCGCCCTCCCGGCGGGTTCCCGGCGCGAGCCGCTGCGCTGGATCGCCGCCTGCCCGCTGGTGGCCCTGCCGCTCGCGGTCGGGGGCGTCGATCTGCCCGTGGCCGGACTGATGTGCCTCGGGCTCGCGTTGGCCGGGCGGGGGAGAGCGGACGCGGCCGGACTGGCGCTCGGTCTGGCCGCCGCCCTCAAGTGGACGGCCTGGCCCGCGATTCCGGTGGCCCTCGCACTGCTGGCCGCGGCCTCCCGGGGCGAGGACCGCCCGGGAAACCGCACCGCCCCGCGCTGCGGGCTCGTCGCCCTCCTCACCACGGCCGCGCTCGTCCTGCCCGCCGCCCTGCGCGACCCGGGTGCCTTCCGCGCCCATGTCGTCGACTTCCCGCTCGGGCTGACCGACGCGGTCTCCTCCGCCGCCAGCCCGCTCCCCGGCCACCTGATCGCCGCCCATGTCCCCGGCGGCGGGACCCTGGCGCTGCTCCTGCTCGGGGTGAGCGCTCTCCTCCTGGCATTCTCCCTGCTCGTCCGGCCCCCGGAGACGGCGACAGCCGCGGCGGGGAGGCTCGCGCTCGGGCTGCTCCTGGCCATCGCGTTCATGCCCGCGACCCGGTTCGGCTACCTGGTGCACCCGCTGGTCCTCGCGGCGTGGGCGGCAGCCCGGCACGCACCCGTCCACCCCCTTCTCGTACGGGTACGGAAGCAGGCCTCCCGATGACGCGTCGCCGCACCCTCGTGGTCACCAACGACTTCCCGCCGCGCCAGGGCGGTATCGAGACCTTCGTCCACGCCATGACCAGCCGGTTCCCCGCGGACTCCGTCGTCGTGTACACCTCCGCCGAACCGGGGGCGGCCGCCCACGACGCCGGTCTGCCGTACCCCGTGATCCGCGACCCCGCCCGGATGCTGCTGCCGACCCCGCGCGTCACCGCCCGCGCCGCGGACCTCGCCCGCCGCCACGGCTGCGGCAGTGTCTGGTTCGGGGCCGCCGCGCCGCTCGGGCTGATGGCGGACCGGCTGCGGCGGGAGGCCGGGGTGCGGCGGGCCGTCGCCACGACGCACGGGCACGAGGTGTGGTGGGCCCGCACCCCCGGCGCCCGGGCGCTGCTCGGGCGGATCGGCGAGCGGACCGACGCGGTGACCTACCTCGGCGCGGCCACCCGCGCGCCCATCGCAGCCGCGCTCGGCCCGGCCGCCGCCCGCCGCATGGTGCGCCTGGCTCCCGGGGTGGACGCGGCGGCGTTCCGGGTACGGCCCGGGACGCGGGAGGCTCCGGGGGCTCCGGCCCAGGGGGTCCGGCAACGGTACGGGCTCGGCGCGCGGCCGGTGATCCTGTGTGCGGCGCGGCTCGTCCCGCGCAAGGGCCAGGACACCCTGATCCGCGCCCTGCCCGCCGTGCGGCGCGCGGTGCCCGGTGCCGTACTCCTGCTGACCGGGGACGGGCCGTACGCCCCCACCCTGCGCCGGCTCGCGGCGGACACCGGGGTCGCGGACGCGGTGGTCCTGGCGGGCGGGCAGCCCCACACGGCCATGCCCGGGCACTACGCGGCCGCCGACGTCTTCGCCATGCCGTGCCGCACCCGCAGGCGCGGCCTGGAGGTGGAGGGGCTCGGCATCGTCTTCCTGGAGGCCGCCGCCGCCGGGCTGCCGGTCCTCGTCGGCGACTCGGGCGGTGCGCCCGACACCGTACGGGACGGGGAGACCGGTCATGTGGTCGACGGGCGGGACGTGGCCGCCGTCGCGGACCGGCTCGTCGCGCTGCTGCTCGACCGGGCGGCGGCCGCGGAGATGGGGGAGAAGGGCCGGGCCTGGGTGCGCGAGGCGTGGGGGTGGGAGAGCGCGTACGACACCCTCGCGGGGCTGCTGCGGCCCTGACCCTCCGCAGTGTCGTCCGCCCTCGACCGTACGCCGCGACAGCGCGCCCCCGGCCCGGCAAGCTGGAGGTCCGGACCCCGTACGCCGCACGCCGTACGGCACCGACGTCGACAAGGACCGTGACCATGACCGGCGCCACCCGCGAGGGCATCGACCTCACCCGCGTCCTGCACGCCCCGCAGCAGCGGGTCTTCGCGGCCTGGACGTCACCGGAGGACTTCGCCGCCTGGTACGGGGGAGAGGCGGACGTCCCCCTGGACCGGGTGGCGATGGACGTGCGGCCCGGTGGCTCGTGGAGCCTGGTCATCGTGATGCCGGGCGTCGAGATGCCGTTCCGCGGGGTCTACCGGGAGGTCAGCGAGCCCGACGGGCTGGTCTTCACACTGAAGGACGGCTCAGCCCCCGAGGACTCCGAGGGCGAGGTCGTGACGGTCACCTTCAGCGACCTCGGGGGCGGCCGGACCGAGCTGGCCTTCCAGCAGCGCGGCGGCCACCTCACCCCCGAGCAGTACGCGGCGGCCGAGGACGGCTGGGAGGCATTCTTCGACGCCCTCGCCGACCGCCTCGCCGCCCACCCCTGAGCCCGTCGGGCCCAAGGGCGCTCACTTCGCCAGCGGAAGCGCCGCCAGCTGGGCGATCACCCAGGTCAGCGGGGCGAACAGCGCCAGCAGAGCCCCCGCCCGCAGGGCCGTCGCCGACCGCAGCGTCGAGGCCGGGGCGCCCATCCTCAGCAGCGCCTGCGCGGTGTGCGCGCGGGCGTGCTTGGCCTCCAGGGCGGTCGTCAGCAGCGTCGCAGTCGTACAGCCGAGGACCAGCACCGCGCCGAGTGCCGTGAGCGGGCCGTAGGGGCGTTCGTCGCCCCCGTACAGCGCGGCCGCGGCGATCGCCGCGGCCAGCACCGCGCAGACGACTCCGAGCGGGCGGCCGATCCGGCGCGCCTCGTCCATCAGGACCCGCCCCGCCAGCAGCCGCACGGCACCGGGGCGCACCGCTTGGAGCGCCTTGCCGCACAGATGGGTCAGCCCCGGTCCGGCCATGGCCAGGCCGATCGCGGTGAGCGTCCACCCGATGAGCACCGCCACCGGGGTGGCGTCGAAACGGCCGGGCAGCGGGAACGGGTTCCCCGCCGCCTCCCGTGACGCGTACGCCTCGACCGCGAGCCCGGCGGCCGTCAGCGCCACGCCCCAGGGCAGCCCGGTCGGGGCGGGCGCGGGAGCGGGCAGTTCCTCGGAACCGAAGGTGTCCCGCGCCGGATCGGGCCGGGATCGCAGCGCCAGCGCGCACGCCGTCGCCGAGGCGAGCGGTACGAGGGCCAGCAGCATCAGTGCTGCGGCCGGCGGCAGCGGGGTGCCCGCCCCGAGGAACTCCGCCGCACCGCCGTCGAACGGCATCCCGTTCAGATCGCCGCGCAGATGCAGGAAGAACAGCAGGGCCACCATCGAGCCCAGCGTGGTGGAGACGGCCGTGGAGACCGCTGCCAGCACCGAGAGCCGCACCGGTCCGAGGCCCACCGAGGAGAGGCCCGGCCGGGGCCGGGTGCTCGGGTCCGTACGGGCCACCGCCACGGCGAACTGCACGGTCGCGGCAAGCGGGACGAAGCACCACAGCAGCCGCAGCACCGAACCGGAGGACGCGGGGTGGGCCGAGGCGTATCCGAGGGCGGCCAGGAGGAGGAAGCCGACGCCCGCCGACGCGGCGGCGACCAGCAGCCGCCGGACCAGGACGAGGGGGTGGGAACCGCGGGCTAGACGGAGAGCGAGCACGCCGCGCGGCCCTCCGCTTCCGGTTCCGCGGGCAGGGAGACGGTGGCCACGCGGCGGCCGTCCAGCAGCGCAACGTTCCGGTCGGCGAGGGCGGCGACCTCGGCGTCATGGGTGGCCAGGATGACGGTGATGCCGTGCGAGCGGGCCGCGGTGGTCAGGGTGCGCAGGACCTGGGTGCGGTCGGCGCGGTGCAGCGTCGCGGTCGGCTCGTCGGCGAAGATCACGGTCGGTGAGGCGCACAGGGCACGGGCCACCGAGATCCGCTGGCGCTGCGCCTGGAGCAGGGCGTGCGGCCGCTCCCTGGCGAAGGCGGCGATGTCGAGGCGCTCCAGCCACTCGGTGGCGGCCTTCCTCGCACCGCGGTGCGAGGTTCCGCGCAGCAGCAGCGGCAGGGCGGTGTTCTCCCAGACGGTCAGCTCCGGGACCAGTTCCGGATCGGCGGCGATCCAGCCGAAGCGTTCCCGCCGTAGCCGCTCGCGGACCCGTGGAGTCATGGTGTGGACGGGGACGCTGTTGAACCAGACCTCGCCCTGGTCGGGCACGAGCCGGCCCGACAGGCAGTGCAGCAGGGTGGTCTTCCCGCTGCCGCGCGGGCCGGTCACGGCCAGGATCTCGGCGTCCCGGACACCGATGGAGACACCGCCCAGACCGGGCGAGCCGTTGTGGGAGTGGTGCAGGGAACGCGCCCAGATCACGTCGTTGTCCGGCGGGGCCACCATGGCGTACACCTCGGTTCAGGTCGGATTTCCTGTTCCCCCGTACGGGGGAACGAAGACGCGGCCGATCGGTCACTCGGCACCGTAGATAGTCGGACCGGTGTGGGCGCACAGCACGCGGCCCGGATGCGCCCCTTCTCACTCGAACGGGCGTATCCGGGCCGATGGACCGTATGAAATGACCCCTGGATGATGATCATCCAGGGGTCATGGCAGGGGTCAGAGCTTCGTCCAGGCCTCCGTCAGCACGGCCCGCAGGATGCCCTCGATCTCGTCGAACGTCGACTGGTCGGAGATCAGCGGCGGGGCGAGCTGGACGACCGGGTCGCCGCGGTCGTCGGCCCGGCAGTACAGCCCGTTCTCGTACAGCGCCTTGGAGAGGAAGCCGTACAGGACGCGCTCGGTCTCCTCGTCGGTGAACGTCTCCTTGGTGGCCTTGTCCTTCACCAGCTCGATGCCGTAGAAGTACCCGTTGCCGCGGACGTCGCCGACGATCGGCAGGTCGTGCAGCTTCTGGAGCGTCGTCAGGAAGGCGTTCTCGTTGTCGAGGACGTGCTGGTTGAGGTTCTCGCGCTCGAAGATGTCGAGGTTGGCGAGGCCCACCGCGGCGGAGACCGGGTGACCGCCGAAGGTGTAGCCGTGCAGGAAGGTGTTGCCGCCCTGGTAGAACGGCTCCGCGATCCTGTCCGAGACGATGCAGGCGCCGATCGGGGAGTAGCCCGAGGTCATGCCCTTCGCGCAGGTGATCATGTCCGGTACGTAGCCGAACTTGTCGCAGGCGAAGATCGTGCCGAGGCGGCCGAAGGCGCAGATGACCTCGTCGGACACGAGCAGCACGTCGTACCGGTCGCAGATCTCGCGGACCCGCTGGAAGTAGCCGGGCGGCGGGGGGAAACAGCCACCGGCGTTCTGCACGGGCTCCAGGAAGACGGCCGCGACGGTCTCCGGGCCCTCGAAGAGGATCTCCTGCTCGATCTGGTCGGCGGCCCAGCGGCCGAAGGCCTCGGGGTCGTCGCCGAAGAGCGGGGCGCGGTAGATGTTGGTGTTCGGAACCTTGTGCGCGCCGGGGACCAGCGGCTCGAAGGGGGCCTTCAGGGCCGGGAGACCGGTGATGGACAGGGCGCCCTGCGGGGTGCCGTGGTAGGCGACGGCGCGCGAGATGACCTTGTACTTGGTCGGCTGGCCCTTGAGCTTGAAGTACTGCTTGGCCAGCTTCCAGGCCGTCTCGACGGCCTCGCCGCCACCGGTGGTGAAGAAGACCTTGTTGAGGTCGCCCGGGGCGTAGTCGGCGAGGCGCTCGGCCAGCTCGACCGCCTTCGGGTGGGCGTAGGACCACACCGGGAAGAAGCCCAGCTCCTGACCCTGCTTGTACGCCGTCTCGGCGAGCTCGTGACGACCGTGACCGGCGTTGACCACGAACAGGCCGGAGAGACCGTCCAGGTAGCGCTTGCCCTTGTCGTCGAAGATGTACGTTCCCTCGCCACGCACGATGGTGGGAACGGGCGCGTTCTCGTAGTCCGACATGCGGGTGAAGTGCATCCACAGGTGGTCGTACGCGGTTCGGCTGAGGTCCTTGCTCACGGCTATCGGGTTCCCCACATATAGGTCTGCTTCTTGAGCTTGAGGTAAACAAAGCTCTCGGTGGAGCGCACGCCGGGAAGGGTCCGGATGCGTTTGTTGATCGTCTCCAGCAGGTGGTCGTCGTCCTCGCAGACGATCTCCACCATCAGGTCGAAGGAGCCCGCGGTCATGACCACGTACTCGCATTCGGCCATGGCCGACAGGGCCTCGGCCACCGGGTCGAGGTCGCCCTCGACATTGATGCCGACCATCGCCTGCCGCCGGAGTCCCACGGTGAGCGGGTCCGTGACGGCGACGATCTGCATCACGCCTTGGTCGAGCAGCTTCTGGACGCGCTGGCGCACAGCCGCTTCGGAGAGGCCGACGGCCTTGCCGATCGCGGCGTACGGACGGCGTCCGTCCTCCTGGAGCTGCTCGATGATTGCGAGGGAGACGGCATCGACCGCTGGCGGTGATCCGTTCCCGTTCCTGGAGTCTGCGCTGCGACTGGCCACAGACCCACTGTGCACCGCTCCTCGTCCGTCTCGCAACCCCAGATCGATGAAATTCGTTGTTCAAGTGCTCGGATCTCACTGAATCCGAAGTTTGGGGTAGGCGGGTATGTCGAAAGCGTCGCCGAAGCGATTAGGGTGGATGTCTCACCCATCGGACAGCCGACAGGAGGGGTGGTTGTGACCACCGAGGTGCGCCGTCTGCGCAACTACATCAACGGAGAGTTCCGGGACGCCGCGGACGGGCGGACCATCGATGTGGTCAGCCCGGTGACGGAAGAGGTCTACGCGACCTCGCCGCTCTCCGGCCAGGCCGATGTCGATGCCGCCATGGAAGCCGCCGCGGCCGCGTTCCCGGCCTGGCGCGACACGACGCCCGCCGAGCGTCAGAAGGCGCTGCTGAAGATCGCGGACGCCTTCGAGGAGCGGGCCGAGGACCTGATCGCCGCCGAGTCGGAGAACACCGGCAAGCCGCTGGGCCTCACCCGCAGCGAAGAGATCCCGCCGATGGTGGACCAGATCCGCTTCTTCGCGGGCGCCGCCCGGCTCCTTGAGGGCCGCTCGGCCGGCGAGTACATGGAGGGCCTGACCTCCATCATCCGCCGCGAGCCGGTCGGTGTCTGCGCCCAGGTCGCGCCGTGGAACTACCCGATGATGATGGCCGTGTGGAAGTTCGCCCCGGCCCTCGCCGCGGGCAACACGGTCGTCATCAAGCCGTCCGACACCACCCCGGCGTCGACGGTCCTGATGGCCGAGATCATCGGGCAGATCCTCCCCAAGGGCGTCTTCAACGTCCTGTGCGGCGACCGGGACACCGGCCGCGCCATGGTCGAGCACCCGACCCCGGCGATGGCCTCCATCACCGGTTCCGTACGGGCGGGCATGCAGGTGGCCGAGTCCGCGGCCAAGGACGTCAAGCGGGTCCACCTGGAGCTCGGCGGCAAGGCGCCCGTCGTGGTCTTCGAGGACACCGACATCGCGGGCGCCGTCGCGGGCATCTCCGAGGCGGGCTTCTTCAACGCGGGCCAGGACTGTACGGCCGCCACCCGGGTGCTGGTCCACGAGTCCATCCACGACGAGTTCGTCACGGCGCTCGCCAAGGCCGCCTCCGACACGAAGACCGGGCAGCCGGACGACGAGGACGTGGCGTACGGCCCGCTCAACAACGCCAACCAGCTGAAGCAGGTCAGCGGCTTCATCGAGCGGCTCCCCGCCCACGCCAAGGTCGAGGCGGGCGGCCACCGGGTCGGCGACAAGGGCTACTTCTACGCCCCGACCGTCGTCTCCGGCCTCAAGCAGGACGACGAGATCATCCAGAACGAGGTCTTCGGCCCCGTCATCACCGTCCAGTCCTTCACCGACGAGAAGCAGGCCGTCGAGTACGCCAACGGCGTCGAGTACGCGCTCGCCTCCTCCGTGTGGACCAAGGACCACGCCC
This sequence comes from Streptomyces sp. WZ.A104, assembly GCF_002382885.1. Lineage (GTDB taxonomy): Bacteria > Actinomycetota > Actinomycetes > Streptomycetales > Streptomycetaceae > Streptomyces. Next base: position 96,174 of record NZ_NWVL01000014.1, read on the forward strand.
GCGCCATGCGGCTGTCCAAGAACCTCGACTTCGGCTGCGTGTGGATCAACACCCACATCCCGCTGGTCGCCGAGATGCCGCACGGCGGGTTCAAGAAGTCCGGCTACGGCAAGGACCTCTCCGCGTACGGCTTCGAGGACTACACGCGCATCAAGCACGTGATGACGTCCATCGAGGGCTGACCGACCTCTCCGGCTGTACGAGGACGGCCCCGGGCTCCCCGCCCGGGGCCGTTCCCGTGCGCGCGGCGCCCCGCCCTGTACAGGGTGTGCGGAACAGGCCCGCCCCGCTGGACGGTTGGTCCATTGCCCGCCCCGCCGCCCGACCGGCATCCTGCGCGGGTGCGAGCGATCAGGAACAACCCCATGTCCCGTCGTTCCCTGCTGCGCGCCCTCGGGGCGTCGGCGGCCGGGACCGCCCTGGCCGGCTGCGGGGTCCCCGCCGCCTTCGTCGAGCCGGGCGACCGGGCCGGGCACGACAGCTCGGAGACCGACCCCACCCTGCACTTCGCCAACTGGCCGCTCTACATCGACACCGACGACGAGGACGAGTCGAAGCGGCCCACCCTGGATGCCTTCACGGAGCGGACCGGGATCTCCGTCACGTACACCGAGGAGATCAACGACAACGACGAGTTCTTCGGGAAGATCAGCCCCGCGCTGATGAACCGCCAGCAGACCGGCCGGGACCTCATCGTCATCAGCGACTGGATGGCCGCCCGCTTCGTCCGGCTCGGCTGGGTCCAGGAGATGGACCGGGCGAGGCAGCCCAACGTCGCCAAGTACCTCGACCCGCAGCTGCGGACCCCCGCCTTCGACGAGGGGCGCCGCCACAGCGTCCCCTGGCAGTCCGGGATCACCGGCATCGCCTACAACCGCAGGAAGCTCGGCCGTGAGATCCGGTCCACCGGCGACCTGTGGGCGGACGACCTGCGCGGCCGGGTCACCCTGCTCTCCGGGCTCGACGAGTCGTTCGCGCTGCTGATGCAGGGCAACGGCGTCGACATCACCCGGTGGACCGCCGACGACTTCCACGAGATCTGCGAGCAGACGCGGAAGCGGGTCCGCTCCCAGCACATCCGCCGCTTCACCGGCAACGACTACATCAAGGACCTCGCCACCGGCGACGTGCTCGCCTGCCAGGCGTACTCCGGCGACGTCATCCAGCTCCAGGCCGACAACCGGACATCGAGTTCGTCGTCCCCGAGGAGGGCGCCGAACTGTGGGCGGAGTCCCTGATGATCCCCAACCTCGCCCGCCACAAGCGCAACGCGGAGCGGCTGGTGGACCACTACTACGACCCCGAGGTCGCCGCCGAACTGGCCACCTGGGTCAACTACGTCTGCCCCGTCCCCGCCGCCCGCGACGTCCTGGCCTCGGCCAAGGACGAGGAGACCGCCGCACTCGCCGAGGACCCGCTGATCTTCCCCGACGACGCGATGCGGAAACGGCTCGCCATCGCGCGCGACATCACCTCCGAGGAACGGATGGACTTCGCCAGGAAGTGGAACACCATCGTCGGCTTGTGAAGCCCTAGCAGGGGTGCCGTAAAGAGGCAGTAAACGCGGGCGTACGCTGCGGATATGAGCGAGCGACACGCCCTCACGCGGCGTATACGCAGGTGGTTGGTGTTCTTCATGGTGTGTCTGGTGCTGAGCGGGCTCACGGCCTTCCCGCTCGTCACCGAACTCCGCTGGGCCGAGGACCTGCTGAGCGCCTCGGCCTCCCCGGTCCCCGAGCACCTTCCCGGCCTGATGGAGTGGATCACCCGGGTCCGCGAAGGGCTGGACACCGTCGACCGCGACCAGCCCTTCATGCTGTACGGCACCGACTGGCTGGCCTTCGCCCACCTGGTCATCGCGGTCGCCTTCTACGGTCCCTACCGCGACCCGGTCCGCAACATCTGGGTCATCGAGTTCGGCATGATCGCCTGCGCCGGGATCATCCCGCTCGCCCTGATCTGCGGCCCGATCCGCGACATCCCGTTCTGGTGGAGCGTGATCGACATGTCCTTCGGGGTCTTCGGCGTCATCCCGCTGCTGATCGTCCGCCGCATGATCAAGCGCCTCGAAGGGCTGGAGCAGGCGGCCCCCGAACCCCTTCCGGCGGCCGTCTGAGTCAGGGCTTCCGGGCCACCCCGAACCGGGCGACCTCCGGCCCCCGCGGGTTCGTACGCCGGCGGGAGCAGGAGGCAGCCCGGCGCCGGGGGCCGGGAACCGGTCCACGCCCGAGGAACCGCGCGTCGTGCCCGATGCCGGAACGTATCCGGGCGGGGGCTTCCCGCGGGCGGCGGTCCATCACGTCCGCTCCTCGGTACAGGGGCCCGGCGGCGGGCGGTACGGGGCCCTCCGCCGCGCCGGACCGATTCAAGAGCCGCCGCGCCCGGGCGAGTCGGCCAGCAGGCCGTGCAGGGCGTCGATCCGGTTGGTGGTGATCGAGTCGACGCCCCGCTCGATCAGCCGGCGCATGGTGCGTTTCGTGTCGGCCGTCCAGGCGGAGACCAGCAGCCCGTCCCGGTGCGCCCGGTCCGTCAGCTCCCGGCTCACCAGGCCGAACCGGTAGTTCAGCCAGCGCGGCTTCACCGCGGCCAGCAGCTCCGGGCGCGGCGGGGCCAACGTCGTCCAGGTCAGGGCGATCTCGGCGGAGGGGTCGGCGGCCCGCACCCGCAGCATCGCGTCCGCGCTCGCGCAGTAGTAGGCCCGCTCGCCCGCCCCGCACTCCCGGACCGTGCCGACGATCTTCTTCACCGAGGCGTCCGTGGAGCCGGGCAGGTCCACCATCACCCGGTGCGCCCCGACGGCGAGCAGCGCCTCGCGGAGCGTGGGCACCCCGCCGCCGGTCAGTTCCTTCAACTCCGTGTGGTCCAGCCGGTCCAGGCGCAGGTCATGGCCCCACAGCCGCTCCAGCGTCGCGTCGTGCAGCAGGACGGGCACGCCGTCACGGGTGACCCGCACATCGATCTCGACCGCGTCCGCCCCCCGGTCGAGGGCCGAGCGGATCGAGGGCAGGGTGTTCTCGCGGGCGCGGTACGGGTCGCCGCGGTGCGCGACGGCGGTGACGCGGGAGACGGTGTCGGCCATGGGTCCATTGTGACGACCGGGGTCAGCGGCCGGGGGCCCGGAGCCAGTTCGCCGTGTACGTGTCGATCTCCTCGGCCAGCTTCCGCTTGCCCGCCGGGTCGAGGAACGAGGCCTCCACGGCGTTCTTCGCGAGGTCCGCGATCCCGCGCTCGTCGAGCTCCAGCAGCCGGGCGGCCACCGCGTACTCGTTGTTGAGGTCGGTGCCGAACATCGGCGGGTCGTCGCTGTTGACGGTGACCAGGACGCCCCCCTGCACCATCTCCCGGATGGGGTGGAGTTCGATGTCGGTGACCGCGCGGGTGGCGATGTTCGACGTCGGGCAGACCTCCAGCGCGATGCGGTGCTCGGCGAGGTGCTCCAGCAGCTCGGGGTCCTGTACGGAGCTGGTGCCGTGCCCGATGCGCTCGGCGCGCAGCGCGGTCAGCGCGTCCCAGACGGTCCCCGGCCCGGTGGTCTCCCCGGCGTGCGGGACCGAGTGCAGGCCCTCGGCGATGGCCCGGTCGAAGTAGGGCTTGAACTGGGGGCGGTCCACCCCGATCTCCGGGCCGCCGAGCCCGAAGGAGACGAGCCCGTCCGGCCGCCGCTCCACCGCGAGCCGCGTGGTCTCCTCGGCCGCCTGGAGCCCGGCCTCGCCCGGGATGTCGAAGCACCAGCGGAGCACGACGCCCAGCTCGGCCTCGGCCGCCTTGCGGGCGTCCTCCAGGGCCTCCATGAAGCCGACCTCGGGGATACCCCGGCGGGTCGAGCTGAAGGGGGTCACGGTCAGCTCCGCGTACCGGATGTTCTGCCGGGCCATGTCCCGTGCCACCTCGAAGGTGAGCAACCGGACGTCCTCGGGGGTGCGGATCAGGTCGACCACCGAGAGGTACACCTCGATGAAGTGCGCGAAGTCGGTGAAGGTGAAGTAGTCGGCCAGCGCCTCCGGGTCCGTGGGGACCTTGGAGTCCGGGTGGTGGGAGGCCAGCTCGGCGACGATGCGGGGCGAGGCCGAACCGACGTGGTGGACGTGCAGTTCGGCCTTGGGCAGCCCGGCGATGAAGGGGTGCGGATCGGTCATCGGAAATCTCCCGGTTCGTCGTGACGTCGGCCGGGCGCACCGGCTGCACCGATCATCGTAGGCGGGGTCCGGGACCGGAGAGCCGGGCCGTAGCATGCAGGGACCACGATGGGGGAGGCCCATGTCAGACAACACAGAGCAGCCCGCGGGCGGGGCCGCACCGCGCGATCCGTGGGCGCCGCCGGACAGCAGGGTGGAGCTGAACCAGCAGGGCCCGAACACTCCGCCGCCCGCGGTCCACGACCAGCAGACGGTGACGTCGATGCCGAGCGCCGGACCGGCCGCCGGGGAGAGCACCGGGCCGATACCGACGCCCGGTGGCTTCGGCCCGGCGCCCTCCGTACCGCCACCGCCGATCGGGCCGAACGGCCCCGGCCCCGGTCCCGGCCATGCGACGCCGCCCACGGCCGGGCACTACGGCTACCCGGCGCCGCCCGCGCAGCCCTACGGCGGCTATCCGGGCCACGGGGCCTACGGCGCCGGTCCGGCCGGCTGGGCACCCGCGCCCTCGAACGGGCTCGGTACGGCCGCCATGGTGCTCGGCATCGTCTCGGTGGTCGGCTTCTGCCTCTACGGCATCAACATCATCCTCGGCATCCTCGCCCTGATCTTCGGCATCATCGGCCTCGGCCGGGCCAAGCGCGGCGAGGCCACCAACCGGGGTATGGCGATCGCGGGGATCATCCTCGGCTCCATCGGCATGGTCCTGGGCTCCGTGATCCTCGGGGTCATCATCTGGGCCGGTGTGAACGCCGAGTCCGACGACGGCTCCGACGAGGACACCTACGACGACCCGTTCGCCACGTCGCTGGTCGTCGAGGGCCGCAGCTGAGGCCCTGCGCGATAGCCGCAGCCCGGGGCGCGGAAGATTCTCTTCCCGCGCCCCGGGCGGCCTCGCGCTCCCGGGCGTCGGCCCAGGACCTCCCGGCGTCGGCCCGTAGCTCTCGGCCGTCGGCCTGGAACTCTGACGGTTGTCCCGTAGTTCCCGGGCGCCGGCTCGGGACCCTCGGGCGTTGCGCCGGGGCCCTCGGGCATCGCCCCGGCCCCTTCCCCGTCAGCCCACAACCCCCGCGCGCAGCGCCGCCCGCGCCTCCATCAGTGCGAAGCCCAGCAGATTCAGCCCCCGCCACTGCTGCGGCCGCTCCACCCGCTCGTCGTCGGCGGCCAGCCCCACGCCCCAGATCCGGTCCAGCGGGGACGCCTCCACCAGCACCCGGTCGCCCGTGCCGAGGAGATAGCCGCCCAGCTCCGGGTCCTGCCCGAACTTGTGGGTGCTGCCCGCCACCACCAGGGCGAACCGCTCCCGTATCCACACGTCCTCGTCGAAGCCGTGCACCAGCCGCCCCGCCTTCTTGGCCGCCGCCGGGCTCTTCGCGGACACCGCCGCCCGCTCCGCCTCGGCGTCGCCGAAGATCCGCGCCTTCCCGGCCATCATCCAGTGCTCGGCGCTCGCGTACGTCACCCCGTCCACGGTGAACGGCGACGGCCACCACTGACTGAGGCAACTGGCCCCCAGCCGCCCGTCCGGGCGCGGCTGGTGGCCCCAGAACGGCAGATACTTCACCCGCTTGCCCCGCGCCACGTCCGCCAGAAGCTCATCGATCGGTCCCATGGCATGTGAGTGTGGCATCCGCCACTGACACTCCGTACGGGGATTTCCGTACCGACACGACACATGGTCGACAGATTCCGTCGCGTAACCAAAAGGCAACAACGGAATCACTTGTTGGGCTTGGGCCCCTCTGTCAGGATCGGCACTCAATTCACGAAGAAGCTACGCCGACCCCGCCCAGCGGGCACAGCGGCGGAGGAGAGCGTCATGAGCAAGGGCTTCGAAGTTCAGGACCGCTTCGCGGAAGGTGCGCAGTACATCGGCGGCAAGCTGCTCCCCGGCACGTCCGGCCGCCACCACGAGGTGGTGAACCCCGCGACCGGCGAGAGCGTGTTCCGCTACGAGCTCGCGGGCACCGAGGACGTGGACGCGGCGGTCGCCGCCGCCCGGGCCGCCTTCCCCGGCTGGTCGGGCGCGACCCCCGGCGAACGCTCCGAGGCGATGCACCGGTTCGCCGCCGTACTCGCCGAGCAGGCCGACGACTTCGCGTACGCCGAGTCCCTCCAGTGCGGCAAGCCGGTCAAACTCTCCGCCGAGTTCGACGTTCCCGGCACCGTCGACAACGCCGCCTTCTTCGCCGGGGCCGCCCGCCACCTGGAGGGCAAGGCCGCGGCCGAGTACGACGGCGACCACACCTCGTACGTACGGCGTGAGGCCATCGGGGTCGTCGGCTCCATCGCCCCCTGGAACTACCCCCTCCAGATGGCCGCCTGGAAGGTCCTCCCGGCCGTCGCCGCGGGCAACACCATCGTCCTCAAGCCCGCCGAACTCACCCCGCTGACCTCGCTGATGTTCGCCCAGGCGGCCACCGAGGCGGGCATCCCCGACGGCGTCATCAACATCGTCACCGGTGCGGGCAAGGACGCGGGCGAGCACCTCGTCGGCCACCCCGATGTCGTGATGACCTCCTTCACCGGCTCCACCGCCGTCGGCAAGCGGGTCGCGGAGATCGCCACCGCCACCGTCAAGCGCCTCCATCTGGAGCTCGGCGGCAAGGCCCCCTTCGTGGTCTTCGACGACGCCGACCTGGAGGCCGCCGTCCACGGCGCGGTCGCCGGCTCGCTCATCAACACCGGCCAGGACTGCACGGCCGCCACCCGCGCCTACGTCCAGCGCCCGCTCTACGACGCCTTCGTCCGGGACGTCGCCGCCCTCATGGAGACCGTCCGGCTCGGCGACCCCTTCGACGCGTCGACGGACCTCGGCCCCCTCATCAGCCACGCCCAGCGCGACCGCGTCGCCGCCCTCGTCGAGCGGGCCCGCGGCTACGCCCGGGTCGTCACCGGCGGCGAGGCCCCCGGCGGCGACCTCGCCGAAGGCGCGTACTACCGGCCGACCCTCATCGCGGACGCCGCCCAGGACAGCGAGGTCGTCCAGTCGGAGATCTTCGGCCCGGTCCTGGTCGTCCTGCCCTTCGACACCGACGACGAGGGCATCGCGCTCGCCAACGACACCCCCTACGGACTGGCCGCCTCCGCCTGGACCCGCGACCTGTACCGCGCGAACCGCGCCACCCGCGAGATCCAGGCTGGCTGTGTGTGGGTGAACGACCACATCCCGATCCTCTCCGAGATGCCGCACGGCGGATACAAGGCCAGCGGCTTCGGCAAGGACATGTCGGCGTACTCCTTCGAGGAGTACACGCAGGTCAAGCACGTCATGTACGACAACACCGCGGTCGCCCGCAAGGACTGGCACCGCACGATCTTCGGGGACCGATAGCAGCTGCCGCACCAGCAGGGCCGAGCGGCCCTGGCGGCCTTCCACCCGAAAGGGCAAACGCGTATGGAGAGTTACGAGCCCGAGCGCCTCTCGTCAGCCCAGCTGGCGGCCATGAGGCGTTCCCTCACCAACGGCAGGGGCGCCCTCACCCGCCGTTCCCTGCTGCGCGCCTCCGGCATGGGCGCCCTCGCGCTGGGCGGCATAGCCACCCTCGGCGCGTGCGGCATCCCGCCCGCCGGACGCGCCGAGGGCGCCGCGGCCGCCGACGACCATTCGGCGAAGGAGAAGGTGCTGAACTTCTCCAACTGGACCGAGTACATGGACGTCGGCGAGGACGAGAAGAGCCGCCCCACCCTCGCGGCGTTCACCGAGCGGACCGGGATCAGGGTCAAGTACACCGAGGACATCAACGACAACGTCGAGTTCTTCGGGAAGATCAAGCCGCAGCTGGCGGCCGGGCAGGACACCGGGCGCGACCTCATCTGCGTCACCGACTGGCTCGCCGCCCGCATCATCCGGCTCGGCTGGGCCCAGAAGCTCGACCCGTCGAACCTCCCGCACGCCTTCGCCAACGTCTCCGCCCAGTTCCGCAGCCCCGACTGGGACCCCGGCCGGGCCTACTCCTACCCCTGGACCGGCATCCCGACGGTGATCGCGTACAACGCGAAGGCGACCGGCGGCCGCAAGGTCGACTCCGTCACCCAGCTGCTCGACGACCCGAAGCTCAAGGGCCGCGTCTCCTTCCTCTCCGAGATGCGCGACACCATCGGCATGACCCTCCTCGATCAGGGCAAGGACCCGGGGAAGTTCACCGACGCCGACTTCGACGGCGCGATCGGCCGTCTCCAGAAGGCCGTCGACAAGCGGCAGATCCGCCGCTTCACCGGCAACGACTACACCGCCGACCTCAGCAAGGGCGACATCGCCGCCTGCATCGGCTGGGCCGGGGACATCATCCAGCTCCAGGCCGACAACCCGGACATCAAGTTCGCCATCCCGGCCGCCGGATACATCACCTCCAGCGACAGCCTCCTGGTCCCCGCCCAGGCCCGGCACAAGACCAACGCCGAGAAGCTCATCGACTACTACTACGAGCCGCCGGTCGCCGCCCAGCTCGCCGCGTACATCAACTACGTCTGCCCGGTCGACGGCGTACGCGAGGAACTGGCGAAGATCGACGAGTCGATGGCCTCCAACACCCTGATCCTCCCCGACAAGGAGATGGCGGCGAAGTCCCGCTCCTTCCGCTCCCTGAGCACGGAGGAAGAGACGGCGTACGAAGAGAAGTTCGCCAAACTCATCGGCGTCTGACCAGGCACCTCACCGGTGGCCCAGGCACCTCACCGGTAGCCCGACCCGGTCCCCCCTTCCCCGTACCCCCCCCCGAACACACTGGGACTGCGACCCATGACACAGCAGCAGACCGCGGGCGGCGATGTCCGCCTCGCCGGGATCAGCAAGACCTACGGCTCCTTCACGGCCGTGCACCCGCTCGACCTGACCGTCCCCCAGGGCTCCTTCTTCGCCCTGCTCGGCGCGTCCGGCTGCGGCAAGACCACCACCCTGCGAATGATCGCGGGCCTGGAGGAGGCCACCACCGGTACGGTCTTCCTCGGCGACGAGGACATCACCGACCTGCCCCCGTACAAGCGGCCCGTCAACACCGTCTTCCAGAGCTACGCGCTCTTCCCGCACCTGGACATCACCGAGAACATCGCCTTCGGGCTGCGCCGACGCGGCATCAAGTCGGTGAAGAAGCAGGTCGACGAGATGCTGGAGCTGGTCGAGCTCGGCGACTTCGCCCGCCGCAAACCGCACCAGCTCTCCGGCGGCCAGCAGCAGCGCGTCGCCGTGGCCCGCGCCCTCATCAACCACCCGCAGGTCCTGCTGCTCGACGAACCGCTCGGCGCCCTCGACCTCAAGCTGCGCCGCCAGATGCAGCTGGAGCTCAAGCGCATCCAGACCGAGGTCGGCATCACCTTCGTCCACGTCACCCACGACCAGGAGGAGGCCATGACCATGGCCGACACCGTCGCGGTGATGAACGGAGGCCGCGTCGAACAGCTCGGCGCCCCCGCCGACCTCTACGAGAACCCGCGCACCACGTTCGTCGCCAACTTCCTGGGCACCTCCAACCTCATCGAGGGCGAGATCGTTTCCACCGGCGACGATCTCGTCGTGGCGGCGGGCGGCGGCAAGCTCACCCTGCCCCGCGAGCGGTGTTCGGCCCCCACCACCAGCGGCGGCCGCCTCCTGCTGGGCATCCGGCCCGAGAAGATATCCCTGGCCCACGCGGACGACGCCGATGACATCGCCGCGGGCCGCAACCGCGTCACCGGACGCATCACGGACTCCAGCTTCATCGGCGTCTCCACCCAGTACGTGGTCGAGAGCCCGGCCGGAACGGCCCTCCAGGTGTACGAGCAGAACGTCGACAGGCGCGCCGGACTCCTCCCCGGCGCCGAGGTCGTCCTGCACTGGAACCCCGCCCACACCTTCGGCCTCGACGCCGCCCAGGACATCGACGCGGGCGCGACGAGTGTGGAGGACGCGGAGTGAGCGTCACCGAGGCGCCGCCCGCGCCCCCTTCACAGCCCGAGGAGCCCCAGGAGCCCAAGCTCCGCAAGCCCTCCACCCGCAAACGGCTGATCCCGTACTGGCTGCTGCTTCCCGGCATCCTCTGGCTGGTCGTCTTCTTCGCGCTGCCGCTCGTCTACCAGGCCTCCACCTCCGTACAGACCGGCTCTCTGGAGGAGGGCTTCGAGGTCACCTGGCACTTCCAGACGTACGTGGACGCGCTGCGCGACTACTACCCGCAGTTCATCCGGTCCCTGCTCTACGCGGGCACCGCCACGATCCTCTGCCTGCTGCTGGGCTACCCGCTCGCCTACCTCATCGCCTTCAAGGCGGGCCGCTGGCGCAACCTGGTGCTGGTGCTGGTCATCGCCCCGTTCTTCACCAGCTTCCTCATCCGTACGCTGGCGTGGAAGACGATCCTGGCCGACGGCGGCGCGGTCGTGGACGTGCTCAACACCCTGCACGTCCTGGACGTCACCAGCTGGCTCGGCTGGACCGAGTCCAACCGGGTCCTCGCCACGCCGATGGCCGTCGTCTGCGGCCTCACGTACAACTTCCTGCCGTTCATGATCCTGCCGCTCTACACCTCGCTGGAGCGGATCGACGGCCGGCTGCACGAGGCGGCGGGCGACCTCTACGCCACCCCCGCCACCACCTTCCGCAAGGTGACGTTCCCGCTCTCCATGCCGGGCGTCGTCGCCGGGACCCTGCTGACCTTCATCCCGGCCAGCGGCGACTACGTCAACGCCGAGCTGCTGGGATCCACCGACACCAAGATGGTCGGCAGCGTCATCCAGAGCCAGTTCCTGCGGGTCCTGGACTATCCGACGGCCGCCGCGCTCTCGTTCATCCTCATGGCGGTCGTCCTGCTGATGGTCACCTTCTACATCCGCCGCTCCGGGACGGAGGACCTGGTCTGATGCCCGCACTGCGCTGGATACGCCGGAACCTGGTCGTCATCGCGGGTCTGACGACCCTCGCGTACATGATCCTTCCGAACATCGTCGTGATGGTGTTCTCGTTCAACAAGCCGAACGGGCGCTTCAACTACTCCTGGCAGCGGTTCTCGCTGGACGCCTGGAAGGACCCCTGCGGCGTCGCCGACCTCTGCGGCTCGCTCTCGCTCTCCCTCCAGATCGCCTTCTGGGCGACGCTGGGGGCCACCGCGCTCGGCACGATGGTCGCCTTCGCGCTGGTCCGCTACCGCTTCCGGGCGCGCGGCGCGATCAGCTCGCTGATCTTCCTGCCGATGGCGATGCCCGAGGTCGTCATGGCCGCCTCCCTGCTCACGCTCTTCCTGAACATGGGTGCCCAGCTCGGCTTCTGGACCGTGCTGATCGCCCACATCATGTTCTGCCTCAGCTTCGTGGTGACGGCCGTCAAGGCGCGTGTGATGTCGATGGACCCGAGACTGGAGGAAGCCGCCCGCGACCTGTACGCGGGCCCTGTGCAGACCTTCGTACGGGTGACCCTTCCCATCGCCGCCCCGGGGATCGCGGCGGGAGCCCTGCTCGCCTTCGCGCTCTCGTTCGACGATTTCATCATCACGAATTTCAACGCGGGCTCCAGCGTCACCTTCCCCATGTTCGTCTGGGGATCGGCACAGCGCGGCACACCCGTGCAGATCAATGTCATCGGCACCGCCATGTTCATCATCGCGGTACTGATGGTTCTCGTCGGCCAGCTCATCGCGAACCGGCGAAAGAGCAACGCTCGATCCTGAAAGTCCTGAAGGAGTTGGAAACCATGGCCCCAGCTGCCATGCGTATCGCTGCACAATCGCTCTCCGGTGCCAAGCCGGTCTCCTACTGGCTCGACGACCCGGCCAGGCCCGACGCGCTCCCCGCCCTCACCGGCGACGAGCACACCGACCTCCTGGTCATCGGCGGCGGCTACAGCGGCCTGTGGACCGCGCTCATCGCCAAGGAGCGCGATCCCGAGCGGGACGTCGTCCTCATCGAGGGGCATGAGGTGGGCTGGGCAGCCTCGGGCCGCAACGGCGGCTTCTGCGCCGCCTCCCTCACCCACGGCCTGGCCAACGGCGTCGAGCGCTGGCCCGACGAGATCGCGAAGCTGGAGGAGCTGGGGGAGCGGAACCTCGACGCCATCGAGGCAGCCGTCACCCGCTACGGGATCGACTGCGAGTTCGAGCGGACCGGCGAGATCGATGTCGCCACCGAGCCCCACCAGCTCGAAGAGCTGCGGGAATGGCACGAGGAGATCGTGCGGCTCGGCATCACCGGGGTGGACTTCCTGGACCGTGAGGCCCTGCGCGCCGAAGTCGACTCGCCCACGTTCCTCGGCGGCCTCTGGGACCGCCGGGGCGTGGCGATGCTGCACCCGGCCAAGCTCGCCTGGGGCCTGAAGCGGGCCTGCCTGGAGCTCGGCGTACGTATCTACGAGCACACCCGGGGTCTCGACCTCGTGCGCTCCGGCCCCGGGATGGCGGTGCGCACGCCGTACGGGCGGGTCCTCGCCCGCCGGGTCGCGCTCGGTACCAACATCTTCCCCTCACTCGTCAAGCGGGTCCGCCCGTACACCGTGCCGGTCTACGACTACGCGCTGATGACCGAGCCGCTCACGCCCGAGCAGCTCGAATCCATCGGCTGGAAGGGGCGCCAGGGACTCGGCGACAGTGCCAATCAGTTCCATTACTTCCGGCTTTCCGCAGACAATCGGATCCTGTGGGGCGGATACGACGCGATCTATCCTTACGGGGGAAAGCTGAGCGCCGATCTCGACCAGCGTCCGGAGACGTTCCTGAAACTCGCAGGACAGTTTTTCGACTGTTTTCCCCAGCTTTCCGGACTGGGTTTCTCCCACGCCTGGGGCGGTGCGATCGACACCTGTTCCCGGTTCACCGCGTTCTTCGGAACGGCTCATCAGGGGCGGGTCGCCTACGCCGCCGGATTCACCGGTCTCGGTGTCGGCTCCACCCGTTTCGGGGCGGACGTGATGCTGGATCTGCTCGCGGGCCAGGAGACCGAGCGGACCCGCCTCGAAATGGTCCGTTCCAAGCCGATGCCGTTCCCGCCCGAGCCGTTCGCCTGGGCCGGGATCGAGATCACCAAGCGGTCCCTCGCCCACGCCGACAGCAACGGCGGACACCGCAATCTGTGGCTGAAGACCATGGACAAGCTGGGCCTCGGCTTCGACAGCTGACAGCCAGTCCAACAGTGTGACCCACGTCACCGCTGTTGGTGGTCCAACCCGCGTCATAGTCGGCGCCCAACCCTCTCTCGCACGTGAACGCACCGGCGGAACCCCGCCGGTGCTCACGTCAACGGGAGGCAGGTCATGACGGGACCGGAGACGAAAGCCGCGGTCGAGTGGCTCACATCGGTGGCGCCGGACCCCGGCGCCTGCCGGTGGGAATGGGCGCGCAACCCGCAGGGGGTCGTGCTCCTTCCCGCCGGCCGGCGCTGGGACGTTCTGATCCTCCCCGGCGGGCTGGGCTGCCCGACGCTCGACATCCTCACCCGTCTCATCGACCGCCCGGGCCCCGTCCTCGCCGACTTCGGTGAGGCCAGGCTGGGCTTCTTCGTGCCGCCGGGCACCGTCTCCCGCTGGATCGGCACCGGGATCAGGGGCTGCGGTCAGGGCACCTGGATCGTCGTCCCCTACCCGGGGCGGGCCGCCGGGGGTGTGCGCTGGCTGATCCCGCCGGACGGCTCGGGCACCCTCACCGACGCCGGGCTGCTGGAGCTGGCGATGCACGAGGCGGCGGGCGCCGCCGCCCGGGACGCCCGCGGGAAACGCCGCCCGGAGGGCTGAGAAAGGCCGCCAGAGGTCTTGACAACCCCATTGGTCTGGACCATGTTGTGCGCACGCCGCTCCCCGAATTCCCCCCTGCGCGGAGGCTGTTGTGGAACGCACCGGACCAACCGTCAGACTTTCCCGGCTTCTGGCCGTCGGCTCGGCCGCTCTGCTCGCTGCCGGTGCCCTGGTCGCATCGGCCCCGGCGGCAGGCGCGGCCGATGCGGACCTGGTGCGCAACGGCGGCTTCGAAGCGGGACTCGACGGCTGGAGCTGTTCGGCCTCCAGCGGCTCGGTCGTCGCCACCCCCACGCACAGCGGCACCGCGGCGCTCAAGGCGACCCCGGTCGGCGGTGACCACGCGAAGTGCTCGCAGAAGATCACGGTCAAGCCCGACTCCACGTACACGCTGAGCGCCTGGGTGCAGGGCGGGTACGTCCACCTCGGCGCATCCGGCACCGGCACGACCGACGTCACCACCTGGACGCAGTCCCCCGGGAGGTGGGAGCGGCTCACCACCGGCTTCACCACCGGCCCCGCCACCACATCCGTGACCGTCTACACCCACGGCTGGTACGGCACCCCGGCCTACTACGCCGACGACCTCACCCTCATCGGCCCCGGCGGCGACCCCGTCCAGATCCCCGCCGTGCCCGGGGGCCTGAAGCCGACGGCGACCACGGCCTCCTCGGTCTCCCTCTCCTGGAACGCCGTCTCCGGCGCGAGCGGCTACAACGTCTACCGGGGCGGTACGAAGGTCGACTCGGTCACCGCGACCTCCGCCACCGTGACGGGCCTGGCAGCCTCCACCGCGTACAGCTTCCAGGTCGCGGCCACCAACGAGGCCGGTGAGTCCGCGAAGTCGGCGGCGGTCAGCGCGACCACCGCGGAGAGCGGAGGCGGCGGGGCCGAGCTCCCGGCCCGCGCGCTCGTCGGCTATCTGCACTCCAGCTTCGCCAACGGCTCCGGCTACACGCGGATGGCGGACGTGCCCGACTCCTGGGACGTCATCAACCTCGCCTTCGGCGAGCCCACCAGCGTCACCTCCGGCGACATCCGCTTCGCGCTCTGCCCGGTCGCGGAGTGCCCGAACGTCGAGTCCGAGGCGGAGTTCAAGGCCGCCATCAAGGCCAAGCAGGCCGCGGGCAAGAAGGTGCTGATCTCCATCGGCGGCCAGAACGGCCAGGTGCAGCTCGCCTCCACCGCCGCCCGCGACGCCTTCGTCACCTCGGTCTCGAAGATCATCGACACCTACGGCCTGGACGGCCTGGACATCGACTTCGAGGGCCACTCCCTCTCGCTGAACACGGGCGACACCGACTTCCGCAGCCCCACCTCACCGGTGATCGTCAACCTGATCTCCGCCGTCAAGACCCTCAAGGCGAAGTACGGCTCCGACTTCGTCCTCACGATGGCCCCCGAGACCTTCTTCGTACAGCTGGGCTACCAGTTCTACGGCTCCGGGCCCTGGGGCGGCCAGGACCCGCGCGCCGGCGCCTACCTGCCGGTCATCCACGCCCTGCGCGACGACCTGACCCTGCTCCACGTCCAGGACTACAACTCCGGCCCGATCATGGGAATCGACGATCAGTACCACACGATGGGCGGGGCGGACTTCCACATCGCGATGACCGACATGCTGCTCGCGGGCTTCCCGGTGGCGGGAGACCAGAGCAAGGTCTTCCCGGGCCTGCGCCCCGACCAGGTCGCCATCGGCCTTCCGGCCTCCACCCACGCGGGCAACGGCCACACCGCACCGGCCGAGGTCAACAAGGCGCTCAACTGCCTGATCAAGAAGACCGACTGCGGCTCCTACCAGACCCACGGCACCTGGTCCGACCTGCGCGGCCTCATGACCTGGTCCATCAACTGGGACCGCTTCAACAACGAGGAGTTCTCCCGGAACTTCGACTCCTACTTCGGCGACTGACCCATCCGGGAGCGGACCTGAGGCCGTCCCCCACCGAACCGATGCCCGTCGCCGGGGTGAAGAGGACTGCGGCGACGGGCATCATCCATGCCGCCCTCCGGGCTCTCCTGGAGTGGGCGCGAGGCCGGAGGCGGTGCCCGGAGCAGTGCCCGGAGCAGTGCCCGGCGACGGACCGCTGGGCATCCACTTCGCGACGATCAGCCACGACAGCCCGGAGCTCACCGAGTGGCTCACGGCGCTTTTCACCGCCGCCGAGCGACCCACCACAGGGGCGCGAGCAGCAGCGGCCCCAGGCACCAACTGGCCAGCACATCCAACGGCCAGTGGTAACCGTGCAGCACCAGACCGAAGCCCGTCGCCGCGGTCAGCAGCACCGCGGCGACGGGCGGGAGCCAGGCCCGCAGCCACGACGGGCGGGGCAGCGCCAGGAGCAGCAGGGCCGAGGCCCCGTACGCCACGGCCGCCGTCGCCGTATGCCCGGACGGGTAGTAGTTGACCGCCTCGGTCAGGGGGCCCTGCCGGGCGGTGGCCAGCTTCAGCGGAATCACCAGCGCGGGTACCGCCGCCATGGTGAGGGCCGCGTACACGGGCAGCCGCCGTGCGCCGCGCCACAGTGCGTACGCGATCGCGCAGACGAGCACGGGAAGCGCGACCGGCATACCGCCCAGGTCGGAGAAGAGCTGGGTCAGCCGGGCCGGGCCGCGCCCGAACAGCTCGCCGCCGAGCCGCTCGTCCAGCCGGAAGAGGGGGCCCTCGGCCGCGACCTGCCAGGTGATCAGGGCGAAGAGCACCGCGAGGGAGCAGAGGACACCGGAAACGAGAGGTGCCGGCCACCCGGGAACAGGGGGGGTTGTTCCGGGATGGCCGGCGGGATCGGTTCGCCGCGCGCCCCGGGGGGTGTGGGGCGGGCGGCCGTCCGACCGGTGAGGAGTCCCGGAGCCGGAGGCTCCGGTGGCGTGCGCGGAGGCACGCCCGGGACGGTGCTGGGGAAGCCCCGGCCCGGAACCGCCCATGGTCTCCCGCGGGCGATGTGTTTCTCTCATCTGCACAAACCGTACGGCAGGGGAGGCGCGGCCGAAAGCCGCCGCCGCGACCCGTCATCGCCCCCGCACACGTTCTTCACAGGCCCTCACCCGGATGCGGGAGGGACGCGTCGAAACGGCCCGCCGCCCGCATCCCGGTTCGATGGAATCTTCGATGGATTCAGAGGGTGCCGAACGCCTGCTCGATGAGGTCGAGGCCCTCGTTCAGCAGGTCCTCGCCGATCACCAGCGGCGGCAGGAAGCGCAGGACGTTGCCGTAGGTGCCGCAGGTGAGGACGAGCAGCCCCTCGGCGTGGCAGGCCTTCGCGAGCGCGCCCGCCGCCTCCGGGTTCGGGTCCTTCGTGCCTGACTTCACCAGCTCGATCGCGATCATGGCGCCGCGGCCGCGGATGTCGCCGATGATGTCGCCGTTGGGCAGCTTGGCCCGCATCTCGGCGAGGCGGCCCTTCATGACCTCCTCGATCCGCTTGGCCTTCGCGTTGAGGTCCAGCTCGCGCATGGTCTCGATGGCCCCGAGCGCACCGGCGCAGGCGACCGGGTTGCCGCCGTACGTACCGCCCAGGCCGCCGGCGTGCGCGGCGTCCATGATCTCGGCGCGGCCGGTCACGGCGGACAGCGGCAGACCGCCCGCGATGCCCTTGGCGGTGGTGATCAGGTCCGGGACGATGCCCTCGTCCTCGCAGGCGAACCACTGGCCGGTACGGCAGAAGCCGGACTGGATCTCGTCCGCGACGAAGACGATGCCGTTGTCCTTGGCGAACTGCGCGATCGCCGGGAGGAAGCCCTTGGCCGGCTCGATGAAGCCGCCCTCGCCGAGCACCGGCTCGATGATGATCGCGGCGACGTTCTCCGCCCCGATCTGCTTGGTGATCTCGTCGATCGCCTGGGCCGACGCCTCGGCACCGGCGTTCTCGGCGCCGGTCGGCCAGCGGTAGCCGTAGGCGACCGGGACACGGTAGACCTCGGGCGCGAACGGGCCGAAGCCCTGCTTGTACGGCATGTTCTTCGCCGTCAGCGCCATCGTGAGGTTGGTCCGGCCGTGGTAGCCGTGGTCGAAGACGACGACGGCGGTGCGCTTGGTGTAGGCGCGGGCGATCTTCACCGCGTTCTCGACGGCCTCGGCGCCCGAGTTGAACAGCGCCGACTTCTTCGCGTGGTCGCCCGGCGTCAGCTCGGCCAGCTGCTCGCAGACCTCGACGTACCCCTCGTACGGCGTGACCATGAAACAGGTGTGGGTGAAGTCCGCGAGCTGCGCGGAGGCGCGGCGCACGACGGCCTCGGCGGAGGCGCCCACGGAGGTCACGGCGATCCCGGACCCGAAGTCGATCAGCCGGTTGCCGTCCACGTCCTCGATGATCCCGCCGCCCGCACGGGCGGTGAACACCGGCAGGGTGGAGCCCACACCTGCGGCGACGGCCGCGGTACGGCGAGCCTGAAGCTCGGCCGACTTCGGGCCGGGGATGGCAGTGACGACGCGGCGCTCCTGCGGGATTGCGGTCATGAGGGGCTCCTGGGGGTGTTTCGGACGCTCTTCTTTCTGCAGGCTAGGGGCGGGGGAGCGGTGCGGGCATGCTCCGATCGGGAGTGGTGGGGGTGTGTCGTTGTCCTTGGCGGACAGGTGGCGAACAGGTGGCGGAGGGGCCTCTGCCGGGCCGGTGCGGCAGGGCCCCGGGGTGATCCCCGACGGTCACTATCCGGGCGCGTTGCTGAACTCACCGTGTGCGCGCACTAGATTGACCGGGGCAGCGGACGGACCGGCAGGTCAAGGGGGCAGTGGTTCATGGACGACGACACGCGGGGCGTACGGGGCACGAGCGCGGACAGGGTCCCCGGACCGGCCGTCCCGCCACCGCCCACGGCCCCGCCCCCCGCCACAGCGCCCGCGCCCTCCCTATCCGGCCTCGGTGCTCCGGCCCCGCCGACCGGACGAGCGCCGACTCCGCCCCCCACCGCAGCCCCGGTCGAGCAGCCGTCCCCCGAGGCCCCGGTCGACGCCTGGCTGCGCACCCCCCGCCCGCCCCAGGGGCCCGGCGTCTGGCGGTTCGGATACACCCCGCCCCCGCCCGAGGAGGCCGAGGGCGTATCCGACCGGTCGCTGCTGGTCGGCGCCCTGATCTCGCTGCTCTCCGCACTGCTGCTGTGGTCGCTGTGGCGCAACGGCTACCTCCCCTACCGCCTCGTCCCGCTGAAGCTCTTCACCCCAGGGGAATGGTGGAACCCGGGAACGTCCGGCGGCCCCCGCACCATCGAGGGCAGTGACGCCCTCACGGTGTACGAGGCGATCCTGTTCGGGCTGCTGGCCTACGGCTGCGGCCGCATCGGCAACTTCTCCGAGCTCTTCCGCCGCCATGTCGCGGGCCGGGGGCAGCCCTTCCTCGCCGTCGCCGCCGCTGTCGCCGCAGGGTTCACGCAGCTCCTCGTCTGGAAGGAGACCCTGCCGGTCGTCCGCCCGGTCCTCGTCCTGGTCGCCTCCGTCGCGGGCGGCGAGATCTACCAGAGCCAGACCGTCGTCAACGTGATCTACGGACTCATCGCCGCCGCCGTACTCTGGCCCTTCGCCCGGCTCGGCCGCTGGCGTGAACTGATCGCCGCCCGCCGGGTCAGCCCCGCCCCCGACCCCGGCAGCCCGCCCGCCCCCCCCACGGCCGCCTCCCCCGACCGGTGGCCCGAGCTGCGCGCAGCGGGCTGGACCGACGCGGCGGACACCCTGACCGCCGAGGTTCGCACCGGCCGCATGAACGACGTGGACGTGGCCCGGCTCCGCCACGCGTGGACGCTCGCCACCCGGCGGCCCGACCGGCTCGCCCCCTTCGCCGAGGCCGTCCTGCGTACCGGGGGAGCCGCTGCCCTGCACCCTTCGGGCCACCGTGACCTGCCCCGCCGCACCGCCCGCCACGACGTTCTCACCGGACAGGTCAGGATCGGCCGGTGCGCCCAGGACCAGCACAACCCCTACGTCCGCCGGGGTACGGGCCTGGCCCTGGACCCCACGCTGCTGGGCACCTCACTGCTCGCCGTGGGCCCGCCGGGGGCGGGGAAGTCCGCGCGTCTGATCCGGCCGGTCGTCGAAGCCCTCGCGCTGCGCGCGCTCGCCGGACAGGCCGCGGTCCTCGCCGTCGGCGCGGCGGGCGCGCCGCTGGGCCCGGACGAGGCCTTCGACGTCGTCGTACGCGTCGGCAACCCTGCCTCCGCCCATGACGTCGACCTGTACGGGGGGACCACTGACCCCGACGAGGCCGCAGCCGTCCTGGCGGAGGGGCTCGTCGGTGATGTCGGCAGCCTCGACAGCCGCCGCTCCGCCACTGTCCTCGCCCAGCTCCTCGGTCCCTACCGGGCCGCCCACGACCACTTCCCCTCCGTGCCCGAGCTGCGTGAGCTCCTCGACGGCACCCCGGCCGCGATCGCCGGGCTCCGCGCCGCCCTGGAAGCCGCCGGGCACCACGCGATGCTCCGCGAGCTGGACGCCCGGGCCCGGCAGGCGGGCGGCCCCGGCGACCCCGCGCCGGTCCTCGCCGACCGGGTCGCCCTGCTCGACCGTCCCGCGTTCGCCGGATTCTTCGCCACCGGACCGGACGCCCGCCCCTTCGCCCTGCGCTCTCTCGGTCAGCACCCGCTCCGGGTCCGCATCGACCTGCCGGAGCGCGGCCACGCGGAGGCGTCCCGACTGCTCACCCGACTCCTCCTCGCCCAGTTCACCGCGATCACCGCGGCACGCACCGACACCGCGCTCTTCGCCTGCCTCGTCCTGGACGACGCCACTCACGCGGTGACCGCCGAGACCGTCCGGGGCATCCGCCGCCTCCGCTCGGTCAACGCGGGCGCCGTACTCGCCCTGCGTACCGTGGACGACGTGCCTGAGGCCCTGCACACCCCGCTGCTCGGCGCGGTCGGCTGCACGGCGGCCTTCTCCGGCATCACCACCTGGGACGGCAAGCGCTTCGCCGAGGCCTGGGGCAAGGAGTGGGTCGAGACCCGCGAGGTCGCCCAGCACACCGTCTTCGCCGACCAGCCCTTCACCCGCGCCCTGCACGCCCTGCGCAAGCTCGTCACCGGCAAGGCCGTGACCACGGACGCGGTGACCGTACGGCAGGTGGAGCGGGAGCGGTGGTCGGCCTCCGAGCTGGCTTACTCCGTCCCGGCCGGGCACGCGGTCATCCGGCTGGCCACCGTCGAAGGCGAGCATGCGCCGCCGCTCCTCGTGCAGCTGGACGCCTGACTTCTTCTACCGGCCAGTAGGCGACTCGCCCCCCTGAGAGCGGTTAACCGGCACCCTGCCGCCCTGGCAGAATCGGAGGCAGCCGTTCATACGGGACGGCGAAATCGACGGCCTCCGCCAGCGATGGCGGTCCGCCGAACTTGTCCCCGACCCCGAGGGTTCCCGGCTCATGCCCCCCACGCTCGCCTCGCTCGTCCAGCACTCGGCGCTCAAGCTCACCGTGCGGGCAGGCGCGGACCGGCTCGACACCGCCGTGCGCTGGGCCCACGCCAGCGAGCTCGCCGACCCCGTGCCGTACATGGACGGCGGCGAACTGCTCCTCGTCACCGCCACCAACCTCGACGCCGAGAACGCCGAGTCCATGCGGCGGTACGTGCGGCGGCTCGCCGGGGCCGGGGTCGCGGGGCTCGGGTTCGCCGTCGGGGTCAACTACGACGACATCCCGGCCGCTCTCGTCGACGCCGCCGAGGAAGCGGGCCTTCCGCTCCTCGAAGTCCCCCGCCGCACCCCGTTCCTCGCCATCAGCAAGGCCGTCTCCGCCGCCATCGCCGCCGACCAGTACCGCGCGGTCACCGCGGGGTTCGAGGCCCAGCGCGAGTTGACCAAGGCCGCGCTCGCCGGGGACGGCCCCGCCGACCTGCTCGCCCGGCTCGCCGCCCATATCAACGGCTGGGCGGCCCTGTACGACACCTCCGGCGCGGTGCTGGCCGCCGCCCCCGACTGGGCCGCCCGCCGCGCCGCCCGGCTCACCCCGGACGTCCAGCGACTGCGCGACCGGCCCGCCCCCGCCAGCGTCGTCGTCGGCGGCAGTGAGGACCGGGTCGAGCTCCAGTCGCTCGGCACCGGCCGCCGGGCCCGCGGCGCGCTGGCCGTCGGTACGGGAGCGGCCCTGGGTACCGCCGAGCGGTACGCCGTGCACTCCGCCGTCGCCCTGCTCACCCTCACCACCGCCCGCTCCCGCTCCCTCCAGGGCGCCGAACAGCGCCTGGGCGCCGCGGTCCTGCGGATGCTGCTCGCCGGGCAGCCCGACCACGCGCGGGCGGTCGCCGGAGACCTCTACGGCGGCCTGCTGGACGCGCCCTTCCGGCTGCTCATCGCCGAGGCCCCCGCGCCGGCCGGACCCGACCTGCTCACCGAGACGATGGAGGCCGCCGCCGCCCGCTCCGGCGAGGCGCTGCTCCTGGTTCCCGAGGGTGAGCGCGTGGTCGTGCTCGCCGCGGACGGCGGGGCCGCCGTCGCCGCCTGCGCGTCCTACGCCGAGGCCCAGGACGAACGTGCGCCGCGCGAAGGAGGCGCCGAGGACAGCGAGGTCGTGGTCGGCCTCTCCGCCCCCGCCGGCCCGGTCGCCGTCTCCGCCGCGTACAAGCAGGCCGAGCAGGCCCTGTCCGTCGCCCGCCGCCGGGGCAGGGCGCTGGTCGAGCACGAGGAGCTGGCGGCCGGTTCGGTGCTCCCCCTGCTCGCCGACGACGCGGTACGGGCCTTCGCCGACGGCATGCTCCGCGCGCTCCACGAGCACGACGCCAAGGGCCGCGGCGACCTCGTGGCCTCCCTGCGAGCCTGGCTCTCCCGCCACGGCCAGTGGGACGCCGCCGCCGCCGACCTGGGCGTGCACCGGCACACCCTGCGCTACCGGATGCGCCGCGTGGAGGAGATCCTGGGCCGCTCGCTGGACGACCCGGACGTCCGCATGGAGCTGTGGCTCGCACTCAAGGCGACGGCGGCGACGGGAGCGGAGGGAACGGCCGCAGCGACGGGAGCAACGGCAACGACGGGAGCGACGGGTCCAACGGCGACGGCAACCGCGACTGCTGAGGCCACCAGGGCCGCCGAGCCCGCCGGGATTCCCGGGCCGCCCGAGCCCGCCGAGCCCGCCGGGGAATGAGCGGAACGGCCCCGACCGGCCGCCCCACCCCGCCCGCTTCACCACGCACGCCGCCCCACCACGCCCGCCTCATCACGCACGCCCCGCCTGCCCCGCCACGCACGCCCCGCCCCACCGCGCACCGGCCGCCCCACCACGCCCCGCCC
>NZ_NWVL01000140.1 GCF_002382885.1 Streptomyces sp. WZ.A104
CCCGCGCCCCGCTCGGGCGCCCCGCCCTCGGCCCCGCCGACGGCGTGCGCGGGCGCGGTACCCGGCTGCGCGGGCGCGACAGACGCGGGCCCGGAAGCCGCAGGTCCCGGATGTACGGGCCCCGAGCGTGCGGGCCCGGTGCCGGGCGGGCCGGGGACGGGCGTCGGTGCCACTGCCGGTGACGGTGACGGGCTTCGCGGGGCAGCGGTGTGCTGGGGGCCGCCGGCGCCGGGGTTGGTTGCTGTGTTCATCGTTGTGTGTCCCCTTCGGGGGAGGACGGGAGCGGGGCGGTGAGGTTCGGGGTGTCCAGCCGGGTGAGCTGGACGGGGGTGGTGCCGAGCCTGCGGTGCAGCAACAGGCCCCGGCCCTTCTTGCGTTTGGCCGACCGGTGGCCCCAGATGGCCGGTTCGTCCTTGGGGATGCTCATCAGCACTCCGGGCACGTTGAGTTCACGGGCGCGGCTGATCACGGGGTCGCCGCTGCCCCGGGCGCCCCCGCCCGCCTGCCGTGCGGCGTACAGGTGCAGCCCGACGGCGCGGGCCTGGGGCAGGAAGTCCACCAGGGGGCGCAGGGGGTTGCCCGCGGAGGTGGCCACGAGGTCGTAGTCGTCGACGATCAGATAGATCTCCGGGCCCGTCCACCAGGAGCGGGAGCGCAGTTCCCCGGGCGTCACCCCGGGACCGGGCAGCCGCTTCCGGAAGCCCTCGACGAGCCCGGTGACGATGTCCACGGACATCTCGTGCGTCGTGGAGTACCCGAGCAGGCTCGGCCCGTCGAACTCACTCAGCATCGTCATCCGGTAGTCGAACACGACGAGTTTGGCCTGCTCCGGGGTCCAGGTGTCGACGACCTGCCGGGCCACCGAGCGCAGCAGCCCGGTCTTCCCGGTCTCGCTGTCGCCGATCGCGATGAGGCCGTTGTCCTCACCGGGCCGGAAGACGACGGGCTCCAGCCGCGTGCCCTCGACGCCGATGACCACCCCCGCGGCCGACGAACCCGTTGCGGCCGGGCGCCCGGTGTAGGGGTAGGAGTCGGGCAGCATACGCACCCGGGGTGCGGGCGGGCCGCTCCACGCCTGGGCGACGCGGCGCACCAGGTCGGCCACGCCTTCGGCCAGTTCCCCGTCTCCGTGGCGGCCGTCCAGCCGGGGGACGGCCGCCAGGAAGTGCAGCTTGTCGGTGGTCAGCCCGCGGCCCGGGCGGTCGGCGGGGACGGCGCGCTGGAGCTTGCGGTCGACCTCCGAGTCCAGCGCGTCGCCCAGCTTCAGCTCGATCTTGGTGCCGATGAGGTCCCGCATGCCGAGGCGCAGGTCCATCCAGCGGTTGCCGGTCACCACGAGGTGGATGCCGAAGGTCAGCATCCGTCCGGCGACGCCCATCAGCGTCGTCTCCAGGTCGGGGAAGTGCTGCCGGAGCACCTGCCAGCCGTCGATGACGAGGAAGACGTCACCGAACGCGTCGTCGGCCCGGCCCTCGGCGCGCAGTCTGCGGTAGTCGGCCATGGCGTCCACGCCCAGTTCCCGGAAGCGCAGTTCGCGCTGTTCGAGGACCTCCAGCACCTCCGCGACCGTTCGGTTGACCGCCTCGGGGTCCAGTCGGCTCGCCACTCCGCCGATGTGCGGCAGGCCGCCGAGGGCGAAGAGGGTGCCGGAGAAGTCGAGGCAGAAGAACTGCGCCTCGACGGGGGTGTGGCGCAGGGCGAGCGAGGCGATGAGGCTGCGCACGACCGTGGACTTGCCGCTGCGCGGTCCGCCGACGACGGCGACGTGCCCGCCCGCGCCCGACAGGTCCAGCGCGTACGGTTCGCGGCGCTGGTGGTAGGGCTTGTCGACGGTGCCGATGACGGCCTCCATGACCGGCCTGCCGGGTGCCGTGCCCAGTCCCCGGCCCTCGCGGACGGCCAGGTCCGGGCAGAGGGCGTCCAGACTGTCGGGCTCGTCCAGCGGCGGCTGCCACACCTGGTGGGCCTGGGGGCCGCGGCCCACCATCTGCTCGGTCATCACCGCGAGCACGGTCGTCGACAGATCCTCCTCCTGCCCGAACTCGTCCTCCGCCAGGACCGGTTCGGGGGCGGCGGGCTCCCGCAGCTCCGCCGGCACGGGCAGATGTCCGGCGGGGAAGGGCCGGACATCCACCGGGCCGCCCAGGACGAGCGGGCTGCCCTCGCCCGCCGTGCGGTAGGCGCCGGAGACGTAGGCGGCCCGGAAGCGCTTGAGGCTCGTCATGTCGGTCCGCAGATAGCCGTGGCCCGGGGCGCTCGGCAGGTGGTGGGCGTCGGTGACGCCGATCGCGGCGCGGCTCTCCTGCTCGGAGAAGGTACGCAGACCGATCCGGTACGACAGATGCGCCTCCAGGCCGCGCAGCCGCCCCTCGTCCAACCGCTGTGAGGCGAGCAGGAGATGGAGTCCGAGCGACCGGCCGAGCCGGCCGATCTGCACGAACAGTTCGGCGAAATCCGGTTTCTGGGCGAGGAGTTCGGAGAACTCGTCGACGACGATGAACAGGCTGGGCAGGGGCGGAAGATCGGCTCCCCGCTGACGGGCCCGTTCGTAGTCGCGCACGGAGACCAGGTTTCCGGCGTCCCGCAGAACCTCCTGGCGCCGGTTCATCTCCCCCGCCATGACCTCCTGCATGCGGTCGACGAGGGTGAGGTCGTCCTCCAGGTTGGTGATGACGGCGGCCACATGCGGCAGCTCGGCCATCCCGGCGAAGGTAGCGCCGCCCTTGAAGTCGACCAGGACGAGGTTGAGCTGATCGGGCGAGTGGGTGGCCGCCATGGCGAGGACGAGGGTGCGCAGCAGCTCGGACTTGCCGGAACCGGTGGCGCCGACGAGGAGCCCGTGCGGCCCCATGCCGTTCTGCGCCGACTCCTTGATGTCCAGGTCGAGGACGCCCCCGTCGGCGGCCAGGCCGATGGGAACCCGCAGCCGGTCCCGCAGGGGCCGCGGCCGCCACAGCTCGGCCAGGTCGAGCCGGCCCGCGTCCCGTACGCCGATGAGGCCGGGCAGGGTGGTGTCCGCGGTGTCCAGGTCCTCGGTCTGTACGGTCTTGGCGTCCAGCCGGAACGCGGCGAGCTGCTGGGCCAGCGCCTCGGCCTCGGCGACGGAGAGCGCGTCCGCCGCGCCGAGTTCGTCGTACGCCTCACCGCTGCGCACCCGCAGGACGCCGTCCGCGGCCGTCAGGGCCAGTCCATGGGCGTCCCCGAGCGGCGCGGCCCGCCCTGAGAGGTCCAGGACGGTGGTGCCGTGCAGGCCGTCCGCGTCGATCAGGGCCTCCGCCCCCAGGGCCAGTCCACCGTCGAGCACGACGAGCAGGTGCGGCAGGTCCGGATCGGGTTCGGCGTCGCGATGGAAGCGGGTGCGTCGGGCGAGTTCGGCGCCCAGCAGGTCCTCAAGACCGGCCAGCGAGGTGTGCACGAGCCGCACCGGCCCGGCGTGGTCCACGTCCTCCGGGTGCTGGGCGTGCGGCAGCCACTTGACCCAGCTCCAGTCAGCGCCCTCCGGCTCCGCGGTGCACACCAGCACCCGCAGGTCGCGCGGGGCGTGGAAGGTGACGGCCTGCGCGACGACGGCCCGCGCCAGGGCCCGGGCCTCCTCGGCCTCGCCCTCCAGGGACAGGCAGGCGAAGCGGCGCAGCGCCAGTTGCACCGGCAGCTCCGGTACGACGGAGTGCGTGTTGACGAACCGCTTGAGCGCGACGGCCGCGACCGGGTCCAGGTCCTCGACCGGGGCGGACTCACCGGGCACGAGCGGGGTGGCCAGATAGCGGGCGCCGGTACCGATCCGGACGACCCCGAAGTCCTCGTCCCCCGCGCGCCTCTCCCACAGCCGTCGCCCTGCCACGATCCCCCACAGCGTGCCGGGGGCGGGAGCGCCCCACAGCAGAGCCGTGCGCTGGGCCAGCGCGGTGCGCCGCACCTCGGACCGGGTCCGCTCCAGATAGCGGAGGTAGTCCCGCCGCTGGTTCTGCGCCTGTCCCTTGGTCTGGCCGCGCTGCCGCATGAGCGAGCCGACGACCATGGCCACGGAGGAGACGAGGAACATCGTGCCGACGATGTACCCGATCGGCCCGCGCCCCATGGTCAGCATGTAGAGGACGGACCCGAGCCCGGACAGTGCGGGCAGGGCGGTGAGCCAGACGTTGTTGTTCTGGTCGGGCTGCGGGAGTTGCGGCGGCGCCTTGAGGACGACGTCGCCGGACGGCAGGCTGGGCTGCTGGGCGCGGGCGGGGCGGCGGAAGGCGGCGGTGGGGCCGGGCGTGGTGGTCATGGGTCAGGACGTCCCGGAGGCCCGGCGGTTGGACGAGTACGCCTCGCCGAGTTTCCCGGCGGAATCGGTGTAGG
The DNA here is from genome assembly GCF_002382885.1 of Streptomyces sp. WZ.A104. Lineage (GTDB taxonomy): Bacteria > Actinomycetota > Actinomycetes > Streptomycetales > Streptomycetaceae > Streptomyces. The sequence goes on from NZ_NWVL01000140.1 coordinate 4,342, forward strand.
TCGCCTCGACGGTGTCGAGGACGTCCTGGAGATCCGAGTGGTTGATGTCCACCATGGCCGGGTTCCCTTCACCGTCGGCCTCGTCGATGGACCGGCCGTTGTAGTAGTCGGCCAGTTCCTCGGAGCCGTACCCGGCTCCGATGGCCGCTTCGGCCACCGTCCTGCGCAGCGACCAGTCGCCGACGACGGCGCTGTCGTAGTTCAGGTCGGCCGCGAGCGCGGGGGCCTCGGGGTTGTTCTGGGCCAGCGATCCGGCGGCGCCCACCCCTGCGGCGGCGAGACCCCAACTGGTGGTCGCGACACCCCCGGTGGCCACGGCGGCACCCACGCCGGTGATCGCCGTCGCCGCCGCGAGCCGCTGCTTCGCGCGCTGCTCGGCCGCCTTGTCCTCGTCGTCCTGGACGTCCACGACGATCTGGTCGTACGCACCGGCGACCGCACCGTCCAGGGCGCCGAGGTTGCCGAGGATCCGTTGACGGTCGGACTCGCTAGATCCCTCGCCGAAGGCGTCCGCCGCCCGTACGGTGTAGTAGGTCTCCAGGCCCGTCTCCCACTGGTTGAGCACACTCTGTTCCGACTTGCCGAGGTACATGAAGAGTTCGTGCCGGTGGTCGGCGCTGAGCCGGAACTGGTTCCCCTCCTCGTCGAAGTAGCTGTAGGTCAGGGAGCTGTCGCCGTTCTGGCGGCCCGACACCTCTGTGAGGTAGTCGAGGTAGCCGAGCGACACGTCCTTGACTGCGGCCTGCATGTCCGCGGTGGCCGCCCCGTAGGGATTGCCCTCCAGGTCCGACAGCGACGACAGGGTGTCCTGTCCCCGGGCAATGGATTCGAGCAGGTTGAAGGCGGCACGCCGCTGGTCGCCCCTGGGGTCATCGCCCTCGGCGGGCAGGGTCGCGGAGCGGATGAGGTCGCCCGCCGCGCCGGGGTCCTCCCAGCTGGCGCTCAGCATCCACTCTCGGAAGTAGTCATCGTTGATGAGGGTTGCGGAGGCCACATCGTTCAGGGCCACCGAGCGCAGGGCCGCGCTCGCACCCGACATCTCCAGGTCCCCGGCCCCGGCCTGGCTGCTGACCAGGTCGACCCCGTTCTCGGCCCACAGGGCGGCGTACGCCAGGTCCTGGCTGAAGCCGGTGCCCGCCCGTGCCGTGGCGTTCCCCATCAGGTCGCCGAAGCCGTCGAAGAGCCGGTAGTGCTCGATCTGTTCCTCGAACGGCTTGTTCACGATGTCGTCCGGATCCCGGACCATGGCGGCGATCGGCTCGGGAAGCCGGTCGAAGTGCGACGGCTGGTGGGTGTCGAGGCCGCCGACCTCGGGGTTGGTCATGACGTTGATGCCGTTGGCGGCGGCGCGCTGAGCCGTCTGGATGGCCTCGGCCGCGGCGGGGCCGTCGCGGTTCGGATCGGACTCCAGCTCGCCGAGCGCCGCCAGGCCCTCCGAACCCAGGGAGTCGTAGAAGCCGGTCAGGTAGGCGAGCTGCTCCTCCGTGAGCTGCTCGGGGTCGACGGCCATCTCGCCGTTCTCGTCCAGGACGCCGCCCATGGCGTCCTCCAGACCCTGGGTGTAGCGGGCCACGGCGGCCGGATCGGGGTTCTCCCTCTCCAGCTCCAGCGCGAGCTGCTCCCCCTCGTACTCCGCCCTGCCCTCCGAGTACCACAGGTCCAGCGGTGTGCTGCCGGTGTCATAGCCGTCCTCGGCCAACCGGTCCTCGCGGTTGCTCAGGAAGCCGTAGTAGTCGTCGAGTTCGTCCGTCATCCGGTCGTACACGTCGGCGCCGTACTTCCCGGCCCGATCGGTGTAGGCGTTCTCGATGATGGAGCGGACATTGGCGCGGGGGAAGTCCTCCACCTCGCTGGTGTGGCTCTCGCCGTGCCCGGACCACGAGTAACGGGTTTCGGGGCCGAGGCTGTTCAGGTCGTCCTCAAGGGACTCGATCTCCTCGTTCGCCTGCCCCGCGTACCACTCCCGCCAGTACTCAAGACCCATCTCCCCGACGATGGAGTCGTCCACGTACGTGCGGGTGGCCTCCATCTCCTCCTTGATCTCGCCAAGAGTGGTGGAGACAACGCGCAGCCCGGCCTCGCCGAGGTCGTCGTAGGTCTGCTCCAGGTGGGCTGCGCCGTCCTCGTAGATGGCGTTGGAGCCCCGGGTGCCCGCCCGTTGCTCCAGGTCGGAGGCGTACTGGGACACCGAGCCGGTCTCGGCGGCCTCCTCGGCGCCGTTCTTGAAGATCGACGCCAGGGCGTCGACCGCCTCGGGGTCCGTGTCCTTCTTGAAATCCGTCCGCAGCTCGTAGGGGTCGCAGCCCGCCGCCTCGACGAGCATGGCGCGGGTGATGGTGAATCCAGACACGGCTTTTCCTGAGCGTGGGAGGAGAGTGGGAAGAGGAGGCGTGGGGGCCGGGGTCGGCTACATGCCGTCCGCGACCGCCCGCACCACAGCCGCGTCAGCGGGAGTCTGCAGCGCCGTACGGGCCCGGATGTCGGTGTCCTCGCCGAGGTCCGCCGTCGTCGCGCCGCCGTGGCCGATGACGTCGCGGTCCTCCTGGGCCCGGCGGGTGCGCCGGGTGCGGTCGGTGGTGCCTTGGTTGAGGCCCGCCGTGTAGGAGGCGGCGCGGGTACCGCCGAACTCGCCGGACGTGGCCGTGGTGTTGGCCAGGCGGCGGGACAGGCTGTCCGCGCCGTCGGCGGCCTCGCGGTTGTGCCGGGCGCTGGTCCGGAACTCTTCGGGCAGGTACTCCAGATCGCCTTCGTCGCTCACCGGTCTACTCCTGTCGGGCGTCGTCCGTCACGGGTCGAGACACCCCCCTGGGGGGTGCTGTCAGCTCACTCGCCGAGCACACCGCCGGTGGCCCGCCCGCGCCGCCGCCAGACCTCGGGGTCCTCGGTCAGATCGGTGGGTGCGCCGGGACGGCCGGTGCGGTCCGGGCGGCCCAGCGTGCCCCGGGCCGCCGCGGCGGCGGGCGGCGGGGCGGCGGGCGTACCGGTGAGCCGGTGGCGGGTGCCCGCGTCG
>NZ_NWVL01000141.1 GCF_002382885.1 Streptomyces sp. WZ.A104
CCTCCCCGTCGTGGTGGTCTTCCTGGCCTTCGCCCCGAAGCTCCTCAAGGAGGTCCGGGAGGCCCGGCCCGGCCGGGTGGACGCGCTGAGCGTGGTGCAGTCCGCGGTCGGCATCCTGCTCGCCGTCTACTCCGTCAAGGCCGCAGCGGCCGAGGGGTTCTCGCTGGAGCAGCTCGCCATCGGCGTGCTGGGTGTGGCCATCCTGGTCTGGTTCGTGCGCAGGCAGTTCACGCTGGAGGAGCCGCTGCTCGACCTCGGCCTCTTCCGTGACCGGGTCTTCACCGTCGCCGTACTGACCGGGCTCCTCTCCCTGGTGGCCTGGGCCGCGGCCGGGTACCTCAGCGGTGTCTACCTTCAGTCGGTGCTCGGCTTCACGGTGCTCACCGCGGCGTTCCTCGCCCTGCCCGGCGCGGCCGTGCTCACCGTGGCCTGCATCGGCACGGCGGGTGTCGTCGACCGGATCGGCAAGCGGGCCTCGCTGATCGCCTCGCACTTCTTCATCGGCACCGGGCTCCTGCTGCTGATGTTCACCGGCACCTCCGCCGGTGCGGCGCTGTACATCGCCTCGACCGTCATCGCGGGCGTCGGCTACGGGCTCTCCTTCAGCCTGGTCGCGGAGACCGCCGTCGCGGCGGTGCCCGCCGAGCGGGCCGGTTCGGCCGGGGCGATCGCGGAGATGAGCAACGAGCTGGGCGGCGCGCTCGGCATCTCCCTGCTCGGCTCGCTCGCCGCGTTCTTCTTCCGCTTCCTCGGCCCCGGTACGGCGGGCACCCTCGACACGACGCTGTCCACGCCGGGGCTGTCCGACGAGACGGCCGCCCAGGCCAAGGACGCCTTCGTCACCGGACTGCACGCGGCGATCGGCGTCGCGGCCGCGCTCACGCTCGCGCTCGGCGTTCTCGCGGTGCGCTGGCTGCCGCGCGAGGACCGGGACACGACGGCCGGGGCCCCGGACCGGCAGGAGCAGACCGTGTCCTGAGGACGTGGGACCTGCGACAGGGTGTGGAACCCGCGACAGAACGTGGGGCCCGCGACCCGCCCCCGGCGTACGTGTTCCGAGTACGCCAGGGGCGGGCGCGGGCCTTTCAGTGCCGCTCGGCGCGTACGGTCACCGACTCGGGCTCGTCGCCCCCGCTCTGCTGGTTCAGCACGCGCAACGCGTCCGCGGAGGTCGCGTCGTTGGGGGTGTAGATCTCGACGCGGTGGTCGGGGCTGTCGGGCTGGAGCCACACCTGGTAGTCCACGCTCACCGCGCCGACGGTGGGATGTTGCAGATGCATGGCCCCCGTCGTGCAGTCGGAGACGTCACCCGTCGCCCACATCGCACCGAAGTCGGGGCTGTTCATGGTGAGTTCGCCGATGAGTCCGGCGAGCCGGGCGTCCGTGGGATAGCGGCCGGCGGTGAGACGCAGATAGGCGACGTGGACCTTGGCCAGATCCGGCCAGTTGCGGTACATGCCGCGGGTGTGCGGGTCGAGGAAGAACATCCGCGGGATCGACGGACGCTCCGCCGGATTCCGCGGCGCCTCGTAGGGGATGTGCTCGGCGACCAGCGCGTGCCCGGTGCGGTTCCACGCGAGGACGTCGCCCCGTCTGCCGAGCACCACCGCGGGGGTGGCCTCGCCCAGGGACTCCAGGAGGGTCAGAACCCGCGCGTGGGGCTCCTCGCGGGGCGGTTCGCCCAGACCGGGCTTCACCGACTGCCGGGCGAGGTTGTGCAGATGTACGGTCTCCACCTGATCGAGCCGGAGCACCCGGGCGAGCGCGTCGAGCACCTGCTCGGACGCGGTCTCCGCCTGCCCCTGCTCCAGGCGCGTGTAGTACCCCGCGCTCACCCCCGCGAGCTGGGCCAGCTCCTCCCGTCTGAGACCGGGGACCCGGCGGGAGGTGCCGTAGGTCAGCAGACCGATCTCAGCCGGAGTGACCCGGTCACGGCGGCTCTTCAGGAACGTTCCGAGGCTCTCCATGCATCCGAGCGTAGAGCGCCCGCCAGCCCTGTGGGTGTACCTGTCGGGTGTACCCACACCACAGGGATGGCTGTCGGCCGCGCCGTGGCCGAGCCTCGGCACCATGACTCAACAGCATGCGCACAACGCACCCGGACTGCGGGCCTGGCTCGGGCTCGCGGTGGTCCTCGGCCCGGTCCTCCTCGTCTCCATGGACGGATCGATCCTGTTCCTGGCGATGCCCCGGATCAGCCAGGCCCTCTCGCCCACCGCCGACCAGGCGCTGTGGATCCTGGACATCTACGGCTTCGCCGTCGGCTCACTGCTGGTCGCCTTCGGCAGCATCGGCGACCGCTACGGGCGGCTGAAGCTCCTGATGATCGGCGCGACCGTGTTCGGCCTCGGCTCCGCCGGGGCCGCGTTCGCACCGACCCCCGAACTCCTCATCGCCTGCCGGGCGCTGATGGGCGTGGCCGGCGCGACCCTGCTGCCCTCGGCGCTGGCCGTGCTGAGCGAACTCTTCCCGGACCCCCGGCGCCGGGCGCAGGCCATCGGCATCTTCGCCGCGGCCTTCGCGGCCGGATTCGCCATCGGCCCGGTCGTCGGCGGCGCCCTCCTCGGGTCGTTCTGGTGGGGCTCGGTCTTCCTCGTCAACCTCCCCGTCATCGTGGTGTTCCTGGTGTTCGCGCCGGTCCTCCTCGGCGAGGTCAGGGCGGGCGGGACGGGCCGCGTCGACCCGCTCAGCGTCGTGACCTCCGCCGGAGGCCTGCTGCTCACGATCTACGGCATCAAGCACCTGGCCGCCGACGGCATCTCGGCCCTGCCGATCACCACGATGATCCTCGGCATCGCCGTACTGACCTTCTTCGGCCTGCGCCAACGGCACCTCGAAACCCCCCTGATCGACTTCTCCCTCTTCCGCGACCGCGTCTTCAGCATCGCCATCATCACGGGCCTGCTGCCCCTGGCCGCCTGGTCGGCGGCGGCCTATCTGTCCGGCATCTACCTCCAGTCCGTACTGGGCCTGAGCGTCCTGAACGCGGCACTCCTGGCGCTCCCGGGCGCGGTGGCCCTCACCCTCTCGTGCATCGTCACGCCCACCGTCGTCGAACGCATCGGCAAGCGGGCCGCGCTCCTCGTCTGCCACTTCTCGATCGCGGGCGGCCTGCTGCTGCTGCTTCCCACCACGGTCACCGCCGGGATCGGCTGGTACATCGCCTCGACCGTGATCGCCGGACTGGGATACGGCATCTCCTTCGCCGTCGTCGCGGACACCGCGGTCGGCGCGGTCCCCGCGGAGCGGGCGGGCTCGGCCGGCGCGATCGCCGAGACCAGCAACGAGATCGGCAACGCCCTCGGTATCGCGCTCCTCGGCTCGCTCGCCGCGCTGCTCTTCCGTCTCCAGGGCCCGGACCTCGCCCCCACGCTCGACGAGACCCTTCAGCTGCCCTCCCTGCTCCCGTCCGCGATCCAGGACGCGAAGAGCGCGTTCGTCACCGGCCTGCACGTCGTCGTGGTGGTGGCGGGCCTGCTGCATGCCGCGCTCGGAACGGCCGCGCTGCGCTGGCTCCCCAAGCAGGCGGCGGACGGTCCGGACTCCGGCAGCCACGAGGAGGCCGCGGAGGAACCGGTGGCGACCAGGTCATAGCGGTGCCGGTCGCGAGTACGTCATTGCGGCGCCGGTCGCGGCCAGGCCGTATCCCACGGCCGCGACCAGGCCGTGTCTCACGCGGCCAGCGACCAGGCCGTGTCTCACACGGCCAGCGGCACCGCGTGGATCTCGTCGGCCGTGTGGCCCGCGCGCTCGTGGATGCGCTGGACGGCTTCCGCGGAGGGGGCGGTGGACAGGCAGTAGACCGTGCCCGACTCCGGGTCCGCCCAGGCCCGTTCGAAGTGAACGCCCTCTTCCTTCTCGATCGCGGTGTCCGCCGCGTGGGCCTCCTTCAACTGCTCGGATGTGATGCCCTTCATGCCGCGGTGGACATCCATGTACGTTCCCATGACCTGCGCACCTCCAATGGTGGGTGGTGGCCCCCCTTCCATGCTGCACCTGATGCCGTTCGGCGGCGCGGGCAGAGGCGGGACCGCGCCTCCGCTGCCCGCCGCTGCCGGGCGGGGGCCGGGAAACGCCGCGTCCCCGGAAGCACGGGCTTCCGGGGACGCGGTGTGACCGTGGGCTACCAGGTGAAGGCGGCCGACTGGTTGCTGGTGGCGGTGCAGTAGGAGGTGAAGGTTCCCGCGGGGTTGGTCACGTCGAACTTCACGGACCAGTTGCTCGCGCTCGGCGTGCCCGTGAGCGCCACCGAATCGGTGGTGTCACCGGCGGCCAGGGAACCGGCGGAGAGGGGGAGCGGGCCGAAGGACAGCGGGTCGCCCGTGGTCGCCGCGTCGTGCACGGTGCCCGAGAACCGTACCTCGCTCGTCGCGCCGCCCGAGGTCTTCTGCAACTTCAGCGTGGTGGTCACGGTGTCCGCCGCGAGCGGGAACTGCGTGCGGATGTCCGTGGAGTCGATCCGCACCGTCTTGCCGCTGCCCGAGTCGGCCGCGGTGAGCGTGATGGTGCCGCTGCCCGCGGCGTCGCAGTTGTACGAGGCGGTCGCCGACGCCGGGGCGACGGCGACCGCCGAACCGGCCAGGGACAGGGACGCCGCGAGCGCGCCGGTGGCGGCGATCGCGGTGAAGGTGAAGCGTCGCGTCGAGAAGCCGTTCATGGGGGTGTGCTCCTTCTTGGCAGGTGTCGTATTCCTGATTCCTGACAGAACGTGCAGGTGCACGAGTGCCGGGCCCGGCGTCGCTGAAGCAGTAGAGCCCGTGATCCTCTGCCGGTGGTTGGCGATCTCTTGGCTGACGCCGCTGAGCTGCAGGGAGTGGGGTGCCGGGGCTGCACGGGGAGGCCGTATAGGTCAGGTATGGGCCGCGACGGCAAGGTGGGCCCGACCCTTCCGATCCGGGGAGGTCCATGGACCCGAACAGGAGCAGCCTTGTCCGAACGACAGAGCGTCGTCCCCCCGGAGTGGCGCGTCGTGCTCAATGGCGAGGGCCAGTTCTCGATCTGGTGGGCGGAGCGTGAACTGCCCGCGGGCTGGCGGGCCGAGGGGACCAGAGGGTCGCGGGAGCGGTGTCTGGCCCGGGTCCAGCAGGTGTGGACCGATCTGCGTCCGACGGGGCTGCGCCGTCGGACGGCGGCGGGGGTGAGCGCGGGGGGCGTCGGTGTCGCGGGTGTCGTCGGGGACCAGGCGCGCCGGGTGCCGGGGGAGGTGGCCGTGCAGGGCGAGGGGTTCGCGCTGTCCTTCGAGGGGCTCGACGCGGCGGGGAACCGCTGGGCCCGGTATCTGAGCTCCCTGGGCGTGGGGCGCGGCACGCTGGTGGGGGTGCTGCTCGGGCGGGGGGCCGAGCTGCACGCGGTCACCCTCGGCGTCTGGAAGGCGGGCGCCGGGTGTCTGCCGCTGGACCCGGACTTCCCGGTGGCCCGGCTGCGCGCGCTGCTCGCCGGCGCGGGGGCCCGGTTCCTCGTGACCGAAGTCGCCCACGGGCCGACGGAGTTCCGGGGGCCGGTCCGGTATGTGGACGACCCCGAGGTCTGCGCCGCCCTTGCCCGGTGCTCCGACGAGCCATTCGCCGGGACGCCCGACCCGGAGGACGTGGCGTATGTGACGCCGGTGCCCGGGACGGCCGGGCGCCCCCTTGCCGTGGCGGTCACCCATCGCGGTCTGGCGCACCATATCGACTGTGTTGTGCGGGAGTTGGCCGGTTCGGGTGGAGGAGGGACGGCGGTGTTCACCTCGGTGGCCCTGGAGTCGGCGGCGATGGGCCTGTGGGCCCCGCTGTGCGCCGGTCAGCGGGTGCTGTTCGCGCCGCGGGATCTGGACCTGGCGGAGCTGGGGGAGTGGCTCGCGGAAGCCGGCCCGTTCTCCTTCCTGGCGGTGACTGACAGTCAGTGGCGGCTTCTTGTGTGTCAGTTGGGCGAAGCCGCGAGCGGGTCGCTCGCCTCCCGGTTCGTCGTCGTGGGCGGGGGGTCGGCGGGTGCGACGGCGCGGCTAGCCGAGCGGCTCGGCCCCGGCCGACTGCGTTCCGTCCAGGGGGTGGCCGAGACGTCGTACGGCCCCCTCCTGCCGCCCGCCCGGTCCTGGGCCGGCGAAGCGCTGCGGGTGCTGGACCAGGCCTGGCTGCCGGTCCCGGACGGTGGGGTGGGTGAGCTGTACGTCGCCGGTCCGGGCGTCGCCCGCGGCTATGCGGGCCGTGCCGCGCTGACGGCCCAGCGGTTCGTCCCCGACCCCTACGGGCCTGCGGGGACACGGATGCACCGCACCGGGGAGCTGGCCCTCCGGACCGCTGCGGGCGAGGTGCGGCTGCTCGGCCGTGCCGACCGGCAGCTGTGGCTGTGCGGTCACCGGGCCGACCCGGCGGAGACCGAGGAGGTGCTGCACGACCACCCGAGCGTCGGCGAGGCCGTCGTCGTCCCGGTAAGGGGGGCCTCGGGAGAGGACGCCCTCGCCGCCTATGTGGTGCCGCGCCCCGGCGCGCAGGGCCTGGAGGCGGCGGCGCTGGCGGCCCATTGCGGGCGGCGGCTGCCCCGGCACCTGGTGCCCGGGAGCCTCACCCTCCTCGACGAGATGCCGCGCGACGCCGCCGGGCACGTGGTGCGCGCGGCTCTGCCCGGCGCTCCGGTGGAGAGCCCGGCCGCCTCCCCCGGGCCCCGCATCCTGCCCGGCGGGCGGCAACCCGGGCTCGGCCTCGCCGGGTTGATCGAGGAGCACCGGGTGCCGGGCGCCTGCGTCGCCGTGCTGGGGGGCGGCGGACGCCCGGTCGCCGTCGAGGCCGCGGGCACTGACGGGGAGGGGCGGCGGATCACCCCGCGCACCGCGTTTCCGGCGGGGGAGCTGGGCCTTCAGGTCGCCGCCCTGGGGGCGCTGCGGCTGGTGGACGAAGGGGTGCTGCCGCTGCACGCGGAGGCAGGCCGGGCCGGGGGCGCGCCCGTCCCCCTGGGGGATCTGCTGGGTCGCCGCCGGGTGGAGGCGGGCATGGCCCCGCTGGCCGCGCTGCTGGAGGACGCCACGGGCGAGGCGTTCGGGCCGCTGCTGCGGCGCCTGGTGCTCGGGCCCCTCGGCCTGGACGACAGCTGGTTCGGCGGGCCCTCGCCCCGTACGAACGGCAGGACCGGCGCCCGGGCGGCGCGCGCGGGCCACGACGCCGCCGGGCGGGCGCTCGACGGCGGGCACCGGGCCGCGGACCCGGTCGAGCTGTGGACCACGGCGGCCGACCTGGCCGCCGTGGCGATCG
>NZ_NWVL01000142.1 GCF_002382885.1 Streptomyces sp. WZ.A104
GCACCGGTGCCGGAGCCTGCGCGGCCGGTCGCTCCGGAGCGGCCCGGGCCCGGACGGCTCGCCCGGCTGCTGGGCCGGGGCCGGACGGGCGGCCCCCGCGTGTCCGACCGGTCCGCCGCCCCCGCCGTCGATCCGGTCACCCGGGTCGAGGGGCTCGGGGTGCGGCGCGGCCGGATCGAGGCGTTGCGGCGGGTGGAACTCACCGTGGCCCCGGGCGAGACGGTGGCCCTGATGGGCCGCAACGGGGCCGGGAAGTCCACGCTGCTCGGCGCGCTCGTCGGCATGATCGAGCCCACCTCGGGCGCCGTGCGCGTCGGCGGGCTCGCCCCGGCCCGGACGGACCCGGGGGCGATGGTGCGCCGGGTCGGTCTCGTACCGCAGGAGCCGCGCGATCTGCTGTACGCGGACACGGTGGCCGCGGAGTGCGCGGCGGCCGACCGGGACGCGGGCGCGGCGGAGGGCACCTGCCGGGCGCTGGTGTCGGAGCTGCTGCCCGGGGTCGGGGACGGCACCCACCCCCGGGACCTGTCCGAGGGCCAGCGGCTCGCGCTCGCCCTGGCGCTCGTACTGACCGGCCGCCCGCCGCTGTTGCTGCTGGACGAGCCGACGCGCGGCCTGGACTACGCGGCGAAGGCCCGCCTCGTCGGCGTCCTGCGCGCCCTGGCCGCCGAGGGCCATGCGATCGTCCTGGCCACGCACGATGTGGAGCTGGCGGCGGAGCTGGCGCACCGGGTGGTGATCCTCGCCGACGGGGAGGTCGTCGCGGACGGCCCGACCGGGCGGGTGGTGGTCTCCTCCCCCGCGTTCGCCCCGCAGACGGCGAAGATCCTGGCCCCGCAGGAGTGGCTGACCGTGTCCCAGGTGCGCGGGGCGCTGGAGGCGGGCGCGTGAGCGGAACCACGGGAGTACGGGAGCGGGCACCACGGCCCGGCGCGGGGCTGGGCGTACGGAAGCGGGGCGCGCGATGAGCGTACGGGAGCGGGTGGAACGCGGGCGGGCCGTACGGGAGCCCATGGCCCGGCCCGTGCGGCTCGGGCCGAAGTCGGTGGCCGCGCTGGTGCTGATCGGGGCCGTCGGCGTGGTCGCCTTCGGGTGGCCGCTGCTGGCGGACGCCGGGTCCGGGCTCGCGCACGCCGGCGACGCGCCGTGGCTGTTCGCTGCGTTGCTGCCGCTGCTGGTCGCGGTGGTGGTGGCGACGATCTCCGAGTCGGGGATGGACGCGAAGGCGGTCGCGATGCTCGGCGTGCTGGCCGCGGTGGGGGCGGCGCTGCGCCCGCTGGGGGCGGGGACGGCGGGCCTGGAGCCGATGTTCTTCCTGATGGTGTTGAGCGGCCGGGTGCTGGGTCCCGGGTTCGGCTTCGTCCTCGGCTCGGTGACCATGTTCGCCTCGGCGCTGCTGACGGGCGGGGTGGGTCCGTGGATGCCGTTCCAGATGCTGGCGATGGGCTGGTTCACGATGGGCGCGGGCCTGCTGCTGGGGCCCGACCGGCTGCGCGGGCGGGCGGAGCTGGCGATGCTGGCCGGCTACGGCTGGGTGGCGGCGTTCGCGTACGGCACGGTGATGAACCTCCAGGGCTGGCCGCTCATCGCCGGGCTGGGTTCGGGCGTCTCGTTCGTCGCGGGGGACCCGCTGCACGAGAACCTGGTGCGCTTCCTCGCCTACTGCGCGGCGACCTCGCTCGGCTGGGACCTGGGACGGGCGGCGCTGACCGTCGTCCTGACCCTCACGGTCGGACCGACCCTGCTGAGGGCGCTGCGCCGGGCGACCCGGCGGGCGGCGTTCGACGCGCGCGGCGCGTTCGGGGAGCCCGGGGGGTGATGGCCCCCGGGGCTCGTCCGGTACCGGCCGCAGACGGGGTCACAGCCGCTGGATGATCGTTCCCGTCGCCAGCGCGCCGCCCGCGCACATCGTGATGAGGGCGAACTCCTTGTCGCGGCGTTCCAGTTCGTGCAGGGCCGTGGTGATCAGCCGGGCCCCCGTGGCGCCGACCGGATGGCCGAGGGCGATCGCGCCGCCGTTGACGTTGACCTTCTCCAGGCCGTCGAGGTCCGCCTCGAACTCCTGCGCCCAGCTCAGCACCACCGACGCGAACGCCTCGTTGATCTCGACGAGGTCGATGTCCCGCAGCGACATCCCGGCCCTGCCGAGCACCGCCCGGGTCGCGTCGATCGGACCGTCGAGGTGGTAGTGCGGGTCGGAGCCGACCAGCGCCTGGGCCACGATCCGGGCCCGGGGCCTGAGCTTCAGGGCCCGCGCCATCCGCTTCGAGGACCACAGGATGGCCGCGGCCCCGTCCGATATCTGCGAGGAGTTGCCCGCGGTGTGGATCGCGCTCGGCATGACGGTCTTCAGCCCGGCGAGCGCCTCCATCGAGGTGTCCCGCAGTCCCTCGTCCCGGTCGACGAGCCGCCACATGCCCTGCCCGGCCGCCTGTTCCTCCTCGGTGGTCGGCACCTGGACGGCGTACGTCTCGCGCTTGAAGCGCTCCTCGGCCCAGGCGGCCGCGGCCCGCTGCTGGGAGAGCAGGCCGAGCGCGTCGACCCGCTCCCGGGTCAGGCCGCGCTTACGGGCGATGCGCTCGGCGGCCTCGAACTGATTGGGCAGGTCGACGTTCCACTCGTCGGGCCAGGGCTTGCCCGGGCCGTGCTTGGAGCCGCTGCCCAGCGGGACCCGGGACATCGCCTCCACGCCGCAGCTGATGCCCACGTCGATGACCCCGGCGGCCACCATGTTGGCGACCATGTGGGACGCCTGCTGCGAGGAGCCGCACTGGCAGTCCACGGTGGTGGCGGCGGTCTCGTACGGCAGGCCCACCGTCAGCCAGGCGGTTCGGGCCGGGTTCATGGACTGCTCCCCGGCGTGGGTGACGGTGCCACCGACGATCTGTTCGACGCAGTCGGCCTGGATGCCGGTGCGGCCGAGAAGTTCACGGTAGGTCTCGCCCAACAGGTAGGCGGGGTGCAGATTGGCGAGTGCGCCCCCGCGCCTGCCGATGGGGGTGCGTACGGCTTCGACGATGACGGGTTCCGCGGCCATGAGCTCGTCCTCTCCTCACGCTTCCGCTGGGGCTTCCCGGCGCCCACGGAAGGAACTAGTACGCGTTCTAGTTCTGCAAGCAGTCTCGTGACGGCGGCCCTGCCGCGCAAGGGGCGCGCACACACCACGCGCGCGCCCCCCGGTGAGCCGACGGGCGCGGCACCGGCGGCAGAGGCGCCCGCGCCGCCACCGGAAACCCCCGCACGGGCACCGGGGGCAACAGATCCGGCCACGACCCTTGCCACTTGTAGAACTCGTTACTACCTTGCGGGCAACTTCTGATGGGTCGTCAGGATGCCGGACGGCTCCCCGAACGGTTCGCCGCCAGATCCGGAGTGGAGAGGTGCCCATGCGCTGCCCCCATCTGCCCGACGGGTTCGACTTCACCGACCCCGACCTCCTCCAAGCCCGCGTTCCGCACCCCGAGTTCGCCCTCATGCGGCAGACGGCACCGGTCTGGTGGTGCACCCAGCCCGCCAACATCTCGGGGTTCGGCGACGAGGGCTACTGGGCCGTGACCCGCCACGCGGACGTCAAGTACGTCTCCACGCACCCGGAGTTGTTCTCCTCGAACACCAACACCGCCGTCATCCGCTTCAACGAGACGATCAGCCGCGACCAGATCGAGGTTCAGAAGCTGATCATGCTGAACATGGACCCGCCCGAACACACTCGGGTCCGCCAGATCGTCCAGCGCGGCTTCACCCCGCGCGCGGTGCGCTCCCTGGAGTCGGCCCTGCGCACCCGGGCCCGCAGCATCGTGGAGACGGCCCTCGCCTCGGCCGACACCGACGGCTCCTTCGACTTCGTCACCGACATCGCGGTGGAACTCCCGCTCCAGGCCATCGCCGAACTCATCGGCGTACCGCAGGAGGACAGGACCAAGATCTTCGACTGGTCCAACAAGATGGCCGCGTACGACGACCCCGAGTACGCGATCACCGAGGAGATCGGCGCCGAGGCGGCCATGGAGATCGTGGCGTACTCGATGAACCTGGCGGCGGCCCGCAAGGAGTGCCCGGCGAAGGACATCGTCAGCCAGCTGGTCGCGGCGGAGGGCGAGGGGAACCTGTCGTCCGACGAGTTCGGGTTCTTCGTGATCCTGCTGGCGGTGGCGGGGAACGAGACGACCCGTAACGCGATCAGCCACGGTATGCACGCCTTCCTCACCCATCCCGAACAGTGGGAGCTGTACAAGAGGGAGCGCCCGACGACGACGGCCGAGGAGATCGTGCGCTGGGCCACCCCGGTGGTGGCCTTCCAGCGGACCGCCACCCAGGACGTGGAGCTGGGCGGCCGGCGGATCAGGAAGGGCGAACGCGTCGGGCTGTTCTACTCCTCCGCCAACAACGACCCCGAGGTGTTCGACTCCCCGGAGGCCTTCGACATCACCCGCGACCCCAACCCGCACCTCGGGTTCGGCGGAGGCGGCCCGCACTTCTGCCTGGGCAAGTCGCTGGCCGTGATGGAGATCGACCTGATCTTCAACGCGATCGCCGACGTACTGCCCGATCTGCGGCTGCTGGAGGACCCGCGACGGCTGCGGTCGGCCTGGCTCAACGGCATCAAACAGCTCCAGGTGACCACGGCGGCGGCTTCCTGAGACAGCCCCGCCCGAGTGGCGGGCGGGGCCGGGAGGGCGGACCATGTAGGGACGCGGCGATCCACGCCGAAGGGGTGCCGGGACGATGTACGTCGTCCCGGCACCCCTTCGGCCTGTAGCTGTCCTCCTGCCCTCGTGCCCTCGTGCCCTCCTGCCCTCCTGCCCTGCTACTGCTTGCCGCTGACCTTCTCCGCGGGTACGCGCTCAGGCTCGGCGTCCGCGGGCTCCGTGGGCTCCGCTGGTACGCGCTCGGGCGCGACCACGGCCTCTGCGGGCTCCACCGTCGCCCGCTTCCCGTCGGCCACCAGCCTCCTCGGCCCCGAGAGCACGTACGTCAGCCCGAAGCCCAGCGTGACGACCAGCGCGCCACCGGCCGCGTCGAGCACCCAGTGATTGGCGGTGGCCACGATGGCGGCGATGGTGAAGAGCGGATGCAGCAGACCGAGTGCCTTCATCCACATCTTCGGGGCCAGCATCACGATCACCACCCCGCACCACAGCGACCAGCCGAAGTGCAGTGACGGCATCGCCGCGTACTGGTTGGTGACGGTGGTCAGCGTCCCGTAGTCGGGCTTGGCGAAGTCCTGCACCCCGTGGACGGTGTCGATGAAGCCGAGGCCGGGCATGAGCCGGGGCGGGGCCAGCGGGTAGAGCCAGAAGCCGACGAGCGCCAGGAGCGTGGCGAAGCCGATGGAGGAGCGGACCCAGCGGTAGTCGGCGGGGCGACGCGCGTACAGCACGCCGAGAATCGTCAGCGGGACGATGAAGTGGAAGGTCAGGTAGTAGTAGTCGAAGAACTCGCGCAGCCAGTTGATCTGGACGACGGTGTGGTTGACCCAGTGCTCGATGTCGATGTGCAGCCACTGTTCGATCGCGTGGATCTGCCGTCCGTGCTCCTCGGCTACGGGGCGGCCCGCGGTGGCGGCGAGGCGGACCTGCGCGTAGGCGGAGTAGACGACCCGGATGAGCAGGAGCTCCAGCAGCAGGTTGGGGCGGCTGAGCACCCGGCGCCAGAACGGCAGGAGCGGCACGCGTCTCCAGCGCGCCGCCACCGGCTTCGCGTAGTCCGTGGGGATCGGGTGCTGCCAGTACGGCGAGGTGCGGGGCAGGAACGGGGCGAGGCAGGCCGCTCCGAGGGCCGCGAGGAGCAGCACGTTGTCGCGTACGGGGTAGAGCGTCGCGATGTTCGGCAGCAGCATCGTCCCCGGCAGGGTGACGATCAGGACCACGACCGCCGGCCACACCAGCCGGTCGGAGGCCCGCCTGCCGACCCGGCCGACGACCGCGAGGAGCACCCAGAGCAGCTGGTGCTGCCATGCGGTCGGCGAGACGGCCACCACGACACAGCCGGTCACGGCCACGGCGAGGAGCAGCTGGCCGTCCTGGGCGTAGCGCACCGCGCGCCGCAGCCCGAGGAACACGACGACGGCGGCGAGCGCCAGGAACAGTGCGATCTCCAGGGGGCCTTCGAGCCCGAGCCGGAGCAGCGCCCCGTGCAGGGACTGGTTGGCCAGGCTGTCCGGGCGCTCGCCCAGCCCGGCGCCCGCGGCGTGGTGCACCCAGTACGTCCACGAGTCCTTCGGCGCCACGGCCCAGGCGGCGGCGGTGGCGAGCGCGAAGGTCGCGCCCGCGCTCACCGAGGCCTGCCGTCGGCCGGTCAGCCAGAGCAGGGCGGCGAAGAGCAGCAGCACCGGCTGGAGGGCTGCCGCGAGGCCGACGAGGACGCCCGCCGCCCGGTGCTCCCGTACGACGAACACTGCCAGAAGCACCAGCAGGACCGGCAGGATGCTGGTCTGGCCCAGGTGGAGGGCGTTGCGGACCGGCAGCGACAGCATGAGCAGGCTGATCGCGACGGGCGCGGCGAGCAGGACCGTCCGACGGCCGGCCGGCCGGGGCAGGGCGCGGGCCGCGACGATCCCGAGGGCGACGACCAGCAGCAGGGAGCCGAACGTCCAGGCGACGCCCAGGGCCTGCTGGGCCGCGGCGGTGAGAGGTTTCAGCACCACGCCGGCGAAGGGCGTTCCGGTGAACCGGCCGCCGTCGTACAGCGCGCCGGTCGCATGCAGGACCCCGTTCTCCCCGGTCCAGGTCTCCAGATCGGTGAGCCGCTCCCCCGGTGGTTGCCGGAGCACCACCGCCACCTGCCGCACCGCCAGCACGGCCACGACCAGCCAGAGGACGGCCCTGGCCAGCCGGTCCCTCGCCCCCGCGTCCGCTGCCCCGTCCCCACGCACACTGTGATCCGCTGTCGCCACGCTGCGCCGACCCTCCCACCGTTCCATGCATCGCCCCTTCCAGTGGGGCAGTGCCGGATGAAGCCTCGCATTGCCCTACGAGGCAGACACAATCAACCCCCTCTTTGCCTGACTGTCATCATGCTTTCGTCCAGAAGAATGACCGGGGAACGGAATCCTGGAGTCTCAGACAGCGACGGGGACCGAGGCTGCCGGTGCGTCCGCCTGTCAGGCGGTCCTACGTTGTTCGTGGGTTGGACGGGCCGTCGTAAGGTCCAGAGGCCCAGAGACACCGGGTATGGCTTTCAGGCGGTTGCCCTCGATGGTTCCCCTCACCTGGCCGCCC
>NZ_NWVL01000143.1 GCF_002382885.1 Streptomyces sp. WZ.A104
CGGCCGGGCCCGGGATCGCGGCAGCGGCGGCCGCCGCCGCGGCGTCCTGCTGCCGGGGCCGGGTGCGCTCCTGCTGCCGGGCCGCGAGCGGCTGGCGGCCTTCGTGGGAGGTGGGGTGCTCCGTCACGCGTGGGATTCCGTCCGTCCGGGCCGGTTGTATGAGGCAGTCACCTCGTGGGGCGTTACTGTGCCCCGGCAAGCGCGGTAAGAACAACGGCTGTCACCGGATGCCCCCGTACGCGGGGCCGAAACCGAGCGCCGCGGAGTTGGCCGACCGGCGATCCCTCCGGCGGCGGCCGCGGTGACGGGGCAGCGGACGGCGTGCATGTCTCCACCCCCTCGTAGTGGGCCCGGCGACCGCGCGGAACGTCCGGGCCCGTGGCCCGTTCCCTCCGTACGACCGGTGCGATGACTTGTGGTCAGTTCCGGTGTGGTGTCCGCCGGTTGCGGCGTCCGGCCCTGTGCGGGCCCGGTCCTGCCCGCCGGGCCGCCCGAAGGCTGCTTCCAGGGTCTCACGACGGCATATGGGCGGGGGTGCGGTCCCAGTCATCCGGCAGGGGCGGCACCTGCCACCGCGGATCGGGCCGCCAGTGCTCCCAGCCGTCCCGGAACGGCGAGCCCCAGCCCGTGATCACCTCGACCGCCGCCCGGCCCGCCTCCCGGACCCGGGCGGCGGTCTCCCGGTCCATCAGGCCGACGCTCTGCGCCTGGGCGAACTCGTCCTCGTCGAGCCACCTCCAGCTGCGGTCGGGGTTCACCGAGATGTCGAGAAAGTGATCCTCGGAATCCACCCCTCCGGCCCACCGGGTGAGGGGCTCCTCCAGGTTGACGTACCAGTTGCGGAAGATCCA
The DNA here is from genome assembly GCF_002382885.1 of Streptomyces sp. WZ.A104. Taxonomy (GTDB): domain Bacteria; phylum Actinomycetota; class Actinomycetes; order Streptomycetales; family Streptomycetaceae; genus Streptomyces. The sequence continues at coordinate 852 of NZ_NWVL01000143.1, forward strand.
TCCCCGGTCCCAGAACAGCCACACCGACCACGGGTCACCGGGCCGGGCGAGCTTCAGCACCCCGGAGCCGAACCAGGTCGAGCGGGCCGTGGTGCGCGGCGCGGTGTAGCGGGTGGCCAGTGGTTCGGCGTGCACCTGCCCGCCGTCGGCCAGCACCGGCCGTACGCATTCGGTGCCGGGCGCCATCCAGACGGCGAGCAGCTCGTCGGTGTCCTGGACGACGGTCACCGGGCGGCAGATGTGGACGGGCGGGGCGTCAGCCGCCCGGTGGGCCCGGCCGTTGTCGCGGTAGCGCCAGAGGATCTGGTCCCCCGGTGCCCAGCGTGCGCACTCTCCCGTACCTGTCATGCAGGGATCTTACGGAGTGCTCCCGCCGGCGCGCTGGGACTCAGGTCACCCGGCCGATCGAGGCCGCGTCATCCGCAGCACGTCCAGCGCCTCGTCGAGCTGTTCCAGGGTCAGATCGCCGCGCTCGACGTAGCCGGAGGAGAGGACCGTCTCGCGGATCGTCGTGCCGTCCTTCAGCGACTTCTTGGCGACCTTGGCCGCCTCCTCGTAGCCGATGTACTTGTTGAGCGGGGTGACCACGGAGGGCGAGGACTCGGCGTAGGCGCGGGCCCGCTCGGCGTCCGCGGTGATGCCGTCGACCGTACGGTCCGCGAGCAGCCGGGAGGCGTTGGCCAGCAGCCGTACGGACTCCAGCAGGTTCTTCGCGATGACCGGGAGCATCACGTTCAGCTCGAAGTTGCCCGCCGCGCCCGCCGTGGCGACCGTCGTGTCGTTGCCTGTGACCTGGGCGGCGACCATCAGGACCGCCTCGGGGATCACCGGGTTGACCTTGCCCGGCATGATCGAGGAGCCGGGCTGGAGGTCGGGCAGCGCGATCTCGGCGAGACCGGTGCGCGGGCCCGAGGCCATCCAGCGCAGATCGTTGGAGATCTTGGTCAGTGAGACGGCGATCGTCCGGAGCTGGCCGGAGGTCTCCACCAGACCGTCCCGTGCGCCCTGCGCCTCGAAGTGGTCGCGGGCCTCGGTGAGCGGGAGCCCGGTGGCGCCCGCGACCTCCGCGATCACGGCGGCCGAGAAGCCCGGCGGGGTGTTGATGCCGGTGCCCACCGCCGTACCGCCGAGCGGCAGTTCGGCGAGCCGGGGCAGCGAGGCGCGCAGCCGCTCCACGCCGTAGCGGATCTGCGCCGCGTAGCCGCCGAACTCCTGGCCGAGGGTGACCGGGGTCGCGTCCATCAGATGCGTACGGCCCGCCTTCACGACCTCCGAGAACTCGGCCGATTTCCGCCCCAGGGATTCCGCCAGGTGGTCCAGGGCGGGGATCAGGTCGGCGGTGACGGCGGCGGTCGCGGCGATGTGGATGGAGGACGGGAAGACGTCGTTGGACGACTGGGAGGCGTTCACATGGTCGTTGGGGTGGACCTCGCGGCCCAGCCGCTCGGAGGCGAGGGTGGCGATCACCTCGTTGGTGTTCATGTTCGAGGAGGTGCCCGAGCCCGTCTGGAAGACGTCGACCGGGAAGTGCTCGTCCCAGCGGCCCGAGGCGACCTCGGCGGCCGCCTCCTGGATCGCGGCCGCGATGTCCGGATCCAGCACCTTCAGTTCGGCGTTGACCTTGGCGGCCGCACCCTTGATACGGGCCAGCGCCTCGATGTGCGCCCGCTCAAGACGCTGCCCGGAGACGGGGAAGTTCTCCACGGCCCGCTGGGTCTGCGCGCGCCACTTGGCGTGCGCGGGGACCTTCACCTCACCCATCGAGTCGTGCTCGATCCGGAACCCGTCGGTACCTGACGTGTCGACCATGGTGTTTAAACCTCCTGAAAAAGATGAGCACTTGTCTTGTTCTATCTATTCCCAAGTCGCCTACCGGCCAGTAAATACCGGGGGTAACCACTCACCGGGAGGCGCAATGAGGCGCACCAGCAACAGACTTCGAAGGCTCGGAAGCCTTCGCCGGCTCCGCTGTACGGTCGCCGCCGCCGTCGCTCTCGCGGCGGCGGTCGGCGGTATGGCGGCCGCCGGGCCCGCGGGCGCGGCGGAGTCGGGTACCAGCTCTATCGCATCCACCCCTCTCCCGCCCGCGCTGGAAGCCGTCCGGGCCGCCGAGGCCACCCAGCTGTACGGCAGCCCCGCCGAGCGACCGCTCGCCGACCGCAAGACCGGCCTGATCTCGCTCGGCGACAGCGAGATCTCCGGCGAGGGCGTCGGCACCTACGACCCCGGCACCAACGGGCCGGACAACTGGTGCCACCGCTCGCCGGAGGCCGCCATCCACCGCACGGGCATCGCGGCGGACGTCACGTACAACGTCTCCTGCTCCGGCGCCTATACCGGGAACATCAGAATCGGCGGAAACAAGCAGTACGCCGACGAGCTGGTCCAGAGCGACAGCCTCGCCATCAAGGCCCGCAACACCCGGATCAAGATGATCGTCCTGGTCGCCGGGGCCAACGACGACCTCCAGTTCGGCCCCGTCATGACCGACTGCGTGGTGCGCTACCTCACCTTCCAGGGCCCCTGCGAGCCCAAGTACGCGGGCGGCTGGCAGGCCCGCGTCGACGCGCTCGTCCCCAAGGTCGAGGCGACCGTCCGCGACCTGCGCACCGTCATGACGGAGGCCGGGTACGCCAACAGCGACTACAAGCTGGTCCTCATGGGCTACCCGAGCCCGATCGGCCCGGACTTCCGCGACAACCCGGACTTCCCCGGCAAGCTCATCTGCGGCGGCATGGGCTACGACTCCGACACCGTCTGGGGCCGCAACACCGCCGTACCCGCCTTTCAGACGGGGATGCGCAGGGCCGCCGCGTCCACCGGCGCCGCCTACCTCGACAACTCCCGGCTCTTCCACGGCCACGAGGTGTGCAGCGAGAGCCCCTGGGCGCGCGGCCTCTACATCAACCTGAGCAAGCCCGGCCTGCCCGACGAGAACTCCGTACGGCAGTCCTTCCACCCCAACGCGGCGGGCCACCGGGCCTTCGCCTCCTGCCTGACCCAGATGTACGACTCCGGGCTGCGCGAGGCGAGCTGCGCCGACCCGGCGAGCACGGGGAACCCGGTGCTCCAGGGCGCGGCCTGGGACGACCTGTTCACCCCGCTGACGAACGAGGCGACCGGCACCTGTGTCGACGTCCCGGCCTCGGTGACCCGCAACGGCACCGCGATCGGCGGCTGGGACTGCCACGGCGGCCGCAACCAGAACTGGTGGTACGACAGCGGCACGCAGACCCTGCGCACCGCGCTCAGCCACGACCGGTGCCTGGACGTGCCCGGCGCGGAGTACGACGCGGGCGCCACGCTCATCGTGTGGAACTGCTCCGGCGCGGCCAACCAGAAGTTCGTCCAGCAGGCGGGCACCCTCCGCCCGGCCGCGGCGACCGGCCTGTGTCTGACGCTGGCGGGGGCCAAGGACCCGCTGAAGCTCCAGACGTGCGACGGCAGCGCGAAGCAGCGCTTCGCGTAGTGGCGGCGTGCGTCACCGCGTGAGCGGGGGCGGTCGCCGTGCCGCGGCCGCCCCCGTGCCGGCTCACGGCTCCCGCGCCAGCGCGTCCGACAGTGCCCCCAGCGTCGGGGTCAGATACAGCTGCCGCAGCCGCACACCGGGCAGCCCGCGCTCCCGGGCGAGCGTGCCGATCCGGATCGCGTACAGCGAGTTGCCGCCCAGGTCCCAGAAGTTGTCGTCCCGGCCGACCTGCTCGACGCCCAGCACCTCCTGCCAGACGGCGGCGAGGGCGGCCGTGGGGCCGCTCTCGCGGGACGCTTCGTGAGACGCCGCGGCCGGGACCCGGTGGGCGGCGGGCGCGGGCAGCCGGGCCTGGTCCAGCTTGCCGTTCGCGGTGAGGGGGAGCGCGGCCAGGACGGTCACCGTCGCGGGCACCATGTGCGCGGGCAGCAGCCGCGCCGCCCGCTCCCGCACGGGCCCGGGGTCCTCGCCCGCGCCCGGCGCCGGGACCACATACGCGTCGATCCGGACCGCCGCCGCGTCCCCCTCCTCGCCGCCGGTCACCGTGACCGCCGCCGCCGACACCGCCGGGTCCTCCAGCAGGACGTGGCGGATCTCCCCGGGCTCGATCCGGAAGCCCCGGACCTTCACCTGGTCATCCATCCGGCCCAGATGCTCCAGGGTCCCGTCGGCCAGCAGCCGCCCCAGGTCGCCGCTGCGGTAGAGCCGCCGCCCCGCCGGGTCCAGGGGGTCGGGCACGAAGCGTTCGGCGGTGAGCGAGGGCCGGTTCAGGTAGCCCAGCGCCACGCCCGCCCCGCCCACGTGGATCTCCCCGGGGGCGCCCGGCGGCACGGGCCGCCCGTACGCGTCCAGGACCCGGACCGACCAGCCGGGCAGCGGCCGCCCCACCGACCGGGAGCCGTCAAGGGCCTGACGGCGGGTCACCGTGGTGGCGGTGGCGTGGACGGTGGTCTCGGTGATCCCGTACATGTTGACCAGGCGGCAGCGGTCCTCGGGGTGCCGGTCGAACCAGTCCAGCAGCGGACGGGCGTCCAGCGGTTCGCCGCCGAGCACCACCAGCCGGACGGCCACCGCCGCCCGCGAGGCCCGGTCGGCCGCCGCGAGCTGGGTGAACGCCGACGGGGTCTGGCTCAGCACGCTCACCCGCTCCCGTACCAGCAGGGCGTGGAAGTCCTCCGGCGAGCGGCTGGTCCAGTGGTCCACGACCACCAGCCGCCCGCCGGTCAGCAGCGCGCCCCAGATCTCCCACACCGAGAAGTCGAACGCGGCCGAGTGGAAGCACGTCCAGGTGTCGTCGCCGGAGAGGCCGAAGTCGTCGCGGACGGCGTCGACCAGGGCGGTGACGTTGGCGTGCGGGACGAGAACACCCTTGGGCCGGCCGGTCGACCCCGAGGTGTGGATGACGTAGGCGGGACAGGCGGCCGCCCGCCTGTCCGCGGCGGGCCGGGGCGGGTGGCCGGTGAGGGCGGCCGGGTCCTCGACGGTCAGCCGCAGCCCCGCGTCCCGCGCGGTGCGCTCCCGCCGGTCCGCCGGATGCTCCGGATCGAGCGGTACGTACACCGCGTCCGCCTTCAGCACGGCGAGCATCGCCGCCACCAGGTCCGTCGAGCGGGGCAGGCAGAGGCCGACGAGATCGCCCGGCCGGACGCCGTGCGCGTGCAGCCCGTCGGCCAACGCCTCCGCACGGGAGTCGAGTTCGGCGTAGGTGAGGGTGGCGGCGCCGCTGGTGAGGGCGGGCGCGTCGGGGCGGGCGGCGACCTGCGCGGCGAAGGCGGCGTCGATGCGGAGGGGAGTGGGGCGCCCGGTGGAATCGGGTGCGCCCAGGGCGAGCCGGGCCGCGCTTTCCGCCGCGCTGAGCGGATCGAGCGCGGAGAGCCGTGTGTCGGGCGGAGCGGTCGCCAACTGCTCCCGCACATACATCACCTGGTGTGCCGGTGCGGGGAGCGGGCCCGGTCCGGTCGGCAGGGTGACGGCCCCGCCTCCGGCGTCCGCCACCAGACCCAGCACGGGCGGCTCCTCGCCCTCGGTCAGGGGGGCGGCCGGTTCCGTGGCGAGCAGGTCCCCGACCGTACGGCCGGGGGACAGGTCCGCCGTGAACACCGCGTATCCGTCGAGCGCGCCCAGCGCGTAGGGGGGCCGGTCCTTCGCCGGTACGGGAACGGCGACCCGCACCGAGGACGCGCCCGTGTACCGCCCGGCCGTCACCGCGAGGGCCGCCGCCAGCCGCCGGGTCGCGTCGTCCAGGTGCGGGTCCGGGGGGAGCGGCCCGTCGAGCGGGGTGACCGTGTCCGGGGCCAGTTCGCCCCGCAGCACCCGGGCGACCAGCCGCAGCGAGTGTGCGTCGAGCGCGCAGGCGTCGGCGGTCAGGACGAGGTCGGGGGCTGGGCGGTGTCCGTGCTCCCCGTCCGCGTACCGCAGCAGCACCGCGCGCAGCCGGTGGCCCGGCGCGACGGGACGGCTCGCCTCGGCCGCGCGGCGGCGGACGGCCGCGTCCGATCCGGCCGGGGCGGGCACCGCCTCCGGCCACAGCCG
>NZ_NWVL01000144.1 GCF_002382885.1 Streptomyces sp. WZ.A104
GGGCGTCCGCCAGCGCGGCAGCCGCGAGCGCGGCGGCATCGAGCCGCCCCGCCCGCGCACGCCCCGCTCCCGCCCGCCGCCTCCGGCACCGCGGCGCCCTCCCGGAATCCCGAAAGGCCCAAACCGTCATGCCCACCCTGATAGCCGTCGACCCGCCCGGCTGCGGCTGCACCGAGTGCATCACGGGGCAGTACGTCCCCCTCGACCGCGCGAGACCCCAGGACATCGCCGCTCTGCTCAACGGCCGGCTGCGCAACCACACCGGCGCCGCCCTCCGCGTGACCGTCGTGTACGCCCTCAGCCCCGGCGGTGCGCTGGACGACGCCGTACCGGACACGGTCCGAGTCGACTGCCAAGGGCTGTCCTGGGACCTCGAGCCCCAGCACGCCGCTCCGCGAGAGCGGTAAGGCCCCGGCCCGTCCGCCAGCCGCGGTTCCGGCGGCATCGAGCAGCCAGGACCGCGCACGCCACCGCCCGCCCCACACCGGGCCGCCCCGCTGCCCACCGAGAGCAAGGACACCATGATCATCACCCTCGAACCTCCTCAGACCATGCACCATGAGGAGCACCTCGGCCAGTACGGCCTGCTCCGAATGGACATCACCACCAACCCGGCCGACGGCAGCAGCACGTACAAGCTCCGCGCGCCCCACGTCCACGGTCACGCAGTCCTCTCCCCGGGAACCCTCCTCGCGGACCCCACCGAGTCGCCCCGCCCGCGGACGGTCGACCTCCTGGTCCTCTTCGGCACAGAACCCGCAACCCCTGCCCACCGACGAGAAGACCCGCTGACGATCAACGGGATCGCGCTCGCCAGCCTGACCCGCGTGTTCTTCGAAGACGTCGACGCCGGCGCCCGGGTACCAACCTTCCGGCGGAACAAGAACTCCAACGCGATTCCCCTGCCCCCCGCCACCGGCCGGCACGCCGCGGCGGTGCTCGGCGTAGTCGTCGCCCACTGGCGAGCCCGACCCGACCGAGAAGCCCTCGAAGCCGCAGGACGCCGCATCGCCGCCGCCACCTACCTGGAGAGGTACACAAAGGAGCTGCACCAGCTGGACCAGACCCTCAACGAGACCCGGGCCGCCCGGGTCAGGACCTCCCAGCGGGTCGAGACCCTCCGCGCCCTCCTCCCGGCCACCGAGCACGCTGCCGCGTGACCGACAGGTCCCCTGCACCAGGCTCAGCGTCCGAACCGCTCAGGCCGCCGCGGACCTCGGCCCGCACGGCACGCTCCGCTTCTCCGCCGACGCCCGTCCCCGCCATCGGATGCGTGACTGCCAGCCGCCGAGGGCCGCGGCGGCCGGCGCCGCAGGCAAGGGCTGACCCGGCCACACTGCGGCGGGCGTCGCCCGCGGCCCGGCCAGCTCGGTGCAGCCTGGCGTCCCCCGCGGGGGATCCGCTGCCCGGCAGCGGAGAGGCACGGGCCGGGGCTCCGCCCCGGATGGAGCCCGGCTGGCGCCGGGCGCTGCTCCCCGGCGCCAACCTCCGCTGCGCTCCGGCCGGCACCGAGGTCTTCCTCCATCCCCGGCTTTCTGATTGTGGCCGCGCGGGCCTGGCCCTCAAGCGCTCCAGTCCGTGTCCTCACCGGCCCGCTCCTACGTCGCTATACCGGCTCCGGTACTCCTTCCCGCGCTTGACCGCCAGGCCCGCGCGGCCGGGAACTGCCTTTGCCGGGGCGGGAGGAAGAAAGGTCGGCGGGTCTCCGCTCGTAGAGGGCTTCGGCCGCCCCCCGGCTGCCGGGCCGACGGGGGCATTCCGCAGAGACGCGCAGCCGCTCCGCGCCTGCCCCCACCCCGGACGTTGGCGCAGAAAAGGGGGGAAGTCGCTGGTCAGAACTTGTACAGGATCACCGTGTCAGGTAAACTAGTGCATGTCGGAACGGGGAGGGCAAACCCCGGGCCTGCCACCACGAGCCACCGAACCAAGGAGCCGTCCCATGGTCGCCGTCCTCACCGAGGCCCCGCCCGTGCAGATCGCGGTCGCGCCGCAGCTCGACGAGTACGACCGCATCCAGTGCGCACGCGAGGACTGCCAGGCCGACTCGGGATTCCCCGACGACGCCGACGAAGGGGCCTGGGCCGCTCACGACCAGGGCTGGCACATCTCCGACTTCAACCGCGACACCTGCGGCTGCCCGCACTTCTGCGCCGACTGTGCGCACGACTGGTGCGGCGTGGTGGACGACAGCCCGCGCCTGATCGGAATGCGCGTCATCGGCTGAACCGCCGCCAGGGCGGCCCGCGCAGGGCCGCCCGCCCCCGCCCGCACTGGCACCCCAAGGTAAGGACGCTTTCCATGAACGCCATCTATGTCGCCTCCCTTTCCGACTACAACGCCGGACGTCTCCACGGAAAATGGGTAGAAATACACGGCGACGCAGACGATGTTTATGACGAGATAGAAGCTGTACTCAAGACTTCCTCGCAGGGAAGCGCGGAAGAGTACGCGATTCACGATTTCGAAGGGTTCGGCGGAATCGAACTGCGGGAAACCGAAAGCATAGAGGACCTGGTTTTCATCGCCGAAGCCCTGGACCACTACCCCGCCGAAGTCGTCAAATACTTTCACGAAAAGGTGAGCGCCGAGCACCTTGCGGAGAAGTGCCAGGACGGGTACATCAGGACGACCGAATGGAACGTCGACCCAGAATCGGCCGTCGCGGAATACGCGCTTGACTACCTGAGCGATCACGGAACCGAAGGGGTGCCGCAGCTCTGGCGCGATCACATCGAAGCCGTAGCGCAGTCACTCGCGGTCAACTGGATAAACGACGGAACCGTAATTCCGATCTACGCCGGAGCCGGTACCTACCACCTTGTGCGCGGCTGATATCTTTCTCGATTCCCGACCCCGGAGATTTCCCCGAAGAGTTGACGCGCCCACCCCGGTAAGGTAGATTAGTACACGTCGGGACGGGGAGGGCAAACCTCGGAACGGCCACCACGAACCACCGAGTCGAGGAGACCTCATGCCCGCCGTGATGCTGACCGCCGCCGACCAGCTCGACACCATCCGCGAACTCGCCCAGGAGCTGTACGGCAACCGGGCGGAGACTGTGGACCGGGGCGGCTTCGGCTACTACCGGGTCGACGACTACGAATACGGGGCCGAGTTCGTCGCCCGCCCCCTCGACTCCCTCGACACCATCCGGGCGACCGAGCTGCGCCACGAACTCTCGCACCACGTTGCCGAGTACGCCGACGACCCCGAGGCGGACCCCGACCGGATCGAGGACCAGGGCCAGACCGTCCGCCTGTAGCCCGCCTGCTCCCCGCGCCCGGCTGAGGGCGCGGGGAGGCCCCTACCGGCCGGGATCCCGGCCGGCCTCTTCCAGTCCCGCCCACGAACGGACCCCCAGTGACTTTCCAGAGCTCCGCGGACCCGCAGGCGGACCTGCTCGCCCGCGCTGCCGCAGGCGACCGCACCGCCCAAGCCGCATTCGCCGCCGGGCGCGCCGCCCGCATCCGGGCCCGCCACCTGCTGACCGCCAGCGGCCGGGCCGCCGCCTACCGCATGATCCGGCGCAACCCGGAGGGCGGGGCCGACCGATGAGCACCGACACCGCCAAGTCGCCCCTGCCCGACCCGTACGCGGACCCCGCCGCCCACCTCGCGGCCCGCGCGCATCGGCTCCACGAGGCCCATACGGAGATGGCCGGTGCCTTCCTCCACTCCGCCGCCCCCGCCATCCGCGCACTGTGGCCCCGAGCAGAGCGCGTGATCTTCGACCGCACCGCCCACGACGCCGACCCCCGCCACCCGGTCACCTTCCTGCGCATCGAAGGCGCGTACGGGGCCGTCATCGCCACACGCGAGGAAGCCGACGCGCTCGACCGAGACGGCCAAGCGCTCCTGCGTGACGCACTCGCCGAGGTCTACGCGGCCGTCCTCCACTGGGACGCCGGGGCCGTCCCCGGGGCCCGCCCGTGGTGCGTGCACTCCACCTACGGGTTCCAGGACGGGGCCACGCCACCGTTCCTGTGCACGGTGACCCTCCCTCCTGCCGGAGCAGCGGCCCCGCGATTTGATGCGCTCGACTGCATCGGGTAAGCTAGTAAATGTCGGAACAGGGAGGGCAAGCCCTGGGCCGCGCACCACGAACCACCGAACCGAGGACCGTCTCATGGGATACACCCACTACTTCGCCTACGCCCCGCAGTCGGAGACCTTCCGGGCCAACTGGCTCCAGCTGCGCATGGACGCCGCCGCCGTCATGGACTTCACGAAGGCGTCCGGAATTCCCCTGGGCGGATCCGACGGGCGCGGAGCGCCGGTGATCGGCGAAGACCTGATCCTCTTCAACGGGCGAGGCGACGAGACGTGCGAGGACTTCCGCCTGGAGCTCGACCCCGACCGGCTCTCCCCGTCCGGTCCGTTCGTCTGGGGTTTCACCAAGACCGCCGCATGTCTCTACGACGTGGCCGTCACCGCCGTACTCCTGCGCGCCCACGTCCTGATGCCAGAGGTGTTCGCCATCGACAGCGACGGCGCTTGGGCCGACTGGCTGGAAGCCCGAGCCGTCAACCAGGCCCTGTTCCCCGACTCGCCCCTTCCTGCGACCGAACCGTTCACCGACACCACCTGCGGCCCCCTCGCCGCCCGCCACTGACCATCGCCGCCGGGCCTGCCCGGGCCCGGCGGCGGCCGGCCCCGCGCCGCACCAGCCGACCTGTCGTGGAGCGTGTACGCGGGGCCGGAGTTGACACCCCATCCCAGGGGTAGTAAATTAGTATACGTCGGAGAGGGGAGGGCAAACCCCGCACCGGCCACCACGAAGCACCGCCGCAGACGAGGAGCACGTCATGGCCAGCATTGACCGCGCCGTACGCGACCGCAAGGCATTCGAGGAGCGCCTGAAGACCGCCGCCGAGGCCGGCCGGAAGAACGCCCGGCGCTACGCGAATGACTGGTGGGGTCGTCTCCACGCCGAGGAGCTGACGGCGGAGAACGTCCGGATGGACAGCTTCTTCGAGGTCATCACCGGCTACCAGTTCCAAATCGAACTGTGGGCAGGCCTCATCGAGGCCCTGAAGGTCAGCGACGACGTCGTCGCGACGTGGCACGAGAAGATCGCCGAGGCCGAGCGGAACTCCGAGCGAACCGGGGGGAGTATGGGCAACCCTGTCGCCGACGCCCGGCAACACCTCTGGCGCGACGCGAACGAGAAGTTCGCTCGGTACGCCGCCGACTACTTCCGGCGCGTCGGCTGAACCGTCCCGCGCCCGGCCTCTTCGGTCTTCCGGTCGAGGCCGGGCGTGCAAGTTGCCAACCTCACCCAAAGAAGGTAAACTAGTACACGTCGGATCGGGGAGGGCAAACCCCGGGCCGAACACCACGAACCATCGAGCGAGACGAGCGAACATGTCCACCGCCACCCGCCCCGCCATCGGCCCCCGCCTCCTGGAGGCCGTCGAGGAGAGCCCGTACGGCGAACTCAGCAAGACGCACGTCCGCTACATCAACGGCCGCCCGTACCGCTTCCACTGGTGGGAGTACCGCTCCGGCGACACCTTCGTCGACGTCTCCGTCCCCGACGAGCCGACGTCGGCGATGATCGACATCTTCCCCGAGTACGGCACCATGCCCGAACACTTCGGCTGGACCCTGCTCCGCCAGTTCAGCAGCTACATGTTCGACTAGCCGCCGCCCGCCGGGGCGGCGAAGCCCCGGCGGGCCCCGCGAAGCGCCCGCCGAACCGGCAGGCGCTCCGCGTCCGCCCACCGAAACGAGACAGGACATGGCCATTCCCGGAATCCTCGCCGCGCTCGGGCTGGGGTACGCGCTCGGCCGCCTCCGCCCCTGGGGCCGGCTCCGCAGCTGGGCCGACTGGCAGGTGCGGCACCGCCCCGGGCGCTGGATCGGGAGCCGCGCGCGCGAGTCGGCGCTGTTCGTGGCGCTTGCCGCCACCCAGCCGCGCGCCGCCTTCACCGCCCTGCGGCATGTGCGGGGCACGCCACCGCGCCAGGTTGACACGTTCACCCGAGAGAAGTAAACTAGTACATGTCGAGAAGGGGAGGGTAACCCCGGATCGGCCGCCACAGAACCACCAACGAGGAGAAACCCCCATGGCAGGCGAGACCACCATCACCCTGATCGGCAACCTGGTCGACGACCCGGAGCTCCGCTTCACCCCCTCCGGAGCCGGAGTCGCCAAATTCCGGGTCGCCTCCACCCCCAGGATCTTCGACAAGACCACCAACGAGTGGAAGGACGGCGAGAGCCTCTTCCTGACCTGCTCCGTCTGGCGACACGTCGCCGAGAACGTCGCCGAGTCCCTCACCAAGGGCATGCGCGTCATCGTCCAGGGCCGCCTGCGCCAGCGCAGCTACGAGACCAACGAAGGCGAGAAGCGCACCGTCTACGAGCTGGACGTCGAGGAAGTCGGTCCCAGCCTGCGCAACGCGACCGCCAAGGTGACCAAGGTGCAGCGCAACGGCCAGGGCCAGCAGAACGGCTGGGGCCAGGCGCAGCAGAGCGGAGCCCCGCAGACGGACCCGTGGGCAACCGCCCCCAGTGCGGACGACCAGCCGCCGTTCTAACCGCCCGGGGGCCGCGTCACGCGATGCGGCCCCCCGGCCCGCCCGCCGCCCGTCCGCGCGGGACCGCGCCCAGACCGGCATCGAGCCGGCCCGGCCGCGTCCGCGCCGAACCGCCCCGGCCGCACCCC
>NZ_NWVL01000145.1 GCF_002382885.1 Streptomyces sp. WZ.A104
CCGCGCCCGGCTCCGCCGACGGGCTCCACGGGATCGACGCCGAACGCGCCGAACTGCGCACCCCGGCCGGCCGCCGCGCCGCCCGCCGCGCCCTGCTGCGCCGCCTCGGCCCCGGATCGCCCCTGCTGCCCGTCGCCGCCCGGACCCTGACCGGCTGCGCGTTCGCCGGGTACCTGTGCGCCGCGCTCGGTGTCGGCCGCCCCTACTGGGCGATCGTCACGGCCGCCTCCCTCTGCCAGGCCAGCCTCACCCTGTCGTGGAACCGGGCCCTCCAGCGAACCCTGGGCAACCTCGTGGGCGTGTTCGTCTTCGCCGCCGTCCTGCCGCTCTCCCGGACCGGCCCGCTCGCCCTCGTCTGCTGCTGCCTCTTCTTCAGCTTCGCCGCCGAGGCCCTGATCACCCGCAACTACTGGCTCGGCTCCGTCGCCGTGACCCCGATGGCCCTGCTCGTCCTGGAGTTCGGCGGCACCCATCCGGCCGGGGAGCTGATCGGCGACCGGGTCCTGGACACCCTCCTCGGCGCGGCCACCGGATTCCTCGCCGCGACGCTCGTCACCAACCGGCGCGCCGCAGGCCGGGTCGAGCTGGCGCTCGACGCCACGGAGCGGGCCCGCGCCGACGTCGAACGGGCGCACTCCGGCCAGGGCGCCCCGCCCGCCGTACGCGACCGGGCCCGCCGGGCGCTCACCGCGAGCCTCGTCGAACTGCGCGAGGCGGGCGACACCGCGGCGGGCGAATGGCGGCAGCGCGCCCTGCCCGAGCAGCGCCTTCTCGCAGCTGAGCAGGCCGGACACCGTACGCTCGCCGCGACAGCACAACGGCGCGGCCCGACGGGTCACGCCCCTTCGATCGGAGCGGAGTGACCGACGACATCGTTGCCTCGGTGGTCCGGCAGTGGCAGACCGTCAACCCCGAGCTCGACACCGGACCGATGGAGATCATCGGCCGGATCAACCGCTGCGCCGCCCTGCTCCAGCAGGCGGAGGACGCCCCGCTGCGCTCCGCCGGACTGACCCGCGCCGAGTTCGACCTGCTCGGCGCCGTACGCCGTACGGACCGGGAGCTGACCCCCGGCGAGCTGGCCCGCGAGACCTTCTCCTCCGGAGCCGCCGTCACCAAGCGGCTGCGCGCCCTCCAGGACCGCGGGCTGGTCGGCCGCCGGGGCGACGACCGCGACCGCAGGGTCGCCCATGTGCGCCTCACCGACGAGGGCCGCGCTCTCGTCGACCGACTGCTGCCCGAACAACTGGCTTACGAAAGCTCGGTGTTGGCTGGGCTCGACGACGGCGGCCGGGGCGAACTCGCCTCCCGGCTGAGTGAGTTGCTCGTCCAGCTGGAGGGGCGCCTCGGCGGCGCCCGGCGCTGACCCGGCGTCCCCGCGGAGGAGGGGTCCATATGCGCGTCAGCGCGGCGCTTTTTTGTGCCACCCCTCCGTCGGCCGGGAATCTGTACCTTTCGATCCGGTTCGATCGCCTGTGCCTCTGTCTGGTTCCGCGGGGTGAAGGAGGCTGATGGCAGGGCGTTTTGCCCCGAAATGACCTCATCAAGAACTTCCTCGGTGATGGCTGTGGCCCATGAAAGGGCCATTTTCAGCCTTCCTTACTCCTTGCACACGTTCCACAGCGCTCAGTGCAAAAACTGGAGAGTGTATTCCTCTCGGCGGGCCTCCGCAGGGGGTTGGGCGAATATGCCGAAGCACTGTTCTGATCTGGCTAAGCTCACGCGCAGTGAAGTCGAGTTGAGATGAATTCGAGCACTTGTTCCTGAGTCTCCGCTCGCGTGCGCATACATCCCGGAATCAACCGCCAGAGGGTTTAGATGGTCCGTGTTGAATCACCGCCGACCGACAGAGAAGTCCCCGTCGTCCGCGTAGTCCTGCTGCCCGTGGCCCTGCTGGCCGGCGCCACCGCCGCCGGCGCGGCCCTGGTCGTACCGGCCGCGCGGATACCAGTCGCCGTGTGCGGCGCGATCGCCACGCTCGTGGTCGCCGTGCTCACCGTGGCACTGCACCGCCGACGGCGTGCCCTGCGGGTCCAGCGCGCCGAGTACGAACAGCGCATCGCCTACCTGGAACACCGCATCCTCTCGCACGACTCCGAGACCGTGCGGCTCACCAAGGAGGTCATGCCCGCCGCCATCCGGCGGCTGCGCGTGGGCAATTCGCCCGAAGAAGTGATGCGCGACATCGTCGACGCGGACGTGGCCAACCGCCATCTGCCCAAGGCGCTGCGCGAGCAGGTCTACCAGGTCCTCGAAGTCATCGACAACGAGGAGGCCCGGCGTGACTCCGCCCAGCGCGCCTTCGTCAGCGTCGCCCGCCGAGTGCAGGCGATCGTGCACCGCCAGGCCAGTGAACTGCGGGAGATGGAGGACCACTACGGGCGCAACCCCGAGGTCTTCGACGACCTGCTGCGCATCGACCACGGCACCGCGCTGATCGGCCGCCTCGCCGACTCCATCGCCGTTCTCGGCGGTGCCCGCCCCAGCCGCCAATGGCCCAAGCCCGTACCGCTGTTCAGTGTGCTGCGCGGGGCGATGTCCCGCATCCTCGAATACCAGCGCGTCGATCTGCACTCGATCGCCAAGGTCGCCATCGTCGGCACCTCGGTCGAACCGCTCATCCACGCCTGCGCCGAACTGCTCGACAACGCGACCCGCTACTCGCCCCCGCAGACCCGGGTGCACGTCACCGCGGTCGAGGTGCAGACCGGCATCGCCATCGAGATCGAGGACGGCGGCGTCAGCCTCAGCGAGGAGGCCCGCGCCCGCGCCGAGAACATGCTCGCCCAGGCCCAGGCCGGCATCAACATGAACGACCTGGGGGAGTCCCCGCGGCTCGGCATGGCCGTCGTCGGCCGACTCTCCCGGATGTACCAACTCCAGGTGTCGCTGCGCCAGTCGGCGTACGGCGGCGTCCGCGCCGTCCTCATCGTGCCGCGCGACATGATCACTACCGGGCCCGCCCCGGGCATCGCCCACGGCATCGGCGCCACCTCGCGGCCCACCAGCTCGCTGGACATGTCGCAGCTTCAGCACGTGGTGCCGCCGCCCGGCAAGCGCAAGCCCAAGCCCGCCGCCACCGGCCCCGTACCCTCCGTGGTCGCCCCGGTCCCCACCGGCGCCCCCACGGCCGCGTCTCGCCCGGCCGTCCCCGCGTCGGCCATGGAGGACGACGTTCCCGTGGTCACCGAGTGGACCGAGAACGGGCTGCCGCAGCGCCGCAGCAGGGGCCGCGCCCCGCTCGGCTCGCACAACCTGCCGCAGCAGCCACCGCCGCCCCCGGCCCCCGCCAACGGCGGCCTGCCCGGCCGGGAGGCGGGCGCGGACGCGGACGGCGGGCGCGGCGAGGAGAAGCCCCCCGGCCTCTGGCTGGAGGCCTTCACCAAGGCCGTCAACGGCGTACCGCAGGAACCGAAGCACGGCGAAGACTCCGATGACGCGTGGGACAAGGGAGACCTGAAGTGATCCAGCAGCGGGGAAACATGGACTGGATGCTCAAGGAGCTGGCCGACGACGTGCCGAGCATCCACCAGATCGTGGTGCTCTCCTCGGACGGCCTGCGCATCGCCATGCACGGCGGCGACCCCGACGTCGCCGACCGGCTGGCGGCCGCCTGCGCCGGGCTGCAGAGCCTGGCCGCCGCAGTGGCCACCGAAATCCCCTACAGCGACGGTCTGATGAAGCTGGTGGTCATCGAAGTGACCGGCGGCTTCTTCTACTTGATGGCGGCCGGTACCGGTGCGTATCTCGCCGTCCTGGCCGGCGAGACCGTCGACGCCGGACTGGTCGGCGCCAGGATGCGGGACATGGTCGTGCGGATCGGTGCCCACCTGACCAGCCCGCCCCGCCACGGCGGGCAGTCCGGATGAGCGGACCCCAACGAGAACGCCGCAAGACCGATCCGGCACTCAACGACCCGGAACGGCTGTACGTGATCACCGGCGATCTCGACGACAGCGAGCGCGGGGCGCTCGACCTGGTCACGATGGTCGTCGCACAGGCGGAGCCCTCGCCGACGTTCCAGCCCGAGCAGGCAGCGATTCTGAGGCTCTGCCAGGCGCCCTTGTCGGTCGCCGAGATCTCGGCCTATCTCAGCCTGCCCTTCAGCGTGGTCACCTCGCTCCTGAGCGATCTCCTCGCCACCGAACTCATCGAGTCGCGCGCGCCGATCGTCCGCGCCACTCTCCCCGACAGGTCCCTCCTCGAAGCGGTGATGCATGGACTTCAGAAGCTCTGACACGATCACCGGACCCCGCAGCGAGGACGTCCTCCCCACCACGGCCACCGCCGCGGTGAAGGTCGTGATCGTCGGCGGGTTCGGGGTCGGCAAGACGACCATGGTCGGATCGGTCAGTGAGATCCGGCCCCTGACGACCGAAGAGACCATGACCCAGGCCGGTGTCGGCGTGGACGACAACGCCGGGGTGGAGACGAAGACCGCCACCACCGTCGCCATGGACTTCGGCCGGATCAGCCTCAGCGAGGAACTGGTCCTCTATCTCTTCGGCACCCCCGGCCAGGAACGCTTCTGGTTCCTGTGGAACGGCCTTTTCGAAGGAGCGCTCGGCGCCGTCGTCCTCATCGACACGAGACGGCTCGAAGTCAGCTTCGACGTCATCGGCCGGCTGGAGGAGCGCGGAGTGCCGTTCGTGGTGGCCGTCAACACCTTCCCCGACGCGCCGCACCACCCGGTCGAGGCCCTGCGCAGAGCCCTCGACCTGCCGGACGAGGTCCCGATGATCGACTGCGACGCCCGGCTTCGGACCTCCAGCCGCGATGTGCTGATGACGCTGATGCGCTATCTGCACAGCCTGGCCGTCCCGCTCGCCTGACGCCCCCGGGACGGTTCCCCGGCCGTCCCGGCGGCGAGCGTGCGCCGTTCCCCCGGCGTCCGCCCGGTGCAGCACCTGTGCCGCACCCAACGCAGTACCCGTACACGCCCCTTGCCCGCCCGTGCTCGATCCTCGGCCGTCCTGATCCCTGGAGCCACAGTGACAACCCCCTTCCACCACGAACCCGGTGCCGTGCCGCCGCCCCAGTGCCCGGCCCACAACCTCGGCAGCGGTCCCGGCGACATCGGTCCCGGCGGACTGCGCCGCCTCTACGGCCCCGAGGCGGAGAACAACCCCGCGGGCCTCTACGACAAACTCCGCGCCGAACACGGCACGGTCGCCCCGGTCCTGCTCCACGGCGACGTCCCCGCCTGGCTCGTCCTGGGCCACAGCGAGAACCTCCACCTCACCCGTACGCCGTCCCAGTTCTCGCGGGACTCGCGGCGCTGGCGCGCCCTCCAGGACGGCAGTGTCGCCCCGGACCACCCGCTCGCCCCGATCTTCACCTGGCAGCCCGTCTGCGTGTTCGCCGACGGCGCCACGCACGAACGCCAGCGCGGCGCGGTCACCGACAGCATGGAGCGCATCGACACCCGTGGCGTGCGACGCCACATCAACCGCTTCAGTAACCGCCTGGTCAACGACTTCTGCGAGAAGGGCACCGCCGACCTGGTCGGCCAGTTCGCGGAGCACCTGCCGATGATGGTGATGTGCGCGATCTTCGGCATGCCCGAGGAGTACGACGAGCGCCTCGTCCAGGCCGCCCGCGACATGACCCGCGGCACCGAGACCGCCGTGGCCAGCAACGCCCACATCGTGTCCGTGCTGACCCGCCTGGTGGAGAACCGCCGCGCCGAGCCCGCACCGGACCTGGCCAGCTGGCTCGTCGAGCACCCCGCGACGATGACCGACATCGAGGTCGTCGAGCATCTGCGCCTCATCCTCATCGCCGCGTACGAGTCCACCGCCAACCTCATCGCCAACGTGCTGCGCATGGTCCTGACCGACCCGCGCTTCCGAGCCCGGCTCAGCGGCGGCCACATGACCGTGCCGGAGGCGGTGGAGCAGACCCTCTGGGACGAGCCGCCCTTCACCGCGGTCTTCGGCCGCTGGGCGGTCGGCGACACCGAGCTGGGCGGCCAGCAGATCAAGGCGGGCGACGCCCTGCTCGTCGGCATCGCCCCCGCCAACACCGACCCCACCGTCCGCCCGGACCTGGGCGCCGACATGGGAGGCAACCGAGCCCACCTCGCCTTCAGCGGCGGCCCCCACGAGTGCCCCGGCCAGGACATCGGCCGTGCCATCGCCGACGTCGGAGTCGACGCCCTCCTGATGCGTCTGCCCGACCTGGAGCTCGGCGTCGAGGAGAGCGAACTGCGCTGGGTCGGCAACATCATGTCGCGCCACCTGGTCGAGCTGCCGGTGAAGTTCGCCCCCAGCCCCCAGCAGAAGCTGGACGCCGACCCGCTCTCGGTGATGGCCCGCACCGCCCGCCCGGCCGACGGCTGGGAGATCTCCTCCCCGCCCCCGCCCGTCCCCGAGCCGTTGCCCGCGGCGGGCGTGCAGCCCGCCCACGCCCCGGGCACCGCCCCGCAGCCCGCCCCCGCCGCGCCGCCCGTCG
>NZ_NWVL01000146.1 GCF_002382885.1 Streptomyces sp. WZ.A104
CCCTGGTCGCCACCACCCTGGTCGCCACCACCCTGGTCGCCACCACCCTGGTCGCCACCACCCTGGTCGCCACCACCCTGGTCGCCACCACCCTGGTCGCCACCACCCTGGTCGCCACCGCCCTGGTCGCCACCGCCCTGGTCGCCGCCACCCTGGTCGCCGCCACCCTGGTCGCCGCCACCCTGGTCGCCACCGCCGACGTCAGCGCCGCCGATCGGGTTCTCCTCGCCGTCGCCCGCCTGGACGTTGACGTCGGCGATGCCGGAGTCGACGCCGATCTCCAGCGCCTGCGCCGCACCGGCCGCGGTCAGCGAGGCACCCGCGGCGATGACCACACCAGCGGTTATCCGCGCGACGCGGACACGCGTCTTGTTCGTCATGTGTTGCTACCCCCAGTAGCCGATCTCGTCATTGGAGCAGCCATATGCGGGCCACGGCCCTGCGGGGAATCGCTCTCGGCGGGGCCACGTCGTGCCGTGGTCACCCTGCCAGCCCCCCGGTTCACACCCGTCCCAGACATACGCATGCTGCTGTAGCACCCTGGCCAGAGTTAAGGACTACGTCAAGGCCGTTCCGTGCACTAGGCACCGATATGGGGGACTTGACGGCTAATCGGAAGCCCGACTGTGACGTATCGGGCACAGACCTCCGCAACGCAGAGGGGCCCGGACAGTCACCTGTCCGGGCCCAACCTCCGTACCGCTGAAACTACTTCTCCCGCTGCTTGCGCCAGCGGATGCCCGCCTCGACGAAGCCGTCGATCTCACCGTTGAAGACCGCTTCGGGGTTGCCCATCTCGAACTCCGTACGCAGGTCCTTGACCATCTGGTACGGGTGGAGGACGTACGAACGCATCTGGTTGCCCCAGGAGTTGCCGCCGTCGCCCTTGAGCGCGTTCATCTTCGCCTGCTCCTCCTGGCGGCGGCGCTCAAGGAGCTTGGCCTGGAGGACGTTCATCGCGGATGCCTTGTTCTGGATCTGCGAGCGCTCGTTCTGGCAGGAGACGACGATGCCGGTGGGCAGGTGGGTCAGACGGACCGCGGAGTCCGTGGTGTTGACGCCCTGTCCGCCGGGACCCGAGGAGCGGTAGACGTCGACGCGCAGCTCGGACTCGTCGATCTCGATGTGGTCCGTCTGCTCGACGACCGGGAGGACCTCGACGCCCGCGAAGGACGTCTGGCGGCGGCCCTGGTTGTCGAAGGGCGAGATGCGGACCAGGCGGTGGGTGCCCTGCTCGACGGAGAGGGTGCCGTAGGCGTACGGGACCTGGACGGCGAAGGTGGTCGACTTGATGCCCGCCTCTTCGGCGTAGGCGGTCTCGTAGACCTCGGTCTTGTAGTGGTGCTGCTCGGCCCAGCGGAGGTACATGCGCTGGAGCTTCTCCGCGAAGTCGGCGGCGTCGACGCCACCGGCCTCGGCGCGGATGGTCACCAGGGCCTCGCGCGCGTCGTACTCGCCGGAGAGGAGCGTGCGGACCTCCATCTCGTCCAGCGCCTTCTTCACGGACTCCAGCTCGGCCTCGGCCTCCGCCCGGGCGTCGGCGTCGCCCTCGTCCTCGGCGAGCTCGAAGAGGACTCCGAGGTCGTCGATGCGGCCGCGCAGGGCCTCGGCCTTGCGGACCTCTGCCTGAAGGTGCGAAAGCTTGCTGGTGATCTTCTGGGCCGCCTCCGGGTCGTCCCACAGGGACGGCGCCGCTGCCTGCTCCTCAAGCGCGGCGATCTCCGCCCTCAGCGCATCCAGGTCCAGGACGGCCTCGATCGACCCCATGGTCGAGGAGAGGGACTTCAGCTCTTCGGAAATATCGACGACTGCCACGGGTCCAGCGTAACGGCTGGACGGATGAAGCTTGCCCTCACCCGGGAAGCCGTCCGGAAGGCCACCCGGGCGAGGGCCTTCTCACGGGGTCGCCGGGGCCGAGTTCTCGCTGTCCTGGGGCACCGGGTCCCCGTCACCGCCGCCGGTCGCCAGCCAGCCGCCCACCGCGACGGCCCCGCACAGGGCCAGGGCGGCGATGCCCAGGGTGATGCGACGCTTACGGAGGGCGGCCGCCTTGTTACGGGCGGAGCCGGGGCGGGGGCGGCCCGGGGAGCGCGGGGCGCGGGCCGTGCCGAGGGGACCGCCCGCCAGCTCGTCGGGGGCCGGCACGCGCATGCTCGTGTGGGTGTCCCGGTTGGAGTCGGGCGCGGAGCCGGGCACCAGCGGGACCGCCCCGCGGCGGCGCGGCTCCTCGGCGGACGGGGCGTACTGCTGCTCGTCGTAGACCGGGGACTCCTGGTCGGTCTCGTCGGCATCGGGCTCGTCCACCTCCAGGGGCGGGATGCCCGCCAGCAGCGGAAGCAGTTCCCGCAGCCGTACGGCGAGCTCCGAGGCGCGCAGCCGGGAGGCGGGGGCCTTGGCCAGGCACTGCACCAGGAGCTGCCAGAGCTCCTCGGGGATACCGGGGAGCGGGACGACCGTCTCGGTGACGTGGCGGCGCAGGACCGCGCCGGGGTGGCCGCCGCCGAAGGGGGTGAACCCGGCCAGCAGCTCGTAGAGCACGGTCGCCAGTGCGTAGATGTCGACGGCGGCGCGCGGCGGGAGGCCCTCGACGATCTCGGGGGCCAGGTAGTCCGGCGTGCCGATGATCTTCGTGGCCTTGGTTCGGCGCGGGGTGTCGATGAGCTTGGCGACGCCGAAGTCGGTGAGCAGGGCGGGATGGGCGCCGCCGGGGCCGAGGGGGCCCTCCATGTCGAGCAGGATGTTCTCCGGCTTGACGTCCCGGTGGACCACTCCGGCCCGGTGCGCGGCGGCCAGCCCGTCGGCGACGTCCGCGATGATCGCGACGGCGGCCTCGGGGGCGAGGCGGCGCTCGCGGTCCAGGCGGGTGCGCAGGTCGGTGCCGCGTACGAGCGTCATGACCAGGGCGAGGTCGTTGCCGTCCACGACGAGGTCCCGGACGGCGACCACGTGCGGGTGGTCGAGCCCGAGCAGAGCGGTGCGCTCCTGCACGAACCGGCCCACGAGCTCCTGGTCGGACGCGAGGTCCTCGCGGAGCAGCTTGATGGCGACCGGGCCCTCGGGCCCCTCGCCGAGCCACACCGTGCCGGCGCTGCCGCGCCCCAGGATCTGGTGGGCGGTGTACCGGCTGCCGATATTCCGTGCCAAGACTGCTCCCTCAGCGGCTGGCGGTGGACCCCCGGGCGACAAAGTCGTGGACCCCGGTCGACAAAGTTACGCGCCGTTGGGGGTGCCGCGTGCCCAGGATGGCCTCGACCTTCACTTCTCCGGGGCATTTCGCCCCGGAGAAGTCGACAAAGGGACAGAGTCGCTGCGGCGAGGTCAGGTGCCCGAGCCTCCGGTGGATTCGCCGATCTCGGAGATCCAGTCGGTGACCTTGCCGATCCCGTCGCCGATCGCTTCCCAGTAGCCCTTGCCCTGGGCGACCCAGTCCTGGAGCGGGGTCAGCTCCCAGATGAGCCAGCCCGCGACGATCAGGAGCACCACGGTGAACAGGCAGCCCTTGAGGCAGCCGAGGCCGGGGATGCGCATCGGGTTGGCGCCGCGCTGCCTCGGCGGACGCGGTTCCCGCGGCTGGCGCGGGGCGGGCTGCTGAGGCTGCTGCGGCCGCGGGGGCGCGTACTGCTGCCGCTGGGGCTGCTGAGGCTGCTGGTAGCGCTGAGGCTGGTGCTGCTGTTGCTGCTGTTGCTGCTGGTGCTGCGGCGGGTACTGCTGGTGCTGCGGGGGCGGCTGGCGGCGCTGCGGAGGCTGCTGCCGCTGGGGCGCCGGAGGCTGCGCCTGGCGCTGGGGGCGGCGGCGCAGCGGGTCCTGGCTCGGGTCCAGGTACTGCACCTGCGTCTGCTCGTTGCGGTCGCGGGCCGCCTGGAGCTGGGACTGCCAGGGGTGCGGGCCGTCCGGCTGCGGCGGGGTGTCGGGGCGCTGCGGCACGGGCGGCAGGACGGCGGTCGGGTCGGCGTGGCCGCCCTGGCCCCCGGGGGCGGTCTGCGGCAGCACGCTGGTGGCGGCGGCCGGGTCGTACGAGCCCGCGTTGCTCGGCAGCACCTGCGTGGGGTCAGCGGCCCCGGGCGTCTCCGGGACGGCCGTGGGCGCCGGGTCGGGGGCGAGCAGGGCGCCCACGCCTTCGGCGGCGGCGATCTGGGCGGAGTTCGCGTGGACGCCGATGCCCGCGGCGACCGTACGCAGGCCTCGGGCCAGGTTCTCGGCGCTGGGCCGCCGGTCCGGGTCCTTGCTCAGGCAGCGCTCCATGACCGTCCACAGCGGTGCGGGGACGGTGGAGGGGCGGCGGGGCTCCTCGCTGAGGTGCCGGTGCAGGACTTCGAGGGCGGTGCCCCCGGCGAACGGCGGGCGGCCGGTGACCAGCTCGTACAGCAGGATGCCCGCGCCGTAGACGTCCACGGCGGAGGTCTGCGGGCGGCCCTCGGCGGACTCCGGCGCGACGTAGGCGGGGGTGCCGACGAACTCGTGGGTCCGGGTCAGCCCCGGGGAGTCGGCCAGGCGCGCGATGCCGAAGTCGGTGAGCATCGGGGTCATCCCGCCGTCGCGCTCGTCGAGCAGCACGTTGGCGGGCTTGAGGTCGCGGTGGACGACGCCGTCGGCGTGGCTGGCGGCGAGCGCGTCCGCGATCTGCGCGGTGAGCAGGGCGGCGGCGACCGGGGTGAGCGGGCCGTTCTCGCGGAGGTAGCGGTGCAGGTCGGGGCCGTCGATCAGGTCCATCACCAGGGCGAGGAGATCGCCCTCGACGACGAGGTCGCGGGTACGCACGATGTTCGGGTGCGTGAGCCTCAGGAGGACCGAGCGCTCCCTCAGGAACCGCATGACGACATCGGCGTCGTTGGCCAGCTCCTCCTTGAGGACCTTGATGGCCACGGTCTCGCCGGGCTGTCCCGCGACGGCCGCCTCGGAGCCCGCGGTCTCCCGCTGGCGGGCTCGCCAGACGGTGCCCGTGGCGCCGCGCCCGAGCGGCTCCTCGAGCAGGTACTTGCTGCCTACCGGCCGCACGTCATGCGCTCCCTGCTGATCGTGGTGCTTGCGGTCCCCCGGGCCCCACCCGGATGTTCCGGCCCACTCTAAGGGGTGTCTCACCGGTCAGGGCCGGTCAGGCCGCGGCGTCTGGTGCGGTGCATCGCAAGGCGCCGGAGCGTCCTCAATCGCGGAGCGATTCGGACGTTTCGGCAACGCGGCGAGGTGCCGTGCCAGGGGTCGCGGGCCCGGCCACGACCGGCGAGACACCCCTGGTGCCGCCGAACGGGGCACCGGGGGGTTCATGTTTCGGGGTAAGACGGCCAGACCGGGCAGATGGTTGCCGCACGGCGGCTCACAGGTCTGCCGCGCGTTCGCGGGGCGGGCGGATGCCGCCCCCAACCCCCGCCGCCCCCTCCGGGCGGCGGGATCCGGACGCAAGCGGTCACTTTTGCGCCCACAGCCGACCATTCAAGATCATTTAAAGGTGACCGCCGGGCGTGTTGTCAGCGGCAGGTGCAAGGATGCCTCCAGCACGGATCTGCGGGGTCGGAGTCTCGCGGTACGTGACGACCTGTACGGACGACGTGTCCGTGCCGGGTGGGGGAATCACAGGGCGTTTCCCCTGCCGGGCACCCCCGCGCAGAAGGGACCGCCGACGGCGATGCAGATCCGGCTGACCGTCCTCGCGCCGCGCAGCGGCCAGACCCCGGCGCGCACCTGCGACGTGCTCGTCACCGCCCCCGCCGGGACGGCGCTGGCGGCCGTCGCCTCGGGCCTGGCCTCCGCCGTGGCGGGGCCCGAGAGCTCCCAGGGCGGCGGGGCGGTCGTGCTCTTCGCCGGACAGGAGCGGCTGGACGCGCACCGCATCGCGCTGGGCGAACCGCCACTGGTGGACGGTGCGGTGCTCTCGCTCCAGGTCCCCGGCGAGGACGAGGCGGCGGACGATGCCGTTCCGGCCCAGTTGCACGTGGTCGCCGGGCCGGACGCGGGCGGGGTCCATCTGCTGCACGGCGGGCAGATCCGGATCGGCCGCTCCGCCGAGGCGGACGTCCCGCTCGACGACCCGGACGTGTCCCGGCTGCACTGCGCGGTGACGGTCTCCGAGGACGGCCGGGTCTCGGTCGCCGATCTCGGCTCGACGAACGGCACCTCGCTGGACGGCGTCGAGGTGCACGACCGCCCGGTCCGCTTCTCGCCCGGCGCGCTGCTGCGGCTCGGTGAATCGGCCCTCCGGCTCACGGCGGGACACCGTGCGGCGACGCTGCCGACCGCCCCGGACGGCGAGGGACACCTGCGGGTGGCGCGCGTCGAGGCGGCGGGGGCCGGTGCGGCGGGCGGCGCCGCGGGGGAGCCGTTCGCCTCCGGAGCGTCCGACCGCGCCGCGGGTGAGCCGTTCGCGGCGTACGGCCCCGACGGCGGCGGCCCTGGCCACGGCTCCGG
>NZ_NWVL01000147.1 GCF_002382885.1 Streptomyces sp. WZ.A104
ACCGCCCCAACCGCCGCGTCCGCCCCGGCGGGCCCGCGCCCGCCCCGCCCCGCCGGCCCGCTCGTCATCGGGCACCGCGGGGCGGCGGGCTGGCGGCCCGAGCACACCGCCGAGTCGTACATCCACGCCGTACGGACCGGGGCCGACCGGATCGAGCCGGACCTCGTCCCCACGAAGGACCACGTCCTGGTCGTACGGCACGAGAACGAGATCGGGGGCACGACGGACGTCGCGGCGCGGCCGGAGTTCGTGGGCCGCCGCACCACGAAGACGGTCGACGGCAAGGCGGTGACCGGCTGGTTCACCGAGGACTTCACCCTGCGCGAGCTGCGGACGCTGCGCACGGTGGAGCGGCTACCGCTGATCCGCAACCGCAACACCGCCTTCGACGGGCGGGGCCGGGTCCTGACGTTCCAGGAGGTCGTGGATCTCGCCCGGCGGCTGTCGCGGGAGTCGGGCCGGCGGATCGCGGTGTTCCCCGAGACCAAGCACCACGTTCGACCCCTCCTGCTGTTAGCCTGCTTCTGCACATAGATTGCAATAACAACTGGACGGCATTCCCAGCAGTCGGAGGGTTCGAACCATGGCCACGTACACGCTCCCGGAACTCCCGTACGACTACGCGGCGCTCGAACCGGTCATCAACCCGCAGATCATCGAGCTCCACCACGACAAGCACCACGCCGCTTACGTCAAGGGTGCGAACGACACCCTGGAGCAGCTGGAAGAGGCCCGCGACAAGGAGGCCTGGGGCGCGATCAACGGCCTCCAGAAGAACCTCGCGTTCCACCTCTCCGGCCACATCCTGCACTCGATCTACTGGCACAACATGACCGGCGACGGCGGCGGCGAGCCCCTCGCGGCGGACGGCGTGGGCGACCTCGCCGACGCGATCACCGAGTCCTTCGGCTCCTTCGCGGGCTTCAAGGCCCAGCTGACGAAGGCCTCGGCCACCACGCAGGGCTCCGGCTGGGGCGTGCTCGCGTACGAGCCCCTCAGCGGCAGGCTCATCGTCGAGCAGGTCTACGACCACCAGGGCAACGTCGGCCAGGGCTCGGTCCCGATCCTCGTCTTCGACGCCTGGGAGCACGCCTTCTACCTTCAGTACAAGAACCAGAAGGTGGACTTCATCGAGGCGATGTGGCAGGTCGTCAACTGGCAGGACGTTGCGAAGCGTTACGCCGCCGCCAAGGAGCGCGCGGACGTACTGCTGCTCGCCCCCTGATTCCGGCCCCCGCCTCCGCCCCGGCGGACAGCGCGTCCTGCCTCGTGATCGTCTTCTCAACCTTCACTTCGGCAGGCGGATGAACGGAAAGCCCTCGCGAGGACGTGACTCACGAGGGCTTTCCCATGCCCGAGAACCAGCCCCACCCGCGTTGTTAGCCATTTAGCTCATATGCTAAACATGACGCATGGAACCACCCGCCGACCCGGCCGACGACGAGGCGAGCGCCTTCCGCGCCCTCGCCGACCCCACCCGCCGCCAGATCCTGGAGGACCTGCGCGGCGGCGAGTTGGCCGCCGGGGAGATCGCGAGCCGGTTCTCGATCAGCGCTCCGTCCATCTCCCGTCATCTGGGCGTGCTCAAGGGCGCCGGGCTCGTCACCGAGCGCCGCGACGCCAACCGCATCCTCTACTCGCTCGCCGAGGAGCGTCTCGCCATGTGCGTGGGGCGGTTCCTGAGCGCCGTGTGCCCCGAGCAGATCGCGCTCCGCCACACGAAGTGGCGCTCCTCCCCGGAAGGCGATGCCTCATGATCCGGTCGCCTCTCCTCAGCGTCATCGAGCGCCGCCTCCTGGTGAACTACCGGGTCGACCCGCATATCGCCGCCGCGCTGCTGCCCGCGCCACTGCGCCCCCAACTGGTGCGGGGCCAGGCGGTCGCGGGGATCTGCCTGCTGCGGATCGGCGGCGTCCGCCCCGGCTGGGCCCCGGCCGTGACCGGGCTGAGCAGCGAGAACGCGGCGCACCGGATCGCCGTCGAGTGGGACGGCCCCGACGGTGTCGAGCGCGGCGTCTACATCCCGCGCCGCGACACCGCCTCCCGCCTCAACGCCTTCGCGGGCGGCCGGATCTACCCGGGCGAGCACGGGCGCGCGGACTTCACGGTGCGCGAGGAGGCCGACGCGGTGCGGGTGGCGTTCGCGACCCGGGACGGCGCGGTGGAGGTCGACGCGACGGTGGAGAGCGCCGAGGAACTGCACGGCAGCGAGCTGTTCACGGACCTGGCGGAGGCCTCGGAGTTCTTCCGCCTCGGCAGCCGGGGCCTCTCCCCCAGCGCCGCGGGCGACCACCTGGACGTCCTCGAACTGTCCACGGAAGCCTGGAAGGTGACGGCGGGCCGCCCCCGTACCGTACGCTCCACGTTCTTCGAGGACCTGGACCGTTTTCCGCCGGGCAGCGCGGTGCTGGACAGTGCGCTGGTGATGCGGGGCGTGGCGGCGGAGTGGTCGCAGGGGGAACCGTTCCGGGTGGGGTGCGAGGGACGGCCCGGGTGACACGATGGTCTTCGCCCCCGTCCACGAGCCCGGAAGCCTGTCCATGAGCCTCGGTCCCACCCCCGTCCCGGCCGACCCCACCGTGCTGCACCCGATGCCCGGCCAGCCGCGCGTGGTGCAGCTGAAGCCGCTGGTCACCTCGCCGCTGGTGGAGGTCGGTGACTACTCGTACTACGACGACCCCGAGCACGCCACGGAGTTCGAGAGCCGGAACGTGCTCTACCACTACGGGCCGGAGCGCCTGGTGATCGGGAAGTTCTGCGCCCTGGGAACGGGCGTGCGGTTCATCATGAACGGCGCCAACCACCGTATGGACGGCCCGTCCACCTTCCCGTTCCCCACCCTCGGCGGCTCCTGGGCCGACCACTTCGACCTGCTGACGGGCCTGCCCAACCGGGGCGACACGGTCATCGGCAACGACGTCTGGATCGGCTACGAGGCGGTCGTCATGCCGGGCGTCCGCATCGGACACGGCGCGATCATCAGCTCCCGCTCGGTGGTCGTCTCGGACGTCCCGGACTACGGCGTCGTCGGCGGCAACCCCGCGCGGCTGATCCGTACCCGGTACGAGGAGGCGGACATCGCGCGGCTGTTGGCAGTGGCCTGGTGGGACTGGCCCGCCGATCACCTCACACGCCACATCCGTACGGTGATGTCCGGGACGGTCGACGAGCTGGAGGCGGCGGCTCCGGGGCGAGGTGAAGGCCCATGACGCGGCCCTTGCCCTCACCGCCGGTCAGGCCGTGGCGGCTGGTCGCCGGTCAGGCCGTGGCGGTTGTCGGCCGGCCGACCGACCGCCGGACGACAGTGGCGCCGCCGAGGTCGACGGAGTTCGGCAGCATCGCCTGCGGACGCAGGAGGTCCTTGAGGAGGAACTGCATCAGGTCGTTCCCGGACATGGCCTTGAGCTCCTCGGCGAGCCGGGGATTGACGTCCATGAGGCGCTGGATCTCCAGAACGGCCCGCTCCACGAGGCCCGGCACGATGTCGCGGCCCATCAGCGTGTTGGAACGCAGCCGCTCGGAATAGACCTTGGCCTCCGGCCCGGGGGCCCCATAGGTCATGGCGCTGTGCTGGTCGGCCGCCACCTGGGCCATGACGAACATGATCTGGCTTCGGCGCTCGGCGTCCTGCTCGGCCTGCATCTCCTCCATGGCCTGCTCCATATCGAACTCGGCACGGTTCGCTCCGCTGTCGAACTTCCGTACCGGCAAAGAGAAGTCGGCGGAGAACCCGTCCTCGCGCGTGGGCAGCTTGCTCTCCGTCCGCGCCGGGTCCCCGGGCTGCGCACGCACGGTCGGGTAGTCGCGCTGGGCGAAGTCGCTGAGCATCAGCCATCCCTGGTTCATGAGGGGGGACGCGGTCAGCGGAATCTCGATACGGGCCGCGTCGCCGCCGCCGAAGCGTGTCTCGCGGAACGGACTCCCCGGCACCTCCAGGAAGAAGAAGACGAAGCCCTCGTTGGCGAGGCCGTGCTTGTCGTACGGCTCCGAGTTGTTCGCCGCGTCCGGGTTCTCCCGGAGCAGTTCGCTCTTCGACTTCATCCGCCCCTGGTTCACCATCTGATCGGCCCGGGGAGCAGTCGTGTAGTGGCACAGCACGCTCTGGTTCAGCGCGGCCGTCAGCCTGCTCTCGACCCCGGGGACCCACTCCTGTGCGCCCCGCCCGGCGATCTCCTTGGCCATCCCCGCCCGGTTCAGCTCCGACAGCTCGCGGAAGTAGGTGGCGCCCTTCATGCCGAACACGGCGGCGCTGTCGGCCCATTCCTCGCGGTTCCAGAGCATGCCGGTGTCGGTCATCGCGCTGAACGGGCCCCGTGCCTCGTCCGGGAGGCTGTCGTCGCGCTGAAGCTGGTTCGCGACCACATCCATTTCAGCCTCGACGGCCTTCCTGGCGGCCTCCAGGAAGGCCAGGGCAGCACCGGTGGCCTGCGTCTGGGCCGGGGCGATCCTCTGCTGGATGTCCGAAAGCTTCATCAGGCAGTGCATGGGGTCGCGCTTCGTATCACCGTCGTATGCGACCACGGCGGCCCGCACCTCCGCCACGACGGCGTCGCCCGGCTCCGGCTGAGTGCGGGTCAGCGCCTTCCACCTGCCCAGCAGCCCGTCGGCACGGCGCTCCTCGGCGGGGAGGGACGGCCCGAGAGGATCGCTCCCCTTGCGTTGGACGACTGCCCCCGTACCGGAGGCGGGTGACGGGGCGGCCCCAGCCTCCGCGTCGGCACACCGCACGGGCGCGGCCATGACCCGTGTCGCGTTGGCCTCGGCCTCGCGCTCAAAGCGGTCGCCGGGGTCACTGACCCGCAGCCCCCCACCCGTGTCCGTGCCCTCGACCGGGCCCTGCCGCTGCTGGATGACATGGGTCAGCTCATGGGCGAGGGTGCGCTTGTCCTGCCCGCCGTCCGTGAGGACCACGTGGTCGCCCGAGGTGTAGGCCCGCGCCCCGATCTCGGCGGCGGACCTCTGCGCCACGGAATCCGCGTGAATGCGTACGGCGGAGAAGTCCGCGCCGAGCCTGCCCTCCATCTCCCGCCGCAGAGGCTCCTGCATCGGCCGCCCGGGCGACCGGAGCACCTGGTGGGCGGTCGAGCGCTGCACCGGCAGGTCCTCGTGGCCGGATCGGGCCTCCCGTTCCCCGGTGAGCAGGTGCGCCACCGCCGCGTTGCCCAGGGTCCGCTGGAGATCGTGCAGCGCCCCCGGGAGGCCGGACGGGGGCCTGTCCTGGTCCCCACCCGTCCGCCGGGAACGCGCCGCGCGGTCCGCGGTGCCGCCATCGGCCGATCTGTCACGTGCGGGCATCTGCATGACGGAGCCTCTCGGGACGCGCGGCAGGACGTGCTCCTGGATATCGCCGAGCGCCTCTGCGCGAAAGGGCAGTCCGGACATGACCGGGGGAAGAAAGGCCTGCCCCCCAGGTGATGTCCAGGCAGTGAACACGGCCGCGCGGAAGCCCCCGGGGAGGCCAGGGGGTGGGGCGGGGCGGGGCGGGGTGGGGCGGGGCCGTGGGCCGTGCCCGCGACGGCATCGGACCAGTGATCGCGGGCTCCCGGATGACCGCAGCGAACCGTGCACCCGTCTCCTCGAAGTAGCGGCGACGCTCCTGTCTGACCTCGACGACGAGATCAGCCGCTTCCTCACTTATGACGTCCGCCTGCCCACGACCTTGGGGTCGGCGCTTCCCCGGACTGGATGCGGCGATCGCACAGCGGGGTCACTGGCGCTCGGCCGAGGTGGACGCGGTGCTCCGGCGGCTGAGGTCGCCGCCGTAGAACGTGCGGATGACCGCTGCTCCCCGTCGGTCAGTTCGATCGGGCAGCTCCCGGGTGATTCACGCCTTGCCGAGTGATCCGCGCCCGGCCGTCAGTGCTCCCCTCCCTCGACGCAGAACTCGTTCCCCTCGGGGTCCTTGAGGATCGTCCAGGTCAACCCCTTCATGGTCTGCTCGCTGACCACGCTCGCGCCCAGCTTCACCAGGCGCTCCACGTCAGCCGCACGGTCGGCGGACGTGAAGTCGACGTGGACCCGGTTCTTGACGGCCTTGGGCTCGGGCACCCGCTGGAAGCCGATCACCAGCGGGGTCGCCGACAGGACCACGAAATCGTCGTAGTCCTTCGTTTCCTTCACGTCCAGCGCCTTCGCCCACCAGGCGGCCAGCGCCTGAGGG
>NZ_NWVL01000148.1 GCF_002382885.1 Streptomyces sp. WZ.A104
AGACTCTGATCCGTACGACCCGCGATCGGACTCCCCAAAGGAACATCCCGACCCGCACCCAACCGCGACAGCAGAGCCGCAAGACCCGCCTGCAACACCATGAACAGACTCGCACCCGTGGACCGCGCCAGATCCGCCAGACGCTGATGCAGCTCCGCATCGACATCGACCGTGACGTAATCCCCCCGATACGACATCACCGCCGGACGCGGACGATCCACCGGCAGCATCAGCTGATCCGGCAACCCCGCCAACGCCCGCGTCCAGTAATCGATCTGCGTCGCGAACAGACTCTCCGGATCATCCTGATCACCCAGCAACTCGTTCTGCCACAACGTGTAATCCGCGTACTGCACCACCAGATCCGACCACCCCGGCACCTCCCCCCGCACCCGCGCCGCATAAGCACGAGCCAGATCCGAAGCCAAAGGACCCAACGACCAACCATCACCCGCAATGTGATGGAGGACGAGAAGAAGGACATGCCGGTCGGGTGAGAGGCGCAGCAGTTCGGCGCGCAGTGGCGGTTCGACGGACAGGTCGAAGAGATGGCGGGACGCCGCCGTGAGGACGTCCGGCAGCTCCGTCTCGGTGACCTCGATCGTGGACAGCTCGACAGTGACGGAGTCGAGGACGTGTTGACGCGGGGTGCCTTCGGCTTCGGGGAACACCGTGCGCAGGGTCTCGTGGCGGGCCACCACATCGCCCAGGGCCGCCCGCAGTGCCTCATGGTCCAGCTCACCCGTCAGCCGCAGGACGAGCGGAATGTTGTAGGTGGCGCTCGGCCCCTCCATCTTGTGCAGGAACCACAGCCGACGCTGGGCGAAGGACAGCGGTACGGGGTCGGGCAGTTGCTGCCTGGTCAGGGCCAGACGCGCGGGCCCCGCGGTGTCGAGGCGGGCGGCGACCGCACCGGCGGTCCGTGCCTCGAAGAGCGTGCGCAGACCGATCTCGACGCCGAAGGCGGCCCGGATGCGGGCGATCAGGCGGGTGGCCAGCAACGAGTGCCCGCCCAGGTGGAAGAAGTCGTCGTCCACCCCGACCCGCGACAGCCCGAGGACCTGCGCGAACAGATCGCACACGATCTGCTCCTGCGGCGTACGCGCCTCCCGCCCCGCCCCACCCGACGTGAACTCAGGCACCGGCAACGCCGCACGGTCCAGCTTGCCGTTGGCCGTCAGCGGAAGGTCCTCCATGGGTACGACGGCCGACGGCACCATGTGCTCGGGCAGCCGCTCCCGGGTGAACTCCAGTACGCCGTCGAGCCGTAGAGTCTCCCGCGCCACCACGTAGGCCACCAGTCGGGCCCTGCCGGGTTCGTCCTCGCGGACGACGACGGCGGCCTGGGCGATGTCGGGATGGTCGCTCAGCACGGCCTCGATCTCGCCGGGTTCGATACGGAACCCGCGGATCTTGACCTGGTGGTCGGCACGGCCGACGAACTCCAGCTCCCCGTCCGGGTTCCGGCGCACCAGGTCACCGGTACGGTACATCCGGGCACCGGGCTCCGGGGCGTAGGGGTCGGCCACGAAACGCTCGGAGGTCAGACCGGGGCGGTTCAGGTAGCCGCGGGCCACACCCGCACCCGCGATGTACAGCTCCCCCACCACACCGGGAGCCACCAGCTGTAGTCCGGACCCCAGCACGTAGGCACGGGTGTTGGCGATCGGGCGGCCGATCGGCGCGGACGCCGGCCAGCTGTCGGGGTCGTCGCCCAAGGTATGGGCCGTGACCACATGTGTCTCGGTGGGACCGTAGTGGTTGTGCAGTGCGCGGCCCGGCGCCGACCGGTGGAACTCACGGACCGGGCGGCTCAGCGTCAGCGCCTCACCGGCCTGCGCGACGGTACGCAGCCGGGGCAGCGTCCGGCCCTGCTCGACCGCGGCCTCGGCGAGGGCCTCCAGCACCAGGTTCGGCGCGAACAACTCCTCCACCCGCTGGTCGTCCAGCCATGCGGCGAACCGGGCCGCGTCACGCCGGACGTCCTCGGCGGGGATCACCAGCGTCTTGCCGAAGAGCAGGGCCGACAGCAGCTCCTGCGCGGACACGTCGAAGCTGATGGCCGTGAACTGCGCGGTCCTGGTGCCCGGTTCGCCGCCGACCTCCTTGTGGTGCCACTCCAGGAGGTTCAGCAGTGCGCCCGCGGGCATGACGACGCCCTTGGGCCGCCCGGTGGAGCCGGAGGTGTAGATGACGTAGGCGGGGTGGTCGGGTGCGAGGGCGGTGACGGGGTTGCGGGTGGGGTGGTCGGCGAGGTCGGCCGGGGTGTCCGGGGCGTCGAGGAGGAGGACGGGGGTGTCGGGTACGGCGGGGAGGTCGGCCTTCGTCGCCGTGGTCGTGAGGAGGAGACCGGGGCGGGCGTCGGTGACCATGTGGGTCAGGCGGGCATGGGGGTATTCGGGGTCGAGGGGGAGGTAGGCGGCGCCGGCCTTGAGGACGGCGAGGACGGCCAGGACGAGGTCGGTGGAGCGGGGCAGAGCGAGGGCCACGACGTGTTCGGGGCCGATACCGCGGGCCGTGAGCAGGTGGGCCAGCCGGTTCGCCCGCTCGTTGAGCTCCCGGTAGGTCAAGGTGGCCTCGTCACAGACCACCGCGGGTGTGTCCGGGGTCTCGACGACCCGTGCCTCGAACAGCCCCGGCAACGTTGTCCCCATGGTCCGGGGGGCCTCGTCGGGGACGGCCGACAGCGTGGCGCGCTCCTCGTCGGTGAGCAGGTCGATCCGCCCGATCGGCCGATCGGCGTCGGTGGTGACGAGGTCGAGGGTCTGGGCCAGCCGGTCCAGGAGCCCGGCGGCCGTGGCCCGGTCGACGAGGTCGTCGCGGTAGTCGAGGCGGAGGTAGAGGCGCCGCCCCGGGGCGGCGATCAGGGTGAGTGGGTAGTGGGTCGCATCCCGTCCACGGCCGAGGTCCGGGATGACCCGCAGACCGCCGTCCGGCAGCTCGCCGGATTCGTCCCAGGGGTAGTTCTCGAACACCATGGCCGTGTCGAAGAGGTCACCTGGACCGGCCAGCTGCTGGATGCGGGCCAGCCCGAGGTGGTGGTGCGCGGTCAGCCGCGTCTGTACGTCCTGGAGCCGCTTGACGGTGGAGGACAGCGACTGCGCGGGATCCAGCGCGACCCGGACGGGCACCGTGTTGATGAACAGGCCCACCATGGCTTCGACGCCGGGAAGTTGCGGGTCGCGTCCGGCCACGACGGCCCCGAACACGACGTCGTCCTGTCCCGTGCGCCGGCTCAGCACCAGACCCCAGGCGGCCTGGAGAACGGTGTTCATGGTCACGCCCTGCCGACGCGCCCAGTCGGCGAGCGCCGCCGTGCGGTCCTCGTCCAGCTCGACGGTGATCCGCTCCGGCATCCGCGCGGCCCGCGCCGGATCCACCGGCGTGACCAGGGTCGGCTGCTCCAGGCCGGCGAGCGCCTCGCTCCAGGCGGCCTCCGCCGCAGGCCGGTCCTGCTGGGCGAGCCAGCCCAGGTACTGCCGGTACGGGGTCACCCGGGGAAGTACGGCGACATCGCCGTGGCTGCCGTACAGCGCGACCAGTTCGCGGACCAGGATGGGCATCGACCAGCCGTCGAGCAGGATGTGATGGGTGGTCATGATCAGACGGTGGTGTTCGTCGGCCATCCTCACCAGGGAGAAGCGCAGCAGTGGCGGCTCGGCCAGGTCGAAGCGGCGGGCGTGCTCCTTGGCCGCGAGCCGGACCAGCTCGGCCTCCGCCTCGGCGGCGGGCAGCGACGACAGGTCGGACTCCTCCCACGGCAGGACCGCCTCGCGGGGGATCAGCTGCACGGTCTGCCCCGAATCCACCTGCCGGAATCCGGCGCGCAGGTTCGGGTGCCGCTGGAGGAGGGCGCGGACAGCCGCCCGCAGCCGCGCCCCGTCGAGGGTGCCCTCGACGTCGAAGACGTGCTGCACCGCATAGACGTCCGCCCCGTCCTGCTCGTAGCGGGAGTGAAACAGCAGCCCCTCCTGCATGGGGGTGAGGGGAAGGATGTCTTCCAGGCCCGACGGCGTCATTTCTGAATCCTCCACGCGGCTTCGAGCTGTTCGATGTCGTGCTGGCTGAGTTCGGTCAGAGGGAAGTCCGAGGGTGTGTGGCCGCCCGTGCCGGACCGGTCGCCGTGCCGGACCAGGCCTCGGATCGCCTGGAACCACTGTTCGGCGAGGGCGCGGACGTGGTCTTCGGGCCAGAGACCGGGGGCCCACGTCCAGACGGCCTCCAGCCACGGCCCGTCCGGGGTGTCGCGGACCATGGAGTTGACCTCCAGCCCGTGCGCCAGGGCGGTGCCCGGATCGGTGCCGCTCAGCAGGCCCGCCTCCGATGCCACGGTCCACGCGGGATTGCCGGGCACCACCGGTGTCCCCGCCGACGGGAATCGTCCGAGGTAGTTGAATCCGAGTTGGGGCGTTGCGAGCCTGGCCAGCTCGGGCCCTGTCCCGGGATGGAGGTGGCGGAGCAGGCCGAAGCCCATGCCCCGGTCGGGCAGCGCCCGCAGCTGCTCCTTGACCCGTTTCAGGGCCTGCCCGAGAGCCGGCCCGCCGGCGAGGACCTCCTCCCAGGCCAGTGGGCCCGGATCGACCCGGACGGGATACAGCGAGGTGAACCAGCCCACGGTGCGTGCCAGGTCCACTCCCTCGATGATCTCCTCGCGCCCGTGCCCCTCCACGTCCACCAGCACCGCGGTGTGCCGCCCGCGGGCCTGGCTGTGGCGCCACTGCGCGACCGCCAGGCCGAGGGCGGTCAGCAGGACGTCGTTCACCCCGGCGTGGAAGGCCGTCGGCACCGTCGTCAGGAGCGGGGTGGTCACGTCGGGCGGGAGGGAGAGCGTTATT
This sequence comes from Streptomyces sp. WZ.A104, assembly GCF_002382885.1. Lineage (GTDB taxonomy): Bacteria > Actinomycetota > Actinomycetes > Streptomycetales > Streptomycetaceae > Streptomyces. The sequence goes on from NZ_NWVL01000148.1 coordinate 4,836, forward strand.
TCGCGGGCCCGGCCCACTGTGTCCCGTACGGGATCCAGTCGGCCGGTTGTCAGCGGCGGATCGGCGGCGGTGAGCAGGTCGGTCCAGAGCCTTGCCTCCGCGACGCGGGCCGGTCGGCGGGCCTCCGCGGCCAGCAGCCCCGCCCAGCGGCGCAGCGAGGTGCCCACCGGCTCCAGCCGGGGCGGGCGCCCCGACCCGACCGCCTCCCAGGAGGCGATGAGATCCGGAAGAAGGATTCGCCAGGAGACCCCGTCCACCACGAGATGGTTGAGCAGGAGGAGCAGCCTGCCGGAACGGACCGGTCCGGCGTCGAACCAGACCGCCTGGAGCAGCGGCCCCCGTTCGGCCGACAGGCGGGCGGTCGCCGCCTTCACCTGGTCGCGGACCAGGGCCTCGTCGACGTCGGCGCCGCCGAGGTGGACGACCTGCACCAGGTCAAAGGCCGTCACGGAACCCACCGGTCCGACCTCCAGCGACCACGCCCCGCCGTCCGGGCCGCCCGGCGTCCGGGTCAACCGCAGCGCGTCATGGTGGTCGACGAGCGCCTGGACGGCCGAGGTGAGGCGCTTCTCACCGAGATCGGCCGGCACCTCCAGCAGCATGGCCTGGTAGAACTCGTCGACTCCACCGCCACGCGCGTCGAACCAGCGCATGATCGGGGTCGGTTCCACCGTCCCGGTGCCGGAGTCGTCGGAATCCGGGACCGACAGGGTGAGTTCGTCGGCGACCTCGGCGAGTCCGGCCACCGTCCGCCGCTCGAAGACGTCCCGTACGGCGAACCCGACGCCCGCTGAACGGGCCAGGCTGACCAGGCGGATCGAGACGATACTGTCCCCGCCGAGTACGAAGAAGTCGTCGTCGCACCCGACCCGGTCCACCCCCAGCACCTGGGTGAACAAGTCGCTGAGCAGCCGCTCGCGCGGGGTGCGCGGCTCACGGCTCTCCGCGTCCGCCCGCACGACCGGGCCGGGGGCGGGCAGGGCGGCGTCGTCGAGCTTGCCGTTGGCCGTCAACGGCAAGCGGTCCAGCGTGACGTACGCGGACGGCAGCATGTAGTCCGGCAGCCGCCGTTGCGCGAACTCACGGAGGTCTTCCGGGGGCGTGGCGGTGTCGGCGACGATGTAGGCGGTGAGACGGGTGTTGCCGGGTTGGTCCTCGTGGACGAGGACGGCGGCCTGGGCGATGTCGGGATGGCCGCTCAGCACGGCCTCGATCTCGCCCGGCTCGATACGGAACCCACGGATCTTGACCTG
>NZ_NWVL01000149.1 GCF_002382885.1 Streptomyces sp. WZ.A104
AGGCGGCGGGTGTCGACGAGGACGACGGCGCCGATGGCGCCGCGGACCAGGTCGTCCCACATGAACCAGAAACGGTCCTGACCGGGCGTGCCGAACAGGTACAGGATCAGGTCCTGGTCCAGGGTGATACGCCCGAAGTCCATGGCCACCGTCGTGGTGGTCTTGTCCCCGGTGTGGGTCAGGTCGTCGATGCCCGCCGAGGCGGACGTCATCACGGCTTCGGTGCGCAGCGGGTTGATCTCCGAGACGGCACCGACAAACGTGGTCTTACCCACGCCGAAGCCCCCTGCCACCACGATCTTCGCCGAGGTAGTGGAGCGGGCCGCTCCGCCGCTAGAGCTTGCGAAGTCCACTGAGCACCCTTTCGAGCAGTGTCACATCTGGCTGGCCGCCGGCGGCCTCGTCGCCGCCGGGCTGATGGATAGCGACGAGTCCGGCCTCGGCCAGGTCGGCGACGAGGATCCGGGCAACGCCGAGGGGGATCGAGAGAAGGGCCGAGATCTCGGCGACCGACTTGATCTCGATGCAGAGCCGGCAGATCCGCTGGTGCTCGGGCAACTGCCCTTGCAGCCGGGTCGGATCGGCCGTCGTGCTGACCAGCGCCTCGATGGCGAGCTGGTAACGCGGTCGGGTCCGGCCGCCGGTCATGGCGTACGGGCGGACGAGCGGGTTGTGCGCGGCGGGCTTGGCGGCCTTGGGGGCCTGCCGCTGAACGCGGGGCTGCTGCTGGGGTGCGTCATATCGCTGGGGCTGCTGAGGCTGCTGAGGCCAGCCCGACCCCGGCTGCTGCTGCGGCCACTCGGACCCCTGCGCGCCGTGAGCGCCCTGCGGCTGCTGATATGGCTGATACTGCCCGGGGCCCTGCCCGCCGGGCGCGCCGGGGAAGCCGAAACGGTTGTCACCGTGCTCACCCGGAACCCGCTGCTCACCGTCGTATGGGTGTCCGCCTGTGGGTGCTGCCACGTTTCCTCCTCCGACTGCCGGTCGCCGATCCCAGTGGGGCCGCGCCACCGCACCTTATGGCGCGGTGGCGAGAAACGCACTGCCTGTCTACTAGTTAAGAAGACTTCCCTGAAGCTCGGCACGGAGGTCCGGGGTCAGGACACTGCCCGCGCGGTCGACCAGAAGTGCCATTTCATACCCAACCAGACCGATATCGGCGTCCGGGTGGGCGAGAACGGCCAGCGAAGATCCGTCGGAGATGGACATGATGAAGAGGAATCCTCGCTCCATCTCCACAACTGTCTGGTTCACGGCGCCGCCCTCGAAGATCCGCGAGGCGCCCGCGGTCAGCGACGTCAGACCGGAGGCGACGGCCGCCAGCTGGTCGGCGCGGTCACGCGGGAATCCTTCGGACATCGCCAGCAGGAGTCCGTCGGCGGAGACCACCACCGTGTGGGACACCCCGGGGGTGTTGTCCACGAAGTTGGTGATCAACCAGTTGAGATTCTGCGCCGCCTGGCTCATCGGGCTCACACTAACGCTCCTGGTTGTAGGTATTACTGGTGTCCGACCCCGCGCTGCGTCCCTGCTGGATTCCCCGCCGCAGGTTGCTCAACCTGCCGCGGACGTCCTCGGGTGCGCGGGAGACCTGTGGGCCGCCCTGCTGGGTCTGCTCCGCCGTGCCCTCGACCAGGTTGGCCTTGGGCACGCGCCGGGGGAGACCGGAGGGGGTTATTCCGCCCGCCTTCGGCTCACGGAGCTTCTCGGCTCGCTCCCAGCGCTCGTCGTTCGCCGAGCGCCAGTCGTCGGTGCCGTTCCCGTCCGTCTGCGGTGCCTGCCGCTGTTCCTGCTGCGGCTGCGGCTGCGGCTGCGGAGTCGGAGCGGGCTGGTCGTCGCCGCGGCCGCCGGGGCCGGGCTGCCAGTGCTGCTGACCGCCGCGGCGCGGCAGACCGGCTTCGGTCAGCTCGGGGCCGACGTTCGGGGTGGATCCCGGACGGTCGAAGCCTACGCGCTCCGAAGGCTCCGCGGGAGCGCTCGGAACAGATTCCGATTCGGCCGGAGCAGTCGGCTCAAAGGTGTTCTGGAAACCGCTCTGAACAGGCCAATCGTCCTGGTGGGACTGGTCTGCCGAAGCGGTGTACGGGTCGGCGTACTGACCCTGGGGGGCGTCCTGCGTGGCATATGCCGATTCCGGATAGCCGTCGTAGCCGTCCTGCTGCCGCGGCTGGGGATGCTGGTGCCCCTGCTGCTGCGGGTAGCCGTCCTCGCCGTCGTGCTGCTGCTCGTAGGGCGCCGGGTAGGCCTCCTGCTGCGGCTGCTGCCCGTACTGGTTCCGCCCGTACTGGTCCTGGCCGTACTGCTCGCCGGCGTAACCCTGCTGACCGCCGTACTGGTCCTGCCCGGCGTACGCCTCCGGCGCGTAACCCTGCTGTTCCTGGGCGTTGTCCCCGAACGCGTCGTTGCCGCCGGCCTGGGCCTCCAGCGCCGCCCTGCGCTCCTCGCGCATCAGCGAGCGCCCGACCGGGTCCAGCTGCGCCGGATCCGCCGGAACCTCGTAGCGCGAGTCGTCGAAGCCCAGCTCCGCGGCGGTACGCATCGGAGCCTGCTGCTGGGACGGCTCGAAGGCGTGCTGCTGCTCGGGGATGATCGAGGAGACGGTGAAGTCGTCCTGGCCGTCGAGGGGTTCGCCACCGCCACCGTGGGTGATGGCGTCCGGCAGCATGACCAGCGAGGTGGTTCCGGCCTGCTCGCCCGAGGGGCGCAGCTGGACCCGGATCCCGTGCCGGTCGGCCAGTCGGCCGACCACGAACAGGCCCATGCGCTGCGACACCGCGGCGTCGACGGTCGGCGGGTTGGCCAGCTTGTGGTTGATGTCGGCGAAGTCCTCGGCGGTGAGGCCGATGCCCTTGTCGTGGATCTCGACCATGACGCGGCCGTCGGGCAGCCGGGTCGCGGTGACCCTGACCTTGGTCTGCGGGGAGGAGAACGTCGTGGCGTTCTCCAGCAGCTCGGCCAGCAGGTGCACGAGGTCGGTGACGGCCTGGCCGTGGATCTCGGCCTCCGGTACCCCGGACAGCTCGATGCGCTCGTAGGACTCCACCTCGGAGGAGGCGGCGCGCAGCACGTCCACCAGCGGAACCGGCTGGTCCCAGCGGCGGCCGGGCTCCTCGCCCGCGAGGATGAGGAGGTTCTCGCCGTTGCGGCGCATACGGGTGGCCAGGTGGTCCAGCTTGAAGAGGCTCTCCAGCTGGTCCGGGTCCGCCTCGTTGTTCTCCAGGTCGGTGATCAGGGTCAGCTGGCCCTCGATCAGGGACTGGCTGCGGCGCGAGAGGTTGGTGAAGATCGCGTTGACGTTGCCCCGCAGCATGGCCTGCTCGGCGGCGAGCCGGACGGCCTCGCGGTGGACCTGGTCGAAGGCGCGGGCGACCTCGCCGATCTCGTCCTGCGTGGTGATCGGGATCGGCTGCACCCGGGTGTCGACCCGGCCCGGGTCGGTGCGCGAGAGCTGGTCGACCAGGGAGGGCAGCCGCTGCTCGGCGATACCGAAGGCGGCGGTTCGCAGCTGGCGCATCGAGCGGCTCATCTGGCGGGCCATGAGCCCGGCCAGGATGAAGGCGGCCAGCAGCGCGATGACGACGATGAGGCCGTTGACGATGGCGTCGGTCTTGGCGTCGGAGGAGATGTTCGCCGCCTCCCTCACCGCCTTGCCCACGAGCTCGTCCTCGACGGTGGCGTACCCCTCGAACTTGGCGGTGGCGGCGGCCATCCAGGTCTCGGGCGTGATGCCCTTCGCGGCCAGCTCCTCGGGGTCCTGGCCCTTGCCGATCTCCTGGGCCATGCCGTCGAAGACCGAGCCGTCGATGCTGGGCGGGGCCACGAACGGCTCGCCCGCGGCCTCGGCCTGATCCTTGGCGGCCTTGATCTGGCGGGCGCCCTCGGCGGCCTTGCCGGACATGACCTGCTTCAGCCGGTCCACGTCGGCCTGGGTGCCGCCGGAGTTGAACTCGCCGAGCGCGATCTGCTCCAGGTAGTTGTACGAGCCGAAGGCCTTGACCTGCTCGTTGTAGGTGCCGGGCTTCTTGCTCGGGCGCACCAGCAGGTGCGTGCCGATCGAGCGCTGAAGCGATTCTGCGGCCTTGGCCAGCTCGATCGCGTAGACGGTACGGCCGTAGCTGGTGACGTTGCCGGTGCCGAGGCCGAGCTCGTTGGCGAACTGCATCAGCGAGTGCTGGACCTGTGTGTAGCCCTCTTCGGTCTTCACGGGGTCCAGGGCCTGCGAGTAGGCGACCTTGCGCAGCTCGGGGAGCTTGGGCTCCTCGGCCTTGAAGAGCTGAAGGCGGCGCTCCAGGCCCGCCTTCGCGGGCATCTGCTCCACTGCCGCGTCGAACTTCTTCGCGGCCTCGTCCGTGGCGGCGCGGGCCTCCTCGACCACTTCGGCGTCCCGGTCGCCCGAGAGCAGCGGCTGGGCGGTGAGGTCACGCTCGTTGAGCAGGGCCTGTCCGTAGCCGGACGCGGCGCGCACGACGACCGCGATCTTCTCGGCCTCCTGCGCCTCGCTCCAGGTGTCGATGGACCCCTTCACCTCGAAGCCGCCCATGACCAGGCCGACCAGCACCGGGATCAGGAGGATGGCGTTCAGCCGGGTGGCCACTCGCCAGTTGCGCGGGGCCATCGGGCTGGTACTGCCACCGGCCGGTTCCGTCTCGGGCACATCGGCAGGTGACGCCCCAGCGCGCGACGGCGGGGTGAAGTTGCCCCGCTCGGGCTGCGCCGCGGAGCCCTCGTTGCTTCGCCTCACTCGACCAACAACCTCTCGGCGTCGGCACCTACGTTGTGCCGGATGATTCGTTCAGGGCCGTACTACTCGGGAGTTCGTCGAATTGCAGCACGGGTACGGGCCCCGTTCCAAACACTCGGAATCGTCGATTCCGAGTGGCCCAGACCTCAGATAAAACGGGCATAAAGAGCGAGCCCCGTCAAAAGGCGGGGCTCATGTGAGCGCAGTGGCACCGAATGGATGCGTCGGGTGGCGGTGCGCAATCAATTCTCTGTCGAAACGTTATGAACGCGGGGGCGGATCGTGTCAAACGACACAGCCCGCCCCCGCGTGACTACGGCAACTTCCGTATGCCGATAACGACTTACGCCTGGTTGACCTGCTACTTCAGGCGTGCCATCAGGGCATGCTCGACCAGTGTGATCAGGCCACTCTTGGCGTCCGCGCGGTGCCGGGCGTCCGTCGTGATGATGGGCGCGTCGGGGCCGATCTGGAGTGCTTCGCGTACTTCGTCGGGGGTGTAGGGCTGGTGTCCGTCGAAGCCGTTGAGGGCGATGACGAAGGGGAGGCCGCTGTTCTCGAAGTAGTCGACGGCGGGGAA
>NZ_NWVL01000015.1 GCF_002382885.1 Streptomyces sp. WZ.A104
CCCGGAGGCCCGGGACCACGGCCGGCGGCGACCCGACGCTCCCCGGGCTCGCCGACCCGGGCGACTGGCACGCCCTGCTCCGTGGCCTCGTGGTCGGCGGGGCCGACGCCCCGACCTGGCTGACACCCCGCCTCCGGGGCGACGGGCTGCGCCTCGGCGGCGTCGACGCCACGCTGTACGACGGCGGCGGTCTCCTGCTGCACCTCGCCCAGAGCGCGGCCCGCACCGGCGTCTCCCCGGTCGGCGTGGACCTGGAGCGGGTGTGCGCCGGGGCCGTGCACACCCGGCCCACCGTGCTCGACGGGTCGCCGCTGTCGATGTCGCCGTTCACCGGAGTGCTCTCCGACCTGGTGACCGACTGGGAGATCCGGCGGCTGGCGGACCCGGACGCCCGCTTCCGGGACGACGTCCACTTCCGCCCGGCGGACGGCACGTTCGACGTCGACGCGCTCTCCGCCGCCGACTTCGACCACCTCAACGGCTACGGCGGCTACCTCGTCCACCTCGCCGCCCACACCCGGGCCGGGGCGGGTGAGGTGACCGGCGCCGGGGCCGAGCGGCTGCTGCGCCGCCTGGTCGCGGTGGACGGCGACCCGGCCACGTACGCCGAAGGCACCGAACTCGGGCTGGCCCACGGCCGGTTCGGCCGGATCACGGCCCTGTCCGCGATGGTCGCGGCGGGCCTGGACGGGGACAGCGGCGCCCGCGCCCATCTGGAGCTGTTCGCCGAGGCCTACGGCCGCCACCGCTGGCAGGACGCCGCCCTGCGCGACCGGGGGGCGGGCAGCACCGGCTGGTGCAAGGGGTACGCGGGCATCGCGTACGCGCACGCCACGCTGCTCACCGCCCTCGGCGAACCGGCGGGCCGCGTGGCGGATGCGGTCGCCCCGGAGATCGCCCGCGTGCTGGAGCCGGGCCCCACCGGAACCGAAACCGGCACCGGCACCGCACCCGGCCCCGACCTCAGCCTCTGCCACGGTCTCGCCGGCCGCATCGCGGTCCTGTGCCACCTGGCGGACCTGCTCGGCAGGCCCGACCTGCGCGACGGGGCCGCCGCCCTGCACACCGGCTTCCTCGACCGGTACGGGGAGGGCGGCTGGTCCTGCGGGATCGGCACCGAACCCCTCCTGCCCTCCTACTTCCTCGGCCTCTCCGGCTGGTTCGCGGCACAGCAGATGCTCGGCCACCCCGGAACGGGCCTCCCCCGCTGCCTCGGAGGCCGCTGATGGCATGGCGTATGCGCAGAGTCCGACGGGTCCGCGAGGTCCAGCAGTTCGCCCAGGCCGAGTGCGGCCTGTGCTGCATCGCGATGGTCCTCTCGGCGTACGGCTCCCGCGATTCGGTGGCGGCCCTGCGCCGCGAGCACGAGGTGGGCCGCGACGGCCTCACCATCAAGGAGATCGCGAGCATCCTGCGCGGCCGGGGCTTCCAGGTGCGGGCGTTCCGGGCCGGGGTCCAGCGGCTGGAGCAGCTCACCCTGCCGCTCATCGCGTACTGGGACGACAGCCACGTCGTGATCGTCGAGGAGATCGACGAGCGGCAGGTCACGGTCGTCGACCCCGGCGGCGGGCGGCGCAAGTACAGCACGGAGGAGTTCGCCGAGCACTACTCGGGCCTGGCCCTCGAAGCCGTACCGACGCCGGAGCACCGGCCGGAGCGGCACCGTGAGCCCAGCGTCTGGCGGGAGTTCGTCCGGTCGCTGACCGGCGCCCGGCGCCCGCTGCTCCAGGCGTTCCTGATGTCACTGGTGCTGTACTCGTTCACGATCTTCATGCCGATCGCCACCCAGTACGCGGTCAACGACTACGCGGGCTATCTGGAGAAGGCCCCGATCGCCCTCGTCCTGGTGGCGTTCACCGCCCCGATGACGGTGTTCTTCGTGCTCTCGCTGCTCAGAACCGTGGCGCTGGCGTCCGTGATCCGGAGCCTGGGCGAGGCGATGATGGGGAAGACGTTCAAACGGCTCCTCGACCTGCCCTACAAGTACTTCGCCAACCGCTCGCAGGGGGAGCTGTTCTACCGGCTGTCGAGCATCACGTCCGTACGGGACATGATCTCCAGCCAGTTGTCGGTCGTGCTGCTCGACCTCGGCAGCCTGATCGCGATCTTCAGCTATATGTTCTACCGCTCGTTCACCCTGGGGGCTGCGGCCTTCGCGGTGTTCCTGACGATGCTGGCCGTCGCGGTGGCGACGTACCGGCCGATCCGGCGGATCACCGAGCGGGAGATCAGCGAGACGACGAAGTCCTCGTCGCTCCAGATGGAGGCGCTGTCCTCGATCGAGACGCTGAAGGTCTCCGGGATGACCGGGACGTTCTTCCGGGACTGGCAGAAGGTCTACGCGGCGGGGATGGAGCAGACCCGGCGGCGGATCGTCCTCCAGGGCGTGGCGACCAGCGGCTACGCGGTGTTCCAGGTGTTCGGGCCGCTGCTCGTGCTGGCGGTGGGGCTGTGGCTGGTGCTGAACGGTTCGCTGGACCTCGGTTCGGCGGTGGCGGCGCAGACGCTGACCGCGACGAGCCTGGGCATGGTGATGTCGCTGTCCGGCGCGTTCACCCAGCTGATCACGGCGAACGCGCAGGTGGCCCGGGTCGGCGACATCCTCCACCAGCCGGACGACCCGGGGGCGTTCGGCGACCGCCCGGCCCTCGTGCGGGGCGCGGTGCGGCTGCGGAACGTGGGCTTCTCCTACCCCGGCTCCCGCACCCCGGCCCTGACGGACGTCTCGTTCGACATCCGGGCCGGGCAGCGGGTCGCGGTGGTGGGCAGTTCGGGCTCGGGCAAGAGCACGCTCGGCAAGCTGCTGATGGGGCTGTACCCGATCCAGTCCGGGGACGTCGACTACGACGGGGTGTCGATCCGCGAGATCAGCGCGGAGACGTTCTACCGGAGCGCCGCGTACGTCCCGCAGGACATCGTCCTCAGCAACCGCAGCATCGCGGACAACATCCGCTTCGGGGTGCCCGACGCCACGATGGAGGCGGTCGTGGACGCGGCGCGCCAGGCGCATGTGCACGACGACATCGCGGCGATGCCGCTGGGCTACCACACGCCGGTGCGCGAGATGGGCGGCAGCCTCTCCGGCGGTCAGCGCCAGCGGATCGCGCTCGCCCGCGCCCTGGCCCGGCAGCCCCGGGTCCTCGTGCTCGACGAGGCGACGAGCGCGCTGGACACGGTCACCGAGTCCCGGATCGCGGCCGCGCTGGAACGGCTGGAGTGCACGCGGATCATCATCGCCCACCGGCTGTCGACCATCGTGGACGCCGATCTGGTGGTGGTGCTGGAGCACGGCCGGGTCGTGCAGACCGGCCGCCACGAGGAGCTGATCACCGAGCCCGGCCCGTACCGGGAACTGGTCCGCTCGCAGGTCGACCTGAACACGGTCTGAAGAGCCGGAAGAGTCCGAAGAGAAGGAGGCGCCGCCGCATGACACAGGAAGCACAGCGACAGCAGGTGATCTCGGTCCGGGATCTCCAGAAGGAGTTCCGGGGAACGAGAGCCGTCGACGGGGTCTCCTTCGACGTACGGCCGGGCCGTGTCACCGGCTTCCTCGGCCCCAACGGCGCCGGGAAGACGACGACCCTGCGCATGATCCTCGGGCTGGTCCGCCCCACCGGCGGCAGCGCGCTGCTGTGGGGCCGCCCCTACGGTGAACTGGCAGCCCCCACCCGGCGGATCGGCGTGGGCCTGGACGGCGGGGCGTTCGTCGGCCGCCGCACGGGCCGGGGCCATCTGCGCTGCTACGCCCCGGCCGCCGGGTGCACACCGCAGCGGGTGGACCAGCTGCTGGCGGACGTGGGGCTGACCGGGGCGGCGGACCGGCCGGTCGCCGGGTACTCGACCGGGATGAAGCAGCGGCTGTCCTTGGCCTCGGCGCTGCTGGGCGATCCGGAGCTGCTGATCCTGGACGAGCCGGCGAACGGCCTGGACCCCGAAGGGATGCTGTGGCTGAGGGAGTTCCTGCGGGACTTCGCGGCCTCGGGCCGGACGGTGCTGCTCTCCAGCCATCTGCTGGGCGAGATGGAGCAGACGGTCGACGACGTCCTGCTGATGCACCACGGGCGGCTGCTGAGCAACGGCCCCCTCGACGGTCTGCTGGAGCCGGGCGAACGCCTGGAGTCGGCCTTCCTGCGGCTGACACGGGCCGGGAACGGAGTACGGATATGAGCACGGGTACAAGCGCGGTGGCACCCGCACGTACGGGCACAAAGACCGGGGCCGTCTCCCCGGCCGCCCTCCTGCGGTCCGAGGTGCTGAAGCTCACCACGACCCGGCTGTGGTGGGTCCTGCTGCTGGCCGTCGGTCTGTGCAGCGCGGCCCTCACGGCACTGATCGTCTTCGGCGCCCTCAACGCCCCCCGCAGCCCGCTGAGCTTCGGTACGGCGGGCGACGCCGTGCCCGCGTACAACCTGGCGGTGGCGCTCGCGTACGTCTTCCCGCTGGCCATCGGCGTCATCGTGGTGACGCAGGAGTACCACTCCCGTACGATCTCCGCCACGCTGCTGGCCGAGCCGCGCCGGGCCCGGGTCTACGGGGCGAAGCTCCTGGTGGGGCTCGGCACGGCGTTCGTGTACGGGACGGTGGCCGTGCTCTCCGGCGCGCTGGTGGCCGCCGCCCTGCTGTCGGGGCACGGGAAGCCCACGTACCTCACGGACGGCACGGTGCTCGGCGCACTGGGCGGCAGCATCGTGGTGCTCACCCTGTGGGGCGCGATCGGCGTCGGGGTGGGGGCGCTGGTGCGCAACCAGGTGGCCGCGATCGTCGGCATCCTGCTGGTCACCCAGTTCCTGGAGCCGACACTGCGCATCCTCGCCTCCTCGCTGGGCAACGCGGAGCTGGGCAATCTGCTTCCCGGCGGGGCGGGCGACCTGGCGGTCGGCGGCACGATCATGACGGCCGCCGCCGAGGCCGACGGCGGCTCGCAGGGCCTCGGCTTCCTGGTCCTCGCCCTGTACGCACTGGCCATCGGCGCTCTCGGCGCGGTGCGGTTCACCCGCTACGAGGCGGCCTGAGCGACGCCGGACGAGTCGACAACGCCGGGGCCGCCGCACGGATCGTGCGGCGGCCCCGGCGTTGTCGGCTCGCGCTCGGGCGCCCCAGGCGCCCCCGGCTCACTCGGCGCTGCCGGCGCCGCCCTTCTTCACCGCGTTCTTCTGCATCGCGACATTGGTGCACGCGAGTGTCACCGCGAGCAGAAGCGGAACCACGACGCCGGTGGGGTTGTCGCCGAAGAGCGGAGCGATCAGCGCGAGCACCACCAGAATGCCCACCGGGGCCCAGCGCAGCGCTTCCTTCTTCTTTTCCATGACAGTCTCCTTGACGTTGGTATGTACCAGTGGCGTTTGTGCGTGCCGGTCAGCCGGCCACCGGCATACGCGCCACGAGCTGGCTGCGGTCCCGGAATCCGGTTTTCTGCAGAATGTTCGACATATGGAACTTCACGGTGCTCTCCGCGATATAGAGGGCGCCCGCGATCTCACTGTTGTTCATTCCCTGCGACACCAGCGAGACGACTTCGTACTCCCGTGCCGTCAGGGCCGGATCGAGTGTCCGCCCCCGCCCCTGCGGGAGCACGGGGGCCGGTGCCGGGGCCGCCACCGGTGCGGGCGCCTGCCCGCGCAGCAGCGGGCGGACGAGCGTGGGCGAGATCCACCCGTGCCCGGCCGCCACCTCCTGCACGGCCTCCAGGAAGGCCTCGTCCAGGTCGTCGCGGTCGACGACGGCCCGGACATCGGCCTGCACCGCTGCGAGATCGCGTATTTCCGAACCATAGGTCAGCGCCACGACGGGCGCGGAATCCCGTATCTCGTCGAGCCGGTCGATATCGGCGACCAGGACATCGAAGGGCAGGAGCCCCCCGGCCCCCTCCTTCTCGGCCGCATTCCAGCCGCGATGGGCGAAGAGCCTGGTGAGTCTCCGCCGCAACGACAATCTGGCGACCATCAGCCCGACAGCTATGCCGTCATCTGCCATTCCTGCCCTACTTCCCCCGTACGGCCGCCGTCGGGGCAATCGTCACGACGGCCCCCGCACGGCGTGCGCTGGTCAAGGCGCACAGCGATCCTAGCTTTTCCAGGGAAATGACAGCAACCAGCCAATCACTTAAGCGAGATCGGCCCGAATTATCCGGCCAATCGACGGGGAGACCCCCCGCCGGTCGGCGGGGGGCAGGGTTATGGATCTCCTCCTGGAGAGGGACCGCACGGGCCGTTCCGGCAGGTGCGGACACCCCTTCAGAAAGCCCCCCGGCAGGGAAACACGGCCAGGATCCGGAATCCGCCGCCCGGCTCGCGCTCCGAGCGGAACGAACCGCCGAGCAACTGCGCGCGCTCCCGCAGACCGGCCAGCCCGTGGCCGCCGCCGGGGAGGTCCGGAGGGGCCGCGGCCCCGTCGGCCGGGGTATTGCGGATCTCGACCCCGAGGCCGCCGTCGAGCGGCTGGACCTGTATGTCCACCTCCGCGCCGGGGGCGTGCTTGCGTACGTTGGTGAGGGCTTCCTGAACCGTGCGGTAGGCGGCCCGCTCCACCGCCCGGGGCCAGTGCCCGGCGGCCTCGGGAGCGGTGAGGGTCGCGCGCAGCCCGCTGTCGCGGACCAGGGCGGGGAGGTCGGCGAGGCGGGGCTGCGGGGCGAGGGTGGACGGTGCGACCCCGTCGGCGCGCAGCACGCCCACCATGTGCTGGAGCTCGGTGAGGGTCTTCGCCGAGAGGTCCCGGACGACCCCGGCGGTCGTCCGTACGGTGGCCGCGTCCGGGTCGCCGACCTGGAGCGCCCCGGCCTGGAGGCTGATCAGGCTGACCTGGTGGGCGACGACGTCGTGCATCTCGCGGGCCAGCCAGGCCCGTTCGGTGGACAGGGTCCGCTCGGCGAGGAGCCGGTGCTCGCGCTCCCGGGCCTGCGCGATCTCCCGCTGCCGTTCGCGCCGCAGCCGTGCGGTCCGGCCCAGGACCACGGCCCCCGCGCCCAGGACACAGGAGTCCAGCGCCGTGATCAGCGTCTCCCGGTCCGGAGCCAGCTCCGGGAGGCCCGCGATCGGGTACGGCAGGAACTGGGCCAGGGCGACCGCGGCGGCCCCCACGACGCCGACGGCCACGCTGCGCCGGCGGTCGGCCAGGCAGTACAGCGCGATCAGCGGTGCGAAGGCGAGGTGGCCGGCGTACAGGCCGGGCAGCCCGACGAGCAGCACCAGCTCGGGCCAGCGCCGCCGCGCCACCAGCGCGCCCGCCGCGACGAGCGCCACCCAGAGGCCCGGGCCGGGCCCGAGCCCGTTGACGAGGAGCCCGTCGACCACGGCGATGCCGACGGGGACGGCGGCCCGCCCGGCGGCGCGGAGGCGGCGGGAGACACGGAGCCGGGGCAGGCGGAGGCCGGGCGGGCGGAGCCGCTTCACGGCGTCAAGGGGTGTGTTGCCGGTCATACCGGGCCGACACCCCCGAGCAGTCCCGCCCGGTCCGCGATCACGGCGGCCTGGACGCGGTTGACTCCGCCCAGCTTGCAGAGCACCGAGCTGACGTGGTCCTTGACCGTGCCGTGGGACAGCCGCAGCTCTCGGGCGATCTCGCGGTTGGAGAGTCCCGCGCCGACCAGGGCCAGGACCTGGCGTTCGCGGTCGGTCAGCGCCACCGTGCTGTCCGGCGCCCCCCGCGCGGCGGAGAGGTAGCCCTCGATCACCACGCCGGTCGCCTCGGGCGCCAGGATCCTGCCACCGGAGGCCAGGACGCGGACCGCTTGGACGAGCTGTTCCGGGGCGGTGTTCTTCATCAGTAAACCGGCCGCCCCCGCACGCAGCGCGTCGCCGACGTACTCGCCCGCGTCGAACGTGGTCAGCATCGCCACCGCGGGCGCGGACGGCAGGGCGGCCACCCGGCGCAGCACGGTCAGCCCGTCCACCTCGGGCATCCGGATGTCCAGCAGCAGCACATCGGGGCGCCCGTTCCGTACGCGGTCGACGGCCTCGGCGCCGTCGCAGCAGGCGACCACCTCGATATCGGAGGCCGCACCCAAGATCAAATTCAGCCCGGACCGGACCAGCTGCTCGTCATCCACGACGGCAACCCGAATCACGATGCGCCCCTTCACCCGGCCGACCATGCGAAGGGTACGGCAGGAGGCGGTGCCCGTCGACGGAGGCCGGAATGTCGCATTCCGGGGGTGCGGCACCCCCGACCAGGGACGCGGCACCCCACGGCCAGGAGCGTGGCGCCCTACGGCCACGGATACGGCGCCCTACGGGGAGGGTACGGGCGGCATCCGTCACATCTCCCGGATGTGAACGTTCTGCGTCAAGTGGCCACCGGCATGGCGCTCTTGACATTTCAGCGCGCGGCCGATGATAAGATCATCTCACTTCCAGTGGGCTGATGGCATATGGGGGCATTCCGGGAGGAATGGATTCCTCGGCCCCACCTTCGGAGGGGCACCTCCCGAAGCGGCGCACGGCCCCGGCGAGATCCGCCCCGGCCGCGTGCCGCCTGACGGGGTGTCAAGCCGTTTCCCAGCCATGGCACTTGAAGTGAGTCTCATGACCTTTCCACAGGGCCCCGTCATCTGGGCGCTGGCTGTCGTAGCACTGGTCGCCGTGGGTGCCGTCCTGCGGGCTCGCGCGACCAACGTCAAACTGCGCAGACAGACCACCGAGCTGCGGGGTGAGCGCGACGCGCTCCTGCGCCAGCGGGACGAACTCCACGTCGTCCACAACGGTCTGCTCCAGCGTCAGGCCGCCGAGCTCGCGGAGGTCCGCAAGGACGCGGAGGAGGAGACGAAGGCGGTCCTCAAAGCCGCCGTCCGCACCCTCCAGGGCCTCGCCGACGAGCAGCAGGTCGTGATCGAGAAGGCCCAGCGCAAGTACGGCGACGACCCCGGCATCCTCGCCGACCTGATGGCCGTCGACCACGCCAACAGCCAGTTCGGCCGCCGCGCCCAGGGCATCGCGGTGCTCTGCGGCGGCTGGCTCGGGCGGCGCGAGACCGTGGCCTCCGTCTTCGACGTGGCCCGCAGCGCCCAGGGCCGTATCCGGCACTTCGACCGGGTCCGGGTCAACGGCCAGGTGAACTTCTCGGTGGTCAGCCGGGCGGTGGAGCCCGTCGCCGTGGTCCTCGCCGAGCTGCTCGCCAACGCCACGAACTACTCCGCCCCCGGCACCCCGGTGGAGATCAACATCCAGGCCGTGCCGACGGGCGTCTGCCTCATCGTCGACGACGCCGGTCTCGGCATGGGCCAGGAGGAGAAGGACCGCGCGGCGGCCCTCCTCTCCCCCCAGGCGGCGATCAGCGTCTCCAGCCTGGGCATCCCGCCGCAGTTCGGGTTCGCCGTCTCCGGGATGCTCGCCGCCCGCTACGGCTTCCGGGTCTCGGTGGACTCCGTTTCCCCCTATGGAGGCGTACGCGCGGTGGTCCTGATCCCCGACGAACTGCTCACCACCGAGGCGCCGCCCGCCATGGCACCCGCCGAAGCTCCCGAAGCACCTCAGGCGTCCGGGATGGCCGAAGCCTCCGGGGCCCAGCAGTTCCCGCAGCCCCTGCAGTTCGCACAGCCCCAGCAGCTCCAGCGGACGCAGGCGCACCAGGCTGCGGACCACCGCCAGGGCCCCGCCCCGGCCGCCCCGGCGCCCACCCCGCTCTTCCCGCCCGCTCCCCGGCCGGACACCGCCACCCAGCCGCTGGCCCAGATCAGCACCACCACCGGGGGGCTGCCGAAGCGTCGTCGCAAGAGCCCGGTCGCCGCGGTGCCATCGGCCGAGCCGCAGCCCGTGCGCAGCAACGAGGAGACCGCCTCCCGGCTCGGCGCGTTCCAGCGCGGCACCCGGTCCGGGCGGGACACGACGACCACGGAAGGACCCGAGTTCCAGTGAATCCCGATCTGTCCTGGGTGCTCAACGACCTGCTCCAGGTGCCCGGCGCCCGGCACGCGATCCTGGTGTCCGCCGACGGCCTGCTGCTCGCCAACTCCAGCGAGATCGGCCGGGACGACGCGGAGACCGTCGCCGCGGCCATGAGCTCCATGCAGTCCCTCAGCCGCGCGGTCGCCCCCTTCATCGGGACCCGTGACCCCGGCCGCTGGCGGCAGACGCTCCTGGAGTACGAGGACGGCTGGATCTTCCTCATCGCCGCGGGCAGCGGCGCCTATCTGGCTGCGACCGCGGCCGCCGACGTGGACATGGAGGCGATGTCCTTCCGGATGCAGCAGCAGGTCACCGCGCTGGGGAAGGCGATGACCACGCCGCCCCGCCAGAGCGCGGGCAGCGAGATATGACCGCGCCGGGCGAGGAGCAGCAGGTCAGCAGCGGGTTCGTCCGGTCCTATGTCATCACCGGGGGACGCGGGCTGCCCGACGCGGAGGACCTCTCCCTCGTCACCCTGGTCACCCTCGCCCCCGACCGCCAGCCGCCGCCGAACCCGAGCCCGGAGGTGAAGGCGATCTGGGAGCTGTGCTCCGGCGGCTACCTGTCGGTGGCCGAGGTCGCCGGACACCTCGGCCTGCCGGTCGGGGTGGCCCGGCTGCTGCTCCAGGACTTAAACCAGCAGGGACACCTGCTGCGCCGGAAGGCGCCGCCGCCGGCCCAGCTCGTTGACAGGAAGATCCTCGAAGAGGTGTTGCATGGACTTCAGCTCCGGTTCGGCTGAGAGCATCTATGTGCCGGACGCGGTGCGGCGCGCGGCGAAGATCCTCGTCGTCGGGCACTTCGCCGTCGGCAAGACGACGCTGATCGGCACCCTGTCCGAGATCACCCCGCTGCGCACCGAGGAGCGGATGACCCAGGCCGCGGCCCAGGTGGACGATCTGCGCGGGGCGCCCGACAAGAAGACGACCACGGTCGCCCTGGACTTCGGGCGGCTCACCCTCAGCGACGAGCTGGTGCTCTACCTGTTCGGTACGCCGGGGCAGCAGCGGTTCGTGGAGCTGTGGGAGGACATGGCGCGCGGTTCGCTGGGCGCGCTGCTCCTGGTCGACCCGGCCCGGCTCGCCGACACGTTCCCGGTCATCGACCTGGTCGAGACGTACGGACTGGAGTACGCGGTCGCCGTCAACAGCTTCGACCCGTACACCCGGCACGCCGAGGACGAGCTGCGCGAGGCGCTCGACCTGCTGCCGGACACCCCGGTCGTCTTCTGCGACGCCCGGGACCAGAAATCCTCCGCGCAGGCCCTGATCACTCTCGTACGCCATCTCCTCGCGCACACGGCCTGACGCACCACAGACGTATACCGACGCCGGGGCCGACCGGGCCCCGCGATCACACCGAGGAAGCCGACATGGACCCGTCGCCGGGAGCCACCCCGTACAGCCCGCCCGCCGGGTGCCCCGCGCACCAGCAGCAGACGTCGCTGTACGGACCGGAGTTCGCCGCCGATCCGCACCGCGTCTACGACACCTTCCGGACGCACGGCCCCGCCGCCCCGATCGAGCTGGCCCCCGGAGTGGACGCCACGCTGATCGTGCAGCACGAGGCGGCGCTGCGGGTGCTCCAGAACCCGGCGCTGTTCGCCCGGGACTCGCGGCGCTGGGCGGCGCTGCGCGAGGGCGCCGTACCGATGGACAGCCCGGTGCTGCCGATGATGGTGTACCGGCCCAACTGCCTGTTCACCGACGGCGCGGAGCACCTGCGGCTGCGCAAGGCGGTCACCGAGTCGCTGTCCCGGCTCAACAGCAGCAGGCTCAGCCGGGACGTCGAGCGGATCGCCGACTATCTGATCGACCAGTTCATCGAGCGCGGCACCGCCGATCTGCTCAACGAGTACGCCAAGCTCCTGCCGCTGCTGCTGTTCAACCAGCTCTTCGGCTGCCCCGGCGACATCGGCGACCGGCTGACCCGCTCGATGTCGGCCATCTTCGACGGCGAGGACGTGCTGCGCGCCAACGCCGAGCTGACGGAGTGCCTGATGGAGCTGGTCGCGATCAAGCGCCGCCAGCCCGGCGAGGACATCACCTCCTGGCTGATCCAGCACCCGGCGGGGCTGCGGGACGAGGAGCTGAAGGACCAGCTGGTGATGCTGATGGGCGCGGGCGTCGAGCCGGAGCGCAATCTGATCGGCAACGCACTGCTGCTGATGCTCGCCGGGGAGCAGCCCGGCGCGCCCGAGCGGCGCGGTTCGGGGATGCTCGTCGAGGACGCGCTGGACGACGTGCTGTGGAACAACCCACCGATCGCAAACTACGCGACGCACTACCCGGTGCGGGACATCGAGCTGGACGGGGTGACGCTGAAGGCGGAGACTCCGGTGCTGATCAGCTTCGCCGCCGCGAACAGCGACCCGTCCCTCACCGACGCCCGCCAGACCCTGAGCAAGGGGGCCCACCTGGCCTGGGGCGCGGGCCCGCACGTGTGCCCGGCCAAGTCGCCCGCGACGCTGATCGCGCTGACCGCGATCGAGAAGATCCTCAACACCGTCCCGGATCTCTCCCTCGCCGTCCCGGCCTCCGGGGTCGCCTGGCGGCCGGGCCCCTTCCACCGCGCCCTGGTCGCGCTGCCCGTACGGTTCACCCCGACGGCCGCCCGGCGCGCGGCGGCCGGGGTGCAGCCGCCGGCCCCGGCGCAGACCTCGGCGCAGCTGCCCGATCCGTACCGGACCGCGGCGCCCGCCGCCGCTCCGACACACCGTCACGCTGCGGAGCCGGCCAAGAAGACCAAGGGTTGGTGGAGTTCGTTCCTCGACGTGTTCCGTGTCTGACCGACGTATGGCTCACAGGCCGACAATTCACTGGTGAAGACGGGCATTTGCGAACGATTGCATGTGACGGGGGCAACAGGGATCGACGCTTGGCGCAGATATCCGGAGGGGTAGGTTCAGGGCGGTAACCACGGGCCTAAGTCAAGGAACTCTGCGTGAGTATCACAGGCGGTAAAGACAGGACCCCCGACGGCCGACGCGCGGTGGTCGGCCTGCTCCGCAGACTCAACTCCCCGGAAGGGCAGGCCGATCCCTACGGAATACTCGCGGAGCTACGGACGATGGGTGACGTCGTCCGAGCTCCGTGGGACGGGTACTTCGTCACCGGATTCGACACCTGCGCCAAGGTCCTGCGCGGCCGCGGCTGGCTGACCCCCGACTTCGCCTGGCAGGAGCGGCAGGAGGACAGCGAGCGCTGGGAGGCCGTCGCCACCCGGGAGATGACCGGCACGCTCTCCCGGCTCAACGCGCCCGAGCACACCTGCCAGCGACGCAGCCTCGGCAATCTCTTCGACCGCTCGACCATCGAACGCCTCACCCCCGACGTCGAGGGCCACGCCGACCGGCTGCTGGACGAGCTGGCCGACAAACTCCGCTGGGGCGAGGCCGACTTCGTCTCCACGGTCAGCGAGCAGCTGCCGATCAGCACGGTCGGCTCCTGGCTCGGCATACCGCCCGAGGACTATCCGCGGATCCTGGAGATGACGCACAACCAGGTGTACGCACAGGAGTTACTGCCGACCAAGTCGCAGCTCGCGGTCTCCGCCGGGGCGACCGTACAGCTGCGCGCCTACTTCAACGGCCTGATCGCCCGCCGCCGGGCCGAGCCGCGCGACGATGTGCTGACCGGCTGGCTCCACACCTGGGACGCGATGGAACCGGACCGGGAGCGGGCGGACGAGATCCTCTACCGCCTCACCATGTTCGTCACGATCGCCTCGCTGGAGACCACCGCCACCCTGCTCTCCGCGATGACCTCGCTGCTGCTGGCCGAGCCCGGCCGCTGGGAGTGGCTGCGGGAGCACCCGGAGCACATCGACGCGGCCGTCGACGAGGCGCTGCGCTACGACCCGCCCATCCACATCAACACCCGGATCGCCGCCGAGGACACCGTCCTGGCCGGGGTCCCGATCAAGAAGGACAGTATGGTGCACGTCCTGTACGGAGCCGCCAACCACGATCCGCGGCGCAATCCGGACCCCGGCTCCTTCGACATCCTGCGCGGCGGCAGCCACCTCACCTTCGGCGGCGGGGTGCACTACTGCCTGGGCGCCGCACTGGCCAAGCTGGAGGCCCGGACGCTGCTGACGCGCATGCTGGACCGATTCCCCACGCTGCACACCACGTCCCCCGCGGTGTACGCCACCCGCATGGTCTTCCGCCGGGTCACCTCACTGGGTGTGGCGCTGTGAAGCTCTCGCTGCCCGACTTCCTGAACTCCTCCTCGCCCGCTCCCCGGCCCTCCACACCGGACGAGCCTCCCGCGACGGTACGCACCCGGCGCGAGGGGGCCGTTCTGCACGTGGAGCTGCACGCGCCGGAGACCGGCAACGCGGTGACCGAGGCGATGCTCGACGAGCTGCTGGATCTCTACACCGCCCCGGACCCCGAGGTGCGGGTCGTGGTGCTCAGCGGCGCCGGGGACGACTTCTGCCTGGGCGGCGACCGTACGGAGTTCGCCCGGTGGCTGGAGGAGGACCCCGCCGGCCGGGGCATCCGGGTCTCCGGGGAGAAGGCCCGCCGGGTCTGCGAGGCGATCTCCGGCAATCGGGCGGTGACCATCGCCCGGGTCCAGGGCAAGGCCGTCGGCGCGGGCTTCGCGCTCGCCCTCGCCTGCGATCTGCGGGTCGGCGCGGACACCGCCTCCTTCCGGCTGCCGGAACTGGCGCTCGGGCTGCCGACCGCCTGGGGCGGGCTGCTGCCCCGGCTGATCCACGAGGTCGGCGCGGCCCGGGTCCGCGAACTGATCCTCACCGGGCGTTCCTTCGACGCCACCGAGGCGCACGGGCTCTCCGTCCTCCAGCGCGTGGTGGCCGAAGCGGAGCTGGACGAGGCGGTCGTCGCCTGGGCGAAACCGGTGGTCCGCCGCCCGGAGGCCGCCCTGCGGGTGACCAAGGCGCTGCTCAACTCCTACGCTGCCGCCACCCGGCTGGCCGACCCCTCGTTCCTCGACGCTGAGCTGATGGCCTCGGTCGCGGCCGTGAATTCGCGCTCTCCGGCGCGCAGCAGCGGCCTTGGCGGGGCACACTCTTAAGAACCCAACGGGCGAAGGGGAGGTCTCCGGCGTGGACGTACCGGTGTGGCTCTGGATCGTGTTCGCGGTAACCGTGGTCGTCTCGCTGGCGGTCGACCTGCTGGCGCATCGCAAGGCGCATGTCATCGGCTTCAAGGAGGCCGGGCTGTGGAGCGCGCTGTGGGTCGGCCTCGCGCTGGTCTTCGGCGCGGTCGTCTTCCTGACCCTCGGGACGACGGCGGGCACGGAATACACCACCGCCTGGCTGCTGGAGAAGAGCCTCTCGGTCGACAACCTCTTCGTCTTCGCACTGATCTTCGCCTATTTCAAGGTGCCCCGGGAGTATCAGCACCGGGTGCTGTTCTTCGGCGTCATCGGCGCTCTCGTCTTCCGGGCGATCTTCCTGACAGCCGGTGTCGCGGTGGTGAACCGCTTCACGTTCGTGCTGTTCCTCTTCGCCCTGGTCCTTTTCTACAGCAGCTATAAGATCCTCAGCGGCCAGGAGGAGAATTTCGACCCGGGGAAGAGCTTCGCGGTACGGATGCTGCGGAAGATCATGCCGGTGCAGGACGAATACGCCGGCACGCACTTCGTCGTGCACAAGGAGGGGCGGCGGATCGGCACCCCGCTGCTCGCGGTGGTCGCCGCGATCGAGGCAGCCGACCTCATCTTCGCCGTCGACAGCGTCCCGGCCGTGCTCGCGGTCAGCGACGACCTCTTCATCGTCTACACCAGCAACGCCTTCGCGATCCTGGGGCTGCGGGCCCTGTTCTTCCTGCTGGCGGGACTGCTGGACCGGTTCCACTACCTGAGCCACGGGCTGGCGATCATTCTCGCCTTCATCGGGGTCAAGCTCATTCTCCAGGCCTGCCACAAGATGATCAGCACCTCCATTCCGGAGATCCCCTCGCCGGTGAGCCTGGCGGTTATCGTCGTCATTCTGGCGGTATCGGTGACCCTGAGCGTCCGCCGCCCCCCGAGGCCCCCGGGCGAGCTGGGCGGTGCGGCCGGAACAGGCGGCACGGACGCCGGTACCGCCAATACCGACAAGTAAAGCAGCGGCAAAGCAGAGGAAAAGTCTTTCCAAAGCCCCTGGCCGGGCCTATCGTGAGGAAATGGCCAGAAAAGAGCGTGAGACCCGGCAGCGGGCCGCCTTCATGTGCCCGACCTGCAAGGAACCCGTCCCGTCCGAGATCCACCGCCACAAGACCCTGGGGATCTTCGTCCCGGTCTGGCGTCCGGGCCCCTGCCAGAACCCCGACTGCCCGGATTACGCCCCCGAGGAGCGGCAGCACCGGCACCGGTCGCGCCACTGATGTCCCGACGCGCGGTCTCACGCCCGGCTGACTAGCTTTGGCCGTGCGGGTGGGGCCGACGACTGGACGCAGGAAGGACCGTGCCATGGCTGTACGACCGGAAGGCACTCCGTGCTGGGCGGACGCGATGTTCGCCGACACCGAGAGGGCCAAGAGCTTCTACGCGGATGTGCTCGGCTGGACGTTCGGTGAGGCCGCGCCGGAGTTCGGCGACTACACGCAGGCGTTCGCGGACGGCAAGGCGGCCGCCGCCGTCTCCCCGCCCATGCCGGGCGAGGAGGAAAGCCCTTCGGCGTGGTGTCTCTACCTCGCGTCCCCGGACGCCGCCGCGACCGCGGGCAAGGTCCGCGACAACGGCGGCGAGGTGCTGGTGGAGCCGATGCAGGTCGGCGACTTCGGCACGATGGCGCTGGCCCGCGACCCGGGCGGCGCCGTCTTCGGCATCTGGCAGGCGAACAGCCACGAGGGGTTCGAGACGGAGATGGGCGCCCCCGGCGGGTACTGCTGGGGCGAGGTCTTCACCCGTGACCCGAAGGCCGTCGACGCCTTCTACCCGGCGGTCTTCCCCTACACGGCACGGAAGTTCGACGACGAGTCGATGGACTTCGCCATGTTCGACGTCCAGGGGCAGACGGTCCTCGGCCGGATGGCGATGGGCGACGACTTCCCGCCCGACCTGCCCTCCTTCTTGAACGTGTACTTCTCCGTCCCGGACTGCGACGCGGCGGTGGCGAAGGCGACCGAGCACGGCGGAGTACTGCGGTTCGGACCGATGAACAGCCCGTTCGGCCGGTTCGCCGCGCTCAGCGATCCGCAGGGCGCCTCGTTCTCGGTGATCGACGTGACGACCACCGAGGGCGAGATGCCGGCGACGAGCCCGGTGACCTGACCGGGACTGTCACCCGCCGACAGGAACGACCGGCACCGACGGGCCGCGGCCGGAGAGAACGGCGCGGCCCGTCGGCGTGCCCGGCAACGCCCGCCCCTCCCCGTACGTTCCTCCGAGGTCCATCGCATCTGCGATGGACCATCGTCCAGAGAATGGCAAATACCAGCCTGATTGGCCTAGCGTGCTGCACATGCAGTCCTACACAATCGGCCAGGCAGCACGACTTCTCGGGGTCAGTCCCGACACCGCCCGCCGCTGGGCGGACGCCGGACGGGTCGCGACCCATCGCGACGAGGCCGGGCGCCGTCTGATCGGCGGCCGCGCGCTGGCCGCCTTCTCGATCGAGGTCGGCCAGGGTGCGGGCGGCGAGGACGAGGCCCCCTACACCTCCGCCCGCAACGCGTTCCCGGGCATCGTCACCGCGGTGAAGCTCGGCGATGTGGCGGCCCAGGTCGAGATCCAGGCCGGTCCGCACCGGCTCGTCTCGCTCCTGACCAGGGAGGCGGTGGAGGAGCTGGGCCTTGAGGTCGGCATGCGGGCGACCGCCCGCGTGAAGTCGACCAGCGTGCACATCGACCGCGCCTGAGGCCAACGGGACCGACCGGCCGGCAGCCCGCCGCTGCCCCCGTTCCGCACCGCCCACGCATCCAAGGAGCCTCAGCCTCGTGTCCCTCCAGCTCACCCGCCACCGCGCGGCCGCCGCCGCCCTGGCCACCGCGCTCCTCGTCCCGCTCGCCGCCTGCGGCAACGACGGTTCCGCAGGCGGCGAGGACAGCGGCAGCGGCGCGAAGCCGTCCGGCTCCGCCCCGGGCGCCCCGGCCGCCGGCCTGACCGTGCTGGCCGCCGCCTCGCTCACCGACGCCTTCGAGGAGGCGGGGGCGGCGTACGAGAAGGAGAACCCGGGCACGAAGGTCACGTTCTCCTTCGCGGGCTCCCAGGAGCTGGCCGCGCAGGTGAGGCAGGGCGCCCCCGCCGACGTCCTGGTCACCGCCGACACCAGGACGATGGACGGTCTCTCCGGCGAGACCGGCACCCCGACCGTCATCGCCGGGAACCGCCTCGTCATCGCCGTCGGTAAAGGCAACCCGGAGAAGGTCGAGAGCCTCAAGGACCTCTCCGACCCCCGGCTGAAGGTCGTCCTGGCCGCCCCCGAGGTGCCGGTGGGCCGCTACGGCGAGCAGATCCTCGACGCGCAACGGATCAAGGTGAAGCCGGTCTCCCAGGAACCCAGCGTCCGCGCGGTCCTCAGCAAGGTCGAGCTGGGCGAGGCGGACGCGGGCCTCGTCTACAGGACGGACGCCGCGACCGCCACCGGCAAGGTCGACGCGATCGACATCCCGGACGCCGAGAACGCCGTCGCCTCCTACCCGGCCGCCATGCTGAAGGCGTCCGAGCACACCGAGGCCGCCGCCGCGTTCGTCGCCTGGCTCACCACGCCCGCCGCGCAGAAGATCCTCCGGAGCGCGGGCTTCCAGCAGCCCTGACCGCACCCCGCACACCCCGGCAGGCCCGTTCCGTCCGACGGGCCCGCCGGGTACCGCACTCCCGCCGCCCGACGAGGTCACTCATGAAACGACCGGCACCGCACCCTACGCCCGGGGGCCGCGCCCCGCTCCTGCTGACGGTGCCCGCGCTGCTGGCCGTGGCGTTCCTGATGCTGCCGCTCGTCGGCATCCTGGCCCGTACCTCCTGGGGCGAGCTCGGGGCGCACCTCACCGCCGAGCCGACCACCCGGGCGCTCCGGCTCTCCCTGCTGGTCTCGCTCTGGTCGCTCGGGCTCTCGCTGCTGTTCGGGGTGCCGCTGGCCTGGCTGCTGGCCCGGGTGCCGTTCCCCGGCAAGGCGTTCGTCCGCTCGCTGGTGCTGCTGCCGATGGTGCTGCCGCCCACGGTCGGCGGGGTGGCCCTGCTGCTGGCCTTCGGCCGGCGCGGGCTGCTCGGGCCGTGGCTGGAGGACACCTTCGGCATCACGCTCCCCTTCCACACCTCGGGGGCCGTGCTGGCGGCGACGTTCGTCGCGATGCCGTTCCTGGTCATCTCGCTGGAGGGCGCGCTCGGCGGACTGCGCCCCCGGTACGAGGAGACCGCCGCGTCCCTCGGCGCCCCGCCGGTGCGGGTGTTCCTCACCGTGACGCTGCCGATGGTCGCCCCCGGGCTCATCGCCGGAGCCGCCCTGACCTGGGCGCGGGCGCTCGGCGAGTTCGGCGCGACCATCACCTTCGCCGGGAACCTCCCGGGCACCACGCAGACCCTGCCGCTCCAGGTGTACCTGCTGCTCCAGGACTCCCCGGAGGCCGCCACCTCGGTGTCGCTGCTGCTCCTGGCCATCGCGATGATCGTGCTGATCGCCCTGCGCGGCCGCTGGACCGGCACCCCTGGCGACCACCGCGAGCGGACGGCCCGCCCGGAGGAGCCGGCGAGCACCACACCGGACGTCCTGCCCGAACCACCCCCGTACGTACGGGAGAAGGCCCCCCGGGAACGCTGGTCCCTGCACGCGGACGTCACCGGCTTCACCCGCCTCGCCCTGGACGCGGACCCCGGCACCACCATCGCGGTCGTCGGCCCCAACGGCGCGGGCAAGACCACCCTCCTGCGGGCCCTCCTCGGCCTCACGCCCCGCGCCCACGCCCGACTGCGCCTGGGCGACAGCGATGTGTCGGAACTCCCCCCGCACCGCCGGGGCGTCGCCTGGGTCCCCCAGGACGGGGCCCTCTTCCCGCACCTGAGCGCCCTGTCCAACACGGCGTACGGACTCCGCGCCCACGGCGTGCCCCGAGCGCAGGCCCGGCGCGAGGCCCAGGGCTGGCTGGACCGGCTCGGGGTGGGCCACCTCGCCCAGCACAGACCCGCGCAGCTCTCCGGCGGCCAGGCCCAGCGGGTCGCCCTGGCCCGCGCGCTGGCCGCCCGCCCGCGCCTCCTGCTGCTGGACGAACCTCTCGCCGCCCTCGACCAGAGCACCCGGGCCCGGGTGCGGCACACCCTGCGCGGGCACCTCGCGGAGTTCGGCGGGGTCTGCCTGATCGTCACGCACGACCCGGTCGAGGCGGTCTCGCTGGCCGACCGGGTCCTGGTGCTTGAGGACGGCAGGGTCTTCCAGGACGAGCCGCCCGCCGAGGTCACCCGGCACCCGCGCTCACCGTGGGTGGCCCGGATGCTGGGCCGCAACGCCTGGCCGGGGACCGCCACCGCCGACGGCCTCGCCCTGGAGGGCGGCGGGCACCTCGTGGTCGCCGAGCCCCTCCCCGCGAGCACGGACGCCCTCGCGGTCATCGCCCCGGAAGCCGTCTCCGTACACCGGGAGCGGCCCACCGGCAGCCCGCGCAACGTCTGGCCGGGCACGGTCCGCGAGATCACCTCGGGCGGCAGCAGACTGCGGCTGCTGATCACCTCGGCCGAGGCCCCGGACCTGGTCGCGGAGATCACCCCGCAGGCCGCGGCCGAACTGGGCATCGCCGAGGGGACACCCGTCTGGACGAGCGTGAAGGCGACGGAGGTGACGGCCGTCCCCCTGTAGCGGCGGCGCGGCGGCCGGGAACCTTCGCCCCCGTCGGCACGTACTTCCTACGACGGCCGAGAGGCGCGAGGAGATGCTTCGGTACGACGGCCGGAAGACGCACAGACGCACTACGGGGGACCCATGGCACTGTTCGGCAACGCCCACACGATCAATCCGGCCACCGCCCAGCAGGACTACGCCCGGCTGCTCGGCCAGGGCGAGCAGGTGCACGCCGCGTTCCTGCTGATCCGCGACACGATCCTGTTCACGGACCGGCGGCTGATCCTCGTCGACAAGCAGGGCATCACCGGCAAGAAGGTGGAGTACCACTCCGTCCCGTATCGCAGCATCACCCACTTCGCCGTGGAGACGGCCGGGACGTTCGACCTCGACGCCGAGCTGAAGATCTGGATCTCGGGCAGCGCCACCCCGCTCCAGAAGACCTTCACCAAGGGCGTCGACATCTACGAGGTGCAGGCGATACTGACGCAGTTCGTCGCCCGGTAGCCATCCCGGCGCGGCGCTCAGAAGTACGGCCGCAGCCGGGCCGCCTCAGAGTGGCCCGGCACGGAGGCGCGCAGCTTCGCCGTGCGCTCCCGCAGCTGGGGCAGCAGCCCGTACAGCGCCTCGCCGGGGCAGCGGGTCTCATAGCTGTCACGGTGGCCGGAGATGACGTGCAGCCGGGCCACCTGGCCCTCGTCGAAGCGGCTCTCGTCGTTCGTCGAGACCAGCTCGACCGTGCCCAGCGGGTCCGCCCCGGGCCGCAGCTTCCAGGCGGCGAGCCGCACCAGCGCGTCCATCATGGGCTTCGGCACCTCGGCTCCCTCGCCGAAGTTGCCGATCGCCGCGACGCCGACGGTGTCGGTGTTGAACCCCTTGGTGTGGGCCCCGAGCACCGCCCGGGCGACCCCGCCGCCCCGGCCCTCGTAGATCGTGCCGCAGCGGTCGACGAGGAAGTTGTAGCCGATGTCGTCCCAGCCGTCCTGCTCGATGTGCCCGCTCTGGACGGCCCGGATCAGTTCGGGGGCGTCCGCGCAGTCGTAGTGGTTGGGGTTGCCGGTGTGGTGCACGAACAGCGCCTTCGCCGCACCGGTGTAGTGCGGCCCCTCCTTCACCAGTTCCTCGTCCGCGTGCCACTCCCGGCGGCTGACGACGGCGGGCTGCGGGAGCCCGCGCGGCGGCCGGGGCCCGGTGGCCAGTTCCGCCCGGGGCGCGTGGACCGCCGGGCCGTCCCCGAACACCAGGAGGGCCAGGGGCAGGACCAGGACGCCCAGGACGAGTCGGCGGGACCACATGGTCTCCACCCTGCGCCCCGGCCTCCGGCTTCGCAGAGGAGCGGGCCGATCGGGTGACCCCCGTCCAGCGTGGGCGTTTCGTCCGGAATGCACACCGGGGCGGGCGTTCTTACGATGAGGTCCGGATCATCCGCCGCACCCTGCGGGGGGAGCCCGGCCGGATCGAGGAACCATGGCCCACGACCGTATGCAGGACGAACCCGCGGTCGGCCTGAAGCCGAACGCCATCGGGTTCGTCGACGCCCTCGTCATCGGCCTCAACTCGACCTCCCCGGCCTATTCGCTGGCCGCCGTGATCGGCCCGATCGTGGCCCTGGCGGGGATCTACGCCCCGGGCGTCATGTTCGCCTCGTTCGTGCCGATGCTGCTGATCGCCTCGGCGTTCTACTACCTGAACAAGGTCGACCAGGACTGCGGCACGACGTTCTCCTGGGTGACCCGGGCGATGGGCCCGTGGGCGGGCTGGCTCGGCGGTTGGGCGATCACCATGACCGGTGTGCTGGTGGTCGGTTCGCTGGCCGATGTGGCGGTGAGCTTCACCCTGCTGGCGGTGGGCCTGGACGGCTGGGTCGACAACGCCTTCGTCCGCCAGCTGCTGACCGTGCTGCTGATCATCGTGATGACCGGGCTCTGTGTGATCGGCACCGAGCTGTCGGCCAAGGTGCAGAACGCGCTGATCCTTCTTCAGGTCGCGTTCCTGCTGGTCTTCGTCGTGGTGGCGCTGTACCGGGTGTACGCGGGTACCACCGGCTTCGACTCGATCGAACCGTCCCTGAGCTGGCTGCACCCGTTCGGCGCCGGTGGCGCCGCGCTGACCGGCGGGCTGCTGCTCGGGGTGTTCATCTACTGGGGCTGGGAGTCCGCGGTCAACCTCACCGAGGAGACGGAGAACTCGGCGAGCGCCCCGGGCAAGGCGGGCCTGTGGTCCACCGTGGTGCTCCTGGTGACCTATCTGTCGGTCGCCATCGCGGTCGTCGCCTTCGCGGGCACGGCGTTCCTGGCGGAGAACGCGGGCGAGGAGGAGTTCATCTTCGCCCAGCTCGCCGGGGACGTCCTGGGCGGCTGGGACTGGATCCTGCTGCTCGCGGTGGCCACCTCGGCGATCGCCTCGACGCAGACGACGATCATCCCGGCGTCCCGGACCGCGCTGTCGATGGCCCGGCGTCAGGCACTGCCGCAGCACTTCGGGCACATCAGCCCCCGGTTCCGTACCCCGGACGTCAGTACGTGGTGGGTCGCCGCGATCGCGATCGCCTGGTACCTGGTGGTGAACCGGATCAGCACCGAAGCACTGTTCGACTCCCTCACCGCCCTGTCCCTGCTCATCGCCTTCTACTACGCGCTCACCGGGGTGGCCTGCGCGGTCTACTACCGGCGTCATCTCACCGAGAGCGTGCACAACTTCGTCCTCATCGGCCTCGGCCCCGTGGTCGGCGCCGGGCTGCTGACCTGGCTGCTGGTGCGCTCGGTGATGGACATGTCCGACCCGGCCAACTCCTACAGCGGCACGTCCTGGTTCGGGCTCGGCCCGCCGCTCGTCATCGGCATCGGGATCTCCGTGGTCGGCGTGGTCCTCATGGTGGTCTGGCGGCTGCGCGACGCGGTGTTCTGGCAGGAGCGGCCCTCGGTCCCCGACCCGGACCTGGTGCACGCCACGGTCACCAGGTCCGGTGAGCCCGCCGGCTCCGGTGACGGTAAGGGGCTCTGAGATGTCGGTTGTGCTCGGTTACGACGAATCCCCCGGCGCCGCCCGCGCCCTGCGCATCGCGATCGAGGTGGCGGCGGCGTACGGGGAGGAACTGATCCTCGTGTACGGGGCGGCCGCCCCGGGCCTGCGCGACGGGGCCGAATACCGCAGCCACTACGACGCGATCCGGCAGGCCGGGCGCGCCGGACTGGAGCACGCCCTGACGGCGGCCGAGGCGGCGGGCGTACCGGCGAGTGTGGAGGTGCTGGACGAGAGCCCGGCCCAGGCGCTCCTGGACGCCGCCCAGCGGCACGGGGCCCGGGTCATCGTGGTCGGCACCTGGGGCGAGAGCCCCATGCGCGGCGCGCTCCTCGGCTCGACCCCGCACAAGCTGCTGCACATGTCTCCCGTCCCGGTGCTGTGCGTCCCGACGGAGGACGCGCCCTGAGTGCCGGAGGAGGGCCCGCGCTCCCGAGAGCCGCCGAGGACGCGGGACCTCACCACGCCTCGCCGCTCTCCGCCGCGCGGGTCGGCGCCTCCGGCCCCGCACCGCCCTCCTCCCTCCGCAGCAGCCGGAACGCCAGCAGGGGGAACGTCAGCACCGACACCAGTGCCGCGGCGACCAGAGCGGCGGCCTCGCCCGTACCGATCACCTTGTCGTCCAGGCCGATGGCGGTGATCGCGACCACCAGCGGCAGACAGGTGGAGGAGAACAGCGCGAGCGCGGAGCGGGGGGCCCGCCCGGTCAGGTCGCGCGGGGCCAGGAGGTACGCCGGTACGCCCCGCACCAGCAGGAACAGCAGCAGGAAGACCGGCACGAGCAGCAGCGGGCGGCCGCCGTCCAGGAGCGCCGCGAGGTCGAAGTCGATGCCCGTGACGACGTAGAAGAACGGGACCAGGAACCCGAAACCGATGGCCTCGATCCGCCCCAGGACCTCCCCGCTGCTCTCGGGCGCCGACCCCTGGAGGACCAGCCGGGTCAGCATCCCGGCGGCGAACGCGCCGAGCAGGGTGTCCAGGCCGAAGACATGGGCCAGGCCCAGCATCCCGGCGAGCAGCAGCATCACGAAGCGGACGGCGAACTGGCCGCTGCTGTGCAGGGTCATGGCGATGATCCGGGCGAACCACGGGGGCCGGGGCCGCATCGCCCAGAACACCGCGCCCACCGTGATGGCGGCGAACCCCGCCAGGACCATGCTCGCCGCCCCCGGACTCCGCCCGCTGAACAGCAGGGCCATCGCCACGATCGGCCCGAACTCGCCGACCGCCCCGAACGCCATCACCACCGACCCGAACCTCCCCTCCAGCCGCCCCGAGTCCCGCAGGATCGGCAGTACCGCCCCCAGGGCCGTGCTGGTGAGCGCGGTGCCGATCACCAGGCTCTTGGCCAGGTCCGCGCCGCTGAGGAGCAGGGCGACCCCGAGCCCGGCGGCGAAGGAGAGGATCCAGGCCCCACCGCCCCGGCGCAGGGTGGCGCCACGGACCTCGGCGAACCGGATCTCGTACCCCGCGAGGAAGATCAGCATCGAGAGGCCGAGGTCGGACAGGGCGTCGATGACCTGGTCGTGATGGGCCCAGCCGAGCACATCCGGCCCGACCAGGATGCCGAGCACGATCTCGAAGATGACGACGGGGACGGACAGCCACCGCCCGGTCGCATAGCCGAGCAGCGGGGCGAGAACCGCCAGGGCCATGATCAGGACGAGGGTCCCGGGGTGCTCCATCGCTCGTGTATAGCAAGGGATGCGCCGTAATCGACCGCATTGACACCGAAAGTGCACTACTGGGACGTCGCTCAGTCCGGGCAGTACGTGTCCCGCGTCGGGCGCGGCGGGGCGAACGCCGTATCGCCGTACAGGGCCCTGCGGACCGCACCCGTCACCCGTTTCCCCGCACCGGGGTGCCGCTCGGCGGCCGGAGCCATTGAATGCGAAGTCCGGGGCGATCGGGTATCGGGCATCGGGGTGGAGGCAGGAGAACGGCATGCCGTCGACGCAGGTCCGTACGGGCCGGGGCACCGCCCCGCGCCGCCGGGGGGCACTGCGCCGCACCGGCGAGTGGTGCGCCCGGCACTTCCTGACGGTCCTCGTGCTGTGGGTGGCCGCGCTCGCCGGGCTCCAGGTCCTCCAGCACGCGTACGGCGGCGACTACTCCGACGACTTCTCGCTCCCCGGCACCCAGTCCCAGGACGGCCTCGACGTACTGGAGGCCCACGCGCCGCAGGCGGGCGGCTACAGCGCCCAAGTGGTGCTGCACGACGCCGGCACGACGCTCACCTCGGTCTCCGACCAGGTCGCCACGGCCGTCGCCGACCTGGAGAAGCTGCCCGACGTGCTCTCCGCGCAGAACCCGCTGCCGCCGTCCGGCTCCACCCCGCCCCCGGCGCCCGACCCGAACACCGGGCCGCTCTCCACCGACCGGAAGACCGCGTACATCACCGTCCGCTTCAGCGTGCAGCCCTCCACCCTCGACCCGTCCTACCTCGACGGGGTCGACGCGGCGGTGCAGCCGCTGCGCTCGGCCGGGGTGGAGGTGGAGTACGGCGGTTCGCTCGGGGAGCTGGCCCGCCCCGAGCCCGACGACCGCACCAGCGAGGCGATCGGCTTCGGGGTGGCGATCGTGGTCCTGCTGATCGGCTTCGGCAGTCTGCTGGCCGCCGTGCTGCCGCTGGTCACCGCCCTGGTCTGCGCCTTGGGCGGGCTCGCCCTGCTCGGGCTGCTGGCCGCCGCGGCGACCTTCGCGACGGTCTCCCCGACGCTCGCCACGATGATCGGCATCGGCGTCGGCATCGACTACGCGCTCTTCCTGGTCACCCGGCACCGGCAGAACCTGATCGACGGCCAGGACCCGGTGACGGCTGCCGGGAACGCGGCCGCCACCAGCGGCCACGCGGTGCTGCTCTCCGGCTGCACGGTGATCATCGCGCTGTCGGGGCTGTGGGTCTCCGGGATCGGGTTCATCGGCAAGCTGGGCCTGGCCGCGGCGGTCACCGTCGTCACCGCGGTGTTCGGCGCCCTCACGCTCGTACCAGCGGTCCTCGGTCTGATCGGCCGCCGGATCGACCGGGTGCACCTGAGGAAACCGGTGGCCGAGACCGTACCGGCGACGGCGAACACGGAGGTCGGCGGCTGGCACCGGTACGCGCAGCGGGTCGAGCGACGGCCGTGGTGGTTCCTGGTGGGCGGGGTGGTGGTGCTGGCTGTCCTGTCCATCCCCCTCTTCTTCATCCAGCTCGGCCACATCGGCGACGGCGCCGACCCGAAGTCGTTCACGGACCGGCGCGCCTTCGACCTGATGTCGGACGCGTTCGGCCCCGGCTCCAACGGCCCGCTGACCCTCGTCATCGACCAGAGCGACGTGCCGTCGGCCGACCGCTCGTCCCTCGCCGACCAGGCGCAGAAGGCGCTGGCCAACGTCCCGGACGCGGCGGTGATCACCCCGCTCGCCGCCACGTCGGACGGCGACGTGCTGACCGCCACCGCCTACTCGGTGGCCGCCCCGCAGGACGGGCGGACGACCTCCCTGGTGAACCGGCTCACCGACGACGTCCTGCCGCAGGCCGTCTCCGGCACCGACGCGAGCACGTACGTCACGGGCACGACCGCCGCCCAGGTCGACTTCCTGGACATCGTCTCCAGCCGCCTGCCCCTGATCATCGCGGTCGTCGTGGCCCTGGCGTTCCTGGTGATCCTGGCGGTCTTCCGGGGCCTGCTCGTCGCGCTGAAGGCCGCCGTGCTGAACGTCCTGTCGATCGCCGCCTCGTACGGGGTCGTGGTGGCCGTCTTCCAGTGGGGCTGGGGCGGTCCGGCGCTGGGGGTGTCGGGGAAGGTGCCGATCGAGAGCTATGTCCCGATGATGATGTTCGCGATCGTCTTCGGGCTGAGCATGGACTACGAGATCTTCCTGCTCTCCCGCATCCACGAGGCCTGGCTGCGCACCGGCGACGCACGGGCGAGCGTCGCGCACGCACTGGAGATCACCGCCCGGGTCATCACCTGCGCCGCCCTGATCATGGTGAGCGTCTTCGCCGCGTTCGTGATCAGCGACAACATCGTGGTGAAGATGCTGGGCCTGGGGCTGGCCGCCAGCGTGCTCATCGACGCCACCGTCGTACGGCTGCTGCTGGTCCCGGCGGTGATGACCCTGCTGGGCCGGTCCGCCTGGTGGATTCCGGGCCCGCTGGACCGGTTCCTGCCGCACCTGGACGCCGAGGGGAGCGCGGAGCCCCACCTCACCACCGAAGGAAAGTGAGACAGAACACAGCGGCCGGAGGGAACGCTTCCACCGCCTAGGGTGTCAGGATGCCTTCCCCCGTCATCTGGAAGCTGCCGCGCCCCACCGCCGCCGCCTCGCCCGGGACCGGCGCGCCCGCCGCCGATGGCCGGGACCATTTCTTCGACAACGCGAAGTACCTGGCGATCGTGCTGGTGGCGATCGGGCACGCCTGGGAGCCGCTGCCACCCGGCCGTCTGGTGGAGGCGGCGTACACCTTCGTCTACACCTTCCACATGCCGGTGTTCATCCTGATCGCGGGCTACCTCTCACGGAACTTCGAGCTGCGGCCGGACCGGGTGTGGAAACTGGTCACCAGCCTGCTGGTGCCCTACCTCGTGTTCGAGGTGCTGTACACGCTCTTCCACCGGGCGTTGCGCAACCCGGATTTCTCCCTGTCGCTGCTCTCGCCGTACTGGCTGCTGTGGTTCCTGCCCGCCCTGTTCTTCTGGCGGCTGTCCACGCCGATCTGGCAGGCCGTACGCTTCCCGGTGCTGGTCTCCCTCGGCATCGCCGCCCTGGCGACGGTGTCACCGGCCGCCGACGGGTCCCTGCCGGTCCAGCGCACCTTGCAGTTCCTGCCGTTCTACGTGCTGGGCCTGCGGCTGGGCCCGCAGCACTTCGCGCTCGTCCGCCGCACCTGGGTGCGCGTGGTCTCGGTGCCCGTGTTCGCCATCGGGATGCTGGTGGCGTACTGGCTGGTGCCCCGGACCTCCACCTCGTGGTTCTTCCGCAAGAACAGCGCCCAGGAGATGGACACCGCCCAGTGGACGGGCCCGGCGGCCACGCTCCTGCTGTTCGCGGCCGCCATCGTGCTGGGCGCCTGCTTCCTGTCCTGGGTGCCCCGGGGCCGCACCTGGATGACCGCGCTGGGCACCTGCACGCTGTACGGGTACCTGCTGCACGGCTTCGTCGTCCGCGGACTGTTCTACGAGGGCTTCTACGACCGGCAGGTCTTCGACACCACCACGGGCACGGTCGCCGTCACCGTGGGCGCGGCCGTCATGGTGACCCTGTTGTGCACTCCCCCCGTACGGCGCCTCCTGCGCCCGCTGCTGGAGCCCCGCATGACCTGGGCCAGACAGCGCACCCCCGCCCGGCCGGCCAAGGACTGAACAACGGGTCGACGGCCCAGCACGGACGCCGCCACCGTCACCCCGAGCAGCGTCAGCGTCCTCTTCATGGTGCGGATTCCCGTGCGGGCCGAAACCCGCGAGGCGCACCGACGCCCGGGCCCGACGCCTTGTTACGGACGGTCACCTGACCGAGTGCCCCGGGGCCGCGAGCGCCCCGGGAAGGCGCCGGTCCGTACGGGTCTCACGCGGCGCGGTTGCTCCGGCGCTGCGCGGCGGCCGCACGGGCCTCGCGCGTCGGCAGGTCCGGGCGACGGCTCCGGGCCGGAGCCCCGCCGCCGCGCTTGGTGCCCCGGCCCATGAACGCACCGCCACCGCGGCTGCCGCGCTCCTTGGGCGGGGCGGTGATGACGACCGGGAAGCCCGAGGGCGCCTGCGCACCGGTGATCCGGCTCAGCTCGGCCTCGCCGGAACGGACCTGGGCGATCTGCGGGGTGATTCCGGCGTCCGCCATCAGCCGGCTCATCTCGCGGCGCTGGTTGGGCAGGACGAGCGTGACGACGCTGCCGGACTCCCCGGCGCGGGCGGTGCGGCCGCCGCGGTGCAGGTAGTCCTTGTGGTCGCTCGGCGGGTCGACGTTGACGACGAGGTCCAGGTTGTCGACGTGGATGCCGCGCGCCGCGACGTTCGTGGCGACGAGGACCGTGACGTGCCCGGTCTTGAACCGCTCCAGGGTCCGGGTGCGCTGCGGCTGCGACTTGCCGCCGTGCAGCGCCGCCGCCCGGACCCCGCTCTGCAGCAGGTGGTCGGTGAGCTTGTCCACCGCGTGCTTGGTGTCCAGGAACATGATCACACTGCCGTCGCGGGCCGCGATCTCCGTCGTGGTGGCGTACTTGTCGGAGCCCTGGACGTACAGGACGTGGTGCTCCATCGTCGTCACCGCACCGGCGGCCGGGTCGACGGAGTGCACGACCGGGTCGTTCAGGTAACGCCGCACCAGCAGGTCGACGTTGCGGTCCAGGGTGGCCGAGAACAGCATCCGCTGCCCGTCCGGGTTCACCTGGTCGAGCAGCTCGGTGACCTGCGGCATGAAGCCCATGTCGGCCATCTGGTCGGCCTCGTCGAGGACGGTGATGGTGACGCGGTCCAGCTTGCAGTCGCCGCGCTCGATGAGGTCCTTGAGGCGGCCCGGGGTGGCCACGACGACTTCGGCGCCGCCGCGCAGCGCACTGGCCTGGCGGCCGATGGACATCCCGCCGACGACGGTGGCGATGCGGAGCTTGAGCGATCGGGCGTACGGGGTGAGCGCGTCGGTGACCTGCTGGGCCAGCTCCCGGGTGGGGACGAGGACCAGGGCCAGCGGGCGCTTGGCGTCGGCGCGGCGGCCCGCGGTGCGGGCCAGCAGGGCGAGCCCGAAGGCCAGCGTCTTGCCCGAGCCGGTGCGGCCGCGGCCCAGGACGTCCCGGCCGGCCAGCGAGTTGGGCAGGGTGGCCGCCTGGATCGGGAAGGGCACGGTCATGCCCTCGGCGACGAGCGCCGCCTTCAGCGGAGCGGGCATCTCCAGCTCACCGAAGGTCTCGGCGGCGGGGAGGGCCGGGGTGACGGTCACGGGCAGAGCGAACTCGCCCTTCACCCCGGACGCGGAGCGGCGGCCGTAGCCACCGGACCGGCCGGAGCCGCCCGATCCGCCAGGGCCGCCGGAGCCGCCGGACCGCCTGGGTCCGCCGCCGAAGCCCGCGGCCCGGCGCTCACCGCCGGAGTGCCGGGGGGCGCCGCCGGAGCGGGTGCGGGAGAAGCGGTCGTTCGAGCGGGGCGTACGTTCGCGATTCATGCAGAACCTTTCCTCGATGAGGCACGTGGGGCACGTATCGAGGGATTCTCAGAATCGCAAGAACGAGCCGGTGAATGACAGATGAAATGACAAAAGAAAAACGAATGGGCCGCCCCCGGGGACCAGCGCCCCGGAAACGACAACGAGCTGGGGCCCGCACCCCAAGGTGCGGGCCCCAGCTGCGCAGTACGACCTGAGTGATCAGGCGGGGGTGATGTTCTCGGCCTGCGGGCCCTTCTGGCCCTGCGTGACGTCGAAGTTCACCTTCTGGCCCTCCTGCAGCTCACGGAAGCCGCTGGCGGCGATGTTGCTGTAGTGGGCGAAGACGTCGGCGCCGCCGCCGTCCTGCTCGATGAAGCCGAAGCCCTTTTCCGCGTTGAACCACTTCACGGTGCCAGTAGCCATGTCATATCTCCTTAGGGGCAGAGCCCGCGGGCCCACACTGTGCGGGCCCCACGTCGCCGCGATGATTACCCCATCCGGAAAGAACACCGGAAATACAAAAGTGCACCCGCCGACATCCGACCGGCAAGAGCACTTGAAGTCTTTGGGAACCACAACTGCAACTGAGATCAACAGTAGCACGATGGAGCCCGAAGAGCCCGTGCCTAATATCACCGCGCCGGTCGGAACAGAAAAGACTCACGGCTCATTACGCGAAATTCTGTGCCCGCGAAAACAGATATTCTCGGGGTGGGACGGGGTCCGTCAGCGCGGCCCCGCCGGACCGCCGCCGGCCCGGGCGGACCGGCCGCGCAGCTCCTCGTTGAGGCGCAGCGCCTCTTCGAGCTGGTCCTCCAGGATGACGATGCGGCAGGCGGCCTCGATGGGCGTACCGGCGTCGACGAGCTCACGGGCGCGGGCGGCGATGCGCAACTGGTAGCGGGAGTAACGGCGGTGGCCGCCCTCGGACCGCAGCGGGGTGATCAGCCGGGCCTCGCCGACCGCGCGGAGGAACCCCGGCGTCGCACCGATCATCTCCGCGGCTCGCCCCATCGTGTAGGCGGGGAAGTCGTCGTCATCGAGACGGTCGGCGGCGTGCGAGGGGGTTTCCGGGGGCAATCTGCACCTCTCCTGTCACGCGGCACCGGAGGAGCCGGGCGCCGTACGCCTGCGGGGTACCCCTCTGCTGCGTACCGCTGTGTCACGTGACTGCACAAGAAATCCTAATGGCCCGGGAAGGTCATGTCTATCGCGACCGGAACAGGTTTGAGCCACCGGAGCGGGCACGGCGGACCTGCCGCGGAGGGTCGCTGACCGACTGGTCAGTTGTCGTCGGGAGGACCGCGGGGCCATAATGCACGCGTAGCCCTTCACGCATCCCCCGTCGTGAAGGGCTACACCCCTGTCCGGAGCCCCTTCCGGCGGGCGCGACGGCCTTCACGGGCAAGGGACTCCCCTCGCGGTCCCCTGCCCGTGTTTTTTCGAGTTAACAGTGACGTAGAGTGTTTACGCAAGCTCAGTTCCGACTCCGAGGTGCTCAGGAGGCCCGGATAGCCATGGACGACGGCGACGAACGCGGTCCGGAGCCTGCCGACCCCACCGCCCCGGACGAGCTGCCCCGCCTCGGCTCCCTGCGGGAAAAGGTCGAGTACATGGTCGAGAAGACCTTCCCCGGCCAGAAGATCTCGGGCCGGGTCTTCGCCGAGCTGGTCCGCGACCGCGGCGGTTCGCTGTCGCACAGCTACTTCTCCAACATCCTCGCGGGCAAGGTCACCCAGCCCTCCGAGGACATCCTCAAGGCCCTCGGACTGGGCTTCGGCGTGGACTGGCGCTTCTTCAAGGAGGAGTCCGAGGTCGTCGACGACGTCGTCGCCGGGCTCCAGTTCCTGGCCAAGCGCCGGACCGGGGAGATCAGCGGAGTGGCCGGGAGGGGGCTGAACGAGGACGGACTCCCGCCGGAACTGCTCCAGTTCGCCCTGTCCCTGCTGGAGGACGCGGCCCGCGAGAGGGAGGGAACCGGGGATCCGGCCGGGGAGGACGGCGGAAGCGATTCCGCCGCGACCCGCCGCTCCGCGGGCCCGGCAGCGTAGCGTCTTCGCCATGTCCCTGCGGAAGCTGCGGAAAGAGTGCGAGGCCGGGCTCGCCGACCTGCCCATCCCGGTTCCCTTCTCGCTGGACGGGCTCGTCGCGAACATGGAGCAGGCGAGCGGGCGCACCATCCGGCTGCACGAGATGCCCGACCGCCTCGCCCGCGCCAACGCCGCCTGCGGACTGCGCCTGAAGGCGGGCGGCACCAGCCTCGTCCTCTACCGCCGCAGGCCGACGGCGTACCAGACCCAGCACGTCATCCTGCACGAGCTGTGCCACGAGTGGTTCGACCACGGCACGACGCTGGACGCCGAGC
Organism: Streptomyces sp. WZ.A104; assembly: GCF_002382885.1. Lineage (GTDB taxonomy): Bacteria > Actinomycetota > Actinomycetes > Streptomycetales > Streptomycetaceae > Streptomyces. The sequence goes on from NZ_NWVL01000015.1 coordinate 33,106, forward strand.
AACTGCGGGCGCTCCTCCCGGTCTTCGACACCTCACTGATCGCCCGGATGATCTCTCCCGCCGCCGCCGAGGCCTTCGCCTCCGGCGGCGGGACCGTCCAGGCCCGTGCGCAGTACGACACCCACGACGAACGCATGGCCGAATTCGGCGCCTCACTGATCCCCCGGATGGCGCGGGGCCTCACCACCGATGACATGGTGGGGCGGCTGGACAACTCCCTGTCCCGCCCGGTGGCCCACCGGCGGCGCGGGTTCTTCGGCCGAAGACGACCCGACGACGCCTGACACGTGCCACCAGCCCCCACCGCGGGCCCTCTCCCCCGCGCTCCCGACCCCGAGGACGAACACCGCCGTGACCCCCCTCGATCTCGCCGGCTACCTGATAGCAGGCCTGATGACGGCCGTTGCCCTGTGGCGCATGCCCGCCGCCCTGTGGGGCGACGAGGAGGACCGCAGACGAAGAGCCCTGTGGGGCTGCTACGCCGGATTCGCCATCGCCCTGTGGACGAAGACCGAGGCGGTGCGCATCGGCCTCAACAACAGCGCCGTCACCGACCTCGCCGTCCTCATCAAGCACTACACCGCCACGGTGGCGATTCTGGCCATCCTCAGCTACATCGTGGCCATCTACGGCAGCTATCCCGAAGAGGGCGCCGTCCCCCGCCACGTACGGTTCGCCCGGCTCGTACAGCGGCTCGCGGCCAAGGCGTCCGTCGCCACGCTGATCCTGCTGACCGTCCTCTTCTTCACCGTGGTCGACCGCTCCGAGCCCTCGGACCGCTTCGTCTCCGACCACGCCGGGGAGTGGGGCGCCACGCTCTACATGAGCGTCTTCTACCTCTACCTCGGGGCCGCGTCCGCCGTCTGCGCCTTCCAGTGGGCACTGGCCACCGCCGACGCCCGGCGGCGCCATCTGCGTATCGGGCTCGGGATGATGACGTTCGCGATGTTCATCGGCGTCGGCTACACCGTCAGCCGCACGCTGTTCCTGTGGATCAGCGTGGTGGACGAGCCGAGCGAGGCGTTCGCGCTGCGCTTCGACCAGATCACCGAGGCGGCGCAGCTGGTGCTGTTCGCCTTCTTCGCCCTCGGCGCCTCCATCCCCGCGTTCGCGGCCGGTGCGCGGCGGGCGCGGCTGTGGCGGGCCCAGGTGAAACTGCACGCCCTCTGGTACGAGTTGATGGCCGCCTTCCCCGACCAGCCCTTCGACCCGCCCGCGTCCCTGCCCCGGGAGCTGACCCGGTTCAACGTTCCGGCGGACCTGCGGGTCGACCGCTGGGCCGCCGACATCGCGGACGCGGTGGAGAAGCTGCGCCACTACGTCCCCGACGGGCTGCTCGCCGCCGCCGACGAGGCCGCCGCCACCGGCCCCCGAAGGGGGAAGGGTCTCGCCGACGCGTACTGGATCAAGGCCGCCCTCCTCGCGAAGGCCTCCGGCGCACCCGCCGGGGCGGCCGCGACGGTCGCCACCCAGCACGCCGCCGACCAGGACGGCGAGGTGGCCCGGCTGGTGCGGGTCGCCGCCGCGTACCGCACGGTCGGCGAGGAGCGCGCCCGCGCGGTCCTCGGGGCCGCGACGGCCGACACATCCCGTACGACGGAGAAGACCGCATGACCGGCAGCACCGCCGAGGACACCGGCAGCACCACCGAAGACAACCGGGCCGCGGACGCGGCAGGGCCTACGACCTCCGTGGCGCGCACCGTCACCGACGTCCTCCAGCCCCGCAACGTCCTGCTGGTGGGCATGCTCGGCATCGGTCTGGCGGCGGCGGGCGGTGAATGGACCGGGTTGCTCTGGGGCTTCCTCGGGGCGCTCTGCGCCGGGCTGATCCCGGCGGGGTACATCGAGTGGGAGCGCGGACGCGGCACCTGGGGCGACCGCCATGTCGTGGACCGTACGAAACGGGCGCCGATCTTCTTCGTGATCCTGGGCTCGATCGGCGCAGGTTCGGTGGTCATGGTGCTGGGGAACGCGCCCAGCGGAATCCTCGTCGCGATGCTGGCGCTGTGGGTGATGACGATCGGTCTGCTGGCCGTCAACACGGTGTGGAAGATCTCGGTCGACTCGGCCGTCGCCTCGGGGGCCGTCGCCCTCCTGGCCGTGGTCCACTCCCCCTGGTGGCTCCTGGCCTACGTGCTGACGACGGCGGTCTGCTGGTCGCGGGTGGCTCTCGGCTACCACACCGTCGCCCAGACCGTGGCGGGTGCGGGCCTGGGCGCGGCGACGACAGTGGCGTACGTGTTCGTCTGAGCCGGGGCTACGTGCGAGCCGAGGCCACGTCCGAACGGGGCTTCATCCGAGCCGAAGCCACGTCCGAGCGGGGGCTCGGGCGCCGGGGGTGTTTCAGACCCCGGCGCACTGCCCAATCCGGGGCCCGCGCACGTCGTTGGGCCGGCCGGCGGTGTCCGGGGCGGGCCGGTTGGCGGAGCAGGCGAGCGGCCCGGTGACGGTGTTGGCGGCGAGCTGCACGCCACCGGTGTTGCCGGTGAGGTGGACGACCCCGGTGACGGTGTTGGCGGTGCAGCCCGGCCCGCCCAGCCGTACGGGACCGGAGGCGCGGCTGACGGAGACAGGGCCGGTGACCCGCGATCCGCAGAGGTGGACGGCTGCCGCGCCGTCGGCCTGGAGCGGGCCCTCCAGCGTGGAGCCGGTGACCACGAGGGCGGCGCCCGGGCGGACGGTGACCGGCCCGCGCTGGGCGGCGCGCTCCAGGCAGGTGACGCCGCTCGCCACGGTCAGCGGCCCGTTGCGGGGCCCGGTGAGCGTCGTCGTACAGGCGGGGGCGGGCAGGATGCGGGCCTTGAAGTCGAGGGACCCGGCCAGCTTGCCCGGCTTGGGAGCGTCGATCGGCCTGGCCAGCTTGGCGAACGCACCTCCGGTCTCCTTCTTGCCGCCGTTCCACTCCGCGATCCGGCCCAGCTGGGCGGCGGTCCTCCCGTCGTCGACAACCGCGTCGGCCTCCAGCGCGGCCATCGACTTCGAGGCCGCCTTGACGAGGTCGAGGTAGGGGCCGGGTTCCGTCAGGTCGTACGCGGACACGTCGTGCTCGCCGCGCAGCCAGGAGCCCCACGAGAACTCCAGGAACTCGGTCGCCCCGTCGGGGACTTCGTAGCCGATGCCACGCGTGAAGTAGACGAGGCTGCGGTAGCGGTCGTCGCGGAAGCCGCTGATGCCCAGGCGGTCCGGCAGCTGCTCCACGGCCAGCGGCCGGTCGTTCTCGTCGCGCAGCCACACCTTCTTCTCGGCGGTCATCCGCTGCCAGAACGCGGCGGTCGACAGGGAGCTGAAGTTGTCGGTGACGCGGAGCCGGACCGGCAGCCGGGTGGAGCCGCCGGGGCCCTCCAGGAAGGACGTCAGCGTGTGGTGCCCGTCGGTGAGGTAGAGCTTCCCGCCCGGCCCGACGACGGCCGTCTTCATCGGGGCCATGGTCTCCGGGGTCTCCTGCCCGATCGGTACGGTGCAGGAGAAGCTCGCCGGATCGTCCAGCCGGGCCCCGTCACGCACCGAGGCGGCCTCGCCCTGGCCGTTGGTCTCGCACCAGTCGTCGAAGCGCTTGTTGAAGTCGCCCGCCGCCTCGTCGCGGTCGCTGCCGTAGCGGCCGAGCTTGTAGAAGACCTGGTCGAAGCCGAGTACGGCCTGGGTCGGGTGCAGCTCCCCCAGGGTGACGCCGACCAGGTCCCCCGGCCGCGCACAGCGGTACGCCGCGGAGCCCGCGCTCCCGGCGCACGCCTGCTCGGCATCCGCTCCGACGGCGGCCGCTCCCCTGCCCGCTCCGACGGCGGCCGTTCCCGTTCCCGCACCGGTGACGACCGCGCCCGCGGCCAGCGCCCCGGCCAGCAGCAGGGCCCCGCGCCGAGGCAGCCCCGTACCCGATCCGTTCATCGACTTCATCGACCGTCGTCCCCTCCGGGCCGCGGCTCCTCCGCGTCCTCGGCAGGGACGATGGCAAGGCGCGGCGACGGGGTCGGGGACGGGACGTGAACGCACGATGACGCTGCCGTGCCACGGCGGGTCGGTGACTTCCCGGATGCCCTGGCGGGACCGACCGCTGGCGGTGCCGTCCGTTTGCGGTGCCGTCCGTTTGCGGTGCCGTCCGTTTGCGGTGCCGGCGGACACCCGGTTACGTGGGGTACGCGACGCCCCCGTACCTGGAGGTACTCCTATGGCGAAGAACCGGTCCGCCCCCGCCAAGGGCCTGCGCGGCAGCAAGGCGGGGCTCGTGCTGAGCCTGGGCGGCAGCGCGCTCGCGGTCATCAGGGCGTCCAAGCAGGTCCGCCGGGCCAAGGGCACGCACGACAAGCTGAGCACCGCCGACGCGGTGGCCGGGCTGCTGCCGCTGATCACCTCGGCAGCGCTCGTACTGCGGCAGCTGCGGGGCCGCAGGCGGGAGACCCCCGAAGCGGCGTGACCCGCGCGGTCGGGCCCCCGGGGGCGGCGTGACCCGCACGGTCGGGCCCCCGGGGGCGGACACAGCACCGGCGGGCCCTCCCGGGTCCGGGACGCCAGGACGGCGATGTCGTCCTCGGCATCCTCGGCATCCTCGGCATCCTCGCCGAACCGGTCGACGACGGCGAGCAGTCAGGTCGCGGCCCGGTCCGGGCCGGACCGGGCCGGGCCGGACCTCCGGAGCCTCAGGGCTTGGCCGGAGCGGCCCCCTCCATCGCGGCGCGCAGCCGGTCGAGGTCGAGGGTGCCCTCGGTGGCTTCGGCGGTGGGCGGCAGGTCGAGGGCCGCCCGGACCGGCCCCGGCAGACTGCCGGACCCCAGCAGTCCGGAAACCAGCGCGGTGGTGAGGCGGTGCCAGGCCGGGGCGCGCCGGATCATGGCGTGGTCGCCGCCTCGAACGGTGACCATGCACGTCCGGGCACCGGCGCGACGGGCCCGCGCGGTGAGGGACTGGGAGGCCTGGGGGCTGGTCATCCGGTCCCGGCTGCTGTGGACGAGGACGACGTCGCGCCCCGCGAGCTGACTCACCGGGTCCCCCGGCGGACACCAGGGCGCGAGCCCGACGACGCCCCGCACGAGGGGGTGCCCGGCGGCGCACAGGGCGGCGCGGGCGCCCATGGAGTGGCCGAGGAGGACCACCGGTACGTGCCCGACCTCCTCGCCGAGGGCGTCGAGAGCGGCCAGGGCGTCGTGGAGGGGGTCGGCACGGGGCCCGTTCCACCCCCGGTGGGCGTACCGAACCTGCCGTACGAGCACGTCGTCGGCGGACCCCCGGCCGGCCCGGCCGATGGCGCGGACGAAGGGCCGCATCCGCAGACCGGGCAGGTTCAGCGGGCCGGGCGGCGGGGGCCCCGTACCGCTCTCGCGCCCGCCGTGCAGGACGAGAACCGCGGCCGACGGCGGTCGTTGGGCCACACGTGCCTCCAGGTCCGGATGTGGACCGTTCACTGTACGGTCACGGGATCACCCGTGTACGCGACACCAAGGAGCCGATATGACAGCAGGACCTCAACTGGGCAGCGAGGCACCGGACTTCACACTCCCGGGCGGAGTCCTGCGGTCGGCTCCCAAATCCGCGGGGAGCACCTTCGAACGCACCGACCACCGACTCTCCGCCGCCCGCGGCCGGGCGGTGGTGCTGGCGTTCTACCCGGGGGACAACACCACAGTCTGCACGAAGCAGCTGTGCGCGTACTCGTCGGGAATGGAGGCCTTCGAGGGGCTCGACGCCGAGGTCTGGGGCATCAGTCCACAGGGTGTGGACAGCCATGAGTCCTTCGCCCGTGCCCACGGACTGCGCATGCCGCTGCTGGCCGACGAGGGCCGGGAGGTCGCCAGGTCGTACGGGGTCACCGCGCCGGGCATCGGGGTGCGGCGGGCGGTCTTCCTCATCGGCCCGGACGGCGTTCTACGCTGGAAGCACGTGGCGCTGCTCGGAGCGACCTTCCAGTCACTCTCCACACTCACCGACCGTTTGTCCGGCATCAAAAGCGCATAAAGATTGCCGGAACCCGGCAGTGACCGGGCGGCCTGGCGTATGGGATCATCCAGCCAGATCGACGGAAAGCACTCGGGGGAAGTCGACAACAGGGGAGTGATCGTGTGACCTTCTTTCTCGGTCTCGGCATCGCGGGGATCGTCCTGCTGGCCTTCTCCCTGATCTTCGACGGGCTGCTCGAAGGGCTGCTCGGCGGGGTGACCGGCGGCCTCTTCGACGGACTGCTCTCGCTGCCGGTGATCGCCGGGTTCATCTCGATGCTCGGTTTCGGCGGGGCCATCACGCTGGGCGCGACAAGCGCGGGACCATTCGTGGCGACGCTCATAGGCACCGCCTCCGGTGTCGCCGCGGCCTGGCTGACCTGGAAACTCAGCAAGGCACTGATGCGGGACCAGACCCACACGACCCCGCGCGAGTCCGACCTCGTCGGTTCCTCGGGTTCCGTCGTGACGGCCATCCCGGCCGCCGGGTACGGCGAGGTGCTGCTGAACCTGGGCGGTCAGCCCGTGAAGTACGCGGCCAAGTCCGCCACGCCCGTCGCACGCGGGACGGAGATCTGGGTGGAAGAGGCCCTGTCGACCACGTCGGTGGCAGTCCGCCCGGTGGAGCGCTGACCCTGCACCACCTCACCCAGGCATCTCCACCCATCCACCTGAACACCGCAATTCGCAATCTGCCGTCCCCCACCGGGAGGCAGGGGGGACACGTTTCATGAGTCCAGTCGTCATCGCCGTCATCGGCATCGTCGTACTCCTGGTCCTGCTGGGCCTGGTCGTCATCACGCGCTACAAGGTCGCCGGGCCCAGCGAGGCGTTCATCATCACCGGCCGCCGGGGCAAGAAGTCGACGGACCCGGTCACCGGACGCATCAGCGTCGACAACAGCGGCCAGAAGGTCGTCGTCGGCGGCGGCGTCTTCGTCGTGCCGTTCGTCCAGCAGAAGTTCACCCTGGACCTCTCCAGCCGCCACATCCCGATCTCCGTGCGCGGCGCGGTGACGCTGCGCGGCGTCAAGTCGAACCTCGAAGGCGTCGCGATCGTCAAGGTCGGCGGCAGCGAGGACGCGATCCGCGCGGCCGCCCAGCGCTTCCTCCAGCAGCAGGACGGCATCGTCGGCTTCACCCAGGAAGTGCTCTCGGGCGCGCTGCGCGCCATCGTCGGCCGGATGTCGGTCGAGGACATCATCCGGGACCGGGCCGCGTTCGCCGGGCAGGTCGCGGAGGAGGCCGAGGCCAGCCTCTCCGGCCAGGGCCTGATCCTGGACGCCTTCCAGATCCAGGACATCACCACCGAGGGCTCCTACCTTGAGGACCTCGGCCGCCCGGAGGCCGCCCGCGCCAAGCAGGAGGCCGACATCGCCGAGGCCATCGCGAAGCGGGCCTCGGAACAGGCCCGGCTGAAGGCGGCCGAGGAAATCGCCATCGCCGAGCGGACGTACTACCTGAAGCAGGCCGAGATCAAGGCCGAGACCGAAGCCGCGGCCGCCAAGGCCAACGCCGCCGGTCCGCTCGCCGAGGCCGCCCGCCAGCAGGAAGTCCTCCAGGAGCAGGAGAAGGTCGCCGAGCGCCAGGCGGCGCTGACCGACCGCGAGCTCGACACGAAGGTCCGCAAGCCCGCCGACGCCGCCCGCTACCAGGCCGAGCAGGAGGCGGAGGCCCGCCGCATCGCGCAGGTCAAGGAGGCCGAGGCCGACGCGGAGCGCTCGCGCCTGACCGGTCAGGGTGAGAAGCTGCACCGTTCGGCCCTGGCCGACGCGGTCCGCATCGAGGGTGAGGCGGAGGCCGCGGCCATCGCCGCCAAGGGTTCCGCCGAGGCCGAGGCCATGCAGAAGAAGGCCGACGCGTTCGCCCAGTACGGCGACGCGGCCGTCCTCCAGATGCTGGTCGAGGTCCTCCCGGACGTCGTCGCGAAGGCCTCCGAGCCGCTGAGCGCCATCGACAAGATGACGGTCATCTCCACGGACGGCGCAAGCCAGCTGGCCCGCACGGTCACGGACAACGTCGCCCAGGGCGTGGAACTGCTCAACTCGACAACGGGCGTGGACCTCGGGGCTCTCCTGGAGAACCTGAAGGCCCGCACGATCTCGGGTACGCAGAGCCAGAGCCCGGAGGAGCCCGCCGAGGACTCCTCCTCGCAGAAGAACGGCGAGATCGAGATCAAGGGCTGACGCGCGAGGTCTCGCGCAGCACCCCTGTTCAGTGCCCGGGAGCGCCCTGTCGGCTCCCGGGCACTGCCATGTCCAAGCGGGCTCTCCCCATGAATCCGGGCCCGCGCCATGATCACCCTGCCGTCCGCCACGGGACGGGCCCTACGGGCCGAGCAGAGTCATTGTCGGTGCCCGGCGACTGCCGCCCCCGGCCGGGTTCGGCCTCCGGGGGTTCCAGGTCCCGAAAGCTGGGTCCTGGACACCGATGGGCCGACCTCTCGGAGGCCGTCATTCCTCGTGCGGAGCCTCCAACTCGTGCAGCCTTTCGCCAATGTCGTCGGCCCAGATCTGCGCCCACTGCCTCAGCTCGACGATCTCCCGGTCGTCGAGTCCGTAGGCGGCGAATTCCGTGTCGTCGATCCAGTCGGCTCCGACCAGTCGAGCTTGAAGCTCGGTGAGATCGAAGGAATCGCGGGCATGGCGGCGACCGAGTTCTTCGAGTTCCACGGGGCTCCAGCGGTCGGTGCCGGCCCGCACATCGATCAGATCCCTGGCGAGCCCGCGATCGGCCAAGGCCCGGACCTTGGTCCCGACGACATCTTCGAGGGACAGCACCAAGCCGTGCTCAGTCTGTACGGGCGGCCGCCAGAGTGCTTCCTTGAGGATGTCGACCTCGCACTCTTCACGGCTGGCGGGGTCGGTAACCATCAGACGTGCGGACAGCGGGTCCGTCTCCAGGGCTTCGACGCACCATCCGCGCTGCTCCAGTCCGGTGCGCACGACAGCCGCGATGTCCTCCATACGATCCGGGTTCTCGGTCGCGACATCCAGGTCCTGGCTGAGCCGGTCGACCAAGCCGTGCGCCTGAACCGCGTAGCCGCCGGTGAGCGCAAGAGGGTAGACGCCACCCACGTCGAGCACGTCCGCGAGCAAACGGCGGTGCAGCTCCGTGAGGTTCACGCAGCGGCCCGGACGCTGTCGGCCAGTTCGGCGAAAGCGCCCTCCCAGGCCTCGCGAACATCACGACCGATCAGGGTGCGCAGCACGGGCCAAAGACCGACGAGGAGATCCCTGTCGAGGTACTGGACCAGGTCGTCGTGCTGCCCCTCGGCCAGGACGATCCGGTAGTAGCTCATCCGCAGCCGCGGCCGGTCGAGATCGAACGTGGTCAGCCCCGACCACGCAAGGTGCAGGGGCAAGGACACCGGGCCGTGCTGGGGACCGGCAAGCTCGGAGAGCGCTGCGGGCAGTCGCCGGGCGAACTTGGCACGACGAAGGTCGGAAAGGCCGGGCTGAGATGCCATACAGGGATTATCCAGGAAGGTCAGGCGGTGGGCTGCTCGGTCCGCAGGTAACACTCCTGCGGGCAGGAGACTGAGTCCCGAGGATCCGCGCCCCATCAGGGTAGCTCCATCGAGGGCACCGAGTTCGGAGTCGAGGAAGCCCGCAGTATCGCGTGAGGGCGGCCTGCCCTCATCCGACGGCCGTCAGCACCCGCCCCGCTCCCGCCCCACCGAGTAGAGGTGGCTGTCCCGGAACTGGTCCGACCCCAGCGTCCGCCCCACCATGATGACCGCCGTCCTGATCACGCCCGCAGCCTTCACCTGCTCGGCGATCGAGTCCAGGGGGCCCCGCAGGATGATCTCGTCCGGGCGGGACGCCATCGCCACCACCGCCGCCGGGCAGTCCGCGCCGTAGTGCGGGAGCAGTTCGGCCACCACGCGGTCCACGTAGCGCGCCGCCAGGTGGAGGACGATCAGTGCGCCGCTGCGGCCCAGGGTCTCCAGGTCCTCGCCCTCCGGCATCGCCGTGGCTCGCTGCGCGATGCGGGTCAGGATGACCGTCTGGCCGACCGTGGGGACCGTCAGCTCACGCTTCAGAGAGGCGGCGGCCGCGGCGAAGGCGGGGACGCCGGGGACGATCTCGTACGGGACGTTCGCCTCGTCCAGGCGCTTCATCTGTTCGTTGACCGCGCTGAACACCGACGGGTCGCCCGAGTGCAGGCGTGCCACGTCGTGGCCGTCCATGTGGGCCTGGACGAGTTCGGCGGTGATCTGGTCGATGTCCAGGTTCGCCGTGTCGATCACGCGGGCGTCCTGCGGGCACTCGGCCAGCAGTTCCACCGGGACCAGGCTGCCCGCGTACAGGCAGACCGGTGCGGCGGCCAGGATGCGGGCGCCTCGCACCGTGATCAGGTCGGCCGCTCCCGGGCCCGCGCCGATGAAGTACACGGTCATGGTCTGTCTCCAATGTGCGAACTTGCCTCTGCCCCGAAGGGTTTACGTACCGACCACTGCGTCACCGGCATCGCCTGACGCCAGCCCGTGAAACCGCCCACCGGCACCGCGTGCGCCACCGCCAGGCGCACCAGCTCGCCCCCGTACGCCCGGTGCCGCTCCCCCAGCAGCGCCTCCGACTCCAGCGTCACCGTGTTCGCGACCAGCCGGCCCCCGGGGCGCAGCGCCTCCCAGCACGCGTCCAGCAGGCCCGGTGCCGTCAGGCCCCCGCCGATGAACACCGCGTCCGGCGGAACCAGACAGGAGAGGGAAGCAGGGGCCGCGCCGGTGACGACCTCCAGCCCGGGCACCCCCAGCCGTTCCGCGTTCCGCGCGATCCTGGCCGCCCTCGCCGGGTCCCGTTCCACGCTCACCGCCCGGCACGACGGGTGCGCCCGCATCCACTCGATCGCGATCGAGCCCGAACCGCCGCCCACGTCCCAGAGCAGTTCCCCGGGCGCGGGAGCCAAGGCCGCGAGCGTGGCCGCCCGGATGTGGCGCTTGGTGAGCTGGCCGTCGTGTTCGTACGCCTCGTCCGGGAGGCCGGGCAGCAAGCCCAGGCGCAGGGCGTCCGCCCTCGCCCTGCACTCCACCGCGATCACGTTCAGGCGGTCCCCCGGCCGGTGCTCCCACGTCTCCGCTGTGCCCTCGACGTACGTCTCCGCCTCGCCGCCCAGCTGTTCCAGGACGCGCAGGCGGCTCGGGCCGAAGCCATGGGCGGTGAGGAGGGCGGCGACCTCGGCGGGCGTGTTCGCGTCCGCGCTCAGGACCAGAAGCCTGCGGTCCTCGTGCAGCGCGGCGACCAGGCGGGACGGCGGGCGGCCCACCAGCGTCACCACCTCCGTGGTCTCCAGCGGCCAGCCCAGCCTCGCGCAGGCGTACGAGAGGGAGGACGGGTGCGGCAACACGTGCAGCCCCTCCGGCCCCAGCTCCTGTGCCAGTGCCCGGCCGATCCCGTAGAACATCGGGTCCCCGCTCGCCAGCACCGCGGTCCGGCGCTCCCGGTGCTCGGCCAGGAGACGGGGCACGGCGGGGCGCAGGGGTGTGGGCCAGGCCGTCCGTACGCCCGCGCACTCCGGCGGGAGCAGGTCCAGCTGGCGCGGCCCGCCGATCAGCACCTCCGCCTCGCGGAGCGCCGCCCTCGCCGGGTCCGACAGGCCGGGCCAGCCGTCCGCGCCGATCCCCACCACGGCGACGGGGTACCTGGGTGTGGGCGGCTTGGCAGGCACGGAGGGACCTCATGGTTCATCGTTCAGGGCCGGGGGAAGTCGTTCGGCACTTTACTGAACCGCCCGCTCCAGGCCCTCCGGCGGGTGAATCCCCGGGTGAATCCGGAGAAGAACCGCGCGTGGTGTCGAGAACCCCTCCCCGGCTCCGACGTCCCCTGTGCAAGCGGAAAGAAGAACGGACGAAGAACCGGCACGGAGGTTACGGTCATGAAGTATCTGGTGATGGTCCAGGCCAGCCAGGCGGACTACGAGGCGATGGCCAAGGCCTGGGACGAGAAGGCGATGCAGGAGATGTTCGCCTACATGGGCAAGATCAACGACGATCTCGCCGAGTCGGGTGAGCTGGTCACCGGCTACGGGCTGGTCGAGCCCGCGCAGACCCGGTTCGTCAGCCTCGACGCCGAGGGCCGCCCGGTGGTCTCGGACGGGCCGTACAGCGAGACGAAGGAGCTCCTCGCCGGGTTCTGGGTGCTCGACTGCGAGACCCTGGACAGGGTGACCGAGATCGCCGCCCGCGTGGCGCGCTGTCCGCAGCCGCCCGACGCCCCGGAATACCCGGTGGTCATCCGGCCCCTGGACGGCGGCGGTCTCAACGAATAGCCGGAGGGACCGCCCGGACCGGCCGGGCATGGAGGTGCCCGGGTGGGCCCTGTGAGGGACGACATCGAGGACCTGCTGCGCCTGCACGCGCCGCAGGTCCTCGGCGCGCTCGTCCGCCGTTACGGGCACTTCGACCCGGCCGAGGACTCCGTCCAGGAAGCCCTGATCGCGGCCGCCGCGCAGTGGCCCGAGGACGGGGTACCGGACAACCCGCGCGGATGGTTGATCCGGGTCGCCTCCCGACGCCTCACCGACCGGCTCCGCAGTGACGCCGCGCGCCGGAGGCGGGAGGAGACCGCGGCCGCCCTCACCCCGGCCGACGCGTTCGTCGCCCCGCCGCCCGGGGAGAGCCGGGCCCCCTCCGAGGACGACACGCTCACCCTGCTCTTCCTCTGCTGCCACCCCGCGCTCTCCCCCGCCGCCCAGCTGGCGCTGACCCTGCGCGCGGTCGGCGGCCTGACGACGGCGGAGGTCGCCCGCGCACTGCTGGTGCCGGAGGCGACGGTGGCGCAGCGCATCAGCCGGGCCAAGCGGGCGGTGCGCGGCGCGGGGTTCCGGGCGCCGGAGCCGGCGGACCGTGACCGGCGGCTCGCCGCCGTCCTCCAGGTTCTCTACCTGATCTTCAACGAGGGATACACCGCCACCTCCGGTCCCGACCTGCACCGCACCGATCTGGCCCGCGAGGCGATCCGGCTGACCCGCTCCGTGCGCCGGCTGCTGCCCCGCGAAGGGCGTGTGACCGGGCTGCTGGCGCTGATGGTCCTCACGGAGGCGCGCACTCCGGCGCGTACCGGGCCGGGCGGCGAGTTGATCCCGCTCGACGAACAGGACCGTGCCCTCTGGGACCGTACGGCCATCGCGGAAGGCACCGCCCTGGCGGAGGAGGCGCTCGCCCAGGGGCCCGCCGGGGACTACCAGCTCCAGGCCGCCATCGCCGCCCTGCACGACGAAGCCGCGCGCGCCGAGGACACCGACTGGCCGCAGATCCTCGCCCTGTACGACCTCCTCGTCCGGCGCACCCCCGATCCCGCCGCCGCGCTGGGGCGGGCCGTCGCGGTGGCCATGGTCCACGGGCCGCGCGCCGGGCTTGCCGAGGTCGACGTGCTGGCGGAGACCTCCTCGGGCACCGAGGCGGGAAGCTACCGCCTCGACGCCGTACGCGGCCATCTCCTGGAGCGCGCCGGGGAGCCGGACTCCGCCCGCGCCGCCTACCTCGCCGCCGCTGACGCCACCCTCAGCGAGCCTGAGGCCCGCTACCTGCGCGGGCGCGCGGACCGGATCGTTCCGTGAGCCGGTGACGGCCGGGTTCCACGCCGTACTCCCTTTGGCCGACCGGAACCGCGACCCCGCTCGCCGTCTCCCGCACCGCTCGGGATGATCAGCCCCATGACCACCAGCGACAGCGGCAAAGACCTCGGGCAGGGCTTCGGCGAGGACGTCGCCCTGCGGATCGCCCAGCAGCCGGAGGCCGACGAGCTGCTCGGCCGCAGCCCGCTGGCTGCCCTGGTCGGCATGCTGCTCGACCAGCAGGTGCCGATGGAGTGGGCGTTCACGGGGCCGTACACGCTCGCCGGGCGGATGGGCTCGGACGACCTGGACGCGGGGCTGATCGCCGCCCAGGACCCGGAAGCGTTCACCGCGCTGTTCACCGCCAAGCCCGCCCTGCACCGCTACCCGGGCTCCATGGCCCAGCGCGTGCAGCAGCTGTGCCAGTACCTGGTGGCGGAGTACGGCGGTGACGCGAGTGCGGTGTGGCGGGACGTTTCCTCCGGCTCGGAGCTGCTCGAACGCCTGAAGGCGCTGCCGGGGTTCGGCGAGCAGAAGGCACGGATCTTCCTGGCGTTGCTCGGCAAGCAGTTCGGCGTACGGCCCCCGGGATGGCGGGAGGCGGCGGGCCCGTACGGAGAGGCCGGATCGCGCCGCTCCGTCGCCGACATCACCGGGCCGGAGTCGCTCGCCGAGGTACGCGCGTACAAGCAGGAGGCCAAGGCGGCAGCCAAGGCCGCGAAGACGGCGAAAGCGACGAAAGCAGCAAAGAAGGCCCCTGCGGCGCCGGCAAAGGCCGCGAAAAGGGCCTCCGCCACGAAGTCCGCGAAGAAGCCGCCCATGCCCTGACGCCCTCCCGAACCGGCCACCCGACCCGGCCCATCGGTCAGAACCAGCCACAACGGTTCACAGAAGTCACTCCGCTCGCTAGCTTTCCCTGCACATTCGTTCAGACCGGAAGGACTCCTGTGCACGCAACACGTCGCAGAGCCATGGCTGTTGTGGCCGCCACCGCCCTGGCCACACCGCTTCTCCTGGCCGCGTCCCCGAACCACGGGCGCACCACGCCGCACGACCCCGCCAAGGAAGCCGCCAAGCTCTCAAGGAAGTTGGTGAAGAGCGCGTCCGCCCGCGACGCCTACCGCCACCTCCAGCAGTTCCAGGCCATAGCCGACTCGACCGGGGGCCACCGCGCCGCGGGGTCGCTCGGTCACGACGCCTCGGCGGCGTACGTCTACCGCCAGCTCCAGCGGGCCGGGTACCAGGTCTCGTACGAGAGCTTCCGCTTCACCTACACCCAGACGCTGGCCGAAAAGCTCTCCGTGACCGCCCCGACGCCCCGCGACGTGACGATCAAGGCGATGACGTACACCCCCTCGACCGAGGTGGGCGGGGTGACGGCGGCGCTCGTCGCGGTGCCCCTCGACGAGACCACCGGCTGCGAGGCGTCCGACTACGCCGCCGCGGACTTCACCGGCGCGATCGCGCTGATCCGGCGCGGCGGCTGCACCTTCGCCGACAAGCAGGCGGCCGCCGCGGACGCCGGTGCGGTCGGAGCGGTCATCTACAACAACACCGAGGGCGTGCTCTCCGGCACGCTCGGCGAGGCCGCCGCGGGCCGTATCCCGACCGGTGGGCTCACCCAGGAGGAGGGCGAGAAGCTCGCCGCCGACCTCGCGGGCGGCGAGGTCACGGTCTCCTTCGAGATCCGCGAGCTCCAGGAGGAGCGGGGCACCCGCAACGTCATCGCCGAGACGCGCGGCGGCAGCGCGGACCGCACCGTGATGCTCGGTGCCCACCTCGACTCGGTGACCGAGGGCCCCGGCATCAACGACAACGGGTCCGGTTCCGCCGGGCTGCTCGACGTCGCCCTGAAGCTGGCGAAGTCGAAGAGCAAGCCCGCCAACAAGGTCCGGTTCGCCTGGTGGTCGGCCGAGGAGAACGGTCTGATCGGCTCGGAGAAGTACGTCGAGGCGCTGAGCGAGAAGCAGCGCGAGCAGATCAAGCTCTACCTGAACTTCGACATGATCGCCTCGCCCAACGGCGCCCAGTTCGTCTTCGACGGCGACGACTCCGACGGGGTCGGCGCGGGCCCGGGCCCGGAGGGATCGGCCCAACTCGAACGTGACATCAACGAGTTCCTCGACGGCAAGGGCAAGCCGCACGAGGGCACGGACTTCACCGGCCGCTCGGACTACGGTCCGTTCATCGAGGTCGGCATCCCCTCCGGCGGTACGGACACCGGGGCCGAGGGCATCAAGACGGCGGCCCAGGCCGAGGTGTTCGGCGGCGAGGCGGGGATCGCGTACGACCCCTGCTACCACGCGGCCTGCGACGACCTGAGCAACATCGACATGGGCCACTTCGACACCAACATCGACGTGATCGCCAACGCCGTCGGGACGTACGCCCACGACCTGAGCTCCCTGACCCGCCCGGTCACCCCCGCCCCCAGCACCGGCACCCCGGGCAGCGGTGGCGGCCTCCGCGAGGGCCACGGCCACGAGGTCACCGAGTGACCGCCCCTTCCCGGAGCGAGTGAAGCCCGTGAGCCCGGTACGGAACCCCGTACCGGGCTCACCGCCTCCGCCGGGCCGTGCCGAACAGCGAGCGCGAGATCTCCCGCCCCAGCTGGGTCCCCATCGAACGGGCCAGCGACCGGAACATCCCGCTGCCCACCACCTGCTCCACCAGCGAGGCGTCGCCCTCGCGCCCCTTCGCAGGACCTCCCCCGTCCCCCTCCGGCCCCTTCACCGCCGCGTCCACCGCATCCCGGTCCGCCGCATCCCGGACGCGCTGCTCGTCGTCCGCCGCGAGCTTCTCGTACGCCGACTCCCGGTCCACGGCCTCCGCATAGCGCCCGTACAGCACCGACCCCCGCACCGCCGCCTCCAGGACGTCCGGCGCCACCGGCCCCATCAGCGACTCCGGGGCCCGCAGCCGGGTCGCGGCCACCGGGGTCGGCGCGCCCCGCTCACTGAGCACGGTCACCACCGCCTCGCCCGTACCGAGCCCGGTCAGCACCTCCCCCAGGTCGTAGGGGGAGTCCGGGAAGGTCCTCACCGTCGCCCGCAGCGCCTTCTCATCGTCGGGCGTGAACGCGCGCAGCGCGTGCTGGACGCGGCTGCCGAGCTGGCCGAGCACAGCGGCGGGCACATCCGTGGGTGACTGGGTGACGAAGAAGATCCCGACCCCCTTCGAGCGGATCAGCCGCACGGTCCGGGTGATCGACTCCAGGAAGGCCTTCGAGGCGTCGCTGAACAGCAGGTGCGCCTCGTCGAAGAAGAAGACGAGCCGCGGCCGGTCCGCGTCCCCGACCTCGGGCAGATCGTGGAACAGGTCGGCCAGCAGCCACATCAGGAACGTCGAGAAGAGCTGTGGCCGGTCCTGTACGGCGGCCAGTTCCAGTACGGAGACCAGTCCGCGCCCGTCCGGGGCCTGCCGGAGCAGATCGGCCGTGTCGAACTCGGGCTCCCCGAAGAAGGGGCCCGCCCCCTGCTGCTCGAACGCGGTCACCGACCGCAGGATCACCCCGGCCGTCGCCGTCGACAGCCCGCCGATCTCCTTGAGCTCGGCCCGCCCGGTCTCCGATACGAGAAAGGCGACGACGGCCCGCAGATCCTTGAGGTCGACCAGCTCCAGGCCCTTGGCGTCCGCGTAGTGGAAGATCAGCCCGAGCGACTGCTCCTGGGTCTTGTTGAGGCCGAGCACCTTGGCCAGGAGGACCGGGCCGAAGCTGGTGACGGTCGCCCGCAGCGGGATGCCGGGGCCGATGCCGCCGAGCGCGTAGAACTCGCTCGGGAAACCCGTGGCGCGCCACTCCTGCCCCACCTGGGCTGCTCGCTCGTCCACCGCCGCCCCGCCCTCTCCCGGGGCCGATACGCCGGAGACGTCGCCCTTGATGTCGGCGAGGAAGACGGGCACCCCGTGCGCGGAGAGCTGTTCGGCGATCAGTTGGAGGGTCTTGGTCTTGCCGGTGCCGGTGGCGCCCGCGACCAGCCCGTGCCGGTTGAGCATGGCGAGCGGGATGCGGACGGGGGCGGCGGACAGGCAGGCGCCGTCCCACAGCAGGGCGCCGAGGTCGAGGGCGTCGCCGGAGACGGCGTACCCGGCGGCGATCTCCCGCGCGGGGTCCGGCAAGGGGTCCGGGTCCAGGTCGGCGCCCGGGGCCGTAGCGGGGTCCGGGTCCCCGCCGGCGCCCGGGTCCGTGCCCCCGCCCGTACCCGTGTCCGTGTTCGCGCTCCCGCTCATCCTGGTGACCCCTGTCCCGGTATCTCACGCTATGCAGCCGTATACGACCCTTGCGCAAGCATCGCAGTGAGGTTCCCCGGCTGCGCCCGGAGCCCCTTGCCCGGTAGGCTTTCCGTGTGATCTTCAAGCGCATCGGAAATGGGCGGCCTTACCCCGACCACGGCCGGGAAAGCACCCGACAGTGGGCGGATGTCGCGCCGCGTCCGGTCCGCCTGGACCAGCTCGTGACCACCAAGGGCCAGCTGGACCTGGAGACCCTCCTCGCCGAGGACTCCACGTTCTACGGCGACCTCTTCGCCCACGTCGTGAAGTGGCAGGGCGACCTCTACCTGGAGGACGGGCTGCACCGGGCGGTCCGGGCCGCGCTCCAGCAGCGCCAGGTGCTGCACGCCCGCGTCCTCGACCTGGGCTGACGCCCCCGGGGGCTTCACCCGGCCCTCTTCACCCGGCCCTCTTCACCCGTACCCGACCCTCGCCTGCCGATTCGGGCCTTTCGGGTGCTTTCGTGCGCATCCGGGTGCCATACGTTGATCATTTAGTACGCATCATCACCGGGTCGCACTACGCTGCCTCCATGAGCATGCTCACTCCCCCCGGCATGGGCGGAAAGTACCGCATCACGGGCGACACCTACCCCCGCATGCGTCGCCCCCGGCGCCGCGGCAGGCTGGTCCTCGCGGGGGTCTGCGCGGTCGTCGCCCTCGGCCTGGCCGGCTGGGGCACGCTCCAGCTCATCGACGCCTTCACCGGCGGCGACAAGAGCGCCAACGCGGTCGGCCACCAGCGGGACTGCCCCACCCCGAAGCCATCGACCCCCGCCCGGGCGCTGCCGAAACCGGCCGCCATCAAGGTGAACGTCTACAACGCGACGACCCGAAGCGGCCTGGCCAAGTCCGCGGCCGAGGAGCTCAAGAAGCGCGGCTTCGCCGTCGGCGAGGTGGGCAACGCGTCCAAGGAGTACGACAAGAAGGTGCCGGGCACGGCCGTGCTGCTGGGCGCGCCGACCGCGACGAACGGGAGCTTCACCGTGCTCGGCACGCAGCTGGTGGGCACCGTGCAGAAGACCGACACCCGCAAGACCGCGGAGGTCGACCTGATCCTCGGCGCGAAGTTCAAGGCGTTCAACACCCCGCAGGAGGCGACCGCCGCGATGGCGGCCCTGACGGCGAAGCCGTCCCCGGCCCCGTCCTCCTGCTGAGCCTGCGGGTACCCGGGGTACCCGCAGGCCCCACGGACTACTCGGCCGTGCCGTACATCCGGTCACCCGCGTCGCCGAGGCCCGGCACGATGTAGCCGTGCTCGTTGAGCCGCTCGTCGACCGAGGCGGTGACGACGGTGACCGGGGTGCCCGCCAGCTCGCGCTCCATCACCTCGACGCCCTCGGGCGCCGCGAGCAGGACGACGGCGGTGACGTCGTCGGCGCCGCGCTTGATCAGCTCGCGGATCGCCGCGACGAGGGTGCCGCCGGTGGCCAGCATCGGGTCCAGGACGTAGACCTGGCGGCCGGAGAGGTCCTCGGGCATCCGCGTCGCGTACGTCTCCGCCTCCAGCGTCTCCTCGTTGCGGATCATGCCGAGGAAGCCCACCTCGGCGGTCGGCAGCAGGCGCACCATGCCGTCCAGCATGCCGAGGCCGGCGCGCAGGATCGGGACGACGAGGGGACGGGGGTGCGACAGCTTGACCCCCGTCGTGGGCGTCACCGGGGTGTCGATGTCGACCTGCTCGGTGCGCACATCCCTGGTGGCCTCGTAGGCGAGGAGGGTGACCAGCTCGTCGGCGAGCCGCCGGAAGGTCGGGGAGTCGGTGCGCTTGTCGCGCAGCGTGGTGAGTTTGTGCGCCACCAGCGGGTGGTCGACGACGTGGATCCGCATGCGTCAACAGTAACCGTGCCGCCCGGCACTCTGCGCTGGCATCAACCACCTGTTCGGGGGGAAGGTGGGGGCATACGGACCCAGCATTGGGGTGGTGAGTCGATGCCGCACGGGGAAGAGCAGCGGAACCCGGGCTCACGCGGGGTGGGCGACGCGCTCGACGCGCGCGACCCGCAGGGCGTGACGGGTGATGTCGAGGACGCGCAGGAGAGTGACGCGGCCCGCCGCCGCCGACGCGCCCAGTTCCTCCGCGAGCTCCACGAGGCCAAGCAGCTGCGCGACCGGGTGCAGCCGCGCCGGGCCCGTGCGGCCCGTATGCGGCAACAGATGCGGATGCGCACCTTCCGCTGGTGAAGCCCCGTGCCGCCCTCTCGTACCACCGGCGCACTCCCCCTCTGATCGAGCCATCATCGGCTCCGTCAGGGCGAGGGCCGACCAGGCACTCCTGGAACTGATGGCCGACGCAACGGTCGAAGAGGTCTCGCACGGCGCTTGTTTCTGCCACGATGCCGATTGGGCGGGGCTCAGGGCGGACGGATCACCGGCTGCCCTCCCGTCGGACCGATTCACCTATGACCAGTGGGAGAGTCACGGTGTACTTCGCCGCACTGCTCGCGCGCACCGAAGACGGGTGGGAAGCGAGCGACACAGAGCTCGACGATGTGGAGACCCTGTCCGACCTGACGGATCTGGCCCGGGACGCCTCGGTGGACGAGGACACGGTCCTGGTCTACATCGAGCAGGAGGACGCCTGGTTCGGCGTCGTCCGGGTGGACGGTGAGGAGGACCCCCGTATCTACGTCTCGGACGCGTCCGCCGCCGCCCGCTCCTCGTACGGGGAGATCCTGCTCACCGACGAGATGCTCGGCCGCGAACCAGGGGCCGAGGACGAGATCGCCGCCCTGGAGGAGCTCGTCGACCTCGACGGCACCGAGGACGGCGAGCCGGAACGATCCGCCCCCGGGGCCGCCGGCCCGGACGACGACGCCGCCGACCCGGACGCCGTACCGGCGGGACCGATCGGTGAGCTCGGGGTCCTCGCGGACCTCGGGATGTCCGAGAAGGAGCTGCTGACCCTGCAGACGGACGCGCTCGCGGAGATCGCGGAGGCCGTGGGAGCGTCCGACGTCCTGGAATCGGTCCGCTAGGGCGGCGCCGGGGTGCGCCGTCCGCAGTCCGCTGACCGTCGTGCCCTGTCCGCTGACCGTCGTTTTTGTCGTGCGATTAACTAGGGTCCGCGGGTGACCGCACCGCCTCCGCACCCCTCACCCCCGCCCTCCCCCGGTCCTGTACCCCAGCCCGATCCGGTACGCGACCCCTGGCAGTCACCGATGCGCCGCGCCCTGGCCCAGGCCGCGCAGGCGGCGTCGGCCGGCGATGTACCGGTCGGCGCCGTCGTCCTCGGCCCCGACGGCGCGCCGCTCGCCGTCGGGCACAACGAGCGCGAGGCCACCGGCGACCCGACCGCGCACGCGGAGATCCTGGCCCTGCGCCGCGCGGCCGCGGCCCACGGCGAGTGGCGGCTGACCGGCTGCACGCTCGTGGTCACCCTGGAGCCCTGCACGATGTGCGCGGGCGCGCTGGTCCAGGCCCGGGTGGACCGGGTCGTCTACGGGGCCCGGGACGAGAAGGCGGGGGCGGCCGGATCTCTCTGGGACGTCGTCCGCGACCGCCGCCTCAACCACCGTCCGGAGGTCATCGGCGGGGTGCTGGAAGCGGAGTGCGCCGAGCAGCTGACGGCCTTCTTCCGGGCGCTCTGACCCCGTACGGTCGCACGCTGCCGTTCCCTGCGGTCCGGCCGCCGGGAACCGATTTCTTTCCGCACCCCGGGATGGTCTAAGCTCTCTCTCGGTAGCGTGTCCGAGCGGCCGAAGGAGCTCGCCTCGAAAGCGAGTGTGGCGTAACCCGTCACCGTGGGTTCAAATCCCACCGCTACCGCTGGTAGACGAAGGGCCCGGCTCGATGAGCCGGGCCCTTCGCGTTGCCCTCTGTCTCGGTTCCCGTCTCACTTCCCGTCTCAGTTACTCGTACTGAGTCTTCCGATTAGCCAGCGGGCAGTCTTCGGAGGCCTCACAATCTGAGGGTCGTCCGGCGGGGGGAAGGCGGAGCATGGACCCAGAAGTGACACAGGCGATCGCCACGGTGCTGGTGGCTGCCACAGGTTCGGCCGTCGCTGCGATAGCCAGCGGAAAGTTGCGCGGGCTTCTTCGAGCGATCTTTCGGCGCCCACGAGAAACCTCCGTGATCGTGGAGGTGGACGGCAAGCGTGTCGAGCTGAGCGGTGAGCAACTCAGCCCGGAAGCCGTGCAGGCGCTCATCCAGCGCCTACGCGACACACGGAGCGGCGCCGCGCGTGCAGGTGAATCGGAGAAGACCTCGGGGGGCGCGACCGGTGAGTGAAGAGGTAATCGGCCCGGCGGAGGATCTCGCAGCGGCGCCCGTTCAAGATGGCGCAGCAGCCGTTACGACGGTGTCATCCCACTTCAAGATGGTCTTCATCGCAGTCGTGGCCATAACCGTCGGTGCTCTGGCGGCGAATCTCTACATCGCCATCTTCGTGGAGGAGCCGACCGAGGCGGCCAAGTCGGCGATGGACTCGTGCTCGACCATCGCCAACCTTGGCTTTGGGGCCATCGTCGGGCTGCTCGGCGGCAAGGCGGTCTAAGGGCTGCCCCGCAATCCTGGCGGGACAGCCCTCAAGGGTCTGTCGTTCGGATCAGGCCGGACCCCGCGAGCCCGGCATGATCCGGACGACAGGCCTTAAGCGCCCGACGGGACCTCCCCCAGCGCCTTCCAGCGGATGCGGGTCGCGCAGGCCGACACGAGGAGCGCCGACAGCGCGACCGCGCCCATGCCCCACAGCAGGCTTCCGGCGGCGGCGATGAAACCGATCATCGCGGGACCGGCCAGCAGACCCGTGGTGCCCATGGCGGCGACCAGGGCCAGCGCGTCCGGTCCCTGGCGGGCGGCGGCGACGTAGAGGCACGGGGTCACCGCGGCGATGCCGAGCCCGACGCAGGCGAATCCGATCAGTGTCGGCACCACGCCACCGACCAGCAGGGCCACCGCGAGGCCCGAACCGGCCAGCACGCTGCCGGCGCGGACGACCCGGCCGTCGCCCCAGCGGGTGCGCCAGCCGTCGGCGAAGAGGCGGGCCACGACCATCATGATCGAGACCACCGCGATGCCCAGCGGGGCGACCTCCGCACCGGCCTTGACCACGTCCTCCAGGTAGAGCGCCGACCAGTCGTTCATGGCGCCCTCCGTGACCGTGCCGAAGGCCATCGCCAGGCCCATCCAGATCGTCACCTTGGTCGGCAGGGTCAGCTTGCGGCGGCCCTTGTCCTCCTTGGCCGCTTCTGGCCGGGGGTCCTCCGTGAGCAGTCCCGGCCGGGAGTAGGCGATCAGCAGCACCAGAACGACCGCCGCCACGCCGAAGTGGGCCGCGAGCGACGTGGTCCACAGGTTCATACCGGACGCCAGGAGCGCGGCCCCCAGCGAGCCCGCGCTGAACGTGGCGTGGAGCTGGGACAGTGCCGTGCGCTCGTAGCGGACTTCGAGCGCGGCCCCCTGGGCGTTCATCGCGACGTTGAGGCAGCCGACGGCGACCCCGTCGAGGCAGATGACCAGGAGGGCGACCGGGTAGTTCGGTGCCACCGCCAGGGCGAGCAGGAGCAGCCCGAGGGCGAGGGCCGAGACGAAGGTGAGGCGCCGGGAGCCCAGCCTCCTCATCAGCGGTCCCACGAGGGGGAACGAGCTCGCCGCGCCCGCCCCGCAGGCCATCAGGAGGAGGCCCACTTCCGCCTCGCTCAGACCGAGTTCCGTCTTGAGGGCGGGGAGCCGTGACGCCCAGGTGGCGTACTGGAAGCCGAGGAAACAGAACAGGGCCGCGATCGCCACCTGCGTACGGCGGAAATCGTCGTTGATCCGGAACACCGACATCAGCTCACTTCGTTCTTCCGCGACGCCCCGCGCGCCGGGGAACTCACCGCCATGGACATGTACACCGCGTCCTCGCCGTAGCCCGGCGGCAGCCCGACCTCGGTGTGGGGTGCGTAGCCACGGGCCGACCAGAAGGTGTCGCTGCCTCCCACGGCGATCAGGGAGATCCGTTCGTAGCTCCGCGAACCGGCGGTGGCGGACAGGTGGTCGATCAGCCGCGTGCCCCAGCCCCGGCGCCGGAACTCCTCGGCGACGACGCAGTCGTGCAGATGCAGATTGGCCGAGCGGAAGACGGTGTCCTCCTCCCGCCCCAGATCGGGGTACCGGCGGAAGGGGTAGGGCAGGGCCAGTACGTAGCCCACGGTCCGCCGCTCGTGTTCCAGGAGGAAGCAGGTCTCCGGGGACGCCCGGGCTCTGGACTTCAGGGCCTCCTGCTCCTCCGAGAGAGAGCTGCCGGTGTACGTCCGCGCCTCCAGCGCGGTGATGCCGCTCCAGTCGTCCTCGACGATCCGGCGGATGCGTGGCGCGTCGTGACCCATCGGTTCAGGCCCTTTCGTCGATCAGCGTGTGGGGAAGGGGGCTGAACCCGTTGAATCCCTGGGTCATGTAGCCGGTGGCGTAGGCGCCGCACGCGAAGATCCAGACCGGGTCTCCGGACGCCGCGTCCCGGGGTACGGGGACGGGGTCTCTGCCGTAGGCGTCGTCGCTGTCGCAGGTCGGGCCCGCGATGACGGCGGGCACGTGCTCGGTTCCGGTCCCGGCGTGGGTCGGGAAGACCAGCCGGTACCGCACCCCGTCCATCTCGTACAGGCCGTTGAACTTGCCGCAGCTCAGATACAGCCAGTTCTCCCGCTCCCCGTCGAGCTGCCCGCGTGTGGTCAGCCGGGACACATGGGCCCGGATCGCGCCGTGGTCCGCGACCAGATGGCGGCCCGGCTCCATGAGGAAGCGGAGGGGTGACTCCGAGGCCTCGCCGAGCCGCTGCATGCCCTCGCGGATCACGGTGAAGATCTTGTCCACCGGAGGGTCGAGCCGTCGGCCCTGCCGGTCGGCGTACCCGAGCGCGGGCAGGCCGCCGCCGAGGTTGACGTGGTCGAGGAGGATGCCGCGCCCGTTCAGCGTGACGATGACGTCGGCCAGGGTCTCGAAGGCCCGGCGCCAGGCCTCGGACGTCATCTGCTGGGAGCCGACATGGACCGACAGGCCCGCGGGTGTCAGGCCCGCCTGCCGTGCCGCCTCCAGCACCCGGACCGCGTCCGCCGCCGAGCAGCCGAACTTGCGGCTGAGGCCCCACAGCGCGCCGTACCCGTCGGTGGCCAGCCGGCAGAAGACCCGGGAGCCGGGGGCGTGGACGGCGATCGCCGCCACGTCTTCGAGGCTGTCGGTGGCGAAGTCCCGGACGCCGAGGCGGTGGGCGGCGGCGATGTCGCGGTCGGACTTGATGGTGTTCCCGTAGTGGATCCTCTCCAGCGGAACCCCGGTCGCGATGGCCTGCTCGATCTCCCGGGGGCTGGCCGCGTCGAACCCGGAGCCCAGTTCCGCGAGGCGGAGCAGGACCCCGTCCACCGGGCAGGCCTTCATCGCGAAGCGGACCGAGAGGCCGGGCAGCTCCTCGGTGAGGGCGGTGAACTGTGCCTCGATCCCCGCGAGATCGAAGACGATCACATCCTCGGGGGCGGCCGCCAGGGCCGCGCGCATACGTGCTGTCCCGTCCATGATCACAGGCCCGGGCCCGACGGTCCGGGGGCCCCGTGAAGGCGCACGGTCCGGCTCGCCCGCACCATCTCTCCCCACGACTCGATCAGGAACGCGAAGTCCTCGATGTCCTCGCACGCCTCGTCGAGCAGCCGCTTCCCCTCCTCCTCCAGGAGCCCGGCGAACTCGGTGTACCGACCGCCGAGTCCGCGGTAGGAGCGGTCCAGGACCTCCAGCCGGTGGACGTTCCCGGACCGGTCCAGGCGCGTGCTCTCTCGGACGAGCCGGGCCGTCTCGGCCGGGCGGAGGAGTCCGTCCCCGTCGAGCAGGGCGCCGCCCGCGGCCGCCATCCGGTCGTAGATGTCGTTGAAGTAGAGCATCGACAGGAAGAACTTCACCAGCCGCCGGTGGTAGGCGCTGAATCCGGCGTCCGTGCGGCGTTCGGGGGTGTAGAAGTTGACGATGTTGCGGTTGTGCAGGACGCCGGGGAGCCGCGCGTCGTGCACGAGGTGGAGCAGGAAGTAGTCGCTGCCGATGGTGTTGACCGCCGGCGGCAGCGGCACGTTCTCGTACACCTCGCGGTGGAGGCTGATGTTGCACATGTCGACCCGCATGGGGTCGACGACGGTCAGGAGCGCGTGGTCCTGTCGAAACGGCTCGGTGCCCGCGCCGCGGAAGGACTCCTCGACCAGCTCCCGCTTTCTGCTCTCCGGCCACTCCGGGGGTGCCCAGAGGCTCACGATGTCGTAGTAGATCTCCGGGTCGAGCCTCTGCACCTCGCCGATGTCCACGGACAGTTCGCCCACGAAGGAGCTGCCGACCAGCAACACCGGCTTGTCCGCGTCCGACGGGTCGAGCAGGGTCTCGGTGACGCCGTCCGCCGCGTCCCGGGCGCGCCTGCCCAGCGAGGTGAGTTCGTGGTGAACGGGGTGGACGGGCGTGCCGTCCTCCTGGACCTGGAAGGCGCTGTCGGAGTCCCTGCGGTGCACCGACTCGCAGCCGAGAGCACCGGCGATCAGGAAGGCCCGGTTGGTGCACGCCCCGTAGGAGACGTCGGGCGGGAGCATCAGACCGAGCAGCCGGTCCGGGGCGGTGGCCCCGGAGCGCTCCAGCACCAGCCGCAGGAAGTCCCGCTGCGCTGCTTCGTCGAGGTGGTGTACGTGGACGTTCGCCGCCCGGTGTTCGGCGGCGAGGACCCCGGCGTGCTCCTGGAACGTCCGCCGGTCGGAGGAGTCCAGGATCAGCAGGTGCACCTCGACGCCGAAGTGTTCCGCCGCGTGGTCGGCCTCCGCACCGACCGCCGAAAGGGTCTTCGCGCAGGGCCGGTTCGTGGGAAGGGCCAGGCAGATACGGCGCATCACCGCTCCCTCCAGGAGGTGAGCCCGAGCAGCTTCTCGCCGAGCCCGGTCAGCTCCGCGGGGCCGTAGCGCAGGGATTCGTGCTTGGTCGCGTCGCCGACCAGCGTCCTGTTCCAGTCCGGGGTGGTGAGGTGGCGCCAGGAGTCGATCCGGGAGCGCCGCATCTCCTCGTGCGACTCCAGCGCGGGCATCATCGAGAGGTACTGCACCGAACGCACGCCGTTCTCGGAGGTGTTGCGCGCCACCCCGTGGGCCAGCAGGCCGTTCCAGATCAGCAGGTCACCGGCGTTCAGCTCGGGGCGGACCACCGGGTATTCGGCGCGGTCGGCCGCCGGCCTGATCGGGTCCCGGTCCGCGGGCTGACCCGCCGCCCACTCCTCGAACCGGTGGAACAGCTCGGGCGAGCACTGGAACCCGCCCAGCTCCGGCCGTGTGTCGTTGAGGGCGATGATCCCCTGGACCCGCTGGGGCGGCTCCGCGAGGGTGGTGTCGACGTCCCAGTGGAGCTCGATGTCGAACCCCTGGTCCGTCGGGGCTATCAGCGCCCGGTCGCGGTTCCTGACGTTGGGCGGGTTGAGGTTGAGCCGGTCCAGCGTCACCCACAGCTCTTCGCAGTCCCACACGTCGACGAACGCGTCGTAGACCCGCTGGGTCTGGCGGCTGTCCCAGATGTACTGGTGCTGGTATGCCTCGACGAACCCGTAGACGTACAGATCGCGTTCGAGGTCCGTGGCGAACTCCCGCTCCTCGTACCAGGTGTCCGGCCGGTCGGGGTCGAGTCCCTGGAAGTCCCAGGTGAATTCGAGGAGCTTCTGTGCGGCGGCGGGCTCGATCGCCTGCCGCACGATGACGTAGCCGTAGCTCTGCCAGAACGCGAAGTCCTCCTCGGACAGCACCCGCAGGGGGCGGGACTTGCGGAGGTGGCGCAAAGGGGCGGGCGAGACGTAGGTCTCGCCGTCGGCACTGAAGTACGCGAGGTCCGAGGCCGCTCGGTGCAGGTGCGGTTCGGGGTCGGGCATGGTCTCACTCCAAGCTTCGATGGTGCGCTGGTGCGTTGGTGCGTTGTGGTTCAGCCGGACAGCAGGCCGTGGGCACGCAGTTGCCGCCGGGTGGCGTGGGCCGATGCGAAGGGGATGCCGATACCGCCGCGCGCTGTCACCGTGTCCGTGTTCGCCCGCATGTCATCGATCAGGACCAGGTCGTGCGGGCCGGTGCCGGTCTCCTCGCCCAGCAGGCGGAAGAACCGCTCGGAGGGCTTGCGGACGCCGAACCGGTACGAGGCGTAGACCTCCAGGCCCGTTCCGGCGAGCAGGTCCCGCTCGATCTCCTCGATCCACCGGGGGTAGTTGGACGCGACCACGGTCCGGTGCTCGCGCGCGCACTCCGCGACGAGCTCGCGCATGCCCTTCAGCCAGGCGTAGCCGCTTCTCCTCGTGCGGTGGAAGACATCGGTGTCGAAGGACAGTCCGGCGTCCCGCATGGCGGCCCAGTAGTCCTCCTCCGCCAACTCGCCGCATTCCAGCTGGTGATAGGCACCCTGGGGCCGGACCCGCTCGAACTCCTCATAGGTGATACCGAATGCCTGTTCGTACGCCGATCGATAGGGGTCCGACAATAGGGTGTCCATCAGATCGAAGGCAATGATCATGAAATCCCCTCCGCCCCGGCCTTGGCGGCCAGCGCCGCCGCATAGGCACGCAGCACCCGGTGCTCCCGCTCGTGGACGACATGGACGGGGGGCCTTTCGCCACGCCCGGTGCCGACGCCGGCCATGACCGCCGCGTGGCGCAGCAGTACGTAACTCCCGGACGCCCCGGCACGGAAGGCCTGAGGGTCCTCATGGGCCAGCTTCGCCCACTCCTGGTGCCCTTCGCCCAGCGCCGCCCGGGACGCCTCCAGCAGATCGGCCCCGCACAGCCCCGGCCGCAGGGCATCCACCTCGATGCCGTGCACCGTGGTGGTGAGGTCCACGCAGACCGGCCCGTCGTCGAACCCCTCCTCCAACGCGCCGAGCGCGGTCTCGGCGGCCCAGTCCTGCTCCGGACCACGGCGGCGGAGCAGGAGCGCGAAGGTGAACTCGCAGGCCCGGCGCCGGTCGGCGGGCCCGCTCACCTTCCAGATCGCGCAGATCCGGCGGGAGCTCCCGAGGACGACCGCGTTGACGTGGAGCCCCGTACTCATGGATGGCATGCCTTCGTTCCCGCTGTTGTGGGTGAGCGGCCGGGGCCCGGTCCGAGGGGCCGGGCCCCGGCCCGCCGAGGTGCTCAGTGGCTCAGTACGTAGCCGTCGCCGGGGCGATGGCTACGGGAGCGTCGCAGGTCGGCCACCGCGAAGGTGCGCAGCAGCCAGCGGTCGCCCCCGTCGTAGCGCGGCCGGAAGGCGGTCCTGCCGTGCGTGGTCACCCGGTTGTCCACGATCGCCAGGTCCCCCGGCGTCAGCCGGACCGTGTGGGAGGTGGCGTTGACGGCCGCCTCCAGTTCGACGAGCGCCTGGCGCGCTTCGAGCGTCAGAGCCGTCGTGGCGGAGAAGTCCACCCGCAGATCGGGGTCCTCCGGGTCGCCGTACAGCACCGGGCGCGGCGGAGTGGTCCCGTCCGCCGACCCGAAGGAGGGCGGCGGCTGGGTGCTGAACTCCGGACGGGCGAGGACTTCCCTGGTCCGCTCCGAGAGCGTGGGCAGCGCCTGGCGTATCGATCCGGTACGCAGGCCCGCCGTGCCGTCGTGGTCCGCCCGCAGGCACAGCAGCATCACGAAGTCCGGGCGGTGGACGTGGAAGGCGTTCTCGATGTGGAAGGAGAGCAGGGTGGAGCCCGCGTTGCCCTCGAAGTCCTCCCTGCCCGGCACCGGTACGACGTCCTGCACCAGCGCGCCGGACTTCTCCGGTGCGTAGGCGGCCGGGTCGCCCAGACCGCCGGCGGCGGTCATCAGGAGGGCGGCGGCGGGCACGGTCGCCTCCCGGCGGACCGAGCCGTCCACCGTCGGGGTGGGCGGCAGCAGGGCCTCGTCGACGGGCAGGCCCCGGAACAGCATCACCCCGCAATCGCCCGAGTCCCGGCGGAAGTCGCGTACGGCCGACCGGAAGCGGCCCGGCAGCTCCTCCCAGCCGCCACGGGCCGCGGCCGCCGTGTCGGGGTCGTCCAGCCGGCCGCCCCCGGCGCGGCACACCGTCTCCGCGGCCCGCCGGAATGCCGCCGTCTCGGCGTCGGACAGGGCGAAGGAGGGGGGCGAGGTCAGTTTCAGGCTGAGGGATTTCATCGGGAGTCCTCCGGGGTCTTCCAGTCCGTCGCCAGCTCTGCCTGGGCCGGCGCCCGGGTGGGGTCGGCGTCCGGCGTCCAGGCGACCACCCTGCTGTCCCAGGAGGCGGTGACCGCGTCGTCGCCGAGCCAGGTCACGGCGCTGACCGCGCTGCCGTGCCCCTCCAGCACATGGCTGTGGAGCGGGGCGAGGGTCTCCGGGTCGAGGACCCACAGCCGGCCGGTGTAGTCGTACGAGCCCGTGACGAGCAGCGGCTTCCCGCCCGGGTGCCAGGCCGCGCACTTGGCCGACTCGTCGTGGCCGACGAGCACCTGGAGCAGCTCCCCGGTGTCCAGGTCGTAGACGCGGCTGGTCCGGTCGCGGGAGACGGTGGCGAGCAGCGCCCGGCCCGCCACGCTGGTCACCGAGCCGCCGTTGATCAGCTCGCCGTGGCCGCCGAAGGAGCGGATCAGCTTGCCCTCGGCGGTGATCAGGTGGGCCTGGCGGTCGGTCGAGTAGGTGACCAGGCGGTCCGGGTCCACCCAGGACACGTCCTTGATGGACCCGTCGTGGCCCTCGTAGTGGATTCCCGGCACCAGCTCGCTGCCCGTCCAGGTGTAGAGGTCGAGCCCGCCCTCGTAGTCGGCGACGGCCAGCCGCTTGCCGTCCGGCGACCAGGCGGCCCGGTTCACGGGATGCGCGCGCTCGACGGCGGCCACATCGCGTCCGGTGACGGCGTCGGCGACGCCGACCCGGCCGGAGAACGAGCCGTAGGCGACGAGCCCCGGCAGCTGGTCGGACACGGCGACGGTGTTGATCAGGCTGCCGTTGCCCACCGGCACCTCGGTCGCGGTGGCCCCGCGGTGGCTCCAGACCCGGACCGTACCGTTGTCGCTGCCCGCCGCCAGCACCTCACCGGCGGCCGACACGTGGTTGACGCCGTGCGTGGACACCGGCGATTCGAGGGTGATCTCCCGGACCTCGCCGGGCAGGTCGTCCGCCGGGACCTCGGGTACGTCGATCACTGCGGGCAGCGCCGAGAACGTACCGGCGATGATGGTCCTGCCGTCCACGGACCAGTCAACCGAGCGGGGCCACAGGTGCGCCCCGTACCAGCGCACCAGCGGGCGGCAGTCGGCGATGTCCCAGAGGGTGATCGTGCTGTCGTAGGCGCCGATGACGATGCGGGAGCCGTCCTGGGACCAGGCGACCGACTTCACGGCGGCGGTGTACGGGCCGACCTTGGTGACCAGTTCGCCGTCGGTCCGCACGATGTGCACGAAGCCGTCGTCGCAGCTGGCGGCGAGCAGGGTGCCGTCGGGCGACCAACGGCACATCTCGGCGTGCCCGGCCTGCGGCAGGTCGCGCAGCAGGGCCCCGTTGGTGTCCCAGAGGCGGATGGTGGCGTCCTCGCCACAGCTGGCCAGGACGCCGGTGGGCGCGGCGTCGACCGACATGCAGTGGTCGGCGTGGAAGATCACGCCCTCTTCGAGTACGCCGGTACGGATGTCCCAGATGCGGCCCGTGCCGTCCTGCGAGACGGTGACCAGGCGGTTCTCGTCCAGCCAGGCCAGGGCGTTGAGGTCGTCGGGCTGCCGGGCGAGCAGCTGGATCTGGCGGCCGGTGGCCACGTCCCAGATGCGGCAGGTCTTGTCGGCCGAACCGCTGGCGAGGAGCCGGCCCGACGGCGAGAACCGCACGCCGTTGACCAGCCGTGAGTGATGCCCGACCCAGCGCGGGGCGGTGCCGGAGCGGTCCCACAGGGCCACCCGGCCGTCGTACCCGGCGCTGGCGTAGTGGACGCCGTCCGGGCTGAACGCCACGGAGGTCTGGGGGGAGGCGTGCACAGCGGTGGTGTCGCCGGTGCTGTCGCCGGTGGCCTGCGGGTGGAATACGTCGACTGTCCGCATGATCTTCGAACTCCTGACAGAGCGGATGGATGGGCTGAGGAAGGAAGAGGTGGAGAGGGAGAGCAGGTCTAGGGGCGAGCAGGTCAAAGGAGGGCGGGCCCAGGGAGAACAGGTCCGGGGTGAGCAGGTCTAGGGAGCGGTGCCGAGGGGCGCCGCGGCCGACGCCAGTTCCGCACCGGCGTTCAGGCCCTCCTCGGTCAGCCTGCGCAGCGGGTCCATGACCCGGCGCAGCAGCGGGAGCCCGACCACCTGTGCCAGACCGCCCAGCGGGATGGTCTCGACGGCACGCGCGCGGACAGCGGGGTCCGGCCTCCGGCTGTCGGCCGGGGCGGTGCCCGTGGCGGCCGTGAGGCGTTCCAGGGTGGCCCCGTACAGCACGGCCGCGGTCCAGGCAGCGGTGGCGTGGTGGATCTGGAGTCCGGCGCCCGCCAGGTCGCGGAAGAGCATCGCGGGGATCGGCTCCCACCGGGCCAGTTCCCTGATCCGGCCGGGGTCGATGCCCAGCGTCTGGACGCTCTCGTCCCAGTAGCTCTTGACGTAACGGCCGCCGGGTCCCGTGGGGGTGAGGCCGTAGACGTGCCCCTTGAAGAAGTGGGGGTAGAAGTCCAGCGCCCCCAGCGTGCCCGTCCCGGTCCGCCGGGCGCCCGGCGCGTCGTCCACGAAGCAGGGCGAGAGCCTGGGCCCCTGGTTGTCGTTGCCCACCAGGCTGTCGCCCCCCTTGTGTTCGACCAGGTTGGGCACGGCGATGACCAGGGCGGTGTCGCGCCCCCGCAGGAACGCGGCCAGGGCCTCGTCGTCCGGAGGCGTGTCGCCTTGCAGCAACTCCTTCGCGTAGTCGGTGAATTGCTCGGCCAGGGCGCGGGGAAGCGCCACCGCGAGCGAGGGCGCGTACTCGTCCGGGATCGCCCGGGCCCAGCCGGCTCCGCTGAGTGCGGCGAGCCGCACGGCCGAACCGTTCCAGTGGTTCCAGTTGCTGTAGAAGGCGATGGGGTCGTGGGGCCGGTTCCCGATGGCCTCGGCCACCAGGTCCAGGAAGCCCTCGGCGGGCAGGACGTCGTCCTGGAGGACGAGCCGGTGGCTGGCCGTGCCGTACGGTCCGGCCCAGGCGGCCGCCGCCGTACGCAGGGGGCTCGGCGGACCGTCCGGGTCCGGATCGAGGACGAGCAGCGGGTCGTCGGCGGGGAGCCGGTCCTCGGCGTGCGGGCCTTCGGCGTACGGCGGTCGGGCTCCGGCGTCCAGCTCGGCCAGCAGGGCTTCCGCCTGCTTCCGCCGCCGGGGGTGCGCCATGACCCTGATGCCGGGGTACCGGGACGTCTCTGTCATGTCACATCCTTCGTGGTTACGGGGGCGAGTCCGGCGTCCGGGCCGCTCCCGGGGGAGGCCGGCTCGCCGTGCGGTTCCGCCGCCTCCTCGTCCGTGTCGGCCGGGGCGATCCGGTACGCGGTGACCTGGACCCCGACCGCCGCCAGCAGGGCGATCCCGCCGAACGCGGCGCACACCCACAGGGCTCCGCGGTCGAGTACGAATCCGGCGAGCAAGGGGATGAAGAGGCCGGAGATTCCCCAGGAGAGCTGGAAGAGCGACATGTACCGGCCGCGGATCGCGGCGGGCGCACTGCTCGCCACCAGGGCGTTGGCCGCGGGCAGGCTGATCATCTCGCCGAGCGTGAAGATCAGCATCACGGGGACGAGCACCACGATCGCGGTGGTCGCCGGGAGTTTGGTCACCAGGTACAGCCCGGCGAAGACCACGGCGAAGATCAGTCCGGCCCGCACGATCAGCCGCTGCCGGGGGACGTGGGAGACCTTCGCCGTCACCGGCATCTGGGCGAGCATGATGGCGACGCTGTTGACGCCGAGGAAGAAGGCGGGCGCCCAGCCGGGCAGCTTCATGATCTCCACCGCATAGGCGGGCAGGATCGTCGCGGGCAGCGCCCAGGCGAAGGTCAGGAGCATGAAGGAGAAGCAGAAGCCGGTGAACGCGTGGTCCTGGAACGCGGCCCGCCAGCCGGGCTCCTTCCCCCCGCCGCCCGCCTCCTTGGCCGGACGGTTCGACGAGACGCGTACCCCGGCCAGGAGCACTGCCGCGACGAGCGAGGTGACCACGTTCAGGGCCAGGACCAGGTCGGCGGCGCCCCGGCCGAAGAGGATGGTCAGTCCGGAGCTGGCCAGGGCCCCGGTGGCGACGGTGAAGTTCTTGATGGTCCCGACCGCCGCGTAGGTGGCGTCGAGTTTGCGGCCCGATGCCAGGTCCACCACGATCACCGGCCAGCTCGCCCAGTACAGCCGGTCCCCCGCCATCACGAGGAACGTCGCCACCGCGATCAGCATCCACTCGGAGGCGAACGGGTAGAGGCCGTAGCCCACTGCCGTGACCAGGTTGCTGGCCACCAGCACGGACTTCGGGGAGAACCGGTCGACGAGCCAGCCCGCCAGCAGGGCCACCGGCAGGGAGGCGAGCGTTCCGGCGCTGACCGCCGAGCCGATGGCCGAGAAGGACAGCCCGGTGCCGAAGGAGAAGTAGAGGAAGGCCAGCGGGGCGAACAGGCCCCAGCCGAAGGTGTCGATGAAGACGGAGGAGAAGATACGGCCGCGCTGCGGGATGCGGGGCAGACCCAGATCGATCATGTCGGGCCCTTCCCCGGCGTCGGGCTCTCCCCCGTCGTCGTCACGTCCCTCCCGGTCGCCGGCGCGCCCTCCCCCGGCGTCGGGCTCTTCCCCGCCTCCGGCCGGACCGAGTGCCAGGTGTCACGGCCCGTCGCCAGCTCCCAGACCGCCCGCCAGGCCGAGGTCGACTCCAGGAGTTCGAAGGGCAGCAGGAACACCCACCCCGAACCGACCCGGAGGACCTCCCACACCGGGTCGCGGGAGACGCTGCGGATGCGCAGCGCCTCTCCGGCGAGCAGCGCGGCGGCGGGCAGGCGGAGCGAGCGGTAGCGCACGGCCCCGGCCATCACGGGCAGCACACTGAGCTGGCCGAGCAGGCTGAGGGTCATCAGCGTCACGGCGGTCCGTGGCCGGGCGGGCAGCGGCTCCCCGCCCAGGAACCGGAAGCCGATGTCGAGCTGGCCCCGGATCCACCGGGTGCGCTGGCGCAGCGCGGGCCCGACCACCGAGGTCCGGGTGCCGTACGAGAAGGAGACGATGCGCCCCATGCGTACGCCGGCGGCGGCGGCCCGCACCGCCCACTCGTACAGCTCCTCGACGCCGTCCTCGCAGAGCGGTCCGACCTCCTCCAGCGCCTTGCGGCGGAAGTAGATCGAGCTGCCGAGCAGCATGTGCATGCCGGTGCGGCGGTTGACGTACTCCATGGCGCCGAAGAACGCGGCCGACTGCGCGAGGGTGATCCGGTTGACCAGGTCGCCGCCCGCCTCGGGCA
This sequence comes from Streptomyces sp. WZ.A104, assembly GCF_002382885.1. Taxonomy (GTDB): domain Bacteria; phylum Actinomycetota; class Actinomycetes; order Streptomycetales; family Streptomycetaceae; genus Streptomyces. Next base: position 68,205 of record NZ_NWVL01000015.1, read on the forward strand.
GTTCGATGGCGTCGACGACGTCGAGGTCGCGGGCGTCCAGCGCGGCGACGGCCTGGCGGAGCTGGCCCGGGTCCGGCACGGTGTCCGCGTCGTAGACGGCGACGAACGGGTCGTCGACCTCGCGGAGCACGTGGTTGAGGGCCTTCGCCTTCGGGGTCATCGAAGGAACGGCCACCACCCGCAGGTCACCGCCGAAGCCCGCCCGGGCAGACCCGGCGACCGCCTCGGCGGCCGCCACGTCCTCGGACCGGCGAGCGTCCACGAGCCAGCGCACGGACAGCTTCTCGTGCGGGTAGTCCAGGAACTGGAGCATCCCCGCGGAGCGCCGCAGGATCTCCGGGGTCTCCCGGTAGAAGGGGATGAGGAGGGTGACCGGGGGCAGCTCCGACGCGTCGGCCCTGGGCTGCTCCCGTGGTGCGAGACGGGCGTTGGGGAGGAGAAAACCAGTCACTGTGTTCCTCTGGTGGTCCAGGCGGCGGGCCGCAGTTCGACCCGCAGATCACTTCCGATCCGGTCCACGGCGGTGATGCGGAGCCGGTGCGCCTCACCGATCGATCCGACGCCCAGCTCGCCGACGGCGCTGACGCCCTCGGAGCCCAGCAGCAGTGGTGCGACGTAGGCGACGACGCGGTCGGTGAGCCCCGCGGTGACGAAGGCGGAGGCGAGCGCGGGGCCGCCCTCGACCAGCACGGAGCGCACGCCGCGGGTGCCGAGCGCTTCGAGCAGGCCGAGCGGGGGGAAGCGTCCGCGTGCGTCGGTCTTCAGACGCAGGACGTTCTCCTCGTCGACGCCCGTGAGTCCGGTGCCGGGCTCGGTCACCACGAGCGTGGGGATGTCTCCGTCCAGCAGCCGGGAGTCCGGCGGCAGTTCGCCCCGGGCGTCCAGCGCCACCCTCAGGGGCGGTTGTCCCACGACGCCGTGGCGCAGGTCGAGACGGGGGTTGTCGGCCCGCCAGGTGCCGGACCCGACGAGGATCGCGTCGTGCCGGGCGCGCAGTGCGTGCGCGTCGGCCCGGGACTCGGCGGAGCTGATCCAGCGGGAGGAGCCGTCGGCGGCGGCGCTGCGGCCGTCCAGGGTGGTGGCGAACTTCCAGGTGACGAAGGGCCGTCCGGTTCGTACGGCGGTGAGCCACATCTCCAGGACGGCTTCGGCCTCCTCCCTCAGGACCCCGCCGACGACGTCGATGCCGGCCTCCGCCAGGCGTCGGGCGCCACCGGCCGCGACCCGGTTCGGGTCGGGCACCGCGTACAGGACGCGCCGGACCCCGGCCTCGATCAGCGCGCGGGAGCAGGGGCCCGTACGGCCCTGGTGGTCGCAGGGTTCCAGGGTGACCACGGCGGTGGCGCCACGGGAGCGTCCCCGCGCCTGCCGCAGCGCGTCGGCCTCCGCGTGCGGCGTACCGGGGCCGCGGTGGACGCCCGTGGCGAGGGTGGTGCCGTCCGCGTCGAGGAGGACGCAGCCGACCGCCGGATTGACGCCGGTCGATCCCACCCTCTCCGCGGCGAGCTCCAATGCCCGGCGCATGGCGGCCTGTTCATACGGAGTCACGTCTTCTGCGGGGCCGACTTGCGCCTCAGACCTCAAGGGCATGACCGGCTCGTTCGCGCTTGGCCGTCAGGTAGGCGTGGTTGTTCTCGTTGACGAAGGTCCCGGTCGGGACGATGTCGGATATCCCGACGCCGTGCGCCCGCAACTGGGCGCCCTTCTCGGGGTTGTTGGAGAGGAGCCGGATCTCGGGGACATCCAGGGCCCGCAGCATTTCGGCCGCCACCCGGTAGTCCCGCATGTCGTGGCCGAAGTTGAGGACCGCGTTCGCTTCGAAGGTGTCGAGGCCCTGGTCCTGAAGGAGGTAGGCGTCGAACTTGTTGTAGAGGCCGATACCGCGCCCCTCCTGCCGCAGGTACAGGATGATGCCGCCCTCGTGCGAGCAGATCGCGAGGGCCTCGTGGAGCTGCGGGCCGCAGTCGCAGCGCTGCGAGCCGAAAACGTCGCCGGTAAGGCATTCGGAATGCACCCTGACCAGCGGATCGCTCCTCCTGTCCCAGCCGGGGAGGAGGACGGCGATGTGCTCGCGGTTGTCGTGCAGCCCATGAAAACTGACCATGGTGCTCGGCCGGCGTCCCAGGCCGGGAACATTGATCGGGACCTCGACCCGCGCCCTCACCCGTACGGTGTCGGCGGGCGCGACGATGACGCCTTCATTTCCTTCTGTGCGCATTCCTGACCACCCTGCAGCTGGATTTACGAGTGACGAACATCGAGCGGACCGAGGAGGGTCATCCCCACTGCGAGTCATTCGTCCCGACGGACGAGGCGGTGACCACGGACTGCGGCTCGGAAGAAATCGCGGTGAACGATCCGAGAGCCACGGAAGCGGCAACGGCAAACGCGCCGATAACCTTAAGAAAATTCGCGTTCCTGAACATGCGGCTACCCCCTGTGCTTACCCGCCGTCAACGCCGGGTCGAGTTGTCGTGTTGCCTGCCGAGAATCTTGCTTCTCGTTTCAACCTTGCGACAGGGGAAATTTGTGGCATGATCATGCATCGCGAGAACCTGAAGGATGTACAGATGTGCACGAAAACGGACAAACTGAATAATGTCCAGGCGTCTGAGATCTGCGAGAGGGGGCTGGAGTTCTACGCGCGATTTTTGAAAGGTCACTCAATAAATCAGGAATGCCCCGAGTGCCTGACGCGCCTGGGACTTCTGCGGCGCACCGAGGACGGCCGACTGTTCGCCATTCCGCCGGGGCTGGCCGCCGGCAGCCTGGTGCGGCCGATGGAAGCGGCCATCGACCGGCAGCAGCACGCGCTCGACGCCGTACGCACATCGATCCAGCGTGCCGAGCAGGTCTACCGCGACACCTACCGCGAGGACGGGGTCCAGGCCGCCCGCGTGATCAGCGGCGCGGACATCATCAGCACCACGCTCGCCTCGGCCGTGGAGTCCTGCCAGGAGGAACTGCTCACCGCCCAGCCCGGTGGCGGCAGACCGCAGGAACTGCTGGCGAAAGCGCTCGACACCGATCTTCCGGCGCTCGCCCGCGGGGTGCGGCAGCGCACGATCTATCAGCACACCGTGCGCACCCACAGCCCCACTCTCTTTTACGTGGAGCAAATATCGGCCGCAGGGGCGGAAGTACGGACACTGGACGAGGTGTTCGACCGGATCATCGTGTGCGACCAGCGAATTGCCTTCGTGCCCGACCCGGGAGAACAGCGGAGCCAGACCGCCCTGGCCATAGAGCATCCGGGACTGATCCGCTATCTCGTCGGCATGTTCGAGCACGCCTGGGAACGCGCCACCCCGCTCCAGTACTCCCCCGGCGCGCACCGACCGCCGCTGCTCGCCGACGAAACACGCAGGTCCGTCCTTCAGCTCATGGTCAACGGCTATACCGACGAGGCCATCGCCGGGCGGCTCGGCATGAGCGTCCGCACCGTGGCCACCCATGTGCGCAAGGCGTCGGAGATCTTCAACAGCCGCAGCCGCGCCCAGCTCGCCTATCTCATCGCCAAAGCCGGAGTTCTCGACGAGGGTATCGATCCATGAAATCCCCGTCGTAGCCTGACTGTTGACACCCCTGAGAAGCTGCTCCTAGGGTCGGGAGCAGGTCATCGAATAGGCGGCTGAACAGCCATATTTGGGGGTTCCGTGAATAGCTTTGGTGATTCTCAGGACAGCGCTGCGAAAGTTACGGAAGATCCGGTTCCGCTGCTCCCCGTCAGCCTCGATCAGGCCCATTCCCCCCAGAAGGTCATGGCCCACGGCGACCTGCTGAGGCGGTTCGTGGCGGGCGACGAGTTCAAACCGATCCATATGCGGATCGGGATCATGGGCGCCTGCAACATGCGGTGCAACTTCTGCAACTTCCACTCCCCCAACGAGGAGCAGTTCTACGACCTGTTCTCGTTCAAGGACTCCATCAAGACCGACAAGGCCGTCACCCTGATGCGGGAGTTCGCGGCCAACGACGGCCGCGCCGTGACCTTCTGCGGCAGCGGCGAGTGCACCATCCACCCCGGGTACGCGCAGATCAGCCGGGCCGCGAACGAGGCCGGGCTGCGCATCGGACTGATCACCAACGGCTCCCGGCTCGGCCGCCCGGCCATCGCCGAGGCCGTCGCGGACACCCACACCTGGGTGCGCATCGGGCTGAACGCCGGGACCGAGGCCACGTTCAACGAGATCACCCGGGACCGCGAGCAGACCTTCGCGTCCTTCATCGGTGCCGTGGGCCGACTGCGCGAGACCGCGGTGGCGCCGGACTTCCGCATCGGCTTCAACTTCGTCATCACGCAGGCGAACCACCGGGAGATCCTCGACGCCGCCCGCATCGGCCTGGCGTCCGGGGCCCACTACGTCCGCTTCGAGCCGGAGTTCTACAGCGCCCTCGGCCACGAGACCATCGAGGCGGTCATGCCGGAGATCACCGAGGCCCTCCGGGAGGCCGCGGAGCTGTCCACCGACGACTACGAGGTCTCCGTACCCAAGCTCGACCGGGGTCCGATGGACCAGGTCGATGATGTCGAGGGCGACTTCGAGCGGTGCCACTACAGCCGGTTCGTGACGGCGGTCGGCGCCGACGGTAACCTCTACCCGTGCCCGCAGGTCCACCTCAACAGCCGCTATCTGATCGGCAACGTGCTGGACCAGGGTTACGCGGAAGTGCTGGAGGGCGGCCCGCGCGCCGAGTGGGAGGCCGCCAACCCCCGCCGCACGGACCTGTGCAAGTCGTGCTTCTACCGGCCGCAGAACGAGCTGCTGGAGCATCTGCACCGCGGTCAGATCCAGCTGGACCGGGCGCTGGACTCCTACGCCGTGGAAGTCCCCAGCACCCTGCACGCCGACTTCATCTGACCCGACGTCACAGGGCCGGGCCGACCGCCCAGCCCCTGGTGTCCAGGGCCTTCCGCTCCCCTCTCACGAAACCGGTCCCACCATCACCATGCAGATCAGCTCCCTGCGCCGGCTGCTCGACACCGGGCCCACCGGTCACCCCGCCCCGCTCCGCTCCCGGGTCGAGCGCCTGGCCCGGGTCGAGGACGCCCACCGCGACGTCCGCGTCACCGCCTCCACCGTCACCGTGTCGAACGGACTGCGGCGCGAGCGGATGACCCTCGGCTCCCCGGCACGCGGCGAGTTCCCCGCCGTCCTGCTCTCCCCCGAGGACGAGGCCACCGCCCCTCGCCCGGGCATCCTCGTCCTCGGCGGGAAGAACGCCCGGCTGGACCACCTCACCGGCGAGACACCCCCCGACCACCCCGACCGCAACGTGGCCGAACGGCTGGCCCGGGCCGGGTTCACCACCCTGACCTTCGCGTACGGCATCGGCGGCGGGCTCGACCCTGAGCGGCTCGCGGGCCGCGACGAAGGGGCCCTGCTCGCCCACGCCTTCGCGCTCACCGGCCGCTCCCTGCTCGGCGCCCTCGTCGGCGACGCGCTCGGAGCCCTCGACGTACTGCGCAGCCACCCGCTGGCCGACGCGGACCGCACCGGGCTGTTCGGCCACAGCCTGGGCGCGGCCGTCGCCCTGCACACCGCGCTGCTGAGCGACCGGCCCCTCCCCGTCTGCGCGGCGAGTCACCTCGGCACCTATCCGGCACTGTACGGGCGGCTGTTCACCGGATTCGAGGGGGCGGCCCTGCCCGGCATCCTCGAACACGCCGACCTTCCCGACCTCTATACGGCCCTGGCCCCCGCGCCCCTCCAGCTCCAGTACGGCACAGCGGACCCCTATCTGGAGACGGCCGACACCCGCGCCGCCGCCGAAACGGTCCGCCTGGGCTACGAGACGGCGGGCGCCCCGAAGCCCGACATCCTCGAACTCCCCATGGGACACAACACGCACGCGGGCCACGCGGCGGAGTTCTTCGCCCGGGAACTGGCCGACGCCCCGGCGCACCCGGCCCCCGTGCCCGCCCAGCGCATCCGCTTCGACGTCACCGACCGGCGCACCGTGCTGGAGCGCGTCGACGGGGCACTGGCCTCCGGCGTCCTCACCCAGGGCCCGCTGGTCGCCCGCTTCGAGGAGCTGAGCCGTACGTGGACCGGCACCCCGGGCGTCGCCGTCGCCTCCGGCTCGGCCGCCCTGGAGATCGCCCTGCGGACCATCGGCGTGGCGGGCCGCACGGTCCTCGTCCCCGTCAACACGTTCTTCGCGACGGCGGCCGCGGCCGTGCGCGCCGGGGCCCGCGCCCGCTTCGTCGACATGGAACCCGACGGACTCGGCATGGACCCGGACGCCCTGCGCACCGCACTGGAGCGGTATCCGGACACGGCGGCCGTGGTGCCCGTCCACATCGGCGGGATCGTCTCCCCGGCCGTCGACGGGGTCCTCGCCACGTGCGCGGAGCGCGGCATCCCCGTGCTGGAGGACGCGGCGCACGCCTTCGGCAGCACTCTGGGCGACCGCCCGGCGGGCAGCCTCGGCCGGTTCGGCGCGTTCTCGTTCTTCCCCACCAAGGTCGCCATCAGCGGTGAGGGCGGGCTGCTCACCTCCGCCGCGCCGGAGGACCGGGAGGACGTACGGCGCTGGCGCGACCACGGCAAGAGCGCCCAGGGCTCCACCCTGCACGACAGGCCGGGCAGCAACTGGCGGCTCAGCGAACTGCACGCCGCCGTCGGCACCGTGGATCTGGAGCGCTTCGCCGGGACCCTGGCCCGGCGGCGGTCGCTCGCCGCCCACTACGACACCCTGCTCGACGGCGTCAGCTCCCTGCGGGCGCACGCGGTGCCCGCGGACTCCCGGAGCAACTACTACAAGTACCTGGTGTACCCGGACAGTTCCGTGGACCGCGACGCGCTGAAGCAGCGGCTGCGGGAACGGCACGGCGTCCAGCTCGCGGGCGAGGTCTACGACCGTCTCCTGTGCGACCACCCGCATTTCCGCGACGACGCAACGGACCCGGAGGAGACCTTCGCGCGCGGCCGGTGGTTCGCCCGCCACCACATCGCGCTGCCGCTGTACCCCTCTCTCACCCACGCCGAACAGATACGGGTGGTCTCGGCGCTCCGCAGCGAGCTGCCGTGACCCGCCTCCTCCACGCCTTCCGCCGCGGCCACTGGCATCCGTCCCTCGACACCGCGCCGCTCCCCGGGCCCACGGGGACGCACCTCGCCCTCGTCCCGGAGATCGTGGCCGCCGCCGACCGCCGCCGCTGGGACACCGTCGCCCCCGGCCTGCCGCCCGCACCGACGGGCCGACGCCGACTGCTGCTGCGCGCACTGGATCTGTTCGAGCACGGGACCCTCGACATCGGGGGGCTCGGGCCGCAGAGCGGCGAGGACTTCAGGGACGCCCTGTGGGAGACGGCCGGGATACCCGGCCCGCTGGCCGAGCGCTGGTGCGGGATGCTCCGTTCGACCCTGACGGCACGCCCCGAACCGTCGCCGGACACCGCCCTGGCCCTCGTCTCGCTGCCCGGCAACACCTTCACCTGCCTGGAAGCGGTCCTCGAACAGCTCGAACGCTCGGCGGCCGTATGGGTGCGCCCCAGCCGACGCGAACCGCTCTCCGCCGCCCGGCTGTTCGCCGCCCTGCTGGCGGTGGGCTGGCCGCCGGAGCGGATCTCCCTCTACCCGACGGAGCAGGGCGCGCTGTGCGGCCTGATCCGGCTCACCGACCGGCACGTGGTCTTCGGCGGCTCCTCGCTCGCCGCTTCCGTCCGCGCCTCGGCCGGTCTCACCCTGCACGGCCCCGGCCGGGGCTGTGCGCTGGTGCCCGAGGACCTGGGGACCGAAGCGGCGGTCGACTGGCTGCTGCCGCTGATCGCCGCCGACTCCGGGCGGTTCTGCAGCAACGTGCGTACGGTCGTCACCGCGGGCCCGCCCGAACCGCTGGCCCGCGCCCTGGCGGCCCGACTCGACGCGATGTGCCCGGAACTTCCGGGCGAGGCATGGCCGTTGACCGCGTTCCGGGAGCCGGGGGCGGCCGCCCGGGCGGCCCGCTCCGTGCCGGACCTGATGCGGCCGGGCGACCGGCTGCTCACCCGCAGGCCGCCGGTCGTGGAGACCGCGGAGGGCGATACGTACGTCACCGCGCATCTGGTGCTGGTCGACGGAGGACCGCACGAGCCGCACGGCCGGCACGGCCCGCCCGATCACCCGCTGCTCGGCCACGAGGTCCCGTTCCCGTTCGCCGCCGTCGTCCGGGCCACCGGACCGGCCGCCGAGGCGATCGCCGCCCGGTCGCTGTTCGTGTACCGCCCGCTGCCCGCAGCGGCAGCCCGGAGGGGAACCCCATGACGACCGTCCCGAACACCCTGACCGGGCCCGCCGCGGCCTACCCGGCGATGCGCGAACGCGTCCCGGAACTCACCGTGGACCTCGACGCCTGGACGCGCCGCATGATGCGGTGGCACTTCTCGCCGGAGACGGGCTCCCCGTTCTGGGTCTCCCGCCGCGACTGCCTCGGCTTCGACCCCGAGAAGGACGTCGACGGCTTCGCGGCCCTGGAGCTCTTCGGCCTCTTCGACAAGGCCTCACTCCGCGCCGCCCGCGCCCGGGACCTCAGGCCGCGCGGCTACCGCGACCGCCCCTTCCGGATCTTCGAGACCGGCGGCACGACCGGCACCCCCTGCCGGATCGTCAACGTCACCCGGCTCGGGTACGACGTGGAGATCTACCGGCTCATGCTGGAGGCCCGCGGCCTCGTCGGCGGCGACGTCCTCGCGATGACCCCGATGGGACCGCACGCCTACGGGCACTTCGTGGAGGGTCTCGCGGACTCCTGGAACGGGGCGGTGCACGCCATCGACTTCGACCCGCGCTGGGTGAAGGCCGCACTGCGGTCGGGCGGCGAGGCGGACACGTACACCGACCACCTGGTCGCCCAGACGCTGCCGCTGCTCACCGCCGAGCGGCCCGCACTCCTCTTCACCACCCCCCGGCTGCTCGTCGAACTGGCCATGCGGCTGCCGGAGCCTCTGCACACGTACGGGGTCCGCGCCGTCTGCACCGGCGGAACGTCCTGCACCCCGGCCGAGGCGCAGTTCCTGCGCGAGGAGCACCTCGTGGGCGTGCAGTGGATCGACACCTACGGCAACACGCTCGTCGGCCACGCCCTCCAGGCCGACGCGGTGCCGGGCGGTCCCCTCCTGCCGCCCGGCAGCACGCACTCGTACCATCTGCCGCCGCCCTTCGCGGTGCTGACCGTCGTCGACCCGGGCGACCCGTGGCGGGAACTGCCCGTCGGGGAGCGCGGCCGGGTGCGGGTCACCACGCTCCTGGAGGACCTGTTCATCCCCAACCTGCTGGAGCGGGACAGCGCCGTCCGGACGGGGCCGCACCCCTGGTTCCCCTGGGACGGGGTGGCGGCGGTGCGCCCGTTCGAGCGGGACGAGGGCGGCGAGGAGGAAGCCGTGGAGGGCGTGTACTGACCGGCCCCCTCCCCGCCGCCACGGTTTGGACCCCGCCCGCTCGCCCGTGCCGAAGGACACCCCATGCCGGAATCGACGCTGTACTCCAACGGCGTACCCATCCGCTTCTCGCCGGACCTGTTCGGGCCCCTGCGGTCCGGTGCGGGCCTGCCCGACGACCCGGCCGTGCTGCGCGAGCGCCTGCGCACCGACGGGTATCTGTACCTGCCGGGCGTACTGGACCGGGACAAGGTGCTGCGCCTGCGCGGCGCCTACTTCTCGCTCTTCCCGGACGGCTACCTGGCCGAGGGGACCGACGCGAAGGACGGGCTGTTCTCCGGCAGCGTGCCGGAGAGCCTCCCGGCGTACGGTGTCGCCGGGCATCCCGCCCACGCCTTCGTCCGGTCGGCCGCCTTCCAGGAGTTCGTGGCCGACCCGCTGCTCGCCGACCTCGCAAGCAAGCTGCTCGGCCAGGACGCCTGGATGCTGCCCCGGCAGATCCTGCGCCACTTCCACCGGGGCTCCCAGCTCGCCTCCCGGGCCCATGTGGACCTCGACTACATGAACGCCCTCTCCCCCGCGCCCCGGGTGCTCACCCTGTGGATACCCGTGGGCGACTGCCCGCCGAGCACCGGCTCTCTGGTCTACCTGGAGGGCTCCCACACCCTTGCGCCCGAGGAGTACGAGCCCCTGCGCGAGAAGGGGGACCGCCCCGGCGACCGGCGGCCGATCTCCCACGACCTGGAGCTGACCGCCCGGCATCTGGGGCGGCGGTGGCTGTGGGCCGACTTCGCCGCCGGGGACCTCATGGTGCACGTCCCGCAGATCGTCCACGCGTCCCTGGACACCACCACCGACGCCATGCGTCTGTCCGCCGACGTCAGATTCGTCCGCTCGGACGACACACCCGACCCGCGGTGGCTCGCCCCGTGGTCGGCCGACGACGGAGCATGAACCCGACCCCAGCCGATCGGAGCACCCCCGTGTCCCACGCACCCGAGCCGACCGTTCCCCGGCTCGCCGCCCGCCTCACCGCCTACGCGGTGCTCGCCCACGACCCCGCCGTGCCGGGCATCGCCGCCGACTACTGGGCCAAGAGCGAGGAGCACTACCGCACGGTGGACGCCGCGCTCGCCGCCCTCGTGGCCGCGTCCCCGGCCTCCGCGCGCGCCTACCGGGACGTCGTCACCGACCCCACGCACACCGCGCCCCAGCACGCCCTGCGCGAGTCCCTCGTCGGACTGCTGGAGGAACACCCCCTACAGCGGAACGAGTTGGCCGACGCCGTGACCGAGGCCGACCGGCACATCTGGATCGACTACCACCTCGGCGCGAAGTACACCTCCCAGGAGCCCCCCGCGGCCCCGGAGCCGCCAGCGCCCCGGCCGCGCTCCGAGCCCGCGACCGTGCACGTGGTGATCCCCTTCCGGGACCGCTCCGGCGGGCTGCGGACCCGTAATCTGCTGGCCTGCCTGAAGGCCCTGGCCGACCAGGAGGGCGGGCCCGGACACCGGGTCACGGTGGTGGAGACCGACAGCGAGCCGCGCAGCCGCGAGGTGCTGGAAGGCGTCGTCGACCGCTACGTCTTCGCCCGCAAGGACGGTCTGTTCAACAAGGCGTGGGCGGTCAACGTCGGAGTCGTCGAGGCGACCGGCGACGCCTCCTACGTCTGTGTCCTGGACGCGGACATCCTCGTCGACCGCCACTTCGTCGCCCGCAACACCGCCCGGCTGCGCGAGGGCGGCCACGGCACCCATCTGCCGTTCCGCTGGTCGCTCTCGCTCGACGGCCCGTCCACCCTGCACGCCATCGGGCTGCGCAACGGCCGGGGGGCCGCCGATGTGCCCGACACCGTGCTGCGCGGTCTGCTGCTGCGGGAGCCGCCGGGCGGCTGTGTGTGGCTGCGCGCGGACGTCTTCCACGCGGTGGGGGGATTCGACGAGCGGTTCGAGGGGTGGGGCGGCGAGGACGACGACGTGGTCGCCCGGCTGGCCGCGGCCGCGCCCCTGACCCGCTACGACGACCCCCTGCTGCACCTGGACCACCCCCGGCCCGCGATGACCCGGGATGACGGGCTGCCCTTCAACGCCCATATCGAGCCCGTGAGCTGGACGCGGGAGCGCGGCTACGGGGACCGGGAGAAGTTCACGGCGGCCACGGCCTGACCGGCGCCCCGCCCAGGGCGTCGGACCGCTCCGCCGCCACCAGGACGTCATCGACCTGTACGGCCTCGGCCACCGGGCACACCGGTGGCCGCCCGGCCGCCACCGCCGCGACGAAGTCGGCGACGAGCGGCAGATGGGGGTTGGCGTCCGGCGGGCACCGGACGCGCCGGACGCCACCGGGCTCCCGGACCAGCAACTCCCCCGAATCCAGCGGGTCCAGGGTCAGGGAACGCCCGCCTCCGTGGAGGGAGAGCAGGTCCTCCGGCGGCCCGTCCCCCCACTCCGCCGAGCAGTGCGCCCGCAGCCCGGTATCCCACTCCAGCTCCACGGTGGCGGCGCGCTCGGCGCCTCCGGGGAAGCGCCGGCCCAGCCGGGCCCGTATCTCGGCGGGCCTCCCGAACAGCATCAGCAGCAGGTCCAGGCGATGACTGCCCGCGTCGGCGAGCACCCCGCCGCCCGCCACGGCCCGCTCGGTGCGCCAGCGCATCGGATGGCCGGGCCCCGGCTCGAACGCGGACCGGAACCGCACCTCCACCCGCTCCGGCGACCAGCCGCGCAACGCGCGGCGCAACTCTCCGACGACGGGGGCCAGTCGGCGGTAGTACGCGACGCCCGCGCACGCCCGGCCCGTGGCGAGCGCGGAGCCGCCGGGCCGCAGGGAACCGGCCAGCGGCTTCTCCACGAGCACCGGCAGCCCCGCGTCCAACGCCAGGGCAGCCAGCGGCACATGGCGGTCCACGGGCGTGGCGACGTACACCGCGTCCAGGCCCGCCAGCAGGCCCCGGGGGTCGCTGCCGGACGCGGCGACCCCCCACCGCCGGGCGGCCGCGGCCGCGCGCCCGGCGTCCCGCCCCCACAGGAACACCGGCTCCTGGCCCGCCGCGCGCAGCGCGGGCAGCACCCGCCGGGACACGACATCACCGTGCCCGGCGATGCCCCACCTCACGGAACGACCGCTACCTTCAGCGTGCGGTGCGGCGGACCGTCGTACGGGGCCTGCTCGCCGTCCGGGTAGAGCGCGCGGCTGGCAGACAGCTGCTCCATCGCCTTGGGCAGGTCCTCCAGCGGGTAGGTGTGCGTCAGGAGCTCCGGGAGGTACAGCTCCCTGGACCGTACGAGCCGTTCGGCGGTGGCGAGGGCTTCCGCCCGTGCGGTGTCGAGGGGCTCGGCGGAGCTGTGGACCCGCAGCCCCTTGCGCTCCCAGGTGACCAGGTCGAGGGTGACGTGGGTGTCCACGTGGTGGGTGCCGAGCATCACCACGAGCCCGTTCTGCCGTACGAGGTCGACGCAGGCGTTGAGCGTCGTCGGCGTGCCCACCGCGTCGATCGCCACGTCGACACCGTCCGCGACCTCCCGCAGCGCGGCGGCGCTGCCGTCGACCCGGCGGGTGGTGTCAGCGCCGAGGAGGGCCGACCGGTCCAGGCGCCAGTCGTCCAGGTCGACGGCGGTGATGCGGGAGGCCCCGCGCAGCGCCGCCATCCGCAGCGCCATCAGGCCGACCGGGCCCTGGCCGATGACCGCGACCCGGTCCCCGAGCCGCACCCCCCGGGTGGCGTGGACGGCCAGGGGCAGCAGTTGCAGGATCGCGCCCTGCTCGAAGGGCACCTCGTCCGGGAGGAGCCCCACGGCTATCTCGCGGGCCAGCGCGAAGTCGGCGTACCCGGTGGTCAGCGGGGTGCGGACGAAGACGCGCCGCCCCGGTGCCACGCGGGTGACGCCGGGGCCGACCGCCTCGACGACCCCGGCGACCTCATGGCCGAAACAGCCCTGGGCACAGTGCTCGCGCTCCCCGTAGTAGTGGTAGTACGCCAGGTCACTGCGGTTGCAGACCGTGCAGGCCCGCACCCGTACCAGGACCTCCAGCGGCCCCGGCACCGGCACCGGGGCATCGGTGACCAGGCGGATGTCGCGCCTGCCGACGAGCTCATACCGTCGCATGGTTCTTCTTCTCCTCCGTGTGCGGCACCGCGATTCTGCGGGCGATCGGAACGGCCGCGGCGGCGACCGCGAGGGCGGTGCCGAAGACCGCCGCGAAGGCTGTCGCGTCCTGGCCCGCGCTCACGTGCGCCGCGTTGAACAGCGCCCCGCACAGGCCCACGAGCAGCACGCTGGACAGACTGTCGGACAACTGGAGCGAGGCCGAGTTCCGGCCCTGCTCGTCGACGGGAGAGTGTTCGAGCGTGAGGACGCCGACGCCGGGCAGCAGGAGCCCCATGCCGAACCCGGCGACCAGGAGCCCGACGGCGACGGTCACCGCGGGCATCGCCCGCAGCGCCCCGCTCAGGGTCACGGCCGCGCCCGCCGCGTGGATCAGCGCGCCGGCCAGGACGACCCGCTCGCGCGGCCAGGGCAGCCGGGGGTGCCCCTGGAGCCAGGAGGCGGCGAACCAGGTGAGGGCCGCCCCGGTGAGCGACATCCCGGCGGCACCCGGCGACCACTGGCGTTCGTTGACCAGCATCAGCGGGATGTAGGTCTCGACGGTGAAGTACACCCCGGCCGAGACGCCGCGCAGCAGCACCAGCGACGGGATGCCGCGCCCCGCCCGCAGCGTGCGCGCGGGCAGCAGCGGGCGCAGCCACACCACCAGCAGGACCAGCCCGGCGGCCACCGCGACCAGACGGTGCAGGCCCGACTGGGACCCGGCGTACTGCAACAGCCCCGCCCCCAGGGCGACGGCCAGTGCGGGCATCGCGCGCAGCCCGCCCGGCTTCTCGCCGTCCTCGTCCCCGGCGGGCCGCAGCCGCCCCAGCGGACCGGCCAGCAGCGCCAGGGAGAGCAGCCCCAGGACCGCGATGCCGTGGAACACCCAGTGCCAGGAGAGGCGTTGGGCGACCGCCCCGGCGATCGGCGGGCCCACCATGGAGGGAACGATCCAGCACGCGGTGATCAGCGAGAACATCCGGGGCCGCAGCGCCGACGGATAGGCGCGCCCCACGACCACGTACAGCGCGACGGTGACCGCACCGCCGCCGAGACCCTGCACGTACCGCCCCAGCAGAAAGGGAACGATCGATTCCGCGAGGCCGGAGACCAGCGCACCGCCGGAGAAGAGGGCCAGCCCGGCGCAGAGCGCGGGAGCGGGACCCCGGCGGTCGGACCAGCCGCCCGCGAGCACGGTCCCCACGATGCCGGTGGTGAGGAATCCGCCGAACGCCAGTGAATACAGGCCGAGTCCGTCCAGATCCTGCACAGCGATCGGCATCACCGTGCTCAGCGCCAGACCGGCGAACGCGACCAGGACGAAGGTGCTGCTCACCGCGAGCGTGCGGGCCCGGTAGGGGCGGGAGAACACCCCGGGCGGGGCCGGTGCGGTCATGACGTTTCCGTGGCGGCTTGCATGATCGTCCCCCGTCGCCTGAAGTGGAGCACCGGGAGGCTTGCACAGGCCCCCGATGGCGTCAACCCGTATCGATCAACAGCGCAAAAGGACATGACGACCCATCAGGCAGTGTGGACGGGAAGGGGAAACCCGCGGGTCAGCCGCCGCTTCGGCGAACGGTTGCCTTGACACTGAAGATTGGTATAGGCCAACATCCCCTTCATCCTGCACCATTGCCGCGGGGGTACGCATTTCCCTCGGCCCCGCATCGTGCCCGAGCTTGAGGATCTTCATGGCAGAGAACAGCCACCCCGCCCTCATGAGGCTGGCCAACTCCGTGCTCCAGCCGGGCTTCGTCGGGACCACCGCACCGGACTGGCTGCTCCGCAGGGTCGGCGAAGGCCTCGGCTCCGTCGTCCTGTTCGGGCGCAACATCGAGACGCCCGAGCAGGTCGCCGCGCTCACCGCGTCGCTGCGCGCCGAGAACCCCGACCTGATCGTCGCCATCGACGAGGAGGCGGGCGACGTCACCCGCCTCGAAGCGCGCGACGGCTCCTCCTGGCCCGGCAACCTCGCCCTCGGCGCCATCGACGACATCGACCTCACCGAGCAGGTCGCCCGCGACATCGGCCGGGCTCTGCGCGAGGTCGGCGTCTCGCTGAACTACGCGCCCAGCGCCGACGTGAACTCCAACCCGATGAACCCGGTGATCGGCGTCCGCTCCTTCGGCCCGCGCACCGAGGTCGTCTCCCGCCACACCGCCGCCTGGATCCGCGGCCTCCAGTCCGCCGGTGTCGCCGCCTGCGCCAAGCACTTCCCCGGCCACGGCGACACCAACGTCGACTCCCACCACGGTCTGCCGCGGGCCGGGGCGGACGCCTCCGTGATCGCCCGGACCGCCCTGCCGCCGTTCATCGCGGCCATGGAAGCGGGTGTCCGCACGGTCATGACCGCGCACATGCTCACCCCGGCGTACGACGGCGAGCTGCCCGCCACCCTCAGCCAGAAGATCATCAACGACCTGCTCCGCGACGAACTCGGCTTCACCGGCCTGGTCGTGACCGACGGCATCGAGATGGGCGCCGTCTCCGACCGCTACGGCATCGCGGGCGCGACCGTGAAGGCCGTGGCCGGGGGCTGCGACGCGGTGTGCGTCGGCGGCGAGAGCGCCGAGGAGTCCACCACCGTCGAGCTGGCCGACGCGATCGTGCGCGCCGTCCTGGACGGCACCATTCCCGAGGAGCGGCTGACCGAAGCGGCCTCCCGCGTACAGGACTTCGCCGCCTGGTCCGCCAAGCTGGCCCGGGACGCCGCCCCCGACGGCCGGACCGCCGGCATCGGCCTGGTGGCCGCCCGGCGCGCGGTCACCGTCCACCGCAACCAGGACGCCCGGGCCGATTTCCCGCTCGTGGGGGACGCCCACGTGGTCGAGCTGTCCCCCGTGACGAACCTCGCCATCGACGGCTCCACCCCGTGGGGCGTGGCCGGGCCGCTGCGCGCGCTGCGGCCCGGCACCACGTCCGTACGCCTCGGCGAGTCGGAACTCCGGAGCGAGAAGGACCTGCTGGACCGGGCCGCGCTCGCACCCGCCACCGGACGCGCGCTGGTCGTCGTGGTGCGCGACGCGGCCCGCTACGGCTGGATGTCGCAGGCCCTGACCGGTCTCCTGCGCCACCGCCCGGACGCGCTGGTCGTCGAGATGGGCGTGCCCGGCGGCGACCGCCCGGGGGCCGTGCACGTGACGACGCACGGCGCGACCCGGGTCTCCGGCATCGCCGCCGCCGAACTCCTGGCCGGCGCGGGCTGACCGGGGCGGCCCTAGGGCCGGGGCTACCCGGCGACGCGGGCCGACGCCGCCAGGCGGAAACCGACTCCGATGGTGGCCAGGTCCTTCTCGTAGGCGCCGTGGCGGCGGGCGCAGCGGGCCAGGTCCACGTCGTGGCGGAACGCGCCGCCGCGGGTGATGTGGGGGTCGAAGGCCCAGTCCTCGACCTGCGGCACGTCCGCGGGGGCGCCGGGGTAGGGGGCGTACAGCGTGGAGGTCCACTCGTCGGCGTTGCCCGCCATGTCCAGGACGCCGAAGGGGCTGGCCCCCTCGGGGAACGAGCCGACCGGGGTGGTCGTGCCGAGGCCGAGGTCCACCAGGTTGGCCAGCCCCGTGCGGTACTCGTCGCCCCAGGGGAACTCCCGGCCGTCGTCCCCGCGTGCGGCCCGCTCCCACTCGTCCTCCGTGGGCAGCCGGACGCCCGGGTCACCGGTCCGCTCGCCCAGCCAGCGGCAGTAGGCGCTCGCCTCGTCCCAGCTCACGCCGATGACCGGATGGTCCTCGGGGCCCCGGGGAGCGGGCCTGCCGGTGGCGGCGGCGAAGAGGGCCCACTGACCGGCGGTGACCTGGGTACGGGCGATCCGGAAGGCGGGGACGCGGAGCTCGGCGCTCGGAGCCTCCTTGCGGTACCACGCCTCCGGCACCCGGGTGCCGGCATAGCGCTCGGCCACCAGCGCGATGTCATCGGCCGGGGTGCCCCGCCGGAGCACTCCGGCCGGAATCTCCACCCAGTCCACCGGTGCGATCTGCATCGTTCCTCCTCGGCCAGGCCAGTGAGGCCACCATGATCGCCGGTATGCGCCCAGGAGTCATCGGCCCAGGGGCGGAGACCCACAGGGACCGGAGAACCAGGACCCGGGCACGAGGAGGTGCCCGGGTCCCGGCGAGTAGGTCGGGGGAAGCGGCATCGGGGGGACAAGCCGCTTCCCCCGGCGGGAACAGGGCCTGCCGGCCCCCGCCGCGGTCAGGGGGTATCGCGCGGCGGGGACCCGCAGAGAGGCCCCGTTCCGGCCCTCCGGTTCCTGCCGGTCCGTCGGGCTCGGTATCCATCCTGCCGCGCACCACCGGGCCGTACGGGCGGGCAAAAGGCCTCGATGGCCGGGCCGTAGGTCCTTAAAGGCCGCGTCAGTGATCGGGCCGACGGCGGGAAGCGGCCACGGGATACGGCCAAACGTGCGGATACAATCGCCCGATCGCACAGGGCTGCGGGCGGGGCACCGGCGGGGTCTACGGGGAGGCAAGGACAAGTGGCGCAAGCGAAGAAGATCGCGCTCTACATACTGGTGGTCTTCGTGCTGTACACGATCATCACCTCACCCAAGCGGTCCGCCGAGCTCGTGGGGGTAGGGTTCGAGGGCGTTTCCAGCGCCGCCCAGAGCGTCGGCGACTTCATGACCGAACTGGTCAAGTAGCTCAAGCAGCCCACGTAGAGAAGAAGCGGGAATAGGGATAGCCATGATCCGCCACCTGGTCCTTTTCAAGCTCAACGAGGGCGTCGAGCGCGACGACCCGCGGGTGGTCGTCGGCGACCGGGCCTTCCGCGAGCTGGCGGGACAGATCCCCGAGCTGGAGTTCTGGGAGTGCGCCTGGAACATCACCGACCGGCCGATCGCGTACGACTACGCCATCAACTCCGCCGTCGCCGACGAGGACGCCCTCAAGCGCTACATCGAGCACCCGGCCCACCAGGCGGCCGCGGGACAGTGGCGGGAATTCGCCACTTGGGTGATCGCGGACTACCCCTTCTGACCGCTCCCCGCCCCCGGCCCGCCCCGGCCGCGTCGACCCCTCGCCGTTCAGGCGGGGGGTTTTGTCGTGCGATTAATTGGTTTACGGGGTCAACACGGTGTTTTGCGGTGCTTGCACACAGTGGACATGTCTTGTGATGCTATGACCGCTTTTGACGGATGAGTTGACCGTAGTTGACCGCAAAGGGGTGGCGTCACCGTGCCGGCCAGTACAGCGCCTCAAGTGCCTCCCCAGAACGTCCAGACCGAGGACCTCCAGGACGTCCAGACCGAGACCCCGGATCCCTCCGTCACCCCCGCCAGAGCCCGCGGCGCGGACACCCGGGCGCTCACCCAGGTCCTCTTCGGCCAGCTCAAGGACCTGGAGCCGGGCACCCCGGAACACCGCCGGGTCCGGGCCGCCCTCATCGAGGCCAACCTCCCCCTCGTCCGGTACGCCGCGGCGCGGTTCCGCAGCCGCAACGAACCGATGGAGGACGTCATCCAGGTCGGCACCATCGGCCTGATCAACGCGATCGACCGGTTCGATCCGGAGCGCGGGGTCCAGTTCCCCACCTTCGCGATGCCCACCGTCGTCGGCGAGATCAAACGTTACTTTCGCGACAACGTGCGCACCGTCCACGTCCCCCGTCGGCTGCACGAGCTCTGGGTCCAGGTCACCGGCGCCACCGAGGACCTGACGACCGCTCACGGCCGCTCCCCGACCACCGGCGAGATCGCCGAGCGGCTGAAGATCTCCGAGGACGAGGTACTGGCCTGCATCGAGGCCGGACGCTCCTACCACGCGACCTCGCTGGAGGCGGCCCAGGAGGGCGACGGACTGCCCGGCCTCCTCGACCGGCTCGGCTACGAGGACCCCGCGCTCGCGGGCGTCGAGCACCGCGACCTCGTACGCCACCTCCTCGTCCAGCTCCCCGAGCGCGAGCAGCGCATCCTTCTCCTGCGCTACTACAGCAACTTGACGCAGTCCCAGATCAGCGCGGAGCTGGGCGTCTCGCAGATGCACGTGTCAAGGCTCCTGGCCCGAAGTTTCGCCCGACTGAGATCCGCAAACAGGATCGAGGCGTAACCGGAACGGGTAGACCGTCCAGAGAGAAGTTCTGACGGCACAAAAGCCCTGCACCCCCTGTTTCCAGGGCGGATTCGGCGCTGACTTGTCGACATGTCACTACAGCGCGTTGCCGACATGTGACATTCTGCTCGAAGCGCGTTTGCCGCAGCCCCGCCTCCGGTATTCAGGTGGAGGCTGCGTTCCTCCGATGGTCGCGGCCACCGCGACCGTCCGCGACCTCAAGGGGGTGGCATGTCCGCAGAACAGGGCAGCTCGAAGGTGCTCACGCTCACGAAGAGCGTGCCGGCACCCGCCGTGCTCACCAGCTCGCCGGAAGCCATCGACACCCGCACTCTCTCCCGCTCCCTGTTCCTGCGGCTCGCCGCGCTCGGTCCCGCCTCGGGTCCCGAGGGAACGGACAGCCCGGAGCGGACCTACGTGCGGGACACACTGATCGAGCTCAACCTCCCGCTGGTGCGTTACGCCGCGGCGCGGTTCCGGAGCCGCAACGAACCGATGGAGGACATCGTCCAGGTCGGCACGATCGGCCTGATCAAGGCGATCGACCGGTTCGACTGCGAACGGGGCGTGGAGTTCCCCACGTTCGCGATGCCCACCGTCGTCGGCGAGATCAAGCGCTTCTTCCGCGACACCTCCTGGTCGGTCCGGGTCCCCCGGCGCCTCCAGGAGCTGCGGCTCGCGCTGACCAAGACCAGCGACGAGCTCGCCCAGAAGCTCGACCGCTCGCCGACCGTCCCGGAGCTCGCCCGCGCGCTCGGGGTCTCCGAGGAGGACGTGGTCGACGGTCTCGCCGTCGGCAACGCGTACACCGCCTCCTCGCTCGACTCCCCCTCGCCCGAGGACGACGGCGGCGAGGGCTCACTCGCCGACCGCCTCGGGTACGAGGACTCGGCGCTGGAGGGCGTGGAGTACCGCGAGTCGCTGAAGCCGCTGCTGGCCAAACTGGCCCCGCGCGAGCGCCAGATCATCATGCTGCGGTTCTTCGCGAACATGACGCAGTCGCAGATCGGCGAGGAGGTCGGCATCTCCCAGATGCACGTCTCCCGGCTGCTGACCCGTACGCTCGCGCAGCTCAGGGAAGGACTCATCGCCGACTGAGCCCGTGGACCGATCCTGTTCATGAGGGTTCATATTTGACGGACCGTCAGCCACACTGGCGCGATGCGCCGTCATATGCGTAAGACTCGTCAGGCACGTCAGGCGTTCGGCTTCACCGGCCGCCGGGGCAGCGCGATCGTCGCCTCGGCGGCCGCGCTGTGTCTGGGCGGTGCGCTGACCGCCTGCGCGGGCGGCCCGGACGGGAACGAGGGCTACGTGGCCGTGGGCGCGGCGGCCGAGGGCGGTAAGCGGCCGCCCGAGGGGTCCGGGCAGCCCTCGGGGGAGGTCGCGCTGACCCCGCTCGACGGAGACGGCGGCCGGGGCGCGGGACGCCCCGGAGAGGGGCCGGGCGACGGCCCGGGTTCCGGTAAGGGCCGGGCCTCGCCCCCGTCGCCGGAGGCGGGCGCTCAGGGCGGCCCCGACAGCGGCGGCGGTGAGAGCACGCGGACACCCGGCGGCCAGGGGGGCGCTTCCGCCGGGCGGCCGAGCGCGAAGCCCTCCGGCGGCGGTTCCGGGTCACCGTCCGCCGGACGGCCCGACGCCCCGGCGCCGCCGAGGACGCCCGAACCGGGTGGCGGCAGCGGCGGTCGGCCCTCCGGGCCCGGTACGCCCAGCACTCCCGCCCCGACGCCCCCGGCCCCGCCCCCGGGCCCGGCCGTGCTGAAGCTGAGCGCCCCGCAGCGCGCGGCGGCGGACCGGCGGTGGTGCGAGAAGGTGACCGTGGAGTTCCGCAACACCGGTGGCTCCCCGGCGCGTTCAGGGACCGTCACCTTCGCGACGCACATCATCGGCGCGCTCGGTGTCGACTGGGCGACGATCAGGACGGCCCAGCCGCTGCCCGCCCCCATCGGCGCGGGTGCGGCGCGGACGGAGACGTACACCGTGTGCGTGGATTCCTGGCGGGTCCCCCTGGGGATGCGCGTCGAGACCCAGGACGTGTCCGCCGTCTGGAAATGACCGCGGGCCCCGGGTCACGCGTACGCGCGGCCCGGGGCCCGTAGGCCGAACGGTTGCTCAGCCCAGTGCGAGCCGGACGGTTCGTCAGCCCAGTGCGAGCCAGGCCACCGCGCCGAGGACGAGGACGGCCGCGATCACGGCCGCGATCACCCCGGCTCTCGGCCCGGCCGAGGTCGCCGCGGGCCGCTGGCGCTGCTGCGGCTCCCCCTCGTCGACAAAAGCGCGGAACATCTGCGTGCTGCCCGCCGGGTCGTGGTTGCCCTCGGGGCCCGGCTGGGGGGCGTGGGGGTTGTGTGCCATGGGGCAGGACCCTAGCGAACCCGGGCCTCCGGCCCAACCCCCGGGGCCGCTCCGGAGCCGTCCAGCAGGGCCCCGCCGGGCCTTGACCCACAGCCTACGGAGGCTTTTGCGTTCCTTTACTTCTGCAAGCCCGTTTTCGTTTGCCTGTAGCAACCAACGGCTTCTATGGTTGCCCTAAGCAACAACATATGCGCCAACCACCTATGCGCCGACGCGTTGGGGGCTCCAGTGGCCGCACGGAGTAGTTACGAGGAACTGGCCCGGCAGCTCAGCGCCGTCGGGGCCGTCAAACGGGGGCTCACCCGCGCCCTGCCCCCCGAGTGTCCCGGCGGTTCCGCCGCCGTACTGACGCTCCTGGACCGGCACGGCGAGATGCGGATCAGCAGGCTCGCCGAGCTGCTGGCCGTGGACATGTCGGTGACCAGCCGCCATGTGGCCCATGTGGCCGAGCACGGCTGGATCGAACGGTCCCCGGACCCGGCGGACAAGCGGTCCCGCATCCTGCGGCTGACCCCCGACGGGCGCGCGCAGCTCGACGAGCTGAGCGGACGGGTCACCGAGATGTTCGCCCGGAACCTCGCGGACTGGTCCGACGACGACGTCGGACAGCTGAACGCGCTGCTGTCCCGGCTGCGCGACAGCTTCGCCTGCCGCGGGTCGGACGGCTGCGCCCCCGGAAGCCACACCGGAGGGTGCCGCACCCGTACCGGCACTCACACCCGTACACCTGTGTAACAGAAGCGAATACGCACGGATAAGGAACTCAATGGCTACGACCACACCGACCGGTGTGCGGGGCGGCCACGCCAAGCACGGAGGCCATGGCGGCCGCGGAGGTCACAGCGGCTCCGGCGCCCCCGACAGCACGCCGATGACGCACCGGCAGATCATGGAAGCGCTGACCGGGCTGCTGCTCGGCATGTTCGTCGCGATCCTGTCGTCGACGGTCGTCTCCAACGCCCTGCCGGAGATCATCTCCGACCTCGGCGGCGGCCAGAGCGCCTACACCTGGGTCGTCACGGCCTCACTGCTGGCCATGACCGCCACCACCCCGCTCTGGGGCAAGCTCTCGGACCTCTTCAGCAAGAAGCTGCTGGTCCAGATAGCCCTGATCATCTACGTGCTGGGCTCGGTCGTCGCCGGGCTCTCGACCAGCAGCGGCATGCTCATCGCCTGCCGGGTCGTCCAGGGCATCGGCGTCGGCGGTCTCTCCGCCCTCGCGCAGATCGTGATGGCCGCGATGATCGCCCCGCGCGAGCGCGGCCGCTACAGCGGCTACCTGGGCGCGGTGTTCGCCGTCGCCACCGTCGGCGGCCCGCTGCTCGGCGGTGTCATCACCGACACCAGCTGGATGGGCTGGCGCTGGTGCTTCTACGTGGGCGTGCCGTTCGCGATCATCGCCCTGATCGTGCTCCAGAAGACCCTGAAGCTCCCGGTCGTCAAGCGCGAGGTCAAGGTCGACTGGTCGGGCGCGTTCTTCATCAGCGCCGCCGTCTCACTGCTGCTGGTCTGGGTGACCTTCGCGGGCGACAAGTACGACTGGCTGTCCTGGCAGACGTACGTGATGGTCGCGGGCTCGGTGCTGCTCGGCCTGATCTTCGTGCTCATCGAGTCGCGGGCCAGTGAGCCGATCATTCCGCTGCGCCTGTTCCGCAACCGCACCATCACCCTGGCCTCGGTCGCCTCGCTGTTCGTCGGCATCGCGATGTTCGCGGGCACGGTCTTCTTCAGCCAGTACTTCCAGCTGGCGCGCGGCAAGTCGCCGACGATGTCCGGTGTCATGACGATCCCGATGATCGCGGGCCTCTTCCTCTCGTCGACGATCTCCGGCCAGGTCATCACCAAGACGGGCCGCTGGAAGGCCTGGCTGGTCAGCGGTGGCTTCCTGGTCACGGCGGGGCTCGGGATGCTCGGCACGATCCGGTACGACACCGCCTACTGGCAGGTCGCCGTCTACATGTTCGTCATGGGTCTCGGCATCGGCATGATGATGCAGAACCTGGTCCTCGCCACACAGAACCAGGTCGCCCCCGAGGATCTCGGCTCCGCGAGTTCGGTGGTCACCTTCTTCCGCTCCCTCGGCGGCGCGATCGGCGTCTCGGCGCTCGGCGCGGTCCTCGGCAACCGGGTCACCCACTACGTCAAGGACGGCCTGGCCGAACTCGGCCCCGAGGGTGCGGCGTTCGGCCACGGCGGTACGGGCGGCGGGGGCATCCCCGACCTGGACAAGCTGCCCGAGCCGCTCCGCCTGGTCATGGAGGCCGCGTACGGCCACGGCGTGGGCGACGTCTTCCTGTACGCCGCCCCGTGCGCGCTCGTCGCCTTCATCGTGACGATCTTCATCAAGGAGGTCGCCCTGAAGACGAACACGGCGGACGAGGAGCCGGTCACCGCGGACACCCCCGTCGGGGCGGAGGCAGCGGTCCCCGCCGGAGGGCGTGATGGTCGGTGACCGGCGTCCAGGGCGATGCACCGGCCACCGGGACGCCCGGCCCGACCGGTGAGTCCGCCTTCGGCGAGCTGGTCCCGGCCGGACATCCAGGCGGTGCGGGGCGAGACGCTGCCCGGGCGGACGGGTTCCCGGTGACGGGGGACGCCCACCGGGCCCTCGCGCGGGCGCGCCTCCTGGTCGCGCCCGCCCTGAACGCTTCCCTGGTGGGGGAGTTGGAGCGGATCACCGGCCGGAGCGCGGAGCCCCTGACCGACGTACCGCCACCGCCCGGCGCCCCGCTGCTGTGCGTGGGGGACGCACTGCCCAAGGCGCTGCGGACGGAGCGGCTGCTGTGGTTCCGCAGCGTCAACGCCGGTACGGACTCCCTCCTTTCGGCTGGGCACTGGCCCGCCGGGGCACTGCTGACCCGGACCGTGGGCCGGATGGGCGAGCGGATCGCCCAGTACGTCCTGGCCTGGGTGCTCGCCGAGTGCCAGTCCGTACCGGAGTTCACCGCCCAGCACGCCCGCGCGCAGTGGCAGCGGCTCCCCTCGGAGCTCGCCGCCGGGCAGACCGCGCTGATCTACGGCACCGGCCGGATCGGTACGGCCGTCGGACGGCTGTTGCAGGCCTGCGGGGTGCACACGGTGGGCGTCGCCCGCACGCCGCGGCCCGCGGCGTGCTTCGACCGGGTGATCGGGGCCGACGCGGACCGGGAGGCGCTGGGCGCGGCGCGGTGGGTGGTCTCCACGCTCCCGTTGACCGAGGCGACGGAGGGCTTCTTCGGGGCCGACCGGTTCGGCGCGGTGCGGGGTGCGACGTTCCTCGGTGTGGGGCGGGGCGCGACGGTGGACCTGGGGGCGCTGGAGGAGGCGCTGCGGGGCGGCGGGGTACGGGGGGCCGTGCTGGACGTGCTGCCCGAGGAACCGGCCGCACCCGGCGACCCGGTCTGGCGGCTGCCCCGTACGGTGATCACCTCGCACTCCGCGGGGATCACCGCCGACGAGGACGTGGCCGTGGACTTCGCCGCGTGCTGGCAGGCCGTGGCGGCTGGCCGCCGCCCTGAGGCGGCGGTGGACGTGGGGCGCGGCTACTGAGCGGCCTCCCCCGGCGCGGCGGAGGCCCGGTCGCACATCGCCTCGATGCCCGCGATCAGCAGGTCCAGCGCGAAGACGAAGTCCCGCTCGCGCATCTCCTCGACGGTGTCCCCGCCCCGGGCCGCCATCAGGGCGTCGGACGCCTCGACGATCTGCCGCAGGTGGGGCAGCGACCGGATCGTGCCCATCGCCTGCTGGTGGTACTGGTCCTGCGTCATCCCGGTCGCGTCGCACCGCGCCTTGAAGTGGCCCTCGACGGTGCCGAACCCGTACACGAACTGGGAGACCGCCGAGAGCGCGCCCGTCTGCCGCTCCAGCGGGAGGCCGGTGGCCCGGATGATGTCCTGGACGGCGTACGAGCACAGCATCGAGTTCGGGCCGATGTTGAGGAAGGTCCCGGCCAGCGGGGAGATCCAGATGTGGCGGACGAGCAGTTCGCGGTAGCTGCGGGCGAACTCACGCAGCCGCACCCGCCAGTCGGCGTCCTCCGCGGGCGGGGTGATCTCGGCGTACACCGAGTCCAGCGCCAGCTCCAGGAGGTCGTCCTTGGTGTCGACGTACCAGTAGAGGGACATCGCGGTGACGTCCAGCTCGGCGGCGAGCCGGCGCATCGAGAACCTGGCGAGGCCCTCGGCGTCCAGCAGCCGTACCGACGCCTCGGTGATCCGGTTGCGGTCCAGGCCGGCCGGCGACTCGGACCTGCGGGAGCGCGAGGGCGTCCGCCGGTCCAGCCAGACGCTGGTCCGCGCGGGATTCTTCACACCGTCGGACGCGGACACCATGGCGCACTCTCCTCGTCTTGCGCGGGCCTGCCGGAGGGACGGCGCACCGGATGCTCACGGTCCGGTACGCGCGTCCCATCCGATGCTATGCCGCCGGTCCCGTCGATCCTGCCCGGTCCCCGGCCTTTTCCACCTGGTCAACCGCCTCCACCGCATCCGTCTTCGCCGCCGCCGCCTCCGCCCGCGCGGCCCGGCGCAGCAGCAGCGCGGCGAGCAGGCCGCCCGCCAGCACCGCGACCGCACCGGCCAGCTGGCTCACCTCCAGGCCCGAGGCGAAGGCGTCCTTGATCAGCTCGCGCTCGCCCGGGCCGTCGGCGGACGCCAGGGCGGCGGGCAGTGAGCCCGCGCCGACGGCGGCCGGTACGAGGGCGGCGAACCGGGCGTTCATCACCGCGCCGAGCACCGCGACCCCGAGCCCGTTGCCGAACTCCGCGAGCGTGCCGTTGACCCCCGCGCCGACCCCGGCCTTCTCCGGCGGAATGGCGCTCATGATGGCGTTGGCCATCGCGGGCATCGCCAGCGCGATCCCCGCCCCCATCACGACCAGCCCGAGCAGCATCCCGCCGTATCCGCCGCGCCCGAGCACCGCGACGGCCGCGAGACCGGCCGCCAGGGAGGTCATCCCCGCCGCGATGACGGTGGGCGTGCCCAGCCTGCCGACCAGGCGGGCGCCCAGCCCCGTCAGATTGAGGGCGACCACGGTGAGCGCCATCGGGGCGGTCCGCAGACCGGCCTCCAACGGCCCGTAGCCGAGCACGAACTGGAGGTGCTGGGTGAGCAGGAAGAGCGAACCTCCCATCCCGAAGGCGACCAGGATCGCCCCCGCAACCGCGCCGATGAACTTCTGGTTCCGGAAGAAGTGCATATCGAGCATCGGGTGCGGGATGCGCAGCTCCCACAGCACGAACCCGGCGAGCACCGCGACCCCGAGGAACGCCGTCAGCAGCACCCGGCCGGACGCCCAGCCGTGCTCCGGACCGGAGATGATCGCGAACACGACCGCGGTCATGCCGATCGTGGAGAGCAGCGCGCCCAGCAGGTCGGGCCGCTCCCCCCGGGCGTTCTTCCATTCCGGTACGAGCCGGACGACGGCGGCCAGAGCGATCAGGGCGACCGGAATGTTGATGAGGAAGATCGCGCCCCACCAGAAGTGGTCGAGGACGAACCCGCCGAACAGCGGACCCGCCGCGAAGCCGAGGGAGTTCACCGTCGACCAGATCCCGATCGCCTTGACCCGCTCGGTGTCGTCGAAGATCTGCACCACGACGGCGAGCGTTGTGGTGAGCAGCAGCGCACCGCCGACGCCCATCCCGGCGCGGGCCGCGATGAGCCGACCCGAGGACTGTGCGAGCCCCGCCACCAGCGACCCGACGCCGAACAGGGCGAGGCCCACGATCAGCATCCTCTTGCGCCCGTAGCGGTCCGCGGAGCTGCCCGCCGTGAGCAGCAGCCCGGACTGGACGAGCGAGTAGGCGTTGATCATCCACTGCACATCGGCGGTGGAGGCGTCGAGTTCCGTGGTGAGGGAGGGGATCGCGACGTTGAGGACGGTGTTGTCGAGCAGCACGGTGAGCTGGGCCAGGCAGATGACGCCGAGGATCAGCCAGCGCTGCGGGTGCCCCTGGGGGGCGAGGTCGTGCCGCTGTGCGGCGGCGGGCGTCGTCATGCGGGCTCCTTGAGCTCCGGGGGGCTGCGGCCCCACGGCTCTGCGGCTCTACGGTGTATAGGACGTGGTCGGTGTACACCGTAGAGCAGTCCTTATACGGCGTACAAGTCGAATCTTCGCGCCGCCACGCCGCCGCGCCGGCGGGTCCCGGGGCGGCCGAGCGGTTACGGTTTCCGACTCAGACCTGACAAAGTGCGCGATTTTCCGGCCGGTTGGAGAGCCATGTCATCCCGCCCCCGTCGCCGTACGACGCAACTCCTGGCGGCGGCAGCGCTGTTGGGCACGACACTCACGCAGACACCGGCCGCCGCATCCGAGACCGTCCCCGACGCCGTGCCGCTGCGCGTCGCCACGTACAACATCCACGCCGGGGCGACCATGGACCACGTCTTCGACCTGGACGGCCAGGTGGCCGAACTACGGTCGCTTGACGCGGATGTGATCGGACTTCAGGAAGTCGATCGGCACTGGGGAGCACGCAGCCGGTGGCGTGACCTCGCGGGCGAGCTGGCCCGGCGGCTGAACATGTACGTGTCCTTCGCGCCGATCTACAGCCTTGACCCGGCCGAGCCGGGCGGCCCGCGCGCGGAGTACGGGGTGGCGATCCTCTCCCGGCACCCCGTCCTGGCCGCCGAGAACCACGAGATCACCCGCCTCTCGACCCAGGACCCGAACCCGGTCCCGGCCCCGGCCCCGGGGTTCGGCGAGGTCGTCGTGCGGGTGCGGGGCCTGCCCGTCCACGTGTACGCGACCCACCTCGACCACCGCCCGGACCCCGCCGTACGCGTCGCCCAGGTCGCCGACACCCGGCGGATCATGGCCGAGGACCGGGGCCCGCGCATCCTCCTCGGCGACCTCAACGCGGAGCCGGGCGCCCCGGAGCTGGCCCCGCTGTGGAGGGAGCTGACGGACGCCGACCCGGGCGCGCCGACCTTCCCCGCGCGGGACCCGGTCAAGCGGATCGACTACGTGACGGTGTCGAGCGCTGCCCAGGTGCGGCGCACGTGGGTGCCGGAGAGCGTGGCCTCGGACCACCGGCCGGTGGTGGCGGACCTGGTGCTGCGGAGGACGGAGCGATGAGTTCCTGAGGACCGCCGAGTCCCCACCTGCCCACCTGCCCGACAGCCCACAAAGCCCACAGAGCCCACAAAGCCCATGCCGCACCGCACCGCACCGCACCCGGAGGACAACCGGTCATGAACCCCCCGAACAAACCGCGCGATCTGCGGGCACTTCTCGACGCCCACATCGCCGAGGGAGCGATGCCGGGCGCGGTGGCCCTGGTCGCCCGGGGCGAACGGGTCGAGGTCGTGGCAGCCGGTACGGCGGGCCTCGCCGGTTCCGCGCCGATACGGCGGGACTCGCTCTTCCGCATCGCCTCGACCACCAAGCCGATCGTGGCGGCTGCCGCCATGACGCTCGTCGAGGACGGCCTGATCGCCCCCGCGGACCCGGTCGCGGCGTGGCTGCCCGAGCTGTCCTCGCCGCTGGTCGTGCGGACCCCGCGGAGCCCGGTCGACGACGTGGTGTCGGCGGTCCGCCCGATCACCCTCCTGGACCTGCTGACCTTCCGCGCCGGGTACGGCTTCCCGTCCGACTTCTCGCTCCCGGCCGTCGCCCCGCTGTTCGCCGAGCTGAAACAGGGCCCTCCGCAGCCGCAGGCCGTACCCGCGCCGGACGCCTGGATGACCGCGCTGTCCCGTATCCCGCTGCTCCACCAGCCGGGCGACGGCTGGCTCTACAACACGTGCGCCGACATCCTCGGGGTCCTCATCGCCCGGGTCGCCGACCGCCCGCTGCCCGCCTACCTGGCGGAGCGGCTCTTCGGCCCCCTCGGGATGACGGACACCGGGTTCGCCGTGGAGCCCGCCGCGCTGGACCGGTTCACCAGCTATTACCGGGCCGGGGCGGCGGGGCCGGACGGGAAGCCGGGCGCGCCCGAGCTGGTGGACGGCCCCGACGGGCAGTGGAGCGGCCCGCCCGCCTTCCCGTCCGGCGCCGGGGGCCTCGTCTCGACCGCCGACGACTGGTGCGCCTTCGGACGGATGCTGCTCGCCGGGGGCCTGGCGGACGACGGCCGCCGGGTGCTGACCGCCGAGTCGGTCCGCCAGATGCTCACCGACCACCTGACCCCGGAGCAGCGCGCCGCGAGCGGCCTGTTCACGGAGGGCCAGGGCTGGGGATTCGGCGGCGCGGTGGACGTCGAGATCACGGCCCCGTGGAACGTCCTGGGCCGCTACGGCTGGGTCGGCGGCACCGGAACCACGGCCCACGTCATCCCCGCCACGGGCACGGTCGCCGTCCTGCTCTCCCAGATGGAGATGAGCGGACCCACCGCACCCGGGGTGATGCGGGACTTCTGGACGTACGCGGCCGGGTTCTGAGCCCGACCGCGTACGCCCCGCCGTCAACCGAGCGGCCGCGTCAGGTCGTAGAAGGTGGAGCTGCCGACGGTGACCTCGGTGAAGTTCTCCGTCACCCAGGAGGAGATCAGGGACGAGGCCCCGCCGTCCCTACCCGTTCCGCCGCCCATACCGCCGCCCTGGACGAAGTAGTGGATCTGCCCTTCCTCCGCGTACTTCTTGAACCGGTCAAGCGTCGGTGACGGGTCGCTCCCGTTGAAGCCGCCGATCGCCATCACCGGTTCCCCGGTGGCCAGTTGGTAGCTGGTGGCGTTCTGCGCGCCGATGGCCGCGGCGGCCCAGGTGTAGTCGCCCGCCCCCTTCGCCGGGAGACCGGCTCGTGACACCCGCCCCTGATGAACGCGACCGCATCCGCGCGGCCGGCCACCGCATCCTCACCGGCTGTCCGGAACGCTCCAACGGAGCCCTGACCATCGTCGCCCTCGCCGTCGAGTCCGACGTTCCCCGAAACGCCCTCACCCAACACCACACCGACCTCAAGAACCAGTTCTACGAACAGATCCGCACACGTGGCGATGCCCCCGACAGCGAGAAGCGACTGCGCAAGCAGATCGCGAAACTGAAGGAACTACGCGCCTCGGACGCCGCCGAGGTCCAGCAGCTGAAAGCCGACGTCGAAGCCCTCGTCGGGGCCCTGCACCTCGCACAACTGGAGAATCAGCAACTCCGTGGACTGAGCCGACCCGGCACGATCCGCATGCTCCCCACGCCGGTACCACCGCCTCAGCAGCGCGAATGACAGCGTCACCTCGATCGCGAAGCTCCTCGGCGTCTCCCGCAGCACCATCGTTCAGCAGGTTCAGGCTGGGCCTTGCGGTGTTTCGGCGGCGGTGACGTGGACTTCGGTCGCGCCGAGGATGCGTCCGTTGGCCTGGACTTCGATGCGGTGCGGGCCGGGGTGGATCGTGCGGACCGAGAGGCTCGCGAACCGGTGCCGGCGTGAGAAGGGGACCGCCTGGCCTGCGGGGAGGTCCCGGGCGGTCAGCTTGAACACCTTGCCTGCTTTGGGGCCGCGAACCCCTTGGTAGTGGACTATGTAGTCGATCGCCGCTCTCGTCGGGTCAGTGGCGTGCAGCGTGAAGGTGACGGTGGTCGCCTCCCCGATGGAGATGGTGGCGGGCGAGCAGGCGAGGTCCGTGATCTCGATCGGAGCATGGTGATCGAAGCCGAGAACCGCGAGAGCCTGTGGGTGTCCTCGCTTGACGAGTGTCCGCAGGCCGTGGCGTACGACGAAATCGCCCTGCGTGCTGCGACGCAGCCATCGCCGGGCGGTGACGAGGACGAGGTCGGGGTGGTCCTTGCTGATGTCGTTGAGGTGGTTCGCCACGGAACGGCGCACGTAGAGTGATTCGTCGTTGACGAGAGGCTCCAGGAGCGCCAGCGAGGGAGCGGGGTCGGCGATGAACCGTGAGAGCTGTGACGCCCAGGGCAACCGCGGGCGCGTGCCCTCCGAGACGAGCCGCCGAACGTGTTCGTCCGGGTCGGTGGTCCATGCCCTGAGCTGGTCCATCGTGACCTCGTAGTGGGCTTCGACGAACGGGCGGATGGCGAACTCGGCGGTGTAGCGAGAAGTGAGCGCGGCCAGCAGCGGCAGCGCGACATCGGGCCGGTCCAGCAGCGCCGAGGCGACGTATGCGTTGACGGGCATGGAAGCCCACCCCGTAAGACCCCCGCTGTCCAGGGCACCACGGATCACCCGGTCGGCTTCTTCGGGGGACGTCGGCATCGTCGCCGCGAGGGCACGGGCGATCCAGTCGATACGGGCCTTCAGCTCCAGGTCACCGATACCGGTGCCCGCGAGCTGCTCGAACGCCGTCCGGTCGAACGAGGTCGAGCCACCCGCGAGGTCACGCGCGAGACGCCCGATGAGCTCCGGCGACAGTTCATCCTTCAAATCGGCCATCTCAACGCCCGCCCACGGTCACGTCGAGGCCCCCGACCGCTCGCCCCGTACGGCTCTCGGCCGGCGGGCGGAGGGGCTCGATGCACTCCCACTGTTCGTCCGGGAGCGGTGTGAATCTCGACCTGGGCATCATGGTTTCGAGTCTGCCACTGACCACTGACACGGTCGGCGCCTCAGGCGCTCTGCGCTGCGACGGCTCCCCGCTTCGCGCGGCTTGCGATGCTGGACGAAGGATCGTTTCCGACAGCGGCGGTTCGGCCTTGCGCCGGTCGGACCGGCGAGCGCGGGCCGCTATCTGATGTGCGCCGGGGCCCGGGGTGTCGTAACGTGGGCGGGTTCCTGTGCCGAGGTTTCGGTGGCAGTGACCGGATTTCCTGTTCCTTCTGTGTGTCGATCTTGGGGTGACGTCCTATCAACCAGGCCATGTAGTCGTCCGTGTTCCCCGCGTGCTGTGTTGTCGCACGTGTCCGGGGGCGGACGTCGCGCTGGCCTGAGTTGCGTCACCGTTCCCCGCAGTTTTCCTTCCCGGGTGCAGCTCTGCTGTCTGCCCCGGGTTCC
Source organism: Streptomyces sp. WZ.A104 (assembly GCF_002382885.1). Taxonomy (GTDB): domain Bacteria; phylum Actinomycetota; class Actinomycetes; order Streptomycetales; family Streptomycetaceae; genus Streptomyces. The sequence goes on from NZ_NWVL01000015.1 coordinate 100,910, forward strand.
GTGTTCTCTGGCCCCGGTGCGGCTGTCGGCAGAGCTCCTCGATTCCTTTGGATCAGGAGTTCCCGTTTTGTCTTCCTCCGCGCTCGACAACGAGCCAGAGCACACCACCACCCAGCCCCCGACCCACCCGTCACCTGGACTCTCGAAGATGGCCATGGGGGCCTGGATCGCCCTCTTGGTGCTGCTGACCGCCGAGATGATGAACATGCTCGACCAGTCGGTCGTGCTGACCGCCCTACCCGCGATCCAGGAGTCGACCGGCGCCGGACCGGTCGCGGTGCAGTGGCTGACCACCGCCTATTCCCTGCCCGTCGCTGTCGGGCTGATCACCGGCGGACGACTCGGTGACATCCACGGCCGGCGCAGGATCCTGCTGGTCGGCACCGTCGTGTTCACCACCGCCTCGCTGCTGTGCGGTCTGGCGACCGGCCCGGGCGTGCTGATCGGTGCCCGCCTGCTCCAGGGCGTCGGCGTGGCGGTGATGATCCCGCAGGTCCTGGCGACCATGCACGTCGCCTTCGAAGGCCAGAGCCGCAGCAAGGCGTTCGGCTTGTACGGGGCTGTCCTGGCCATCGCCAACGTCCTGGGCCCGGTCCTGGGCGGCGTGCTCACCCAGGCCGACCTGTTCGGGCTGTCCTGGCGGCCGATCTTCCTGGTCAATGTGCCCGTCGGGCTGGCCGTACTCCTCCTCGGACGCGTATTCATCCCCGAGTCGACCGTCCGCAAGGCCGACCGGCTCGACTTGGTCGGGATGCTGCTGTCCGGCCTGGCCATCGTCCTGATCCTCTTCCCGCTCACCGAGGGCCACGCCCACCGATGGCCGCTGTGGTGCTTCGCCATGCTCGCCGCCGGCGTCCTCGTCCTCGGTGTCTTCCTGCGTCACCAGCTGCGCAGGCAGGGCAACGCCCCGCTGGTGACCCTGGCCCTCTTCCGGGTCAGGCAGTTCTCCGGGGGCATGGCCGCGGACCTGCTGCACGGCCTGCTGTGCGGGCTGTTCTTCATGACCTGGACGCTGTACTTGCAGCGCGGTCTCGGCATGAGCCCGCTTGAGGCGGCCGTGGCCTTCGTGCTGCTCTCCGTGGGAGAACTGGGCGGCGCGACGGTCGCGGCGAAGACCGCCGGACGTTTCGCTCGCCGTCTGCCGCAGGCCGGAGCCCTCGTCGCGACCGCTGCGATGGTCGCCTACGGCCTTCAGATCGCCGGCCACCAGGCCGATCTGACCCTGCTGGCGATGACCGCTCCGGTGGTGCTGATCGGCTTCGGTCTGGGTATGGTCTCCGGCCCGCTCGCCGATTTGTCGCTGGCCAGGGTCCCGCACGAGGACGCCGGTTCGGCCTCGGGCTTGTTCAACACCGCCATTCACCTGGGCATCGCGCTGGGCACCGCGCTGACCGCCGTGGTGTTCTTCGCCATCACCGGCGGCTCTCGCGACGGCGCGGTCAACCGCGACGCGTTCGTCACCGTGCTGTGGTGGGTCGGCAGCCTCCTCGCCCTGATGTGGGCCCTGATGTTCTGCCTGCCCAAGCGAGCAAACAGCCAGACCGACTGAGTCACATCCCAGGGGCTGCGGTACCCAGCACCGGGTGCCGCAGCCCCTGGCCCGCATGTCCTCTTGAATCAGCAGTTCCCCCGTGCTCGGCACCGAGCCGCAGCACACCGCCGACTTTCCGGGTCATGGACGGCCTGCCAGGCCGGGTCACCTTCGACGTCCCGCCAACGGCGGCAATGCTGACGTCAGGTCGGAGTCATCGACGCTGGTCACGACTGAATAGGAGAGTCTGAAACTGAGGCGGGTTCGTTCAACACCCAGGACTTGACAGAGAAGTCGTCGGCGACGGTGATGCGGAAGGCGTACGGAAAGGTGCGGGAGAGATGATCGTGGAGGCGCAGGACGCAGGTCCTCCTCGTCGAAGACGGGGACCGCGACATCGAGCACGGGAACGCCGCAGGCGGCGGGGTCCGGGCCGACGGGCAGGTGCTCCCGCAGCGGCAGGCCTCCGCTCCGCTCTCGGCTGCCGTCTGCGAGGGGCCCGCTCCGGAGGCTGTCGGTCGTCATGCTCCGGCGTTCGCCAACCGCGCTGTCACACCGGTGTGCTGGGCCTGTCCCCGCGCTGTGAGTTCTCGGGCCGACCGCACGCCCGGTCGGCGGGCAGCTCGACCGCGAACACCGTACGGCCCGGCCTCGAAGACGTGCGGCAGCAGGGCGTCCGGAATCCCGGGCCCGTCGTCACGCACCTCCAGGCAGACCGGCTCACCGGCGCGGGCGGGCCGCCCGACTGACACGGTCACCGTGGTCTCCGGCGGGGTGTGGGTGCGGGCGTTGGCCAGCAGGTTGACCAGGACCTGCTGGAGCCGGGCGGGATCGGCGCGTACGGTGACGGGCTCGTCGGGCAGCTCCAGCCGCCAGCGGTGCCGGGCGCCCGGGCCGGCCCCTCACCGGTCCGAGCCGACCGGCGTCCCGCCCGCGCGCCCGCTACGCACCGGGCTTGATCAGATACCCCGCCCCGCGCCGGGTGTGGATCATCGGCGTCCGCCCGGCGTCGATCTTCTTGCGGAGGTAGGAGATGTAGAGCTCGACCACGTTGGCCTGGCCGCCGAAGTCGTAGTTCCAGACCCGGTCCAGGATCTGCGCCTTGCTGAGCACCCGGCGCGGGTTGCGCATCAGGAAGCGCAGCAGCTCGAACTCGGTGGCCGTGACGTGGATCGCGTCCCCGCCCCGGCTCACCTCGTGGCTGTCCTCGTCGAGCACCAGGTCCCCGACGACGAGCGTCGACTCGCTCCGCCCGGCGGCGAGCGCCGAGCCCGAGCGGCGGATGAGCCCGCGCAGCCGGGCCACGACCTCCTCCAGGCTGAAGGGTTTGGTCACACAGTCGTCACCGCCCGCCGTGAGCCCGGCGATCCGGTCCTCGACGGCGTCCCTGGCGGTCAGGAAGAGCACCGGCACATCGGCGTACTCGCGGCGCAGCCGGCCCAGCACGGAGAGCCCGTCCATGTCGGGGAGCATCACGTCCAGGATCACCGCGTCCGGACGGAAGTCGCGGGCGGCCCGGACGGCGGCGGCCCCGTCCCCGGCGCTGCGCACCTCCCACCCCTCGTACCGCAGGGCCATCGAGAGCAGCTCGGTGAGCGGAGCTTCGTCGTCCACGACCAGGACCCGCACGGGGGTACGGTCCGGCCGGAGCAGTTCGGTACGCCCCTGGGGCGAGGTCGTCGTCGTCATGGGCCCACTCTGTGAGGCGCCGGTGAGAGAACCCTGACCCGTTTCTGTGATTTCCCTGAGAAACGGCGGCGGGTGTCACAGGAACGGGACTGTCACGGGAACAACGCGGCGGCGTTCCCGTGACAGACCGCCCTCAACCACTCGTCGCCCAGCCCGAGCCGCTCCAGCGCGTCCAGCTGATGGACGTACGGGTACGGGATGTTCGGGAAGTCGGTCCCCAGCAGGATGCGGTCCCCGAGGTCGGCGAGCCGCCCCCGCTCCGCCGCCGGAAAGGGGCTCAGCCCTTCACCGAAGTCGGTGAACGCCATGGTCGTATCGAGCCGCACCTCGGGGTGGCGCTCCGCCAGCGCGAGGAACTCCCGGTACTCCGGCATCCCCATGTGCGCGACGATCAGCCGCAGCCGCGGATGGCGCGCGAGCAGCCGCCCGACCGGCTCGGGCCCGGTGTACGCACCCGGGGCGGGCCCGGACCCGCAGTGCATCACCACCGGAATCCCGGCCTCGGCGAGCAGCCCCCAAACGGGTTCCAGCAAAGGGTCGTTGGCGTCGTACGCACCGACCTGGAGGTGCGACTTGAACACCCGGGCCCCCGCCTCGACGGCCTCCTTCACGTACACCTCGACGCCGTCCTCCGGGAAGAGGGTCGCGGTGTGCAGGCAGTCGGGCGTCCGGGCGGCGAAGCCCGCGGCCCAGCCGTTCAGCCAGCGGGCCATGCCGGGCTTGTGCGGATAGAGCATCGCGGTGAACCGGAGCACCCCGAACGAGCGCAGCACGGCGAGCCGCCGCTCCTCCTCGTACCGGTAGGCGATCGGCCACTCCAGCCCCGTCAGCGGCCCGACGGCGTCGAAGTAGGCCCACACCTTGCGCAGGACCTGTTCGGGCATGAAGTGGGTGTGCACGTCGATGATCCCGGGCAGCCCGAGCCGCTCCCGGAACCGCACCACGTCCTCGCTACCGTCGTCCACGCACAGGCTCCCTCGCCGTCGTTCAGAACAACCCACCCTGCACACCGCCGCCCCCGATGTCGACAAGGGGGACACTGACGATCGCGGCCGCATCGGGGACGCCGGAAAGCTCCCACCCGGTGAACAGCCGAGTGTCGAGGACGACGACGGCGTCACCCCCGCCCACCGCGAGGTGGAGATCAGGCCCGGCGGCAGCGACGAGCCGCCCGGCGACGACACCTCCGTCGACGAGCTCCCGCACGGCCCGAAGAGGACCGCCCCCTCGCCTGATCCCGAACACCTCCACCTGGTCGACGACTTCCAGCGGCAATGGCTCCAACGACTCGGGCCAGCCACGCCCTTGGAGCCCGACGGCGCGCGCGTACAGCTCCGCCACCGCGTCGGCCCTCTCCTCCGCCCCCGGCAACTTCCCCCGCACGGCCCGCTTCCGGGCGTACGGAATCCGGTCCGGCACCCCGAGGGCGGCCCGCAGCACCTCTTCGGTCCGCCGGGCGGCCATCAGCGGCCCGCGCCCCAGCCAGCTGAACGCGACGGCCCCCTGCTCCCGCAGCCGGGCGGCACCCCGCTCCTCCCCGGTGATCCCGACCTTGACCAGGCCGGGACCGAACCAGGCGAGATAGACGCGGTACGTCCGCGGGTCGTCCGGCATCGTGTCGGCCGCCACCGAATGCGCCCGGTCCAGCCGCGCACACTCGGCGCACCGCCCCCCGGTGCTCCGCCCGGCCACCACGGACCCCAGCGGGCACTCGTTCCCCCGGGCCCCCGCACACCGCCGCTCCCCGACAGCCCGGAACCCGAGCCCGCCCCCGTACGCGAGCACGCTCACCCGCCGCTCACGCCCCCGCCGCCACCCCAGCTCAGGAGCCTCCCCCGGCCACCGCACCCCATCGCACCGCCACCCACCACCGGACACCCGGACTCCGCTCCCCTAGGGCCTGACACCGCCGGCCGCACCGGCCCGGCGATGCTACGGCGTCGCCGCCAGCTAGGATCCGGGCCATGGCGCTGACCCAGGACCAGGTGGACCGGTTCAAGGCCTCCATGCCCCGTCTGGAGGCCATCGCCTACCGGCTGCTCGGCTCCGCGAGCGACGCCGAGGACGCCGTGCAGGACACGTTCCTGCGCTGGCAGGCCGCCGACGTCGACCGCATCGAGGTCCCCGAGGCCTGGCTGACGAAGGTCCTCACCAACCTCTGCCTCAACCAGCTCACCTCGGCGCGCGCCCGGCGCGAGACGTACGTGGGCCAGTGGCTGCCCGAGCCGCTGCTCGCCGGGGACCCGATGCTCGGCCCCGCCGACACCGTCGAGCAGCGCGAATCCGTCTCATACGCGGTCCTCACCCTCATGGAGCGGCTGTCGCCCAATGAACGGGTGGTGTACGTACTGCGGGAGGCCTTCGCCTACCCGCACCGCAAGATCGCGGAGATCCTCGACATCACCGAGTCCGCGTGCCAGCAGATCTCCCACCGCGCCAGGAAGCACGTCGCGGAGGGCCGGACCCGCACCGAGATCGACGAGGCCGCCGCCCGGCGGATCGCCGAGGAGTTCCTCACGGCCGCCACCAGCGGCCGGACCGAACCGCTCGTCGAACTGCTCGCCGCGGACGTGGTCGCGATCGGCGACGGTGGCGGGAAGGTACCGGCCCGCGCCAAGCCGTTCGAGGGCGCGCGCGCGGTCGCGACGTTCATGCGGAGCCTGTTCCACCCCAACCAGGCCCTGCGCAATCTCCTCGGCGGCTCCGCGGAGGTCCACCTCTCGACCGCCAACGGCGCACCGGCCGTCGTGGTGGTGGTCGGGGAGCGGATCATCGGCGTGCTGCTCCTGGAGATGACCGCCGACGGCATCACCGCCATCCGCAGCCAGGTCAACCCCGACAAGCTGGAACGCGCGAACGTGCGGTGGGCGGCCGCCGACCACGGAGAGACCCTGCTCCACACCCTCTGACACCGAATGTGACACGCGTCACTCCACCCTCCTGTCAGGAAACAGCGGGCTGCCCGGTTCAAGGGGCGAAACCGCGTGAGACAGGAGCCAGGACATGCACCAGAACCAGCGTCGGCACCGCGTCATCGTCATCGGAGCCGGTTACACCGGAGCGAGCGCCGCCGGGCGCCTCGCCAGGCGGCTGCACCGCGAGGACGTCTCCATCACCCTCGTCAACGACGGGCCCGACTTCGCCGAGCGCGTCCGGATGCACCAACTGGCGGTCGGCCAGGACCTCAAGGCCCGGCCCTTCAGCAAGATGTTCGCCGGTACGGGAGTCGCCCTGCGGCTCGCGAGGGTCACCGGAGTCGACGTCGACCGCAGGACGGTGTCCGTCACCGACACGAACGACCCCGGGAAGCGGGAGGACCTGGAGTACGACACCCTCGTCTACGCCCTCGGCAGCGGCTGGAACACCCACGGCGTCCCCGGCACCGCCGAGCACGCCCACGACATCGCCGGCCGCCCCGGAGCCCTGCGCCTGCGCGCCCGCCTGGCCGCCCTGGCCCCCGGAGAGGCGGTGGTCGTCGTCGGCGGCGGCCTCACGGGCGTGGAGGCGGCGACGGAGATCGCCGAGGCCCGCCCGGACCTCGACGTCGCCCTCGCCGCCCGCGGCGGACTGGGCGACTGGCTCTCCCCCAAGGGCGCCCGCCACCTGCGAAAGGTCTTCGACGGCCTCGGCATCACCGTGCACGAGAACACCCCGGTCACGGAGGTCACCGCCACCCACGTCACGACCACCGACCAGGACATCCCGGCCGCGGTCACCGTCTGGACCGCGGGCTTCGCGGTCCACCCCGTCGCGAAGGCCACCGCTCTGGAGACGTCCGGCACCGGCCAGATCCTCGTCGACGCCACGATGCGCTCGGTCTCGCACCCGGACGTGTACGCCATCGGCGACGCGGCCCTGGCAGCGGGCCCCGGCGACAAGCCCCTGCGCATGTCCTGCGCCAGCGGCGTCCCCACCGCCTGGCAGGCCGCCGACGCCATCGCGGCCCGCCTGACCGGCACCAAGATCCCGAGCATCCCGCTCCGCTACTTCAACCAGTGCATCTCCCTGGGCCGCAGGGAAGGCCTGATCCAGTACGTCACCGCCGACGACCGGTCCGTCAGCGCGGCCCTGACCGGCCGCCCGGCCGCCCTCTACAAGGAACTGGTCTGCAAGGGCGCGGCCTGGGGCGTGGCGAACCCCACCTTCGGCCTGCCGGCCCGACGCCGCCGGGTCGTGCAGGAGCCGGCGGGAGCGACGGCGGCCGCTACAGCCGCTTGAGGTTCCGGTCGAGGATCGCCCTGAGGCGCTCCACATCCTCAGGGCCCTCGGCGCCCCGCTTGGGCAACACCGCGACCCCGGCCGAGCGCTCACCACCGAACAGGACGAAGAGCCGTGAGGTCTCCAGGTAGCCCCGGTACACCGACCACTCGCAGGTGAACGACATCCGCTCGCCGGTACTGACCGCGCCGCCCTCGTCGGCGACCATGCGGCACCGCCCGAACGGCTCCACGACACTGAACATCCGCCGCGCCTCGGCGCGCAGCGCCATCACGACACCCACGGACGCGAAGATCAGGGAGAGCACCACCGTGACGCCCCATACGGCAGGCGCGGTGTCGAAGAACAGCGCGAGGACGCACGCGGTGGCGGGAACCGCCAGCAACCCCATCAACACCTGGGAACGCCCCGCCCATGTCCTGCGCGCACGCGCCCGAAGCGCCTCCTCGAAGTCCGCGGCCGTCGGCCGGTAGACGAACTCGACAGCCGTCCCGCGTCCCGTGGCGCTCTCGGACAGATCCCCACCCATGGTGTCCATAGGCAGAAACCCTAGCCAGAGGCACCCAGCGGGCGAAGATGTGGTTCCTGGTCACACAGTGCTCAGGTCTCATGAATCCATCACACCGCCGACGGCTCGGGTCCGGTGTGGTGATCCGCACGAAGGCGCCCTGCTCTGCGTCTCGCCGTCCGTTGAAGAAGTCAGGTGTACCTGGCGACCGTGTACGCGGTCGGCCCCGTGAGGCCGGCGCTGGAACCGTCGGTCATGTCCAGGATCTCGAAGCCGACGCATCCCGCGTACTGTTCGAGCTCGCGCGGGAAGAGGACGCGTCTGCGGATCTCGTCCTGGGCCTCGTCCCCTGAGGGGAGCGCCCAGTGCCGGTGCACGGTGTTGATCTGCGTCCGCAGGTCCCACTCGTGGCGGATCGTGACAGTCGCCGGGCCTCTCGGAGTGTCGACCGTGACAGTCATCGGATCGGCTCCCGTGATGGGGGCGACGGGGGAACAGAGGATCAGCAGGCTGCCCCGTTGGGCATGGGCCGCGAAGGTAGCGAAGACCTGGGTGATCTCGTTGTTGTCGTGGACGTAGGCAAGGCTGTTGCCCATGCAGGCCACCACGTCCATGCGCCGCCGCAGTCGGGTGGTGCGCATGTCTCCGATGCGGATGTCCAGCTCCGGCCGGACCTGGCGGGCGTAGTCGACCATGCCGGGCTGGAGGTCCAGGCCGGTGCACTCGTAGCGCTTGGACAGGATCTCCAGGTCCCTGCCGGTGCCGCATCCGAAGTCGACCAGCGTCCGGGCGTCCGGCCGGTGCGTCTCGATCAGGGTCTGACACATCCCTGCGCCGGTGCTGTCGGACTGGATCACGTCGTACAGGGCCGGGTCCCGGTAGAGGAGGTTCGTCGCGTCCACTGGTTCCGCTTCCGTGTGGTGGCTGGTCACATGAGGCTTCGCAGTCCGACCTCAAGGGCGAGGACATCGCACAACAGATCAGGGACGGTCAAAGCGGCATCGGCGTCCTTGCGGGCCTGAGCGAGTGCCTTGCCGTCAACGTAGCCGAGATCGACCAGGACGGACTCCTTCAGCATGTCGTCCAGCACGGGCAAGCCGTAGGAACGCAGCCCCTTCTCCAGGACGGCCAGGAAGTTCTCCGGTTCGGTCGGCGACGCCACCGACTCCGGCAGCCCCGCTCGCCTGATCCGCTCCCGGAACAGCGCCTTGCCTCGCTTGCACTCGTGCGGAAGCTGCTCCATGAACCGGACGATCCGTGGGTGTACCAGCGGGCTCACCGGCCAGACGCCGGCGCGCAGGAAACCGGGATTGTGCTTCCCGAACGCCATCAGGGTCGGCACGGGCAGGACGGGGATGGGCGCCAGGTGCTCGTTCACCTCGGCCAAGGCGCGGACCGCCTTCGGACCCAGCCACGGAACGGGCTCCGGGGTCGGCAGTTCCACATCTCTCCTGGAGTGGTGGGCGTTGACCTCGTCCCCTCCGCTGCCGGTGAACATGACCTCGCACCGTCGGGCGGCTGCCTGGGCTCGTACGACGTCGAAGGCTTCCTGGTAGAACGCCCCCGCTGGATCGTGCGGTCGGCGCAGAGCGCGCACGCCGCCGGGGCAGAACGGCGGGTGCTGCATGGCGGGAATGGCCGTGTCCCGGAAGCCGCAGTGATCCGCGTACGCCTGGCTGCGCTCGCCCTGCTGTCTGTCGGTGCTTCCTCCGACCAGCAGGCCGAAGCTGTGCACCTGCGCAAAGCGCGCTGCCTTCACGGCCAGGGCGACGTTCCCGGAGTCCGCGCCGCCCGAGATTTCGACGCCCACACGCCCCGTGGCGCTCGGCGCTTCGCGGATCACTTCGGTCAGCAACTCGTCGAGCATGGCGAGTGGATCAACACCGGGCCGCAGCGTGCGCGGCTCCAGAACGTGTTCGGCAGGTTCCGGATAGTGGATGCCGAGTCCGGCGGCGGTGAAGGTGGCCGACGCCCGCTCGGTCAGGCGGTAGACACCCTCGAACAACGTCTCGGACGTGTAGCGATGTCGCCTGGTCAGCGTCCGGGCCACGACACGCGACGCCAGGCGGTCAGCCGACAGATGCGGCCCCAGCGCCGCCACATCCCATGACGCGTGCAGCTCGCCGGCCTTCTCCATCAGGTACAGCGGGGCCGTGCCGAAGACGCCTGCCGTGAGACGGGCTTCCCCGGCCGTCATGACGACCTCGACGAAATCGGCCTCGCCCCGCTTGCACTCCTTCACCCTCACCCGCACACATGGCGTCTGGTCGTCGCGGACCTCCATGACCAGCGTGGACACGTTCGCGGGCTCGATCCAGCTTTCGCCGTTGACCCAGCGGCCTCCTTCCGGCCTCCATCGGGGCTCCTGGAGATCGGCCAGGCGCAGATGCATCGACAGCATGTCGTCCCTTTCCGAAGTCGTGCGGCGGGGCGGGGCCGCGAACGGCCCCGCCCCGCCTGGCGTCAGCCCTGGATCACTTGGAGCAGTGGTCGCCGTTGTTGTCGCCACCGCCGGGCATCTTGTCGAGCAGCGTGGCCTCGACGGCCGGGACGCCGGTGATCAGGTCGCCGGTGAACAGTTCGTCCACGTTCATCGCGTTCTCCTCTTACGGTTGAAACGGACCCCGCGGCTGATGCCGCGGAGTTGATCCCGTCCGGCTGCCGGTCCCTTACGAAGAAGGCGGCCGGACGGGTGCCCACCGCTTCCGGCGGTGGGCCTTCCCTCGCCACACGTGGGGTTGGATGTGGCAGGGGGAAGTCAGATGGAGGCGGCGGCCACGCCCAGGACGAAGCCGCTCGATGCAGAGATGGTGATGATCAGCAGCAGTCCGGCGTAACGGCCGACGACTGCGGCTGACCGCCTCACAGCCGCTCGCCGCGGCTGCGCTCGTTCGCCTCGCGCACGGCGGCGCTCAGCTCGGCCGCAGCGTCCTGAGGCTCGGGACAGCTGTGCTGCAGGCACTCACACGGCGGGAACAGGTTCGAGCCCGGCGGCGGGTCCGCGCCCTCGTAGGTGTCGATTCTCAGCACCCCGCCCACGCCCCGCTGTTCAGTCAACTGGGCCAGTCGGGCCCGCGTTTCGCTTTTCATCCCTCAGTCCCTCAGACAATGGCTTCGGCGAGGTCTCACCGTTCCCTGCTGCCTCTACGCAACCGCGTGACCACGCACAGCGGTACCGTTGCAGCAGCGCCGGGACTTGAGAACCTTGAAAGTTCGCAAGGGCACGGGGAGTTGAGTACATGGCCGAGCGTGAACCGAACGGGGCGCTCGGGCGCCTGCTCACCGAGAGCCGCTGGACTTACCGCCAGTTCGCTCGGGCGGTGAACCGTGTGGGCACCGAGATGGGTACGCCCCTGCGATACGACGAGTCGGCAGTGAGCCATTGGCTGGGCGGCACCATGCCTCGCGGGGCCGTGCGGGTGTGCGTCCTGGAAGCCCTCTCCCGGCGTCTGGGGCGGCCCGTAACGCACGCTGAGGCCGGTCTGCCCGTTTCCCGCGATCACTCCTCCACGACAGCCGCGGATACCGTGGAGGGGCTGATCGACCTCGGGAGGCAGGACATGGACCCATCGCGCCGCAGTGTCCTGGGGGCCGGCCTGTTCTCCGTCGCCCTCACGATTCCCGGGTGGCCGGATGTCATCGGCCGTGCCGAAGCGGTCCAGTCCGGCCGCGCCCGCCGGATCGGCATGAACGAAGTGGACATGGTCATCGCCATGACCGAGCGCGTCTCGGAACTGGACGACCAGTTCGGCGGTCGCCACGCACGCCCCATGGCCGCCTCGTTCATGGTGAACACCGTGGCGTCCTACCTGCGCGCCGACGCCCCCGACGACGTACGGAAGGCCATGCTGTCCGCGGCCTCGGAGCTGCTGTACCTGACCGGCTACATGGCCGTGGACGAAGGGCTGCACGGCCTCGCGCAGCGCTACTACGTCAAGGCGCTGGAACTGGCGGGCGCCGCCGAGGACCACCTGACCTACTGCACGACTCTGCGCGGCATGAGTGTCCAGGCGATCGATCTTCGACACGGGGGAAAGGCCATGAAACTGGCAGACGCCGCATCAGCCGCCTCCCCGAAGGCCGGACCTCGCATGCTGGCGTTCCTCGTCGGCCAGCAAGCACACGCCGCCGCGCAGACCGGCGACCGGACTCGGGCACTGCGGCACATCCGCGAGGCCGAGACTGCTATGGACCGCGCCGAATCACGCGGCAAGGCGTTCGGCTCGTACGACCCGGCGTCGCTCAACTACCACATCAGCCAGGTTCGTTACGAACTCGGCGATGTCTCCGGCGCCATCGAAGCCATGCAGCGGTCCGACAAGGTGCGCTACAGCGTCTATCGCCGCGCCCGCGTCCGACACCGCGCCATGCTGGCCGAACGGCAACTGGAGGTCGGCCACCTGGAAGCGGCCTGCGCCACCTGGCATCAGGCGCTCGACGACTACCCCATGGTGCAGTCAGGCCGAGCCGACGACCGGGTCGGAACCATGTTCGGCCTTCTCCGGCCGCACCTGAAGAACACGACCGCGAGGGACCTCTACGACCGCGCACGAACGGTCGCCCCGCCATCTCTGGCCTGACTCCCGCCGTTGGCGACCTCAGCCGTAGAAAGTCAGCCACGACGGCGGGTGCGCCGACCGAGCACCCGCCACGTGTGTCTCCAGCAACCACCCACCGGCCCCAGCCACGCTTCCCCAATCCGTCGCGACCTCGGCCACATTGGAGCCTGAGCGCTGCCGTCGACCTCGCCTGACAGCCACGGGCAGGAATCCGGCGGCCCGGGTTTCGGTTGGACGAACGGCAATCCGCTCTGAACGGTGCGGACTTGGCATGCGTCCCGCTCCTGCTACCCGCACCTCGGTATGCGTCAGTGTGACGCGAACTTGCCTGATTCACGGTCCCGCCGCCCCCATCCCTGCAATGCTGAAGTCCGTTCGAGAGGGGCCGCAGCAATGCAGTGGAAGATCCACGGGGAACGTCCGATCTACGAGAACAGCTGGGTGAACCTGTGGCTCACCGACGTCGAGACGCCGGACGGGAACCGCTGGGAGCACCACGTCGTCAAGCTCCGGCACCTGGCCGTGGCCGCCGTGGTCAACGAGCGGCGCGAGGTCCTGATGATGTGGCGCCACCGCTTCATCACAGACGCCTGGGCGTGGGAGCTGCCCATGGGGCTGGTCGAGGAGGGCGAGACGCCAGCCGATGCGGCTGCCCGTGAGGTGCTGGAGGAAACCGGCTGGCGTCCCTGCCCGGTCAAGCCTCTGATCTACGCTGAGCCAGCCAACGGCATCACCGACTCGCAGCACCACATCTTCCGTGCCGACGGGGCGACGTACGAGGGCCCGCCGACCGAGAAGAACGAGTCGGACCGGGTCGAGTGGATCCCGCTGGCAGACGTGCGGGGCATGATCGACCGGCGCGAGATCGTCAGCAGTGGCTCTCTCGTCGGGCTGCTCTATGTCCTCATGGACGAGGCGATCCGCTGACCTGGCGCGGGAGCCCTTCCCGGAGCCGGGACTCGAATGCCACCGCGGCCGGTTCCCGGGGGACGAACAGCGCCGCCGCCACCGCAGTCCCCGCACACAGGACGTCGGCCTGGAGAAGGGCACCACCACGATCGGCAGCACCCGGACCCTGGCCTACGGTCCGAAGCGGCCGCGCGGGAAGCGTTCCGTGGTGATCGAGAAGGATGCCAAGAGTGAGGCCGGGGAACGCGCCCGCCCTCTCCCCGTTCCCACATGGAACGGGGAGCGCGCGTTCCGCAAGATCCAGGTGGCCGAACGGCTCGCAGCCAGGGACGCGTACGAGAACAGTGGCTACGTGATGGTGGACAAGCTTGGGCATCCGTGGAGGACGGACAAGCTGCGGCGCGAAGCGCATCTACGTGCACCCTGACCAGCAGTCACTCCGGGCCGGGTCCGAGAAGCTGAACGAGCTGATCGGCTGATCGGCTGATCGCCCGAACAAGATCAACAGGCCGTGTGAGAACAACGTGAGACGAAACGAGGAAGGCCCTGATCCTCCGGAGGAGGATCAGGGCCTTGACCTGCTTTTTCTTGTGCACTCGGCAGGATTCGAACCTGCAACCTTCTGATCCGTAGTCAGATGCTCTATCCGTTAAGCTACGAGTGCTTGGCGTTCCGGGCTTTTTCTTCCCGGTCGGCGTTGCGGGAACAACATTACATGACCTGCGCCGTGACGCGAAATCCATTGGCCACACCGCCACTGACCTGCGAAAACAGCCTCCCGGGGCGGATCTCGGCCAGCCCCCGGCTCCGGCCCCGACGCGCCCTCCGTGCCCGTACGCGTCCTGGAACGGCCGAAGCCCCGTGCCAGGGGCACGGGGCTTCGGGGTGGAGCGGAGGCGGAGGGATTTGAACCCTCGATGGGCTTTAAGACCCAAACCGCATTAGCAGTGCGGCGCCATAGACCGGACTAGGCGACGCCTCCTCCACACACCTCGCGCGGACGCGAGTGGTGCGTGCAGATGATGACACAGTCGAACGTCGTGCCACCAATCGCCGCCAACGTTACTAGCCCTGCGGGTGCCAGGGCAAAGCCGTTCGGCATGATGGCGCAACGTCCGGGCGCGGCGCGCGTTAGAGAGGGGTGGGGGCCGCGGGCCTCCGTCAGCCGTCGTCGTCAGTCAGCCGTCCGTCAGCCGTCGCGTCGGGGCGCGTCAGCGATCGTCCCTGGCAGCCCGTGGCCGACCGTGCCGCAGAGATCCTGGAGCTTCCGCATGCTGCGCCGTCTCGCCCTCACCGCTCTCGTCCCGATCGCCGCGCTCGCCATCGCCGTACCGGCCTCCACCGCCACCGCCTCCGGGTCCGTGCCCTCGGCCCAGCCCACCTCCGGGCCGCTGGCAGCCGCCCGGCCCGCCCTCGGGCCACTGCCCCTGCCGGTCCCGCCGCTGCCCGGGTTCCTGGACGACGGAAAGGGCAAGGGCGCGGCGGACGAGGCGCTGACCCGGCTCACCGTGACCGTGGGGAACACCGGGGTCGCCGGGGCCGACGGGACCTTCGAGCTGGAGTGCGGGCCCACCGGGGGCAGCCACCCGCGGGGGCAGGCCGCCTGTGACCGGCTGGCGGAGGCCGGGGCCACCCGGGCCGGGCGGCAGGACCTGTTCCGGCCGACGCCCGAGGGCACCATGTGCACCATGATCTACGGCGGCGACGCCACCGCGCGCATCGTCGGCACCTGGGAGGGCCGGGCCGTGGACACCACCGCCAGCCGCAGCGACGGGTGCGAGATCGCCCGCTGGAACCGCCTGGTGCCGGTCCTCCCGGACGTCCGGTAGCGCCTTCCCTCCGGCAACCCCTTCCGTCCGGTCGCTGCGTCCGTCCGGTACCCCATCCGTCCGGCAGCCCTTTCCGTCCGGTACCCCTTCCCTCCGAGCCCTTCGGCCGCGGCGTAAAGCTGTTCGTCGTCCTCCCGGCGGCCGAGGCCTCGCAGGCCCGGAGCCAGGCGCGGCTTCCCGCGTCCGCGCACGTCACACGGTGCGCGGACGCTCACGTCAGGGGCCCGTGACGTGCACCGCGCGTACAGAACCTTGGTGAGAGCTCCCCCTCATCCGCCGCCCCCGGGGCCTCCCCTGCCCTTAGACTCCTCCAGTGACAGTCTGCGGCCCGAGGGGCAAGATGGGGCCCGCTGTCGGCAAGGTGCGGTAACCAGGGAGGAAGCGTCGTCGTGAGCAGCAGGCCATCCCGAGGCACTGCTCGCCTCGCAGCCATACTCGATGCCCTTCCGGACGGGCTTCTGCTCGTCAATTGCAACGGCACGGTCGTCAACGCCAACGCCATCGCCCTGGAGATGTTCGAGACGCCGGGCACCGCGCTCGTCGGTCGCGGACTGCTCGATCTGCTTCCGGAGTTCGACTCCAAGCTGATCCCGGGTTCGATGCGCCGGCCCGAGGCTGCGGACGAGCAGGGCAGGACCAAGCCGACGCGCATGATCGCGCGGCGCACGGACGGGCACGAGTACCCCGTCGAGGTCACCAGCGCGAGCCTCGACAGCGGGCAGGCCGCGTACAACGACATCCATTCCAGCTACACCGGCGACGAGCTCCTCATGATCGTCGTGCGGGATCTCTCCGGAACCGTCGACACCGAGGCCGAGCTGGCCCGTTCGCAGCGGCAGACCGAGATGATCCTGCGCGCCGCGTCCGAGGGCGTCGTCGGCACCGACACCGACGGGCGCGTCGTCCTCGTCAACCCCGCCGCCGCCCAGATCCTCGGCTTCCGGGCCAGCGACCTCGGCGGCCAGGAGCTGCACCCGCTGATCCTGCACTCGCGGGCGGAGGGCGAGCCGTTCCCGTACGAGGATTCCCCGCTCGCCGACACCCTCAAGTCGGGGCGCAAGCACCGGGTTCGCGGCCAGGTGCTGTGGTCCAAGAGCGGCGCGCAGGTGCCGGTGGACCTGACGACCGCGCCGGTGCGCGACGGGGACCAGCTCGTCGGCGCGGTGATGACGTTCACCGACCGCCGCCCCTACGAGGAGCTGTCCGCCCAGCACAAGAACGTCGTCGCCGAGCTGACCGCCAGCCACTCCGCCGAGGTCACCGCGCTCAAGGAAGCGCACACCGCCGAGGTGGAGGCGCTGAAGGAGGCCCACACCGCCGAGGCCAAGGAGCAGGCCGAGCGGATCGCCGCCCTGGGCGACCGGCACTCCCAGCTCACCGCGGTCCTCGGGGGTTCGCTGCGCGGGCCCCTGGAGGAGCTGCGCGGCGAGCTGTCCACGCTCGCCGCCGACCCGGCCGGGCAGCTGTGGCCCGAGGCCAACCAGATCCTGCACCACCTCGCCGCCGGGTACGCCCGGATGACGACGCTCGTCGACAACGTGCTGGGCTACCAGCGTCTCGACGCCGGGGTGGAGGGGCTGCGCAAGGCCCCCGCGATGGTCGAAGGGATCGTGACCGGCGGTATCGACGGGGCCGTCGAGCTGATCGGGCCCGGACGCGCCCAGTTCGCCGTGCACACCCCGCCGATCGAGGCAGAGGTCGACGCCCGTCGGCTCGCGACCGCCATCGCCCATCTCGTCGCGGACGTCTGCGGCGTCGATTCGACCGGCAAGGCCCGGGCCGTTCCCGGGGGCGGTTACGTCGACTCGACCGTGGTCGTGGCCGCGGCCCAGCGCGGCGATGTCGTACGGATCGAGGTACGCGGGCCCTACGCCGGGGGCGACCCGGTGCACGAGCCGATCGTGCGCGGCATCGTCCGGGCGCACGGCGGGGTGCTCCAGACGCACGAGATGCCGGGCATGAACGGCAGCGCGTACGTGCTCGACGTGCCGATCGGCGCGGCTGCGGGCGCGATCGCTCCCCCGGAGGCCACGGAGACCCCGGAGGCCGTCGGACACGCCCCCGTGGCGGAGGCCGTTCCGGCGTCGCCCTCGTCGCCGGAAGGCGTCGGTGCGCCGGGCGTCACCAGCGGCGGGCGGCGGCGGGCCCGCCGGTCCTCCACCGACGCGTTCCTGGACAGCCCCGTCGGTACGCCGGAGGGCGCGGGCGCAGGCGAGGCCGAGGCCGTCGCGGCCTCCGCCCCTGACGACAGGGCGGGCGCCGAGCCGACCGGACGGCGGCGGGCGCGCCGCG
>NZ_NWVL01000150.1 GCF_002382885.1 Streptomyces sp. WZ.A104
GCCCCACACCGCGTACGCCCCGGCCCCCGCCCCCGCCACCAGCAGAAGCAGTGCCGCCGCGAGGACCGGCCGGGCGCGCGACGGCCGCCCGCGCCGCACCGGACGCGCGGCGCGCACATGGGTCTCCTCCTCCGCACCGTCCCGGTCCGGCGCCGCCGGGACCGCCGCGGCGACCGAGGCCCGGCGCCGCTGCGCCGGTATGAACGCGTCGGCCTCGTACGACGGGGGCTCCAGCGCCGCCATCACCTCGTCCGGAGTCGGCCGGTCCGCCGGGTCCTTCGCCAGGCACCGCCCGACCAGCGGGGCCAGCTCCTCGGGCACCCCGCCCAGATCCGGCTGATCGTGCACCACCTGGTACGCCACGATGTACGGGCTGTCCGAGTCGAACGGCCCCCGCCCCGTCGCCGCATGGACGATCACGGACCCCAGCGCGAACACATCGGCGGGCGGGCCCACCTCGCGCGGCCGCTGGAACTGCTCGGGGGCCATGTAGGGCGGCGAGCCGATCAGCTTGCCCGTCTCGGTGCGCAGATCACTGTCGTACGGCCGGGAGATCCCGAAGTCGATGACCTTGGGGCCGCCGTCGGTCAACAGCACGTTGCTCGGCTTGAGATCGCGGTGGATCACGCCCGCCCGATGGATGTCCCGCAGCGCCTCGGCCAGCCCGGCGGTCAGCCTGCGCAGCTCGGCGGGGGCCATCGGGCCGTTCCGCTTCACCTGCTCGGAGAGGGTGGGCCCGGGGATGTAGAGGGTGGCCATCCAGGGCCGGTCGGCCTCCGGATCGGCGTCGACGACAGGGGCGGTGAACGCCCCGCTCACCCGCCGCGCGGCCGCCACCTCCTGCCGGAACCGCGCCCTGAAGTCGGGGTCCGCCGCGTACGGCGCATGCACCACCTTCACCGCGAGCTGCATCCCCGAGGCCGAGCGCGCCAGATGCACGACCCCCATGCCGCCCGAGCCGAGACAGGCCTCAAGACGGTAGGCGCCGGCGTACCGCGGAAACTCCGCTTCCGGATGCACTCCGGCTCCTCGCAGCGGCGGCATCGCCCACCCCCGTGTGCTCGTGCGCATGCGACGCACGGAGCCTAGTCGATGGTGCGTGCGAGAGACACGCGGCTTGCTAGCCTGCGCGTCGTACGCCCGTCCGCGCGTACGCGTTTCTCAACGGGGGAGGCCCTCATGGGCGTTGGAGAGCACACGGCGGAGCACACAGCGGAGCGCGCGACCGAGCGCACGGCGGAGCACGCCGAAGCCGCCACCGACGGGGCGGCCGCCCCGGACGAGGCGATGGTCACGACGGCGGCCGCATCCGGCACGCGGTACCCGATCGCCCCGGGCTACCGGGTCAACGTCCGCACCGGCCCCGGCACCGGCTACCGCATCGTCCGGACCCTGCCGTACGGACAGAAGATCCCGATCTACTGCCAGAAGCCGGGGGAGCGGGTCACCGGCCCCTACGGCACGTCGAACCTCTGGGACAACATCGCCAACGGCCAGTTCGTCTCCGACGCGTACGTCTACACCGGCCGCGACGGCTACATCGCACCGCGCTGCGACTGACCGGTCCCCGCCGCAGGGCCGGGGGCGACGGGGCATGGCGGATAATCGACCCCGTGAGCGAGAACAGCGAAGCCCCCGGCACCCCGCCCGCAGGAGGGAAGCCCTCCGGCGGCGCCCCCACGCCCCCGGGCCCGCAGCCCGAGCCCATCCGCTTCTTCGGCACGACCTGGGTCGAGCACGACGGCGGCTACGGGCTGCGGCGCGCCGGCGTAGCGGCGGGCTCGCTGGCCGCCGCCGTGGCCGCCTGCTTCGTGCTGCGCTTCGCCTTCCAGGGCCTGGAGATCGCGGAGGTCGGGAACCTCGTCGGGATGCTGGTGATCGTGATGTTCGCGATCTGTAGCGCCATCGCGTTCCGCAAGACCTGGGAGGGCTTCCGCGCCCGCCCGAAGGACCCGGCCCGCGAGGATGCCCTGCGCGGGCTGAAGTCGATCGGTTTCATCGGCTCACTGCTCGCCTACTTCGTCCGCTCGCTCGTGGAGGCCCCCGGCGAGAAGCTGCGCCGTACGGAGTACGAGACGGCCCGCACGCAGTACGAGAAGCGCCGCTCGGCCCGCACCGGCAACCCGGCGGCCCGCAAGTCCTCCGGCCGCAAGCGCCCCAAGCGCACCTGAGGGCCCGCCCGCCCCGCGAACGACCCAGCTCACTCAGCCCGCCGATGCCCGTCGGCGGGCTGAGCCGTTTCCACCCCTCCCACCCCTTGACGGGCGGCACCATCGGGCGAAGAATTCATCACATGATGAATTATGAGCCCGGGTCGACACCGGTCACCCCCACAAGCCCCCCGAACCCACCCCCGCCCTCGTCCCCGCCCCCGGCGATCGAGGCCCAGGGCCTCACGGTCGTACGAGGCACGCGCACCGTCCTCCGCGCCCTCGACTTCACCGTCCGCCCCGGCAGCATCACCGGCCTCCTCGGCCCCTCGGGCTGCGGCAAGACCACCCTCATGCGCACCGTGGTCGGCACCCAGGCCCGGGCCACCGGCACCCTCGACGTCCTCGGCCGCCCCGCCGGACACCCCGCCCTGCGCACCCGCATCGGCTACGTCACCCAGGCGCCCTCCGTCTACACCGACCTCACCGTCCGCCAGAACCTCGACTACTTCGCCGCCGTCCTGCACCCCGGCCGCGCCCACCGCGACACCCGCCGCGCAGCGGTCACCCGCGCCATCGGGGACGTCGACCTCACGAGCCACGCCGACGCCCTCGCCGGTGCGCTCTCCGGTGGCCAGCGCAGCCGCGTCTCCCTGGCCGTCGCGCTGCTCTCCAGCCCCGACCTGCTGGTCCTGGACGAACCGACGGTCGGCCTCGACCCCGTACTCCGCCGCGACCTGTGGGACCTCTTCCACCGCCTGGCCGCAGACCGAGGCGCCGCCCTCCTCATCTCCTCCCACGTCATGGACGAGGCCGAACGCTGCCACCGCCTGCTCCTGATGCGGGAAGGCCGCGTCCTCGCCGAGGACACCCCGGACGCCCTGCGCCACCGCACCGGCACGGACACGGTCGAGGCGGCGTTCCTCCACCTGGTCGACGAGGCAGGCGCCGACACCCCGCCCACACCCGAGGAGCTCCCGCGATGACGACCACCGTCCCCACCCCGGCCCGCGCCCTCACCCCGTCCCGTACGACCGCCACCGCGGGCCGCGTCCTGCGCCAGCTGACCCACGACCGCCGCACGATCGCGCTCCTCCTGCTGGTCCCGGTCCTGCTGATCACCCTGCTCCGCTACGTCTTCGACGGCAGCCCCGAGACCTTCGACTCCGTCGGAGCCTCGCTCCTCGGCATCTTCCCGCTGATCACGATGTTCCTGGTGACCTCGATCGCGACCCTGCGCGAACGGACCTCGGGCACCCTCGAACGCCTCCTGGCCCTCCCTCTCGGCAAGGGCGACCTGATCGCGGGCTACGCCCTCGCGTTCGGCGCGGTCGCGGTCGTCCAGTCGGCGCTCGCCACGGCCGTCTCCATCTGGCTGCTGGGCCTGGACGTCACCGGCTCGCCCTGGCTGCTGCTCCTGGTCGCCCTGCTCGACGCGCTGCTCGGCACGGCGCTCGGCCTGTTCGTCTCCGCGTTCGCCGCGTCCGAGTTCCAGGCGGTCCAGTTCATGCCGGCGGTGATCTTCCCCCAGCTCCTGCTGTGCGGCCTGTTCGCCCCGCGCGACACGATGCACCCGGTCCTGGAGGCGATCTCCGACGTCCTGCCCATGTCGTACGCCGTCGACGGCATGAACCAGGTCCTCCAGCACTCGGACATCACCGGCGACTTCGTCCGTGACGTGACCGTCGTCGCGGGCAGTGCGCTCCTGGTCCTCTGCCTGGGCGCGATCACCCTCCGCCGCCGTACGCCGTGAGAGCCCGATGCGAGGATGACGGGAGGGACGGCGGGACAGCCTGAACCCAGACACTCGACAGCAGAGCACAGCCCGGAGGGTGAACGCATGACCCAGACAGTCGCAGTCCTCGGCACCGGCAAGATCGGCGAGGCCCTCCTCAGCGGCATGATCCGGGCGGGCTGGCGACCGGCCGACCTCCTGGTGACCACCCGCCGCAGCGAGCGGGCCCAGGAACTGCACACGCGGTACGGAGTCGGGTCGGTCAGCAACGCGGAGGCAGCCAAGAACGCCGACGTCCTCATCCTCGCGGTCAAGCCGCAGGACATGGGCAGGCTCCTGGACGAACTGGCCCCGCACGTCACCGCGGACCGCCTGGTCATCAGCGCGGCGGCAGGCATCACCACCGCCTTCATCGAGGACCTGCTCACCCCGGGCACCCCGGTCGTCCGGGTCATGCCCAACACCCCCGTCCTCGTCGACGAGGGCATGTCCGTCATCTCGGCGGGCAGCCACGCCACCGGCGCCCACCTGACCACCACCGAGGAGATCTTCGGCGGCGTCGGTAAGACCCTGCGCGTCCCGGAGTCCCAGCAGGACGCGGCCACCGCCCTCTCCGGCTCCGGCCCCGCCTACTTCTACTTCCTGGTCGAGGCCATGACCGACGCGGGCATCCTGCTCGGTCTGCCCCGCGCCCAGGCCCACGACCTCATCGTCCAGGCCGCCATCGGCGCCGCCGTGATGCTCCGGGACAGCGGCGAACACCCGGTCAAGCTCCGCGAGGCCGTCACGAGCCCCGCCGGCACCACCATCAGCGCCATCCGTGAACTGGAGAACCACGGGGTACGGGCCGCACTCATCGCCGCCCTGGAGGCCGCCCGCGACCGCAGCCGCGAACTGGCCTCCGGCAACGGCTGACACCCACCCGGACCCGCCACCCGCCACCCGCCACCGGCCGCCGACACCCCCCGGCCGGGGGTTGACACACCCCGAGCAGATCCGTAGTGTGCTCCGAGTTGTCCGACGTGAGCGCCGACCCCGGTCGGTCCCCGGACAGCCATTCCGCAGTAACCACGACAAGACGCGCGACCTCGTGTCGCCTGCCTTTTCGTGTGCCTGCGCGAAATGAGGAATCCGCGTTCGAAGGAACGCACCCCGATTAGCGTCGGGGCCCAGGATTCCGCTAAAGTCTCACTCGTCGGAACGGCCCAACAGCCGGGAAGACAAACCCCGCTGACTGGGAATCAGGCCCGAAAGGATCTGATAGAGTCGGACTCGCCGGAAAGGGGAAACGCGAAAGCGAAGGACCTCGAAAGCACCCCGCTTCGACCGGGAATCGGACACGAAAGAGTCTGATAGAGTCGGAAACGCAAGAACGAAGGGAAGCGCCCGGAGGGCCCCGGTGAAA
>NZ_NWVL01000151.1 GCF_002382885.1 Streptomyces sp. WZ.A104
CGGCGATCGAGCTGTCGTCGGCCAGCAGGTCCGCGCCGCGGAGCCAGAGCGTGGGGGCGGGCGCCCGGCCCTCGGCGCGGCGGGCGGCGAGGGCGGCCAGCTCGGTGGTGCGGCCGGTGCCGGGCGCGCCGACGAGGCCCAGCACCAGGCCCGTACCGGCTTCGAAGGCGGTGAACTCCGCGCTGACGTCGTCGCGCTCGACCGGGGCGGTGCGGGCCTTCGGGCCGTCCGCCGAGCCGACCGATGTGGCGGTGAGCTGGAGGGCACCGGCGAGGTTGAGGTCGGGGCCGTAGCCGGGGGCGGCGAGGGCGTTGCGGCGCAGCAGGGCGTCCAGCGTGCCGTCGGCGCCCCGGGCGATCGGCAGGGCGAGCCCGGCCGCCTCGTGCGGGGTGGCCAGGGCGGTGCACAGGACGCCGAGGACCACGCCGGTGACCGGGTCGGTCACCGGCCCCCCGATGGCCGCGCCCCCGGAGCGCAGGGCGTCACGGCCGTCGGTGCCGAGCGCCAGCTCCAGGGCGGCGGCCACCGGGTGCGCGCCGTCCGGGGCGGTGTAGGTGGCGGGGGTGGTGCCGAGGACCCGGGCCTCACGCCGTCCGTGGGCGGCGATGTCCACATAGCCGCCGGGCTCGGCCCGGTCCCGCACGGCGATGGGCAGGGGTTCCGCGTCGAGCGCGTCGGGGCCGCCGGTGCGCAGCAGGGCCAGGCCCAGGGCGGGCAGTGCGGTGATGTCGTCGGGGCCGACGGTGCAGGTGCGGCCGTCGGTGCCGTGGAGGAGGAAGGGCGCCGGGGAGGCGACGGCCTGATGGGCGGTGACGACGGTGCCTCGGTCGTCCGCGACGAATCCCGTTCCTCGCGGCCGGCCGGCCTGATCGCAGATTCTTACCAGCTTCGACCGGTCCCCGCTGCCCATGGTCCGACGTTAGGACGCCGGTGATCCCGGCAGGAACGAGGACGGGGAAAGCGCCCCCCGCGCCCCCGGCATTCACTCCGAGCGCCCGTCCAATGGGGTGAATAGGCGTGTCCCCCCGGGAGCAGGGATGGTGCCGGGGGGGAACGTGGAGCGGGCACCGGGTGGGGGGTGGGTGCCCGCTCCACACATGACGTACGAGAGACGCATGGCGTACGTGAGCCGGGTCAGGCGAAGACGGCGAGGCTCTTGGCCTTGCCCTTCTCCTCCTCCACGAGCACCAGGAACGCCCCGTCCGGTCCGAACACCGCGACCGGCCCCGGCGGGTACGTGGGCATGTCCAGCCGTACCCCGTTCAGGAGCAGCTTGGCGCGCTTCTCGTCCACGTCCCAGCGGGAGAACGCGGCGGCGGCCGCCTCGGCGACCGGCATCACCGTCAGCTCCTCCTGGTGCTGGTCCAGCGTCCGGGCGGCGTCCAGTCCGTACGGGCCGACCCGGGTGCGGCGCAGCGCGGTGAGGTGTCCGCCGACGCCGAGTCCGGCGCCCAGGTCCCGGGCGAGGGCGCGGATGTACGTCCCCGAGGAGCAGACCACGGAGACGACCAGGTCCAGGACGGGGGTGCCGTCCTCGGCGACGGCCTCGCGGACGTCGTAGACGCGGAAGGAGGAGACGGTCACCGGGCGGGCCGGGATCTCGAACTCCTCACCGCCGCGCACCCGCGCGTAGGACCGCTTGCCGTCGATCTTGATGGCGCTGACCTTGGACGGGACCTGCATGATCGCGCCGGTCAGGGCCGCCACTCCGGCGTCGATCCCCTCCCGGGTCACGCCGGACGCGTCGGTGGAGGAGGTGATCTCGCCCTCGGCGTCGTCGGTGACGGTGTCCTGGCCGAGCCGGATCGTGCCCAGGTACTCCTTCTCGGTCAGCGCGAGGTGGCCGAGCAGCTTGGTGGCCCGCTGGACGCCGAGCACGAGGACTCCGGTCGCCATCGGGTCGAGCGTGCCCGCGTGGCCGACGCGGCGGGTGCGGGCGATGCCGCGCATCTTGGCGACGACATCGTGCGAAGTGAAGCCGGACGGCTTGTCGACGATGACAAGGCCGTCCGGCGTGGTGGTCTGCTGCTCGGTCATGCGGAGGTCGGGCCCTCGTTCTTGTCGGCGGAGCCGGAGGCCTCTGCCTCGTCGTCCTCGTCCTCGGGCTTGCGGTACGGGTCGGCGTCGCCGGCGTAACTCGCACCCGTGGACACCTGGCGCACCTCCGCGTCCCTGGCCCGCGCCTTGTCGAGGAGGTCCTCGATGGTGCGGGCGTTGTCCGGGAGGGCGTCCGGCACGAAGGCCAGGGTCGGCGTGAAGCGGACCCCGGTCTGCCGGCCGACCTCGGAGCGGAGGACGCCCTTGGCGCTCTCCAGCGCCGCGGCGGAGGCCGCGCGCTCTTCGTCGTCGCCGTAGACCGTGTAGAAGACCGTGGCCTCCCGCAGGTCTCCGGTGACCCGGGCATCCGTGATAGTCACGAATCCCAGCCGCGGATCCTTGATTCGCCGGTCCAGGGTCTCCGCGACCACGACCTGGATGCGATCGGCCAGCTTGCGGGCCCGCGCGTTGTCGGTCACCGGTCCGTCACTCTTCCTTCTGATTTCACTCGACTGTCAGTCTTCGTCACTGTGCAGCCGCCGTCTCACCGACAGCAGCTCCACCTCGGGACGCGCGGCGACCAGCCGCTCGCACCGGTCCAGTACATCCGTGAGGTGTCCGGTGTCCCC
The DNA here is from genome assembly GCF_002382885.1 of Streptomyces sp. WZ.A104. Lineage (GTDB taxonomy): Bacteria > Actinomycetota > Actinomycetes > Streptomycetales > Streptomycetaceae > Streptomyces. The sequence continues at coordinate 2,667 of NZ_NWVL01000151.1, forward strand.
GGAGACCACGGCAAGGCCGATCTCGGCCCTGCGATGGAGATTCTGTCCGCCGGTCTCGGCCGCGCTCACCGCGTACTTGCGCTGGAGCTCGGCCACGATCGGGCGGACGACGGAACGCTTCTCCTTCAACGACCGTACGTCGCCGAGGAGCAGATCGAAGGACAGGGTCCCCACATACATGTGTGTCCGGATGTCCCGCCGGTTCGGGTTCGTGCCCCGCCAGAGCTTGCCGGGGACACCAGAACCGTACCGGAACGGCCGGAGCCGATCGACGGAAATACGACCCGTCGACCGGCTCCGACCGTGGTGGAAGGGGCCCGGGGCGAGGCCCGGGACCCTTCCCTCTGCGGATCAGCCCCGCGGCTTCTCGCGCATCTCGTACGTCGCGATGACGTCGTCGATCTTGATGTCGTTGAAGTTTCCGAGGTTGATACCGCCCTCGAAGCCTTCGCGGATCTCGGTGACGTCGTCCTTGAAGCGGCGCAGACCGGAGATGTTGAGGTTCTCCGCGATGACCTTGCCATCGCGCAGCAGGCGCGCCTTGGTGTTGCGCTTGACCTCGCCGGAGCGGACCAGCACACCGGCGATGTTGCCCAGCTTGGACGAGCGGAAGATCTCGCGGATCTCCGCCGTACCGAGCTCGACCTCTTCGTACTCCGGCTTGAGCAGGCCCTTGAGGGCCGCTTCGATCTCTTCGATCGCCTGGTAGATGACCGAGTAGTACCGGACGTCCACGCCCTCGCGCTCGGCCATCTGCTCGGCACGCCCTGCGGCGCGCACGTTGAAGCCGATCACGATGGCGTCGGAGCCGGTCGCCAGGTTGATGTCCGACTCGGTGACCGCACCCACACCGCGGTGCAGGATCCGGATGTCGACCTCTTCACCGACGTCGAGCTGGAGCAGCGAGGACTCGAGAGCCTCCACCGAACCGGACGCGTCGCCCTTGATGATGAGGTTGAGCTCCTGGACCAGACCGGCCTTGAGCGCCTCGTCCAGGTTCTCCAGGGAGAACCGGACACCCTTGCGGGCGAAGTTGGCGTTGCGCTCACGGGCGGCACGCTTCTCGGCGATCTGACGGGCCGTACGGTCCTCGTCGACCACCAGGAGGTTGTCGCCGGCACCCGGGACGTTGGTGAGACCGAGCACCAGGACGGGGGTCGACGGACCCGCTTCCTGGACGTTCTGACCGTTGTCGTCGAGCATCGCCCGGACCCGGCCGTACGCGTCGCCCACGACCACCGTGTCACCGATGCGCAGCGTTCCGCGCTGGACCAGGACGGTCGAGACGGCACCGCGGCCGCGGTCGAGGTGGGACTCGATCGCGATGCCCTGCGCGTCCTGCTCCGGGTTGGCCCGCAGGTCGAGCGAGGCGTCGGCGGTGAGGACGACGGCCTCCAGGAGGGACTCGATGTTGAGGCCCTGCTTGGCGGAGATGTCGACGAACATGGTGTCGCCGCCGTACTCCTCGGCCACCAGACCGAACTCGGTGAGCTGACCGCGCACCTTGGTCGGGTCGGCGCCCTCGACGTCGATCTTGTTGACCGCGACCACGATCGGCACCTCGGCCGCCTTGGCGTGGTTCAGCGCCTCGATCGTCTGGGGCATCACACCGTCGTTGGCCGCCACCACGAGGATCGCGATGTCGGTCGACTTCGCACCACGGGCACGCATGGCGGTGAACGCCTCGTGACCCGGGGTGTCGATGAAGGTGATCTTCCGGTCCTCGCCGTTGACCTCGGAGGAGACCTGGTAGGCACCGATGTGCTGGGTGATGCCACCGGCCTCGCCCGCGACCACGTTGGTCTTGCGGATCGCGTCCAGGAGTCGGGTCTTACCGTGGTCGACGTGACCCATGACGGTCACGACCGGCGGACGCGAGACCAGGGCCTCTTCGCCGCCCTCGTCCTCGCCGAACTCGATGTCGAAGGACTCGAGCAGCTCGCGGTCCTCCTCCTCGGGGCTGACGATCTCCAGGACGTAGTTCATCTCCTCGGCGAGAAGCCGGAGCGTCTCGTCGGAAACGGACTGCGTGGCGGTGACCATCTCGCCGAGGTTCATCATCACGGCGACGAGCGACGCCGGGTTGGCGTTGATCTTCTCCGCGAAGTCGGTGAGGGAGGCACCGCGCGACAGCCGGACGGCCTGTCCGTTGCCGCGGGGCAGCATGACGCCGCCGACGGACGGGGCCTGCATGGCCTCGTACTCCTGGCGCCTCTGCCGCTTCGACTTACGGCCACGACGCGCCGGACCGCCGGGACGGCCGAACGCACCCTGTGTGCCACCACGGCCACCGGGACCACCCGGACGACCGCCGAAGCCGGGACGGCCGCCGAAGCCGCCGCCACCGCCGGGACGACCGGCACCGCCGCCGCCACCGGGACCGGCCGGACGACCGGCGAAGCCGCCGCCACCGCCGCCACCGGGACGACCGGCGAAGCCGCCGCCACCGCCGGGACGACCGCCGCCGCCACCGGGACGAC
>NZ_NWVL01000152.1 GCF_002382885.1 Streptomyces sp. WZ.A104
TCTGCTGCTGACGATCGCGGCGATCGCGTTCACGCTGGTGAGCTGGGGCTCGATGGGGATCGGCGGACGGTCGGCCGTGCTGGCCGCGGTGACGGCGGGGGCGCTCATCGCCCCGGCGGGCCTGCTGCGCCGGAGGCTCGGGGCGACGGCGGAGGCCCTGGTGGCACTGGCCCTGGTGCTGACGCTGCTGGACGTGTACGCGGTCCACGCGGTGGCGGACCCGGACATGGACGGGCTCGCCTTCACCGCGCTCGCGTCGGCCGTGCTGGCGGCGCTGTGGACGGCGTACGGCCTCGCGCTCCGCCCGCTCCACCTGCCGCTGCCCGCCGCCGTGGTCTTCGCCCAGTGGCCGCTGCTGTTCTGGGCGTGGGCGGCACAGGCCCCGGCGATCGTGTTCGGGTGGGCGCTGCTCGCGACGGCGGTGCTGGACGGGGCGATCGCCCTGCGGGGCAAGGGTCTCGGGGTACGGATCACGGCGGGCGTAGGGGGCACGGTGACGGGTCTGGTGGCCCTGCTAGTGGGCCTGGCCGAGTCGGCTTCCGCCGCCGGGCCGCTGGAGGCCGCCGCCCCGGGTGCGCTGCTCCTGGCGGCAGCGGCGGCCGCGCTGGCCGGGGCGTGGCGCGCATCCGACGGCTTCGCGCAGCTGGGCGGCGCGGTGGCCGGTCTCTCGGCGGTGGCGGCGGTGGGCGGCGTGCCGGCCGCGGTGATGCCCGAGGGCTGGCGCGTGCTGCCGTACCTGCTGTGCGGCATCGCCCTGACGGCGGTCGTACGGGCCCGGCTTCCGAGGAACGCGGCGCGCGGGGTGCTGGTTGCGTCGGGGGCGGTGGTCGCCGGGGCCCTGGTGTGGGCGCTGCCGCCGGTCACGACGGTACTGCTGGGCCCGGTGACGCAGCTGACGGACGTCTGGGCGGGCGCACCCGACGGCTTCCGGGCCGCGCTGGGGTCGCCGCTGCGGTGGCCGGAGCTGGCCGCGGCCCCGGTGGTGCTGGCCCTGGCGGCCGGGCTGCTGGCGGCGGCGTACCGGTGGTGGCCCTCGGTGGCAGAGACCGTGGGGCCGGTGGTCGCGCCTACCGCGGGGGCAAAGGGCGCAGCGGGTGGCGTCCGTACGGCGGGCGCGGCGGGCGTCCCCGGCGTCCCGGCCCCGGCAGGCACTCCCGGCGCTCCCGGTTCGGTGCCTCACGGTGCGTGGGGGTGGGGCGCGGGTCCCCTGGGGGCGGCTTCCCGGCCCCCCGCCCGCAGGCCGTCGGGGGCGGCGGTGCGCGGTGCGGCCGGGGCCGTGGCCCTGGCGCTCGGCTGGGGTGCGCTGCTGGTGGCGGGGGCCGTGCTGGACGTGCCCTACGCGGTCGCCGTGGCCGGGGAGACGCTCCTGGTGGCCGGGCTGCTCGCACTGGCTGTCCGGGGTTCCGGGATCGGCGGGAGCGATGCGAGCGGCCGGAGCGGGACGGCGGCGGTGCCGGTGACCGCGCTCGTGGGCGCGGTCACCGGAGCCGTGAGCGTCGGGCTGCTGTCACTGGCGTCCGAGGCGGGCACCTACGCGGTGCTGGGCGGGCTGGTGGCCTTGTTCGCCGGGGCGGCGCACCGGGCGCGCGCACAGGCGCCTCAGGGGGTCCTCGCGGTCGCCGCCGCGGTCGGGGGCACCGTGCTGACGGGGTGCGCGGGCCGGTCCCTGGGGCTCGCCCCGTACGAGGCCGCGCCGCTGCTGCTCCTGGTGCCCGCGCTGACGGTGCTGCTGGGGGCGCGGCTGCGGCGGCACCCGGCCGCGTTGCCGGTGGAGCTGACGGGGGCGGCGGGTGCGCTCGTCGCGGTCGGGCTCGCGGTGGAGGACGCGCCGTTCCTGGCGCTGGTGCTGGCCCTGTCCGGGGTGCTGGCGGCGGGTGCGGCGGTGCGGCCGGAGCGTCGGCCGGTGGCCGGGTACCTGGCGGCGGCGCTGTTCGTGCTGGCCACCTGGGTGCGGCTGGCGGCCTCGGAGGTGTCGTTCCCGGAGGCGTACACCCTGCCGGTGACCGTGCCCGCCCTGGTCGTGGGCGTCCTGCGGCGGCGGAAGGACCCCGAGGCGTCGTCGTGGACGGCGTACGGGCCGGGGCTCGCGGCGACACTGCTGCCGAGCCTGGCGGTGGCCTGGACCGATCCGGACTGGCACCGCCCGCTGCTGCTGGGCGTGGCGGCCCTGGTGATCACGCTGCTGGGTGCGCGGTACCGGCTCCAGGCCCTGCTGCTGCTCGGCGGAGCGGTGCTGGCACTGGACGGGCTGCACGAGCTGGCGCCGTACGTGGTGCAGGTCGCCGGGGCGCTCCCCCGCTGGCTGCCGCCGGCCCTGGCCGGGCTGCTGTTGCTGGTGGTGGGAGCGACGTACGAGCAGCGACTGCGGGACGCCAGGCGGCTCAAGGACACGCTGGGCCGGATGCGGTGAGCCGGGCCCGGTCCGGTCCGGGGCACGCCGTTCGCGGCACCCCCGGACCGGGCGGCGCGAGCAACGCAGAGGGCCCGGGAGACGGAATCCGTCTCCCGGGCCCTCTGTCCGGGTGGGCGATACTGGGTTCGAACCAGTGACCTCTTCGGTGTGAACGAAGCGCTCTCCCACTGAGCTAATCGCCCGGGCGCACCGCAAACATTACCCCATGTCAGCGGTGCTTCCGGACCACCCTCGGGTCACTCGGCGATCTTCCACGGCATGGTGATCCCGAACTTCCACACGTAGATCCCGACCAGCACCGCCATGACCACCAGCCCCACCGTGGTGAGGATGATGTTGCGCCGCCGGACCTTGGGATCGAGCGCCCGCTGCGCCGCCTCGGTGACCTTGCGCTTGGTCCAGCGCAGCACCAGTTGGGCCCAGACGAACTCGGTCGCCCAGATCGCCATACCGGCGAAGATCACCAGCCAGCCGGGGCCGGGCAGCACCAGCATGAGCACGCCGGCCACCACCACGCCGAGGCCGACGACGAAGACGCCGACCTGCCAGCTCAGGTGGAGCGGCTTGGACGCCTTGATGAAACCCGGCGCACGCGAGCCCAGCTCGCGCTCCCCCGGGTCCGATTCCCCCGTGGCGGACGCCGGGGCCGCCTGCTCGGAGACCCTGCTCCGCTCGTCACTCTCCGCGTTCATGAAGCCAACCTACCCGACCCGCCCTCGTCGCTTCTTCGTCACTGGAATGGACGCATAACTCAAAGTTACACGCCGCTGAGCGAGGGACCCTAAGCATCACAAATGGGTCAGAGGGGTTTACAACGCCACCGTAGGTGGCATGTCGATTTCGCCGACGTGCGAATCCCCGAGCGCACACTGAGCGAAAGGCCCTGGCGCTTATGAACACCACGGTCAGCTGCGAGCTGCACCTGCGCCTCGTTGTGTCGAGCGAGTCCTCACTGCCTGTACCCGCGGGCCTGCGGTATGACACGGCCGATCCCTATGCCGTGCACGCCACCTTCCACACCGGAGCGGAGGAGACGGTCGAATGGGTATTCGCCCGTGACCTCCTCGCCGAGGGGCTGCACCGCCCCACCGGCACCGGAGACGTCCGCGTCTGGCCATCACGTAGTCACGGCCAAGGCGTCGTATGCATCGCACTGAGCTCCCCAGAGGGCGAAGCGCTGCTTGAGGCCCCGGCACGGGCCCTGGAGTCGTTCCTGAAGAGGACCGACGCCGCGGTCCCGCCCGGCACCGAGCATCGGCACTTCGATCTCGACACGGAGCTCTCACACATCCTGGCCGAGAGCTGAGCCAGGCCGAGACCTGCTCGACGCCGTCCGACTCGGGGAGACGGCGTCACGCGGACAACCACATACGGCAGACACCGGCGCCGTCATCGCGGAATCCACCGCGGTGACGGCGCCGCTGCGCTCGGCCGCCCTCCCCGCCCCGGGCCGTCCTCCTCCAGGACCCGCCGAGCCAGTAGAGTCAGCCGCCATCGGCGGGCGCCCGCCCGCCGGAGGCCAGGGAGCGAAGCGTGCTGATCCCACACGACACCCGGATCGCCCTCGACGCGGTGGTCGATCTGGTGAACACCGCGCCGGAGAGCGAGCCGCCACCGGACGACGCCTCGGACGGACTGGTGGACGGGTCCGCCGACGGGCTCCCCGACGTAGCCACGCTGTACGCCTTCGCCGAGCGGCACCACATCAGCGGCGTCGGCACGCTCGGCGAGAAGGACCTACAGGCCGTACGCGACGTGCGGGCCGGCTTCGCGGAGGTCTTCGCGGCGCCGGACGCCCGTACGGCCGCCGAGCTGGTGAACCGCCTCGTCGCGGCGGCCGGGACCACCCCGCAGCTCACCGACCACGACGGCTACGACTGGCACGTGCACTACTTCTCGCCGGACGCCTCGCTCGCCGACCACCTCGCGGCCGACTGCGGGATGGCGCTCGCCTTCATCATCGTGGCGGGCGAGCAGGAGCGGCTGCGCCGCTGCGAGGCACCGGACTGCGGCCACGCCTTCGTCGACCTGTCCCGCAACCGCTCCCGCCGCTACTGCTCCAGCCGTACGTGCGGCAACAGGCTCCACGTCGCGGCCTACCGGGCCCGCCGCAAGGAAGCCGCGGGCTGACAGCACGGGTCCGGCCCCGGCACGGCCGGCCGCAGCGGGTGCGGGCGCGGCGGCTCACAGCAGTAGGAGATCGTGCAGCGCGGCCATCAGCAGCAGGCCCCCGATCACCGCCAGGAAGATCATCAGGGGCGGCTGGGAGAGCGCGAAGAGGCAGCCGCGGGGCTCTTCGGCAGGGGGTGCGGGGGCCTCGCCCCGGGAAGTGTCCACCATCTCGGGGCGATCATGACGCACCTGCGGCCGGGTTGGCGGTCAACCCGGTTCATTCCCCCGGGAGTTCACCGTCCCGTGGCCATCAGTAATCGCTCCGGCGTGCGGGGCGCCATCAGGCATTCGGGCCGGGCGGCCGCAGCGAGGCCTCGTTCCGTGCGGCCGGAGTCCGGTCAGATGCCGTGCTTCTTGAGGATCGCCTCGATGTCGCTGAAGTCCTCGCCCCCGGCGGCGGCCTCCTGCTTCTTCTCCGGCTTCGGCCGCGGCTTCGCCCCGGCCGCCGCGGGCCCGGCCGCGCTCCCGGCACCGAGCGACGGGGCCGAGGCCGCCGGGGCGACCGCCTCGTGCTGCCCGGCGGCCC
>NZ_NWVL01000153.1 GCF_002382885.1 Streptomyces sp. WZ.A104
CCGGACCCAACTCCAAATACACCGAAACACCCTCCGCCTCCAACACCCGCAACCCGTCCAGAAAACGCACCGGACGACGCACATGACGCACCCAGTAATCCGCAGAGCACACCTCGTCCACATCCGCCAAAGCACCCGTCACATTCGAAACAAGCGGAATACTCGGCGCCCGATAAACCACCGTCTCCGCGACCCGACGGAAATCATCCAACATCCCGTCCATATGACGCGAATGAAACGCATGACTGACCGTCAGCCGCTTCGCGCGACGCCCCCGAGACCGCCACTCCGAAACGAACTCCTCAACAGCCTCCACATCACCCGAAACCACCACCGACGACGCACTGTTCACCGCCGCGACCTCCACACGCCCCGCGAAAACACCACCACCAAGAGCCGACAGAACCTCCCCCTCCGCCCCCTCGACCGCCGCCATACCACCCGCAAGCTCGACGCCCTGCATCAACCGCCCACGAGCCGCCACCAACCGCACCGCATCCGACAACGAGAACACCCCCGCCACATGAGCAGCCGCGATCTCCCCCACCGAATGACCCATCACGAAATCCGGACGCACACCCCACGAACCCACCAACCGGAACAGCGCCACCTCCACAGCGAAAATCGCCGCCTGCGCATACACCGTCCGATCCAACACACCACCCAAACCCCCCGACATCACCTCACCCAACGAACACTCGAACTCACCCTCAAAACACCGCAGAACCTCATCCAAAGCCCCCGCGAACACCGGAAACTCAGCAGCCAACTCCCGCCCCACACCAACACGCTGACTCCCCTGCCCCGTAAACAACACCGCAGAAAGGGCGACGCCTTCGGTCACTCCGCGCACCGCTCCCGCGCCACTCTCATCCGCCGCGAGGAAGTCGAGGCCGGTGAGGAGGGTGTCGGAACGGTCGGCGAGGACGACGGCCCGGTGCTCGAACGCCGAGCGCGTGGTGGCCAGCGCCCGACCCAACGCCCTTACGTCCACCTCTTCCTGTCCCGCCACGTGCTCGCGCAGCTGTCGCACCTGTGCCCGCAGTGCCTCTTCCGTGCGGGCGGAGACCAGCACCGGCACCAGGCCGCCGTCCTGCGAGCCTTCCGCCACCGGCTGAGCTTCCTCGGGGGCCTGCTCAAGGATCACGTGGGCGTTCGTGCCGCTGATCCCGAACGAGGACACAGCCGCCCGGCGCGGGCGGCCCTCCGCTCCTTCCGGCCACGGGCGGGCCTCGTCCAGCAGTTTCACCGCACCGGCTTCCCAGTCCACCAGTGGTGTCGGCTCGTCCGCGTGGAGGGTGCGGGGCAGCACACCGTGGCGCATCGCCATCACCATCTTGATGACCCCTCCCACGCCTGCGGCCGTCTGCGTGTGCCCGAGGTTCGACTTCAACGCTCCTAGCCAGAGGGGCTGTTCGCGTTCGCTTCCCTGCCCGTACGTCGCCAGGAGCGCCTGCGCCTCGATCGGGTCACCCAGCTTCGTGCCCGTACCGTGCGCCTCCACCGCGTCGATCTCGTCGGCCGAGAGTCCGGCATGAGCGAGGGCCTGACGGATGACCCGCTCCTGGGCCGGGCCGCTGGGAGCGGTCAGGCCGTTGCTCGCACCGTCCTGATTGACGGCCGACCCCTTCACCACCGCCAGCACCCGATGCCCGTTGCGCCGCGCGTCCGACAACCGCTCCAGCACCAGCACACCAACACCCTCGGACCAGCCGGTACCGTCCGCACCCGCACCGAACGCCCGGCACCGCCCGTCCGACGACAGTCCGCCCTGGCGGCTGAACTCCACAAAGGCTCCGGGCGACGCCATCACGGTCACGCCGCCCGCCAGGGCGAGATCGCTCTCCCCCCGGCGCAGGGAGTCCGCCGCCAGGTGCAGAGCCACCAACGACGACGAGCACGCGGTGTCCAGCGTCATCGACGGACCCGAGAGCCCGAGCGAGTAGGACAGCCGGCCGGACGCCACGCTGCCCGCGGAGCCGTAGCCGAGGAGGCCTTCCAGGCCCTCCGGAATGTCCGGCAGACGCGCGGCGTAGTCGTGGTACATGACGCCCGCGAACACACCGGTCCGCGTGTCCATGAGCGACCTGGGGTCCATGCCGGACCGTTCCACCGCCTCCCAGGAGGTTTCCAGCAGCAGCCGCTGCTGGGGGTCCATCGCCAGCGCCTCACGCGGCGAGATCCCGAAGAACCCCGGGTCGAACTCCGCCGCGTCGTAGAGGAATCCACCCTGCGCGGCGAACCCCCCGTCGGCGATCTCGGGACCCCAGCCCCGGTCGTCGGGGAAGGGGCCGATCGCGTCGCGGCCGTCGCGGACGAGCTGCCAGAGTTCGTCGGGGGTACGTACTCCTCCGGGATAGCGGCAGGCCATTCCCACGATGACGATCGGGTCGTCCGTGGCGGGCGTGGCGGCCACGGCGGGGGCAGGCTGCCGGTCCACCCGGCCACCGAGCTCACGCGCCAGGTGCTCGGCGATGCGCCGGGGCGTGGGGTGGTCGAAGACGAGGGAGGCCGCGAGGTGCAGACCGGTGGCGCGGTTGAGGCGGTTGCGCAGCTCGACGGACATCAGCGAGTCGAAGCCCAGGTCCTTGAACGGTGTTTCCGTGCCGACGAGTTGACGGGGCCCGTAGCCCAGTACCTCGCTCGCGACGGCACGGACGACGTCCAGGACGGCGCGGAGCCGCTCGTGGTCCGCCAGACCGGCCACCCGGGCCGCGAGGCTCGCTCCGCCGCCCGTCCCACCGGCGCGCCCACCGCGCCGCGTCCCGCCGGGCACCAGCGACCGCAGCACGGGCGGCACACCGTCCACGCCGCGCCGCCGCAGTGCGGCCGGGTCGAAGAGCGCAGGGACCACCAGCGCACGGTCGGCCACCAGGCTCGCGTCGAAGAGCGCGAGCCCTTCCTCGGCCGACATGGCCGTCAGCCCGAGAGCGGAGAGGCGGCTCCGGTCGACGTCGGACAGTCCGCCGGTGAGGCCGCCGTCGGAGCCCCACCAGCCCCAGGCCAGGGAGACGGCGGGCAACCCCTGCGCCCGCCGGTCGTGCGCGAGGGCGTCCAGGAAGGTGTTCGCGGCGGCGTAGCCCGCCTGGCCGGCGCCGCCCAGCGTCCCGGCGAGGGACGAGAACAGAACAAAGGCGGTGAGGTCGAGGTGTGCCGTCAGTTCGTGCAGGTGCAGTGCCGCGTCGGCCTTGGGCCGCATGACACCGGCCAACCGGTCGGCGGTCAGCGTCTCGACCACACCGTCATCAAGAACGGCGGCACTGTGCACCACACCCGTGAGCGGCCGGTCACCCGGGATCGACGACAACAAAGCCGCCACCGCCTCACGGTCACCCACATCACACGCCTCGACACGGACACACGCACCCGCCCCTTCAAGCTCCCCCACCAGATCACCCACACCCTCGGCCGCCGCACCACGCCGCGAGACCAACAACAGATCCCGGACCCCGTACACAGCGACAAGCCGACGCGCCACCAACGCACCCAGACCACTCGTGCCACCCGTCACCAGCACCGTGCCACCCGGACGGAACACCACCGGACCATCAGCCCCCGAAGCAACCGCGAGCCGCACAAGACCAGGAACAAACGGCATCCCGCCCCGCACCGCCACCTGCGGCTCCGCCACACCCAACGCCGTACGCACCGCGGCCTCCTCCGCCACCGCGTCAAGACCCCGCTCCACATCCACCAGAACCAACCGCCCCGGATGCTCCGCCTGCGCCGAACGCACCAGACCCCACACCGAAGCCGCCCCCAGACCCCGGACACGCTCGCCGCCAACCACACCCACAGCACCCCGCGTCACCACCACCAACCGCGCATCAGCAAACCGCTCATCCGCCAGGAAGGCGCGGACGACGTCCAGGGCGCGGGCGGCGACCGCCGAGGCGTCGTGGGGCGCTCCCGGGCCGCTGTCGGACGACCAGACGACCAGTTCGGGGGTGTCACGGCCCTCGTCGAGGGCATCCCACGCGCCCAGGGTCGCCGGGAGCTCAGAGGTGACGTGGACGGGGCTCCACACGACGTCGAACAGTCCGTCACGCGACGCCCCGCCCACCGCCCGCAGCTGCTCGCGCGCCACGGGGCGAGCCAGCAGCCGGTCGACCGACAGGACCGGTGCGCCGGACTCGTCCGTCACCCGTACGGACAGGTCACCGCCCGGGGAGCCGGTGAGGCGGACCCGTACGGCGGTCGCGCCCGTGCGGGCCAGTTCGACGCCGGACCATACGAACGGCAGGCGCACCTCGTCGTCGGCCGGGTCGATCGAGGCGTGGAAGACGGCATCGAGGAGGGCCGGATGGACGCCGTAGGCGCCTCCGTCGGCCGCCGCCTCGGGGAGCGCGACCTCGGCGAGCAGTTCGTCGCCCAGCCGCCAGGCACGGCGCAGGCCCCGGAAGACCGGACCGTACGCGTAGCCCCGGTCGGCCAGCCGCTCGTAGAAGTCGTCGCCCAGGTCGATCTCCTCGGCGCTGTGCGGTGGCCACACCGCCGGTGCTGCGGCAACCGGAGGTTCGGTGGCGGGCCCCAACTGGCCCGCGGCGTGCAGGGTCCACACCTCCGCGCCGGGCAGAGCGGCCCCGGCGGCTCCGCCGTCGACCGGGCAGGAGTGCACGGTCACGGCGCGCCGTCCGGTGTCGTCGGGACCGGCGACGGAGACCTGAAGCCGCACCCCGGAGGTTCCGGCGAACACCAGGGGCTGTTGGAGGGTCAGCTCCTCGATACGGCCGCATCCGGCGCGTTCGCCGGTCTGGAGGGCCAGCTCCACCAGCACCGCACCGGGCAGCACCGTCGAACCGTGGACCGTATGGTCGGCCAGCCACGGATGCTCGGCGACGGAGAGCCGCCCGGTCCATACGAC
>NZ_NWVL01000154.1 GCF_002382885.1 Streptomyces sp. WZ.A104
TCTCGCCGACACGGCGGACGGGCTCACGGGCCGGGAGATCGGTAACCTCCTGGCGCTCTCGGGTGTCCCGGACCAGGACGGCTCCAGCAAGCGTGACCGTCTCGCGCGGGCGCTGTTGGCGCGTCAGGACCGTGACCGGGCGGCGAACTGTGTGGTCGTGTTCGTGAACCATGCCATGGCTCCGGTGCGGTACGCGCAGCAGCCGCAGGTGTTCTCCCGGCGCCGTGACGACCTCAACGAGGTCCTCGTCCACATCGGTCTGCGCGTCAACGAGGAGGGCCGTCTCGCCCGCGGTCCGGCTGCCGCAACGCTCAGCGACGCGGCCCGGCATGCGAGCTCCCTTCGTTCCGAGCTGCGCCGTCGCGGCACGCACCCTCAGGTGCTGCGCTACTGCACCGAGGAGATCCTCGCCAAGAACGCGTTCCACGCCAGCCTGGAGGCCGTCAAGTCGGTCGCCGACCGGCTACGGCAGCTGACCGGCGAACAGCTCGACGGGGCGCGGCTCGTCGACGCTGTCCTCATGCCCGGCGGCGGCACCGCCCGGGTGTCCGTCAACACGGGCAGCACGCCGACGGAACTCGACGAGCAGAAAGGCCTTGCGACCCTCATCAAGGGCCTGTTCAGCATGTACCGGAACCCGGCCGCCCACGACCCCCGGCTACACCGCACCGTCACCGACGAGGAACTCCTCGAACTACTCACCACTCTCTCCATGGTCCACCGGCGTCTCGATAGCGCCCGCATCCAGCCTTAAAACACGGCAGGTGTCGCAGCTGTCCTGCAGATAATCTGACGTCATGCGTGGGGACAGGCCAGTATCAGAGGGTGCTGATCACGACGAGGTACCGGAGTTCGTCGGGGACCTCCCCCTCGATGCGGCGCAGCAGCTGCGTATTCAGGCTACCCATCGCGGATTCACGTACCAGCATCTGTATGCCGTCGGGTGCCTGCTGAGGCTGCGGGATGCGGGTGCCCAGACGCTGCTAGTGGAGCGGGACGAGGATCTTGAGGTCGTGCTCCCGGGCCGGCAGCTGTATCTCCAGGTCAAGACCCGGCAGAGTGGCGTCCTGGTGTGGAGCGACATTCGCGACGCGGTCGAACAGTTCCAGAGGAAGATCCGCGCGGAGCACGATGAAGGTCGGCGCAGCGGGAGCCCCGTGCTGGTCGTGGTCAGCAACGCTCAGCCGGGTCCCGCCCTGGTCGCCAAAACCCGGACAGTGGGCTGGCCGGGCGACGTGCAGTTGCTGTGGCCCGGGGGGCCGGCAGGGCACGACAGGTGGCTGCCTCCGCCGGCCGGGGACCTGGACGGCATGCTGCAGTGGTGCACAGCCGAGGCTGAGCGGGTGCCGTTCCTTGCGTTGAAGCCGCAGACACTGGTGGAGAAGCTGGCTGCCCGGGTGCAGTACGCATCCACTGGGGCTCGCGGTCAGGCGTTCGTTGCAGCTGACCTGCCTGGGTTGTTTGAGCAGTTCGTCGAGGAGCTGCAGGCGTTCCCTGAGGTTCCCGAAATGTACTGGCCGCAGAAGAGCGATCCGGAGCTGGTCGGGGAGCAGCGGGTGCGGCTGGTGGTGGGGTACTCCGGTGCAGGGAAGACCACCTGGGCCGCGCATGCGGCTGAACGGTGCCCTCTGTCCGTCACGTATTGCGACGTCGCAGACGGCGTGTCGACTGAGGCCGTCGCCGAGTCAATGGCCCGCGAGCTCGCAGCCCGGCACCTGAGCAGCCTGGTGGGAGGGGAACTGCCCCACGGGTCGAGCGTGGAGGTCTTGCGGGCAGTCCACCTGCGGCTCACGCGAACATCGACAGTCGTCGCTGTCGTGCTCGACAACGCCCACCGGCTCCCCACGAACGGGATCCGGATGCTGGTCGACGCGCTTCCCACTGTGCACTTGATCTTGCTGGCGCAGCCCTGGCCCGACCAGACGGTACTCGAGGCCCACCTCGGAATCACCGCACAAATGCTGCCCGGGTGGACCGTCGACACCATCGCCGAGGCATTCGCTGCCGAAGGCTGCAGAACCGACTACCTCACCGCACGACGCGTCTGCTCGCTCACTGGTGGCCTGCCTCTCTACGTCCTCCAGGCGGCTGCTTTGACCCGCAGCGAGTACAACGCCGACGCCGCAGCTTTCTGCAACACCTTCGAAGAGCGGACACACTTCAAGAGCACTGCCCAGGAGCTCATCCTGGAACAGTCCTTCGGACGCCTGAACGAGACAGCTAAGAAGCTCGCTGGACTCCTTGCCTTTGCCGAAGTGCCGTTGACGCGCGATGAGCTGCAGCAATTGGCCGCGGAGATCGGTGCGGAGCGCGCGCCCGACACCGTACGTGCTGCTCGGGAACTTGCCGCCCACGGTCTGACGCAGCCGTTCGCCGACGGTCACCTCAAGCTCCACGACGCTGTCCGCCCCCTGGCTGCCTCGATGGTGGAGGAGTTCGGCGAGGAAGCAGCCGACCGGCTACTACGCACCTTGTGTCGACTCCTCGAAGGCCACAAGGGCCCTGACCGGCTCTCCCGCTGGATGCGCCTGCTCGGCTCAACCGGGCAGATAGACGAATTGATCGCCCTCACCGAGCAGGAGGGATTCTTCGAACGCGGGTACCCCCGCGAGGTGCGTGCCATGCTCGCCGACACAGCACACGCACCCGACGCGGACACTGCTCTGCGGTTCGACGCCCACAACGCGCTCTCTGTGTGGGCGCACAGGGACGGTGACCTGGAGGCTCTCGCGGTTCACGTGCAGGCCATGGAGACACTCCACAGGGCCGGACATCCAGACTTCGGCCAGCGGGAGCGGATGCTGCTCGCCAGCAGAAGGTTCTACCTCTACGGCGAATCGGGCGACATCAGGCAGCTCAAGACCGCCTACGTGGAGGCCCAGGCACAGACCCCTGCCCCGTCCCGGTACGACCGAGCCCTGCGGTATGGCTACGCAGCCGCGCTGTGGACAGCCGGACAGTATGAAGAAGCGGGACTCTTGGCCATGGAGGTTGCCCTCGCCTACATGGATCACCTCGGTCTCGAAGACGACGATCTCCTGACCCCGACAGCCGAGCTGCACGCGAAGTGCGTGAACAGTGACACTCCCGACGACTTCAAGCGGCTCGCCGACTGCTTCGGCCTGGCTGTCCTCGTCTACCGCAAACTCAACCGCATGGACTTCGCCCCCTGGGCCGTGCGGGCACACAAGCTCTATGCCGTCTCAGGCGCAACGCGGTCGGCCATCAATTCCGGACAGGACGTCGCAGACGTGCTCCGCCTCACCAACCCAGGCGAAGCACTGAAGATTCTCGACACGCTGATGCTCGCGGCCGAGGAGGAGAACCTACAGGACGTGATCATCGGGTTGCGCTCCCAGCGTGCCGAAGTCCTGGCGCGCACAGGCGACATCGAGGGAGCCCGCACGGAGATCAGCATCCTCTCCCAGTACGACCTCACCAACGACCAAGCCATGGACATCCGACACCAGAGCCAGCTCATCGAAGAGAGCGCGAACGACGACACGTAGCGGCCAGTGATGATCAGCGCGCTACCAAGGTGGTCGCGCTCGAGATCAGAGCCGTACTCCCGAAGTCGCAAGCCGACCCCGAACGCCGGTCGCCGACGGTCACGCCGACGCCCAACGGCTTTCCAGGCCAGCCACCGCCGGCTCGTTGTCCCTAGCCCACTCATCGGCCGTGGGTGCCTGGGGCCCGGTAGTGGGCGCTTTGGCCCGTGGGTTATCGACACACCAGCGCAGGACGTCCAACATCAATCTGACTGCTCGGTCTGCTGACTCCGTCGAGTAGTCGGCGTACTCCGGTCCGGTGTGCGTGCCCAGAGGCGGATGGGGAACCGTCTCCCTGGGCCTCTCCTCATGGTGGACCGACGCATCCCGAAGAAAGAATAGCCACTTAAACTCGTCGCCCCAGGCAGCGTTGCGAGGTCCAGTAGCAAACACGAGCTTCAGACCCTCGTGAATCGCCGTGCGCCGCTTGGTGCGGTTGGCCCTCCACTCGGCCCGACGCGTTGCCGGTACCACCGAGCCGTAGAAGGCATCCAGCGTGTGCGCTGAGGCGGACACAGCGACCAGCGCAGCGTCGAACTCCTCATTCAGCGAGGAAGACTCCGTGGTGGGGTCCTTCGCTGCCACAGCCTGCTCACGAGCCACGCGGGCCGCCAGCGCCCGGTCGATCGCAATACTGGCCCAGCGCGGCCACAGACGGGCCGCGACCGCAATCTTCTCGGGGCCGTAAGCCGTGGCGGAAGCAGCCGCGGGGCCCGCAGGTGCTTCAGCGCTAACTCGAGAGCTTCCGCACTGCGGGCACCGGCGCTCCTCCGGCACCGTCTGCTCGATCACATCGTCCGGGTACTGGTACCCGCACTCGGCGCAGGAATGGCCCATGGGAGAGACAGTAGAAGGAGGGGACTCCGGTCGAAGGCCGACACGCGATGGCTTCGAGACCAAAAGACGCCGCGCGTTCTGCAGGCGACGGGGGCCTAGCACCACAGGGCGGTGAAGTCCCGCCAGCGTACGGCTGACGGGAATCACCGGTCGCCTACAGGCTGCTGCCACTGGTCAGGTGAAGGCCGGGGCGGGGTCCTCGGCGGTCCAGTCGCCGTCGAAGAGTGCG
>NZ_NWVL01000155.1 GCF_002382885.1 Streptomyces sp. WZ.A104
CGTAGGCCACACGCCAGGCGTGCCAGTCAAGCTGGGCACCCACACGCCAGGCATGTCGATACGGCACCCAACGACACGCGAGACGTGCCGCCACAGCCTCTTGACCTGGGGCGACGTGCAGCCCCTCTCTATCTCTCTTGGAAGACTCCAAGCGATGTACGTCAAGGTGAAGACGTACAGGCGCAAGCCGAAGGATCTACGACAGTGCGGCCCCGGAAGGGGCCGACATAGGGAAGCCCCTTACTCCAGCGGCGAAGAGAAGCAGGGCGCGACAGCGCCCCACAGGCAAGGAGGCAAGTGGCAAGTGGATGGGGGCGGCTCCGCCGCCACAGTCGCAAGCACTCAACGGCGGAGCGGCCCCGGAAGGGGCCGACAGAGCAAGGGCAAGGGGCAAGCCAAGTGGGGCGCTGCCGCGCCCCCACGGAGCAAGCCCGCTAGACCAAGGGCATACGGCTTGTGGGCCGCTACGCGGCCACCTGTCGAAGACTCCAGAGCAAGGGGCGAAAGCCTTCACTCTCTGCACCTCGCCGCCGTTGCCAGCAAGGCTGGTGTAAGCCTGTGATCAGGCACTATCCCTGCGCCGGCCGAGGGTGCAGGCCGCTCTGACGCCCCCTGAAACCGTGGCAACGGGAGCCCTGCCAAGGTCTACCGATGACACTTCCCCCGCCGGTGCCTTAAACCCTGATCGACCTTGAAACCGGGGCGCGATCTTTTCTGCCAAGACCCGGCGGTGCGGCAAGGACCCTTCAGGGGGTCATACCCCCACCCCTCCGCCGTCGCCTCACGTCTCGACTCTGCCCCTACCTCTGCTCCGTCGCCGTCGCTTCCCTGGCAGGCGAACGGCTGTGCGCCTACGTGAGCGGCCGACAGGCCGCACGTCTACCCGAGAGGCGGTGGACAGACGGTAGGCCGTAAGGCAGGCGCACAGCCTTTTGCCGATGCAGACGCAGCCGTAAGGGCAGGGGGAAGCGCAAGGCAGGGCGCGGCAGCGCCTCACTGTCCGCAGCGTCAGAGCAGCCACGACATGGCGTCTCGCAAACCTTCGTTATCGGGACTGTTGGGCCACGCTCGGGGCGTGTCCGTTTCACCCCCGCTCGACTGTCCCGTAACCCGTCCCGAAACATCTCCCCTCGGACTAGCTTTCGGGACACGTTTATGGGACTGTCTCGTCATGACCACGAACACCCCGGCCGCACAGGTCGAACGTCACGACTGCCCGAAGTGCCAGGCCCCCTCCGGTAGCCCCTGCCGTACGACCACGGGCAAGGTGGCAGCGAACTACCACACGGGCCGCTTCGCCCTGGTGCCCGCGCTCAAAGCGGAACTGACCGTGAAGACTCCGGCCGACCGCAACCCCGGCAAGGCATGGACACAGGGCGCACCCCTTCAGCAGGCACCCGACGCGACGCCGGGCGCAGCGATCCGACTGGGCTACGCCAGGTGCAGCACTGTTGGACAGGAACTCCAGTCCCAGTTGGACATGCTTGCCCGTGCCGACTGCACCCGCGTGTTCTCGGAGAAGATCAGTACCCGTGTGAAGGAGCGGCCGGAGCTTGAGAAGGCGCTCACGCTGGCACGGGAGATCAAGGCAGCCGCGCCGAACCAACCGGTCATCCTGACTGTGGTGGAGATGAAGCGGCTCGCCCGCAGTGCGGCGGAACTCATGACGTTGTCCTCCACCCTTCAGGCGGACGGCATCCAACTGGAACTCCTGTCCGGTCCCCTGCAAGGGGTGTACGACCCGAACGGGGCAGGCGCGATCGTGTTCGCCGTCCTCGCCGTCAGTGCAGAGGTGGAGCGGGAAGGCATACGGGAGAAGACGTTGGAAGGGCTGGACGCTGCGGCCCGTAAGGGCAACGTCGGTGGGCGTCCGTCCGTGGTGGACGACGACAAGCTAGCTGTGGCCCGTGCCCGGCACGGCAAGGGGGAGAGCGTCACGTCCATCGCTAAGGCCCTGGGAATCGGCAGGGCCACGCTGTACCGCCACCTTGGAGAGAGCGCCTGAGACAGACGCACACGGACGCACAGGCAGGCCCCCGGCATCACGTCGGGGGCCGCTGTCATGCACGGGCCTGTGTCGCCGTCTGAGCGATCCGGACGATGCCGACCCCTGCCAGCCACGGGGGAAGCTGACAGGGGCCAGCACAGGGGCGCTGTCGCTCTCGCGCGCCCCTTCCGTCACGCCAGGGCTGTAGGCCCCTCACGGGGCCGACTGTGTTGCTCGCCGTCCCCCGGCATGACGGGTGCTTGCCCGTCGTCGCGAACCACCATCGCGAACGACGTACAGATACGCCGGAACCCTCGATGGTTACTCCGGCCGGTGTGGCTCATGCACTCCACGTCCACTGCCGCACCGTCCGTTGAAGGCGTCGCCTTCCACTGGCAGTGCAGGCACTCCGCCTCGTAGGTCACGTCCGTATCCGGATGCTGCGCGATCCGGTGTCTGACGTAGCGCAGCAGAGCGCGGCTCACCGCTTCCCCCGCGTCTTGTGCGGGTGGTTGCGAATCTCCACATCGGCATCCGTCGCCGCCGACAGATCGCCCCTGTCCCGCGCCGTCTGCCTCTGTCTGGCAAGCGCCTCGCACACACCGCAACCAGCCTTCGGTTTCGGGGGCGGTTTGGGAAGAGTCAGATGTACCGGCCCGCTCATGGTCGTCCGCCTTTCGCTCACACCGTGCGCCTTCCGATCCGGGTTCAGCGACAGATGATCCATCTACCACGCGGCCAGTCGGCCAGTTATTCGCGTTGCGGGATAAAGATCATGAACGGAAGAGATTCGCCCACTCCGTGAGCGCTCGCCTCACATCTTCACCAAAGAGAGCGTTTCGTTCGTACATCTCGAACACCCTTAGATGCTCGGCAATATCCCGAGAATCCTGGAAGACTATTCGCCCCGTGAAAGTCTCCACCGTAGCGAGACGCTGGTCGTAGACAGTGAAAGTATTCATAGGTCCACGACTCATGACCGACTCGATCGGGAGTACGCCGATGCGCACGTTTGGCAGGTGGGACAGCGATACGAGACGGTCAACCTGCACGGCCATGGCAGCCCGGTGGATCACGGGCCATCTCACCGCTTGTTCCGTCAGTAGGAAAGTGAACGTCTTGGTGGAGTCATAGAGAACCGCCTGCCTCTCCAGCTTCCTGGCGACCGTCTTCGTTTTATCGCCTGGCGATCCGCTGAGACTGGCTTTTACGTACTCCGGTGTAGCGAGAAGTCCGGTCACCATAGCGGGCAGAAAGTAACGGAGCGTCGTGGCTTCAGACTCCAGGCCAGCCAACTCCGCTTGTCGCTTCTCTAGGCCCCTTCGCCACGACGCCCGCTTGCCCTGCCACTCCGTATTAGCGAGCCTGGCAAGTGACATCACCTCAGCCACTTCCGCCGGGGAAGCCTCCAGAACTCTCAGGATCAGTTCCACGTCAACGAGGTTCGGCCCTACCCTGCCAGTCTCGATGTTGCTGAGTTTCGTCTGTGACATGTTGCAGCGCTGAGCGAGTCGAACCTGGGAAAGTCCGACCCGCTTTCGCAGCTCTCGAAGCGACGCGGCTAGATCAGCTTTGGACTGGCCTAGCTGCTCAGGTTGGAACGTCAAGGCCCTTCACGTACTCCCCGAAAGGAACGGCACGCTCCAAGGCGATCCGCTTCCATTCCCGATAGGGCGCAGGGTCTCCCTCGTACACCTCGCGGTTTACCTGCGTGCCGTCCGGGCGGAAGTTGAGGTGAGCGATACGCCTTCCATCGAACATCCACCAGTCGCAGCCAGTGAGGGGCAACCCGTAGTCGTCGTGCGTCACGTCCAGAATCCGGATGTCCTCACCGGCTTCGATGTTTCCCGGAATTCCCCAGGCGAACTGATAGCGCTGATACTCGGTTAGGGGGCGACGCACAACGCGAACACGTCCGATGCTGCGCCCGGAATCCTTGTACCCCCGGACCCGCTCATGCCAGCGCGAGTTGTGTCCAAGCGGCTTAGCCTCACCTCTCAGGTACCGAGCTACGTTCTCCTGTTCCTTGGGCATGGTGTACGTGGGCTGTGCCTCGAATCGCCACGCCTCACGCTCGAAGGCGTCGAAGAAATCACGCCAGGCGTCACCATCCAAGAGCACGAACAGCCTCCCTGAGAACGTGCTCGGGAATCTTCACCAGTGCCTCACCGGCCGGAGGCTGGAAGGCGGAACACCGATCCCCTTGCACAACGATCCCGCCGTCCGCCTTATCCACGTACAGGTTCGGGCAGTCGTCATCGTCGCAGTTGGGGCCGCCAGTGTTTCCCGTAAGGCGGTACAGATCATCTCGCGCCATGATTCCCCCTCTTCCGTGCAGGGCTCATCCCTGTAGATGACGACGCTAGAGCGGTGCGGCAACCCGCGTCTACCAGGGAACGCGGGTATTCGCGTTGTCGGGTAGACCGCTCATGCGCCACCGCCGACGCCACGCATCAACCCTGGCCGTTGAGGCAGGGCGGGGACGCGGGTACGCACACGGGAGTGCGGCACTGCGGTAGGGTCGCACTCTCAAAGTGGTTGCTTCGCAGTGTCGAAG
>NZ_NWVL01000156.1 GCF_002382885.1 Streptomyces sp. WZ.A104
AGACTCTGATCCGTACGACCCGCGATCGGACTCCCCAAAGGAACATCCCGACCCGCACCCAACCGCGACAGCAGAGCCGCAAGACCCGCCTGCAACACCATGAACAGACTCGCACCCGTAGACCGCGCCAGATCCGCCAGACGCTGATGCAGCTCCGCATCGACATCGACCGTGACGTAATCCCCCCGATACGACATCACCGCCGGACGCGGACGATCCACCGGCAGCATCAGCTGATCCGGCAACCCCGCCAACGCCCGCGTCCAGTAATCGATCTGTGTCGCGAACAGACTCTCCGGATCATCCTGATCACCCAGCAACTCGTTCTGCCACAACGTGTAATCCGCGTACTGCACCACCAGATCCGACCACCCCGGCACCTCCCCCCGCACCCGCGCCGCATAAGCACGAGCCAGATCCGAAGCCAAAGGACCCAACGACCAACCATCACCCGCAATGTGATGGACCACCATCAGCAGCACGTATTCCTGCGCCGACAGCTCGAACAGGTCTGCTCGCAGGGGCGGTTCGGCCGCGAGGTCGAAGGGATGGCGGGACGCCGCCGTGAGGACGTCGGGCAGTTCCGCCTCGGTCGTCGGGGTGACGACCAGGCGCGGTACGGCCGCCTCGGGCGCCAGTACGTGCTGGTACGGCACGCCCTCGGTCTCCGGGAACACCGTCCGCAGACTCTCGTGACGGGCCACGAGGTCGCCCAGGGCGGCCCGCAGCGCGTCGCGGTCCAGCTCACCTGTGAGCCGCAGTGCCAGCGGAATGTTGTAGGTGGCGCTGGGTCCCTCCATCTTGTGGATGAACCACAGCCTGCGCTGGGCGAACGACAGGGGCATGACGTCGGGCCGCTGCCGCTGTGTGAGCGCCAGACGGCCGGGCCCCGCGGTGTCCAGGAGCGTGGCCACCTCGGCCGGCGTCGGACCCTCGAAGAGCGAGCGCAGCTCCAGCTCGACCCCGAAGACTGCCCGGACCTGGGCGATCAGGCGGGTGGCCAGAAGCGAATGCCCGCCCAGGTGGAAGAAGTCGTCGTCCACCCCGACCCGCGACAGCCCGAGGACCTGCGCGAACAGATCGCACACGATCTGCTCCTGCGGCGTACGCGCCTCCCGCCCCGCGGCCGACACCGAGAAGTCCGGCTCCGGGAGCGCCGCACGGTCCAGCTTGCCGTTGGCCGTCAGCGGGAGCCGGTCGAGGGGGACGATGAACGCGGGGACCATGTAGTCGGGCAGATGGTGACGGCTGTGCTCGCGGAGCTTGGTGACGAGGGCGCCGGTGCCCCGGCGGGCGGCGGGGTTGGTCGTCCAGGTCGACAGGGGCGTGACGGAGGTGGCCGTACCGGCTGGGGCGTAGGTACCCACAGGAGTGCCCTCGGCAGGTCGGCTCCGGTCGAGGAGGATGACGTCGACGGTGTCGCGGTCGTGGGTGCTCCAGGTGATGCCGGTCCAGTAGCCGTGTTCGTCTCCCAGGGCCTGGAACGCTTCCAGGGGGATCTGGGTGACGTCGGTGTCGGCGGGCGGAGGCGTGTCGCCGTAGAGGGTGTGCTGAGCGGCGAGTTCGTGGGCGAGGCGGGGGTTCGGGACGCCGGTGACGCGGAGCTGGGCAGGGCATTCGGTTTCGAGGTGCCGGTGCAGATCGGCGAGGGTGGCGCCGGGGTCGGTGTGCCGGGGCCAGGGGCGGGTGGGGATGTCGGTGAGCGGGTGGGGGGTGATGCCGGTTTTGTAGAGGGTGGCGTCGTAGCGGTAGCGGGTGAGTTCGTTGTGGGCTGTGCCGCGTTTGAGCTGGATGTCGGTGCCCGCGAGGTCGGGGATGTGGTGGGCGAGCGCGGTGAAGTACTCCGGGTCCACCAGGAGTTCCTTCTCCAGGACGAGGCTCTGCTCGACCGCTCGGCGAACGGCGGCCGTGTCCGTCGGGTCGACTGCGCGCGCGGTGTGGACGGCTGCGGCGAAGGTGCGCAGCAGCCGCGGGTTGCGGACATCGCCGATGAAGAGGGCCCCGCCGGGAGCGAGCGCGCGGACCGCGTTCGCGACGACCTGTTCCAGGTAGCCGGCGTTGGGGAAGTACTGGACGACGGAGTTGAGGATGATCGTGTCGAAGTGGCCTGCGGGGAGGCCGTCGAAGTCGTGGGCGGGCCGGGTGCGCAGTCGGACCCGGGAGACGAGGGCGGGATCGGCGTCGACGTGGCGCTGAAGGTCCTTGATGACGGTGGGCGAGAAGTCGGTGCCCCAGTACTCCTCGCAGTCGGGTGCCAGCCGGGCGAGGAGCAGTCCGGTGCCCACGCCTATTTCGAGGACGCGGCGGGGGCGGAGTGTCCTGATGCGGTCGACGGTCGTGTCGCGCCACTCCAGCATCTCGGGCAGCGGAATCGGCTGACCGTCGTAACTGCTGTTCCAGCTTGCGAAGTTCTCGCCGAACTCCGTCCCGGGCGCGGTGGCGTAGACGGAGTCGTACAGGTCCTGCCACTCGCTCAGCTGGCTCTGCTCGACCTCCTCGTCGTACGCGCGCGCCGAGGTGTCGGCGACGACGTAGGCAGCCAGCCGGGCGTCCCCGGGTTCGTCCTCGCGGACGACGACGGCGGCCTGGGCGATGTCGGGATGGTCGCTCAGCACGGCCTCGATCTCGCCGGGTTCGATACGGAACCCGCGGATCTTGACCTGGTGGTCGGCACGGCCGACGAACTCCAGCTCCCCGTCCGGGTTCCGGCGCACCAGGTCACCGGTACGGTACATCCGGGCACCGGGCTCCGGGGCGTAGGGGTCGGCCACGAAACGCTCGGAGGTCAGACCGGGGCGGCCCAGATAGCCGCGGGCCACACCCGCACCCGCGATGTACAGCTCCCCCACCACTCCCGGCGCGACCAGCCGCAGTCCGTCGTCCAGGACGTACACCCGAGTATTGATGATCGGCCGGCCGATCGGCGGTGCACCCGTGGTGCCGGCCAGATCCGCGGCGGTCGACCAGATGGTGGTCTCGGTCGGTCCGTACAGGTTGGTGAGGTCCTCGGTGAGGGTCCGCAGCGAGTCGGCCAGGGCGACGGGCAGTGCCTCGCCGCCGACCAGTACGCGCAGTCCGCGCAGGGCCTCCGGCTCGTGTGCGACCAGCAGTTGCCACAGTGACGGCGTTCCCTGCACGACGGTGACACCGTGCCGGGCTATCAGGTCGAGCAGCGCGGACGGCTGAGGGACGGCCTCCTTGGGCGCGAGGACGACCGCGGCACCCGAGAGCAGCGGGTGGTACAACTCCAGCGCCGCGATGTCGAAGGCGACCGTGGTGACCGCGAGCAGCCGCTCGTCGGGCCTGAGCGGCACCTTGTGCCGCATGGCCTGGAGGAAGTTGAGCAGAGCGGCGTGCGGCACGACCACGCCCTTGGGGCGGCCGGTCGAGCCGGAGGTGTAGATCACATACGCGGCATCGGCGGCTGTCAGCGGCGCGGCACGGTCGGCGTCGTCCGGGTCGGTGTCGGGGCAGTCGGCCAGCATCGCCTGTGTGTCCGCGGAGTCCAGCGTCAGCCGCTGCGACGAACCTCCGCCGGCCGGCAGCTGCACGTCCGTCGCCGCGGTGGCCAGCAGGAGCGTCGGCTCGGCATCCGCCAGCACGTACTCAAGGCGCCCGGAGGGATGGCCCGGGTCCAGTGGCAGGTACGCGGCACCGGTCTTGAGCACCGCCAGGAGAGCTACCACCAGGTCGACGGAGCGCGGCAGGGCGAGCGCGATCACCGTGTCCGGTCCGGCACCCCGGCGCAGCAGGGCGTGGGCCAGCCGGTTGGCGCTGCTGTTCAGTTCCGCGTACGTCAGGGAGGTGTCCCCGGCGATCAGGGCGACGGCATCCGGCGTGGCCCGCGCCTGCTCGGCGAAACGTACCGGCAGCAGGTCCTCGCCGACCTCAGCCTCGGTGTCCAACCAGGTGCCGAGCGCCTGTTGGTGTTCCTCAAAGGTGAGGAGGTCGATGTCGTCGAGTGGTTGGTCGGGGTGGGTGGTGGCCGCGTCCAGCAGGCGGACCCACCGGTCGAAGAGCGCCTGGACCGTGGACGCGTCATACAGGTCACTGGAGTACTCGACGGCACCGGTGATCCCCAGCGGCTCACCCTGACC
>NZ_NWVL01000157.1 GCF_002382885.1 Streptomyces sp. WZ.A104
CGTCCTCGCGCTGGCCCGTCGGCGCGTGAACGTCCTGTGGGCCCTGATCCGTGACGGAAAGTGCTTCCAACACGCACTCCCGGTCACAACGGCGGCTTGACAACATCATTAGGAGGTGGTCTCCTTGCCCAGCTCGGTCAGCAGATACGCGTGTGCCGCGGCGGCCGCCGCCACCGAGGCCAGCAGCCGGGCCAGCTCCGGCTCCGCGGTGAGCAGGGCCTCGGTGTGCGCGTCGGCCCTGCGGCGCTCGGCGGCGGCCAGCTCCTTCACCGCTGCCCCGGGGTCGGTGGACACCGGGCCGGGGG
The DNA here is from genome assembly GCF_002382885.1 of Streptomyces sp. WZ.A104. Taxonomy (GTDB): domain Bacteria; phylum Actinomycetota; class Actinomycetes; order Streptomycetales; family Streptomycetaceae; genus Streptomyces. The sequence goes on from NZ_NWVL01000157.1 coordinate 306, forward strand.
CGGGCGGAGCGGCCTCGTCCGGCGCGCCTTTCGCGCGCGGCGGGGCCAGCGCCTTCCCGTGCTCCCGTACGGCCGCCCGCAGGGGCGCCAGGCCCGCCGCGGTCGCCGGATGGGCCTCGGCCACCAGGTCGTAGTGGGCGATCAGTCGTGCGCCGTCGCGCACCGCCTTCTCGCGCAGGGCCCGCTCGGCCCGGACCGCGTCGGCCCGGGCGCCGGAGCGCGTGGGCCTCCTGCCGTCCGCCGCCTCACCGTCGCCCCCGCATCCGGTCAGCACCGCACCCAGGGCGAGAGCTCCCGTGGCGGTGAGCGCCCCCCTGCGCGTCGTCCCCGTGCGCTGCACGTTTCTCCTTCGAGCCTGGACCGGTCCTGACCGGATCTGTCCTGATGTGATCACCGCAGGCGAGCGTACCCGCGCCGACGGGGCAGGCGGACGGCAACACCCCTGGCGACCGGATACCCTTTGACCTGACGCACGACGATCCCCACAACAGCACACGCGGCCGAGGAGTCACCCGGATGAGCACCACCCAGAGCGAGAGGCTGCGCGGGCTGCTTGAACCGCTCGTCAGCGCGCAGCAGCTGGACCTCGAAGAGATCGAGGTGTCCCGGGCGGGCCGCCGCGGAGTGCTCCGGATCATCGTGGACTCCGAGGAGGGCGTGGAGCTGGACGCCTGCGCGGAGCTGAGCCGCGCGATCTCCCAGAAGCTGGACGAGACCGACGCGATGGGCGAGGGCGAGTACGTCCTCGAAGTCAGCTCCCCCGGCGCGGACCGCCCGCTGACCGAGCACCGCCACTACGTACGCGCCACCGGCCGGCTGGTCCGGTTCCAGCTGGCCGCCGACGGCTCCGGCGAGCTGGTCGCCCGCATCCTCGCCGTGGACGAGGACGGGCTCGACCTCGAAGTGCCCGGGGTCAAGGGCCGCAAGCCCACGTCCCGCCGCCTCGCCTTCGACGAGATCGCCAAGGCGCGCGTGGAGATCGAATTCAACCGCAAGGACAAGAAGGAAGAGGAGGCGTAGCCGTGGACATCGATGTGAAGCTTCTGAAGGGCTTGGCGCAGGACAAGGAGATCCCCTTCGACGTGCTCGTCGGGGCGATCGAGTCGGCCCTCCTCATCGCGTACCACCGCACCGACGGCAGCCACCGCCGGGCGCGCGTGAAGATCGACGAGCGCGGCCATGTGACGGTGTGGGCCAAGGAGGACCCGGCCGACCTCGAAGAGGGCCAGGAGCCCAAGGAGTTCGACGACACCCCCTCCGGTTTCGGCCGGATCGCGGCGACCACCGCCAAGCAGGTCATCCTCCAGCGGCTGCGCGACGCGGAGGACGACCGGACCTTCGGGGAGTACGCGGGCCACGAGGGCGACGTCGTCACCGGCGTCGTCCAGCAGGGCAAGGACCCCAAGAACGTCCTGGTCGACATCGGCAAGCTGGAAGCCATCCTTCCGGTGCAGGAGCAGGTCCCGGGCGAGGAGTACACCCACGGTCTGCGCCTGCGTACGTATGTCGTACGGGTCGCCAAGGGCGTGCGCGGTCCGTCGGTGACGCTCTCGCGCACCCACCCCAACCTGGTGAAGAAGCTCTTCGCGCTGGAGGTCCCCGAGATCGCCGACGGCTCCGTCGAGATCTCGGCGATCGCCCGCGAGGCAGGCCACCGCACCAAGATCGCGGTCCGCTCCACCCGTTCGGGCCTGAACGCCAAGGGCGCCTGCATCGGCCCGATGGGCGGCCGGGTGCGCAACGTCATGGCCGAGCTGCACGGCGAGAAGATCGACATCGTGGACTGGTCGGACGACCCGGCCGAGATGGTCGCCAACGCCCTGTCGCCCGCCCGGGTGAGCAAGGTCGAGGTCGTCGACCTCGGCGCCCGCTCCGCCCGGGTCACCGTGCCGGACTACCAGCTGTCGCTGGCCATCGGCAAGGAGGGCCAGAACGCCCGCCTCGCCGCCCGCCTCACCGGCTGGCGCATCGACATCCGGCCCGACACCGAGACCGACGCTGAGCGCGAGACCGCCGACCGCGAGCGGGCCGATCGGGCCCGGGAGCGCTCGGAAAGGCGTTGACCCGGAGCGGGTCCAGGGAATAGATCTGGGCCGTAGGGCGCTGAGATCACGACAACATCCGTTCGATTTTTGCCCCAAAGGGGTGAGGTCGGTACGGGGAGGTAGACTTAAACGTGTCTGGCCGGACGCAAGCCCGCGCTTGCCCCGAGCGAACCTGTGTGGGATGCCGGGAGCGAGCGGCCAAGAGCGAGCTGCTGCGCATCGTGGTGGACGAGGGCGCCTGCGCCCCTGATCCACGCGGTACGCTGCCCGGCCGGGGTGCTTATGTGCACCCCACCTCTGTCTGTCTCGACCTGGCGGTTCGCCGCCGGGCATTCCCCCGGGCCTTCAAGGCCAAGGGGCCGTTCGACACCGCGGCACTCACGCGGTTCGTCGAGCGGGTGACACCGTAAGAAGTGAACGGCACGGGACCCCGTGCGGTCAGGTACCTCGCGAGTTGGAAGTAGGTCGAGATTGCGATGAGCACTCGATGAGTACGCGATGAGTACGCCCATGAAGTAGCGACGGTCCGGCGGTAACCCGGACCTAAAAGGAGCGAAGTGGCTAAGGTCCGGGTATACGAACTCGCCAAGGAGTTCGGCGTCGAGAGCAAGGTCGTCATGGCCAAGCTCCAAGAACTCGGTGAATTCGTCCGTTCGGCGTCCTCGACGATCGAGGCGCCGGTTGTACGTAAGTTGACCGACGCACTGCAGGGGCCCGGCGGCAACGCCGGCAAGTCCGCTGCCAAGCCTGGCGCGCCCCGTAAGGCGACGCCCGCGAAGCCCGCAGCGCCCTCCCCGGCCGCTGCGGCACGTCCCGCTGCCCCGAAGCCCGGCGCACCGGCTCCCAAGCCGGCCGCGGCCGAGACCCCGAGCAGCACCCCGGCAGCGCCTTCCGCGCCGTCGGCGGGCCCCCGTCCGGGCCCGAAGCCCGCGCCGGCCAAGCCGGCCCCGGTGACCCCGGTCCCGGCCGCCGAGTTCTCGGCTCCGGCTCCGGCTCAGCCGGCCGCCCCCCAGCAGCCCCAGGCCCCGCGTCCC
>NZ_NWVL01000158.1 GCF_002382885.1 Streptomyces sp. WZ.A104
AACAGACCGTCGACATCCTCACGATCCAACGTCAGATCATCGGCGAAACGCCGGTCACCGGACGCGTCGGGCACGTACTTCACACAGACAACGATCCTCAAGCTCACGCCGGCTCTCCTGCCTACCTGGGTGTGGTCCCACCTGGGTGTGGTTCGTAGTAGTGAAGAGATTATGGCACTCAGTACCCTCTGTAAAGGGTACCCAGTGCCAAAACCGTTCTTCCGGTGCTACGTTTCGCCGCATGAGCGAGGCACGAGGACCCGAGAAGAAGGCACCCATGCGGGAGGCGCTCGCGCAGGCGGCTTTCCAGCTCTTCCTGGAGCGGGGATTCGAGCGGACGACGGTGGACGACATCGTGGCGCGGGCCGGGGTGGGGCGGCGGTCGTTCTTCCGCTACTTCCCCTCCAAGGAGGACGTCGTCTTCCCGGACCACGAACGCTGTCTCGCCGAGATGACCGAGTTCCTGGCCGCGGTCGACGACAGCGACCCGGTCGGCGCGGTGTGCGACGCGGCGCGGATCGTGCTGCGGATGTACGCGGCCAACCCCGAGTTCTCCGTACAGCGCTACCGGCTCACCCGGGAGGTGCCGGGGCTGCGGACGTACGAACTGTCCGTGGTGCGCCGCTACGAACAGACCCTCGCGGGGCATCTGCGCGGCCGGTTCGGGGCGGGCGGCGACGGGGAGCTGCGGGCCGAGGTGATCGCCGCGTCCGTCGTCGCCGCGCACAACAACGGGCTGCGGCTCTGGCTGCGCTCGGGCGGCGCGGGGGACCCCGAGGCGGCCGTCGACCGCGCTCTCGCGATGGTGCGGGAGGTGTGGGGGCGGCCCGCCGGTCCCGCTCCGGCCGCAGCGTCCGACGGGGCCGGGGTCGGGGTCGGGGCCGGGGCAGGGCTCGCGGCCGGGGCCTGCGCCGACGGTGAGGTCATCGTGATGGTGGCGCAGAAGGGTGCTCCCATGTGGCGCGTGGTCCAGCAGATCGAGGACGCCGTCGGTAAGAACTGAGCATCAATCGGCACTCAGTGCCTTTACGGTCCGGCACTCAGTGCCATATGGTGCGGACGCGCCGACAGCCAGGTGCGGCGCGTCCGAGTCGAGCGCAGGGGGTCGAGCCGTGTCTCAGACAGGAATGGGCACCGTCCAGAAGGCGCACGAGGAGTGCGGCCTTTCCTACCACCGCTGCCGCTGGTGCGGCACCGCCTCCTTCCGGCGGCTGCTGTGCCCGGTGTGCGCGTCGAGCGAACTGGAGCCTGAACGCACGACCGGCCACGGAGTGGTCGTCCGGACCGCCGTGGTCCACCGCTACACCGAGGCGGCGCGCAATGAATCCCTGGTGCGGTTCGCCGAGGGCTTCGTCTTCCGCTGCCGGATCGTCGGGGCGGCTCCGCATCTGGTGACGGTCGGCGCACGCGTCCGGCCCGTCTCCGGGGAAGAGCCGGAGACGGGCGAAGTGGTGCTGGAACTCTGCGAGCCGCCCGCCCTGCGCGACTGGGCCTGAGCCATCCCGGCCGTTTGGTCGGCCGAGGCGCTTCAGCAGTTCGTCCGTCAACGGAGCGGAGCGGATTCTGACTGGTGGTCGGGTTCTGGTCGGTGATGAGGTACGGAGCCCAGGGCTCGCCCTCCTGGAAGTCCGTGCCGAGCTCGACCAGCCGGTCCTGGAGCAGCCGCGGGGCCTTCTGGGCGAGACCCCTGCGCTTCCGTTACGTCGGTCAGCCGGTCAGCCGGTACCCGGCGAACGCGTTCGCCCCGTCGGGGTCGGTGGCGGTCGGCAGGGCCGCCGGGCCAAGGGTGACGCCTGCCTCGCCGCCGACACGGGGGGTACGCTGCTCGTCCGGGGCAGCCGCCGGACGTATGTCCTGCAACGACCGGAAGGAAAAGCCGTGTTCACCACTCGGCCCACCCTCCAGGGCACCTTCGGCATGGTGTCCTCCACCCACTGGCTGGCCTCCCAGTGCGCTATGGCGGTCCTGGAGGACGGCGGCAACGCCTACGACGCCGCGGTAGCCGCCGGGTTCGTCCTCCATGTCGTCGAACCGCACCTCAACGGCCCGGCCGGCGAGGTGCCGATGATCCTGGCGACCGGGGACGGGGAGGTCCGGGTGCTCTGCGGGCAGGGGCCCGCCCCGGCCCGGGCCACCGTCGCCCACTACCGTTCCCTCGGCCTCGGCCTGGTCCCCGGCACCGGGCCGCTCGCCGCCGCCGTCCCCGGGGCCTTCGACGCCTGGATGCTGCTCCTGCGCGACCACGGCACCAAGGACCTGGCCGAGGTGCTGCGCTACGCGATCGGTTACGCCGAGGACGGCCACGCTCCCGTCGAGCGGGTCGGCGAGACCGTGGAGACCGTGCGTGAACTCTTCGAGAGCGAGTGGACCACCTCCGCCGCGATCTACCTCCCCGGCGGCCGCTCCCCGCGCCCCGGTGAGCTGTTCCGCAACCCCGCTCTGGGCGCCACCTGGCGCCGTCTGATCGACGAGGCCGAGAGAGCCGGGGGAGCGGACCGTACCACGCGGATCGAGGCCGCCCGCGCGGTCTGGCGAGAGGGGTTCATCGCCGCGGCCCTTGTACGCCAAGCCGCCGTCCCCACCCTGGACACCAGCGGCGTCCGGCACACCGGCACCCTCACCGCCGCCGACCTGGCGGGCTGGTCCGCGTCCTACGAAGCCCCCGTCACCTACGACTGGAACGGCTGGACGCTGGCCAAGGCGGGCGGCTGGAGCCAGGGGCCCGCCTTCCTCCAGCAGCTCGCCCTCCTCCCGCCCGAGCTCCCGCCCCACGGCTCCGCCGACTACGTCCACCTGCTCGTCGAGGGCTGCAAGCTCGCCATGGCCGACCGCGAGGCCTGGTACGGGGACGCGGCCGACGTACCCCTGGAGGACCTGCTCTCCGAGCCGTACAACACCGCGCGCCGGGCGCTGATCACGGACACCGCATCGGTGGAGCTGCGCCCCGGCAGCCCCGGCGGCCGCCCCCCGGTCCTGGCCGCCCACGCCCGCGCGGTCGCCGCGGGGGAGCGGGGCGAGGCGGGGGCATCGGTCCCCGCCCCGGGCTCGGGCGAGCCCACGATGGCGCGGGGCGGT
>NZ_NWVL01000159.1 GCF_002382885.1 Streptomyces sp. WZ.A104
CCGCCCGGGGGGGGGCGTCCCGGCCGGCAGTCCGAGCGGCCGCCCCGGCACGGCCGTGGCGGGCGGGGCCGTGACGGGCGGGGCCGCGACGGGCGGGCCATCGGGCCGACCGCGTCCGCGATCCGGCTGAGACGGAAACAGCCGGTTGGGAAGCAGCCGATGCCGAATCCGCCCCCGGCCGTGACCGGTGCCTGCGGGCGGAGGGCGAAAGTTGGGGGCAACTCCCCCATGCGCCGCCACCCCACTCCCCGCCACGATGAACCCGGGCGGCCCGACCGGGACCGCCCCGGGACCGGGGAGGTGCGGTGCGGTGGCGGAGAAGGATCTGATCGACAGAGGCTTGGACGGTGGCCTCGGCACACACAGCGCCCGCGCTCCGCGCAACGGCCGCCCGGTCGCCCCGTCCGCCACCACCGCCCCGCTCCGGGACCGGAACGGGCAGCCCTGGTGGCTTCCCGGCGTCGTCGGCGACAGGCCCGCGAGCGAGCCCGCCTGGGCCGTCTTCGCCCGGGCCGCCGTCGCCGCCGCGCCCGTGGACGTGGAGGTCGCAGACCGGGCCTACCCGGGGCTCAGCGGTTTCGGACCGGTGGTCGCACCGTTCGTGGAGGCGGCGGCCGTACGGCTGCGGGGCGCGCTGACCGTGGGCAGCGGCGCGCCCGGTCCGGCGGGCGACTCCGACACCGTACTCACCGGCTTCCGGCGCCACCTGGCACATCGGCTCTGCCGGATCGCCGCGCGCACCCTCGTCACCGAGTTGCACGAAGCCCGTCGGCTCGGCCGGCTGAGCGGAGCGGGGCCAAGGGAGCGTTTCCGGGACTTCGTACGGGTGACCGCCCGCCGTGACGGCCTCGCCCTGCTCGTCACCGGCTATCCCGTGCTGGCGCGTCTCCTGGCGACAGCCAGTCTGAACGCGGGCGACGCCTTCGCCGAGATGGCCGCGCGGCTGGCCGCCGACCGGCATCTGCTGCCCTCGTCGGGGGTGTTGGGCGACCGGGCCGGGCTCCCGGGCGGAGTGTTCGGCGGGGGCGCGGGCCCCGGGGCCCTCACCGGCGTCGAGGCCGGTGCGGGCGACAGTCACCGCGGAGGGCGGTCGGTGATGCTGCTGCGGTTCGCCGACGGCGCCCGGCTGGTCTACAAGCCACGCCCGATGAGCGCGCACCTGCACTTCAACTCCCTTACCGAGTGGTTCGGTTCGCTGCCGGAGGCACCGCGGCTTCGAGTGCCGCGCGTGCTGGACCGGGGGGCGTACGGCTGGGCCGAGTTCGTCGAGGCGCGGCCCTGCGCCTCGGTGGCGGAGACCCGGCAGTTCTACCGTCGGCAGGGGGCCCTGCTGGCGCTGCTGCACGCACTGGACGGCACGGATCTGCACCACGAGAACGTGATCGCCTGCGGCCCGCACCCCGTCCTGGTCGATGTGGAGACCCTTTTCCACCTGCCTCTGGGGCCCGCCCGCTCCTCCGATCCGGCCGCCCGCGCCCTGCACGACTCGGTCCACCGGGTTGGCCTGCTGCCCCAGTTGCTCGTCGGGGACACGACCGCGCTCGACATGTCCGCCATCGGCGGGGGCCGGGCGGGCGCGTCCCCGATCGAGACCGCCGACTGGGCGGAGACCGGAACGGACCGCATGCGCCTGGTGCGGCGGGCCGGGCGGTTCACCGAGTCCGCCAACCGGCCCCGGCTCGGCGGGGTGGCGGCCGCCCCCTCCGCGTACACCGAGGAGCTGTGCGACGGGTTCCGCGCCGGGTACACAGCGATCTGCGAGCACCGGGGCGAACTGCTCGGCAAGGGCGGGCTGTTGCGGATGTTCGACCGGGACGAGGTCCGTTTCGTACCCCGGCCGACCTGGACGTACACGACGCTGCTGGACGAGTCGACCCACCCCGACCTGATGCGGGACGCCGCCGAGCGGCACCGGGTGCTCTCGCTCCTGCGCACCCCGCTCCTGGGCGCGCCCGCGCTGCCCGGCCTGGAGGACGAGGAGATCGCGGAGCTGTGGCGCGGGGATGTGCCGGTGTTCACCACCCGTCCGGGCTCCACCGAGCTGTGGGGCGGTTCGGGCCGTACGGTTCCGGGGGCGGGCTCGGAGGCGGGGGCGGTTCCGGGGGCGGGCTCGGTGCCGGGTACGGCGCCGGGTTCCGTGCCGGGGCCGGGTTCCGTGGGCGACGAGGGGGGCTCACGGGACACCTCCGGGACCACCGGTCTCGCCCGGGTGGAGGCGAAGATCCGCGCGATGGACAGCGTGGACCGGCAGGACCAGGAGCGGATCGTCCGGGCCGCCATGGTCAGCACCTCGCCCGAACCGGCGCACCGGGCGGCCGTGGGCGACCGGGCGCGCAGTGCGGCGCGGGCCCCGGAGCCCGAGCAACTGCTGTCCGCCGCCGTGTCGGTGGGCGACCAGCTCGTCTCGCTCGCCTACCGGCACGCCGGCCGCACCAACTGGGTCGGGCTGGAGCTCCTCGGGGAGCGCTACTGGCGGCTGACGCCGATGGCGGCGGACCTCGCGGGCGGTTACACCGGCCCCGCGCTGTTCCTGGCCCAGCTTGCCGCGGTCACGGGGGCACCCCGGTACGCCGAGGCGGCCCGGGAGGCGCTCGCGCCGGTGCCGGGGCTGCTGGACGGGCTGCACGACCGGGCGGACGAGCTGGGGGCACTGGGCTCGGGAGCCTTCGCGGGTCTCGGCGGGATCGCCTACGCGCTGACCGAGGTGGGCTCGCTGCTGGACGACCCGGAGGTACTGGACCTGGCGGGCCCGGCGACCCGGCTGAGCTGTGCGGCGAGCGAGGCCGAGGACGGGTTCGGGGTGCGCGGCGGGGCGGCGGGCGGCCTGGTGTCCCTCCTGGCGGTGCACCGGGTCACCGGGCGGGCCGAGGCGTGGCGGGGAGCCGAGCGGATCGCCGAACGGATCGTGGCCGGCCCGCTGCCCGACGGCGGGGGCTTCGCCGACGGGGCGGCGGGCATCGGCTGGGCCCTGCTGCGCTTCGCCGCCGCCGGGGGCGACGCCCGTCACCGGGCCGCCGGGCTGCACGCCCTGCGC